>CAKVIE010000005.1 GCA_934754505.1 uncultured Candidatus Melainabacteria bacterium
CAACCTCTCGGTCGGCTCGCCGGCGTGTCCGCTTCCGTCCACTCCTCTAATCTACGACAAACATTTTTTTTTTGCAAGGGGTTTTTCTTTCTTTTTTATAAAAAATTTTATTTTTTCAAATCCATTTTCATCAAAATCCCAGTCACAACAACCGAAAACACAACTTAAAAAAACTTAAAGATACATCTTTTGGAGGAATTATTTCTCAAAAAAAATAAGAGAATATTTATTAAAAAATATTCTTTTAGTAACAAGTATAAATAATATAAAACTACTTCATTTGGTTTTTTAATTCGTTTCTTAAATCCGAAAGCGGACCCTGATTTGGCTGCAAAAGGTTTGTTCCGTACTTATTTGCATAAACAAACGGAAATTTCGGAAGCCAGCTCAATTTCATAAATATAGAAACCGTATCAACGCCTTGTGAAAGCATCAATTCGTCTATCGTATCTTCATAAGCTCTTGAAATTGACGAAAACATTTTCAGGGTATAATCCGTTGCGGTCAAAACCGAATAACCTGCTCCGACACCTGTATTTATAAACAAATGCGTAATCTTAAAATGCTCGTTATTAAATTCCTTGACTTCCGCATCTGTTATTTTTGCAGCTTCTTCCGCCGTGATTTTTTCAACCTCAATCCACTCACCGTCTTTTTGAATACGGGTAACTTTGGGTGACGGCATATAAATCATATCAAACTCATTATCCAAAAGTTTTTCGCCCTTATTGGAATAAATTCCGTATTTATAATCTTTATATGTCAAAAATTTTCCGCCGAACAATGGCTCAATTGCCCTGAATTCAGCCGGAACAACAACTTTTCCAAACTCGTCATAAATTCCGAAATCCGTATCATTGCCGAACTTCACCCATTTATCAAACAATCTTTCAACATGGCGGTATTTCAACGGAACTAATATTTTGCCCTCATTATCCATCAAACCAAATCGGTTTTTCTTATTTTGAACAATCCAAGCATTTTTTCCGAGTTTAATAACCTTTTTATATTTCGCCTCAAGAACTGTATTTCCGTCCTTATCAACAAGACCGTAATATTTATTGTTTTGTGAAAAGGTATTAACCTCTGCTGCGTTTACAACTTCACAAATTGCAGATACTTGCGTTATTATAATAATTAACATAGTAAAAATTTTTTTCATAAAAACAGTATAATATATAATTGTATGCTCTTTCAAGAGGTTTAAAATGTCAAAAAAAATATTAAAAACATTCTTAATCCCCGTAACTATAATAGTTTTGGCTATTTTTGCGATTTTTTCATATTTAATTATTTTGCCCGCTGTAATCAGCAGCCAAGCCGTATGGGACTCAGTTCAAAATTATCTCAAAAACGTTTGTAATGCGGAACTTGTCGTTTACAAACCCTCATTAAAAACATCTCTCTCACCTAATTTGGCTTTTAAATCCGACAGCATTTACCTCGCCAAAAATGAAAAAGTTTTATTAAGTGTTCAAAATTTGGACTTTGAATGCGATTTTTCTGAAATTTTAAACAAAAAATTAATTCTCGAAAAAGTCGGTGCAGATGAACTTTACATCGATGTGAACAGCCTTTCCACCCTTAAAATCAATCAAACAGAAACCGCTGAACAACCCTCTGACTTTACCGTAGATTGGTTCGACTCCGTTTTCTATATCAAAAAATGTGCCGTTTTTTACAAAACTCCTCAAGACGTTTTGATAAAATTTTTATCAGGAAACATTTCGCTCGCTAAAACAGGCGAAAAAAGATTTCTCCGATTCGGAACTCTTGTCGATGTCGATTACAAAAACGAACGACTTCGCTTTTTACTCAAAGACAAAGATAATATTTACATAAAAGACCATAAATTATTTATTGATGATTTCAATCTCAAAATTAACAAATCAAACATCAAAATCAACGCAGTTGCCGATAAATACAACCATTTTGACTTGTCTTTATCCTCTGACAAATTTGATATTGCAAACGTCGATAAATTTTTGAGAACAAATATGCTTATCCCCAACGGCGATGAGGTTATGAACTGTTTTCAAAACCTTTCGGGAGATTTTAATTTTAAAGTCAACGTAACCGAAAAATCACTTAATTCAATCGTAAACGTTAATAAAATTACAGGGAAACTCATTCCGCTCGCAAATATACCTTTGACAATAACAAAAGGCTCTATAATCGTTAATTCGCAAGACATTCAACTTAAAGATTTTAAAGGATTTTACGGTTCGTCAAAAATCAACGAAGTTGCAATGTACGGAACAATTAAAAATTACCCCAAAACTGCCGACACAGAACTGATTATAACAGGTTCGGCATACGATGAACTTGCATCTTACATCTCAAAACTTGCAGGCTCGAAAATTAATATCGTCAAAAATGCCCCCTTCGCCTTGAAAGTTCTTTTCGACATTTCAGGCAAAGTTGATGTCAAAGGCGGTGTGAAAGTTCCGCAAGGAAGCGATTTACTCTTTGAAAATATGAGCATCAGCCCGAATAAATTCGACCGTGCAATGGGAATTGACGTTTCAGTCATCGGAAATGACGTTTTCATAAATCACATAAATTACTACATTGCTGACCATATCGCTGAAAATGTCCGCCCCGACAGACCTTTAGTCACCGTAAGAGCAATCACAAACGCAGCTACGGGATATTTAAAAGAACTTGAATTTAAAATTCCCGAACCTTTGCCGAGTGAATTTTTTAATGTTCTCGTCGGTCAAAAAGTCTTGAAAAGAGGCACTTTCTTCGGTAATTTAAAATTCATAAATTCTAAAACTCCTAAAATCTTCGGAAAACTTGACCTCAATTCGGTAAGAATTGTCGGTCAGCACTTTTTCTTGAAAAAAGCTTCAATAAATGCTGATGAAAATTTCGTCACAATCACATCTGACGGTACTTTCAGAAGAACGAAATATGATTTTTCGGGACAAATTCAAAACAAAATTCTTTTCCCGATTATAGTTGAAAATATCAACCTCAACCTTGCGGAAATTGACGTTGAAAGAATTATGCAGACATTTGCACCAAGACCGGAAAATGCACCACGCAAACCTCGTCCGCAAAATCCGAACAGACCTCAAGCCGTAAAAAGCGACGTTCCGCTAAAATATTTTGAAGTTGAAGAAAAACAAACAAAACAAGAAACAACAACCTCGGACGAAAATACCCCTATTGAATTTCAACCTGATTTAATAATTGTAAAAAATTGCAAATTCAATGCGGAAAAAGGTTCCTACAAACAAATAAAATTCGGCAATCTTCACGCTGATTTAACCCTCTCAAAAGACGGTATCCTGCAAATTCAATCAAACAAATTCGATTTTGCTGACGGAATTTCAACCCTCAAACTCTATTGCGACCTTTTAAAACAACAATACAGCGTAAGACTTGGAGCTAAAGATGTTGACACTGATGCAATCGCAACTTCCGTCTTGAATTTGAGCAGAGAAATTTCAGGCAAAGCAAGTGCATTACTTGAATTTAACACTGATAATTCCGCAAAATTAAACGGAAAAATTCAATTCGCAGTAAACAACGGTTCAATCTCAAAATTAGGACTCGTTCAATATGCCTTGAATGCCGCTTCTTTATTCAGAAATCCGCTCGCTATGATTAGCCCGTCAACCCTTTTTGACTTAATCAATATTCCTGACGGCACTTTCAACAAAATCAACGGAACACTCATCATAAAAGACAATATCGTCGAAAGAATGATGATAAAATCCGCATCTCCTCAATTAAGTGCTTTCATCATCGGAAGATTAAACCTCGAAAATATGGACGCTTCACTTCGTGTTTACACCAAATTCAGCAGCAAAAACAAAGGTGTCGAAGGATTTTTGAGAGCAATTTCATTAAATGCTTTAGCAAAAAAAGTTAATTCTTCCGAAAACGCACACAGTTACTACACAGCAGAGCTTTCACAGCTCCCGAAACTCGAAATCGGCGAAGAAACATCTCAAGTTTTCTTAACCAAAATCGACGGTGATATTCAAACAAGTAACTACATTTCGTCTTTGAAAAAAATTAAATAATTAATCCAAGGATTCAACCGACACAGCGATTTTTTCTCCAAACTGCCTTTCAAGCCTTTGGACAAAATCGTTTGTCGCATTTACCCACAATTTAGAATCCGCAACGATTTTAACAGGCTCTCTGTCTTCTTCCGTATCAACTACAAAAAATAAAGAATCCGTTGCTTTATTATCCTCGTCACGACTGTCCGTAACAACCTGCTTAAGCGACATAATCTCATCAAAATTCATTGATTTTTTTATGTTCAAAGTCACCATATTCATATTAGATACGGGTTTAACTTCATCAACAATTATTTGAGGTGCCGCATCTTCACGATTTTGGAATTTTCCCGACATAATGACTTTTTGATCGGTATCAATGTATGAACCGCATTTTTCAAGCGTTTTATTAAATGCTACAAAATCAATTTTGCCGGTCAAATCTTCTATAACACCTGATTTCAAAAATTTAGTCGGGTCTTTCTTCGTCGGAATTGTTCGAACAGCATTCAAAAGTCCGCAGATTGTAACATTCTTTTCTCCGTTAAAATCCATCAAATCACAGATATTACAAGTGGTTAAAAACGGCAATTTTTCACGAATACTGTCTAACGGGTGCGAAGTAATATAAAATCCTAAATATTCTTTTTCAAACTCTTGAATTTCTTTATCCGAAAATTCCTCATCAGAGCCGTAAAGTTCAAAATTTTCCGCCATCGGATTATCATCGCCCAACATCGAGAACAAGCTCGTCTGACCGAGTTCTTTTGCCTTATTTTCCCTCGTACAAACTGTTATCATATTATCAATATTGTTGAAAAGCTTCTTTCTGCAAGGCTCCAGCGATGACAAAGCTCCCGTTTTGATAAAACTTTCAAGTGCTTTTTTATTAATACATTTAGAATTAAGTCGGGTTATAAAATCATATATCGACTTGAATTCGCCGTTGTTATTACGTTCTTCTTCTATCATTTCGCAAATTTGAAGTCCGACACCTTTCAACGAGTTCAAACCGAAACGAATTTGATTTCCGTCAGGCGTAAATTCCGCATCAGATTTATTTACATCAGGCGGCAAAACCTTTATACCGTTGTCCTGTGCCATTGCAATATACATCTGAGTTTTTTCTTTACTGTCCTTTACACTCGACAAAAGTGCGGCAAAATATTCTATCGGATAATGAGCTTTCAAATATGCCGTTTGATAAGCAACGAAAGCATAAGCAGCCGAGTGAGCTCTGTTAAAACAATACTTTGCAAACTCAACCATCTGGTCAAATATGTTCTCCGCAAGTTTTTTATCGACACCGTGGTTTGCACAGCCGTCAACGAACTTTGTCTTGTTTTCAAGAATGATTTCAACCTTCTTTTTACCCATTGCACGACGCATCAAGTCCGCTTGTCCAAGGGTAAATCCGCCTAAATCCTGTACAATTTGCATAATCTGCTCTTGATACAAAATTGTGCCGTAAGTATCTTTCAAAATCGGCTCAAGCAAAGGGTGGTCATAAGTTACAGGCTCTCTGCCGTGCTTTCTGTCAACAAAGTGCTTATCCATGCCCGTCTGCAAAGGTCCGGGGCGGAAAATCGCAACCAAAGCACCCAAATCTTCAAAGACAGACGGTTTCAAATCTCGAACAAGTTTTTTCATGCCCGCAGATTCAAGCTGGAACACGCCGTCAGTATCGCCTTTTTGCAAAAGTGCAAAAGTTGCGGGGTCGTCAAGCGGAATTTTGTTCAAATCCAAATCGATATTATGACGTTTTTTGATGGACCTCAAGGCATTTCTCATAATCGTAAGGTTGAGAAGCCCCAAAAAGTCCATTTTCAAAAGCCCCAAATCCTCTGAAGTTTGTTTTTCATACTGGGTTATTAAATTACCTTCTTTTCCGAGCTGCAAGGGTACAAGGTCATCAAGCGGCACTTGAGAAATTACAACACCTGCTGCGTGCATGCCCGTATTTTGTTTGATACCCTCAATATTCATAGCCTCATTAACCAACTGCTTTGAAGTCAAAGGCACACCGGGGACTAAGCTGTCGCCGTGAATTTCCACATCATCATCGTAAAACTTTTTGAAATCGGGACTTTCCTTGAAAACATACGGGTGCTTTCCGTCATCAACGAAAGTAATACCGGGCATGTTCGGGATAAGTTTTGCAATGTTATTAGATTCTTGGAACGGAACATTCAAAACTCTCGCAACTGATTTAAGTGCGTTCTTCGCAGCTAAAGTACCAAACGTGATAATTTGGCAAACCTTGTCGGCTCCGTATTTTTGAACAACATATTGAAAAACTTTTTCTCTGCCTTCAATACAAAAATCGATATCAATATCGGGCATGCTGATACGTTCGGGGTTTAAAAATCTTTCAAACATCAATTTGTGGTAAATCGGGTCAATATCAGTAATTCCAAGTGCATAAGCAACGATACTTCCTGCTGCGGAACCACGCCCCGGACCGACAGGAATTCCGTTTTCTTTTGCATAATTGATAAAATCCCATGTAATCAAAAAGTATGCCGGAAATCCCATTTGATTGATTACGCCAAGCTCATATCTCGCTCTTTCTTCAATATCTTTGGAAACATTTCCGTAACGCTTTTTCAAGCCCTCACGAACTTTAAAATCCAAATACGATTCAATCGTATAGCTTTTCGGAACTTCAAAATACGGAAGTTTTGACTTTCCGAGTTCAATAATAACACTGCACTTTTCTGCAATTTCAACCGTATTTTTTATAGATTGTTCAAATGTTTCATCATCTAACTTTTTGAAAGATGCCTTTAACTCCTCGGGAGTTTTTACGTAAAATTCATCGTTTGAAAAATGGAAACGAGTTTCTTTCTCCGCTTTACTTGCGTTCGTTTGAATACAAAGCAATGTGTCATGCCAAGATGCATCTTCCTTCTTCAAATAGTGGCTGTCGTTCGTTATTACTGTTTTTATGTTTAATTCTTTTGCAATCTTCAAAAGACCGTTATTTGCAATTTCTTCTTCAGTAAGTCCGTGGTCTTGAAGCTCCAAATAATAATCATCTCCAAAAACCGATTTATAATATTTTGCCGTTTCTAAAGCCTTTTCATAATCCTTTTGACGCAATGCAAATGAAACTTCGCCCTGAATACATGCCGAAAGACAAATCAGCCCCTCTGAATATTTTTCAATCAATTCATGGTTTGAACGAGGTTTGTAATAATAGCCCTCAACCGCTGATTTACTTGCTATTTTGACTAAATTTTTATAGCCTGTATTGTTTTTTGCAAGCAAAACCAAGTGATAAAGCTCGTTTTGTCCGGATTTCTTCTCTTTTATATCACCATGGTAAACATAAACTTCAATCCCTATAATCGGCTTAATACCAATTTCTTTAGCCGTTTTATAAAGCTCAATCGCTCCGTGCATAACTCCGTGATCGGTTATCGCAACCGCAGGCCAACCTTGTTCTTTACAAAAATTACATAACTTTTTGATCTTAATCGCACCGTCTAAAAGACTGTATTCCGTGTGTAAATGCAAAGGAACGTATGACATTTTTCCCCTCTTTCAATAAAAATATTTTATAACAAACAACTTCCACAAAAAATACTTTTTGATTTTTTGTAAATGATTTTGTTATAAAAATTTTGCAACTCAATTTTTCACAACTCAAAACAACTGCGGCTTTTGAAAAAGCAGAAATTTTCAACAAAAATTCAAATTCGATTTTTCAATAAAATCAAAATCTTTTAATCTTTTAGGCGGATTAAATTCCTGAACCTTTCATTCCAATGCCTTTGAGTTTCTTTTCAAGTCTTCTGTACCAGTGCAGACGCTTTTTGAACAAATATCTGTAACCTTTAAAGTTGCCTTGCGAAATATTTTTCAACTGATTATCACAAAGCTCCGTAAAATCATGCTCAAGTTTATGAGTAAATTCGTGACGGTCAAGATTTGCAGCATCGTCTTTTGTCAAAACTATCGGTTTTCCGACTTCAACAATAACCTCGGGAGTATCTTCTCTCAAAAAAGCATACGCAACAGCAATAGGGACAAGATTTACCGCCCCGTACTTTTGCGCAACTTTTTCGGCAATGTAAGTCATGCCCGTCTGAAATTCAAAAGGTCTGAAATTAGGCGGTTTGATGATACCTTGCGGGAAAATCCAAAGTCCGACTTTATGGTTTTTACCCAAATCCTCAACGGCATATTTTAAAGACTTCATAGCCTCTTGAGGAGAGCGTTTGTTGACAGGGAAAGCACCTGCTCTTGAGAACAACGGAAATCTGTTCATCTCCTCAACCATCATTCTGACGGTAACGTTGAAAACTCTACGCATCATATTATAGCCGACAATTCCGTCCCACCAATTACCGTGGGGAGCATAAAAAATTGTCGCAACATCTTTATTTCTTTCGTCAAAAAGCTGTTCGTTTTTAACAAGTAATGAGTGAAATCTGTTTTGGAGCATATTATAGAAGAACAAATCCGCTACTTTTTGCCAAAACGGCACGTTGCGGGCAGGTCTGAACTTTTCATCTCTGTTCCTTAATTTTGTCGGGGGTACATTACAATATAATGTATCCAGCTCACTCATAAAAACTCCTTTAATCTTTTTCTCCTATTATTGTAACATAAGAAAATATTATTCGTTCAACTCTTTAACCGAAATTGATACAATATCCGTAAAATTTTTGAATTTATCAAAAACAAATTCAACGGCACTTTTGCAGCAAATATTTGTCTTAAACGAAATTTTGGTTTGATTTTGCTCCAAAACAGAGTCTTTTTGAGCCATTTCGGTTATTGATGAAAATTCTTTTACAATAAATTCTGTCAATTTCAAAACATCTTCATCACGGCAAATTATCGAAACCTTAATATCCGTGTTGTTTTTTCTCGTTTTAGGAATGCAATTTTTCTCAAAAATTCTGATTAAAGTCAAAGTAGCAACGGATACAACCGTACAAACAACTGCTATATCATACTTTCCGCAGCCGCAAGCCATTCCGACACTTGCCGTAACCCAAAGTGTTGCCGCCGTCGTAAGCCCGTAAATACTTGTTCCGTGCCTCAAAACCGTTCCGCCGCCGATAAAACCTATACCTGTTAAAATTTGAGCCGCAACTCTCGCAGGATCGCCCATCGGATAAATGCTCAATGCATTTGAAAACCCGTATATCGAAAGTATCGTAAACAAGCAGGAGCCGACACACACAAGAATGTTTGTCCTCAAACCTGCCGATTTATTCGTTATTTCCCGCTCAAAACCGATTACAAAACCAAGCACAAGCGATAATATAATTCTGACAAACAAATCGGAATCAACTACAAAAAACGTATTAAGAAATTCGGGCATGCCTACCTGACCTTACTTTTAGGATCTACAACATCTCTAATTGTATCACCTATTAAATTAAAGGCTAAAACCGCAATAAAAATTAAAAATCCGGGCATCAAAAGCCAAGGTCTTGAGGTTATATTTACAAACTCTTGAGCCTCTTTCAGCATATTTCCCCAACTTGCATCAGGCTGCTGAATGCCAAGCCCCAAAAAGCTCAAGCCCGATTCCGACAAAATATATGACGGAATACTCAACGTCATTGCAACAATTACATAACTCATTGTTTGAGGAAGAATATGTTTCGTTACAATTCTAAACTTTGAAGCACCCGAAACAATAGCCGCAGAAACAAATTCCTGCTCTTTAATCGAAAGCACCATACCTCTTATAACCCTTGCGAAACTTGCCCAGCCGATAAAAGCTAAAATCGACACAATTAACGCAAACCTTTGCACGCTCGTCATGCCCGCAGGCAAAATCGACGCCAAAATAATTAAAAGATAAAAACTCGGAATACTCATAACAGCTTCTGCAAACCTCATCATAAAGAAGTCCGTTTTACCGCCCAAGAACCCTGAAATTCCGCCATAAAGCAACCCTATCGGGAAACATATAAACAAAGCCAAAAAGCCGACAGTCAAAGAAATTTGTCCGCCGAAAAGCAGTCTTGAAAAATTATCACGACCGTTTATATCCGTTCCCAAAAGATAGAGTTTTCCGCCGTCTTGAACATTTATAAAATGCCTGTCAAATGGAATTAAGCCGAAAAGTTTGTATTCATAACCTTTTGCAAAGTATTTAACGCTATATTTTTTATCACGATTTTCAGTATATTTAATTTGAAAAGTATTTTCGTCAAAAGAGCGTTCGTAATTGTAGGTATAAGGCTTGCAGAGCCTGCCGTTTTCGTTAATTATATAAATTTTTGAAGGCGGAGCATAAGCAGATTGTCTGTCGGAATAATCTTTTGAATACGGAGAAATAAAAACAGCCGAAAACACTCCGACATAAAGGATTACCAATATCCAAAACGCCGTTGCGGCAAATTTATCCCTCATCATTTGTGCAAAAATACCGTCACGAGAATAATTCATCATACCGCTTCCACCCTCGGATCAACTATTTTAAGCAAAATGTCCGCAATAAGATTTCCTGCAACAAGCATAATCGTACCAATCATCAAAGATGCCATAACAAGATTAATATCGGATTTCAAAACCGCCTCAAGAATTAACCTTCCAAGCCCAGGATATTGAAAAACGAACTCTGTCAAAGCCGCACCGCTCAAAAGCGATGCAAATTCAAAGCCCAAAAGCGTTATCAACGGATTGACGGCATTTCTCAAGGCATGCTTAAACACAACCTTATTCTCGCTCAAACCTTTTGCACGAGCATATTTCACATAATCGCTTTCCATAACGTCAAGCAAATTACTTCTCATTTGTCTTTGCAAGCCCGAGAGCGAAATTGTAAAAAGAACAATCGTCGGCAAGGTTATATGCTTTGCAATATCAACGAATTTGCCGAAACTGCTTAAAGAAGAATAATTATAACTTGTCAAACCGCCTGTCGGAAACCAGCCCGTTTTAACCGCAAAAATCAACATCAAAAGTGCAAAAAAGAACGACGGCACAGCCATTCCGACACTTGATAAAACCGTTAAAACCCTATCTAAAGGCTTACCCTTGTTAAGAGCCGCAGCAATTCCGAGCGGAATGCCGGTAATCCAAGTGAAAAATATTACGGTCAAAGTCAAAAGCAGAGTGTTCGGAATTCTTTCTTTCAACTTGTCGGAAACCTTTTCACCCGTAGTGCAGATACCCATATCGCCTTTTACAAAACTTTTGAGCCATAAACCGTATTGAACAACAACGGGTTTATCAAGCCCGAGTCTGATTTTTTCGGCTTCAAGAGTCTGTTTGGAAATCGACGGATTTAATCTTAACTCCGCAAGCGGATCAACGGGGCATGCCCGTATCAGGAAAAAGCCCATTATCGAAACTATAAAAAGCAATGGTATTGTTTGTAAAAATCTTTTCAGAATATATTTTATTAACTGCATAATTGTTTCTCTGTTTCGGCAAAAAATTCTTCAATAATAGGATAGCACCAATCTGCGTAGTCGTGCGAACCGTTTTCCACGAGAACAAGCTTTGATGACGGATTATTTTCGTGCAGACCAATCGCCTGTTCAAAGTTTATTTTTTCATCATTTTTAGCGTGCATAATCAAGATTGGAACCTTCACATTTTGAATTTTTTTGTCATTTTCAAATTTTTGGATAAAATCAGCATTTTTGATTAAAAGGATTATCAAATGCTTTAGTATTCGGATATTAAAAAGCCTTATATATCTTGAAAAAATCGACAATGCAGCTTGAGTAATATTATATACGGGGCTTTCCAAAATAACCGATTTTACATTATATTTTAAAGCCGTTTCAAGAGCAGGTGCAGAACCTAACGAACGTCCCCAAAGGATAATATTTTTTTCTTCAAAACCAATATTTTTTAAATATTCGACAGCTGTTTCGGCATCGATGTAAATACCTTCTTCAGACGGTCTGCCCGCACTTTTGAAGTGACCTCGATAGGATAAAAACAATCCGCCGTAACCTGATTTTTTCAAAAACAGAAAAGTATCCTGCCACTTTGTAATGTTTTCCGACTGCCCGTGAAAAAATATCACAACGGGTTTTCCGTCAAGAGGTTTTAAAAAACTTGCATGAATTCTGACCATATCTTTCGTGAAAAGCCTTACGGAAGTGCAGTTTTGCTTAACTTCTTTCTGCAGACGAAATTTTTTATACACTCTCGGCGAAAAAAACAGAAAATTTTCGGCTTTAATTTTGAAGTATATTCCAACCTTGTTGAACGGCAAAATATTGTGCCAAACCAAAACAAAAAATTTGCACAAAGCAACAAAGTACCATATACACATATAAAATATCTTCTGCATACTCATAATTATAGTTTATATAACGGTTTTAGTCTTTGCTGTTAAGTTTTGTTAAACATAAAACAATAAATTGACTTTTTTCGAAAGAACATTAAATAAAAAACGTCAGGGAAATGATTAATTAAGGAGAAAGAAAATGGGATTGATTAACGGGATAAGTATGTATTCCTTACAGGGGGCGAAGATAAGAAAAGAGCAAAAGAGCAGATTGGGGGTAGAGGAGCAAACTCAGACAATAACAGAAACAAAAACACAATCTCAAACAAAAGAAGTTAAAGCGGACGATGTATTCGGCTATATGGCGAACCAATCGTTATCAATGAGAGTTGATGTACAAAAGACAATCAAAGTCTGCAAGTTTGCTAACAGCGAGCAGTATCAGCGTATCGGCGACATGATGAAAGAGTTCGAGGCTGAAATAGAGTCGGGGCTGCAAACTTTAAAAGATGATTTTCCAAACCTTAACATCTCCGACAAAGCAAAGATGAAATTGGTTTTGAACTCAATGGAATTACTCTGATTCTCTCCTGACTATTAATTAATCGTTTTCCATGCACATGAAAATGTGCATTTTTTTTGTTTATAAATTACTTGTAATGGGGCAACCTTTCAGATATAATTTTTAGTGTAAAAGTTTAACCGAATGGAGATAATCGTGGGTTATAAAATATTATCAAAAGTTTTATTATGCGAAAATCAGTATGAATACAAAATTTATGCACCTTATGTTACAAGAAATGCTAAAGCAGGTCAGTTTGTAATCTTGAGAACGGAAGAAGAAGGCGAAAGATTTCCATTGACAATCGCTGACGTTGATGCAGAAAAAGGAGAATTAACGGTTGTATTTATGGCAGTCGGATATTCAACTATGAATCTTGCAAAACTCAATGTCGGAGATGAAATTTTAGACGTAACAGGTCCTTTAGGCTGCCCGACACATATCGAAAAATACGGAACAGTTGTTTGTATCGCAGGCGGATACGGTGCCGCACCCTGCTACCTCATCGCAAAAGCATTTAAAGATGCAGGTAACAAAGTTTATATGATTACAGGTGCAAGAACAAAAGACTTAATTTTCTGGCAAGATAAAATGAAAAAAGCTTCAACAGAATTATTCATCACAACAGATGACGGTTCTTTAGGTGTTAAAGGCTTCGGTACACAAGTTTTGAAAGAACTTATGGAAAAAGAAAAAATTGATTACGTTATCGCCGTAGGACCTATGCCGATGATGAAAGCCGTTGCTGACTTAACAAGAGATAAAGGCATCAAAACAGAAGCAAGTATGAACCCGATTATGGTTGACGGTACGGGCATGTGTGGTGCTTGCAGATTGACAGTCGGCGGAAAAGTCAAATTTGCCTGTGTTGAAGGTCCTGACTTTGATGCACACCAAATCGACTTTGATGAAGTTATCAACAGAAGTAAAATTTACAAAGCTGAAGAAAAAAGATGCAAAGATTGTAACTTATTAAAACAACAATAAGAAGGTTAAAATGTTAAATAACCCCGGAAAATATGGTGAACCGCCAAAACAAAAGAAAAGAGATATACCCTCATGCCCGCTAATGAGCATAGCACAACCGAGTGAGATACTTTGCGTTCAAGAGTCTTGTGCTTGGTATGTCAAAAGTTACAAAATGTGTGCCGTATATCTTTTAGGACACAATGCAGCACTTGATATAAGATCAAAACAAACTCCCCACAAATAACGGGGAGTTTTTGTTTTTCAAAAACTTTCAAAACTTTCAAAACTTTCAAAATTTTCAAAATTATTTAATTTTCCCATAAGCGGTCAATAATTTTTTAACATCATTTACAGGAATGGCAAAGCCTATGCCGATATTTGAATGATTGTTGTCGGGATTATAAATTGACTGACTTATTCCGATAACTTCGCCCTCTGCATTGACGATAGGACCGCCGGAGCTTCCGGGATTAATTGCGGCATCGGTTTGGATTTTATTTTTTTCATAATCAATACGAGAAATGATACCTGTCGTAAGTGTTCCGCTAAAGCCGAAAGGATTTCCGACAGCGAGGACTTTTTGACCGACTTTCAAAACAGAAGAATCACCGAGTTTTATAACGGGCAAAGTTTTTTTAGGTTTAATTTTGATTAACATCAAATCGCTTTTAGAATTTTCGGGCTTGAATAAAATATCAGCTTTGTAAACTTCACCTTTAGCCGTTTTAACTTCAATATTTGCACCCTCATCAATAACGTGGGAACTTGTTAAAATTTCGCCGTTTGAGCCGACGACAATACCTGTACCTGTTGAAACTTCGTCACCCAAAATCGCCTCAATAAAAACGATAGAGGGATTAATTTTTTCATAAACAGCAACATTTATCGCCTCATCTTGAGAATAATTCATGGCATAAGCACTGCCAAAACCCAACATTAAAGACACAATTATCCCTGCTAAAATTTTCTTCATAACCTCTCCGCCCCTATAATCTTACTTTCTAATTGTATATTTTTATTAAGCTGTAATAATCCGCTGCCGGATAAAAAATTTTGATAATAGAAAAATATTTACAATAAAAAAAATCAGACTGACACAATTAAGAATTCGGGTTATAATCAAAGAACGAGAATAAAAGATAATACAGATATTTTAAAAAAGGAGAAAAAATGGGATATTGTATCGTTAATTGCACAACATCAAGCAAAGTAAACGCAATGGAGATTTCGGAATATTTAATCGAAAACAAATTAGCCGCTTGCGTAAACATCGTTCCCGGAGTAATTTCGGTTTACAAATGGGAAGGTAAAATCGTTGAAGGACAAGAATTTTTAATGATTATTAAAACGAAAGAAAGCCTTTTCAGAAAAGTTGAAAAAGCAATTAGCGAAAGACACGAATACGAACTTCCCGAAATTGTTGCAACGCCTATAAAAAAAGGTAATCGAGATTATTTAAAATGGTTGAGATCAGAAACCGTATAAACAAAGCCGATTTTATAAATTTCTTAAAATCCTTAGGAATTGATGTCCACTTGAATACAAAAGCTCGTGGACATCAAGGTTTTTGCACCGTTAAAAGGATTGATATTTCAAAAGATTTAGAAGAAGAAAAAGTTATAGATGTTCTTTTGCACGAATTTGCACACTTTGTTCATTTCAAACTTGAGCCTGAAATAGTAAAAACCGACGGAACACTTGAGAAATTGTTTAATACAAATGAACAATCCGAAACAGATAAAATAGAAAAAGAGCTTTCACAAATTACGCAATTCGTTTTTGATAATACGCAGATAAGACGTCTTAAAGCCGTTAAAGAAAATTTAGCCCACAAAATCAAAACCGAAAGAGATATAATAAAATCAGCATACCCCAAATATCAAGCAGGGAAGAAGTTTCGAGAATTTGATAAATACATAAAGCACTCAAATGCAAAATATTTATTGAAGTATGACCGAGTTTTAATCAAAGGCGGCTGGTTCAATCACGACACAACAATCAGCGTAAAAACAGTAGATTTTGATTTTCCAAGCATGCCAAAAGAATTTTGTGCTTACATAAAAATGAAATCTTATGAACGGCATCGAAATCGAATAAATTCAAGATTATCTAAAATAAATCGGTATTTAAACCGTCCGACAGAACTTTTTGCAAGGTTTTTTCAGTTTTACTGCGAGGATAAAGAGGCGGCTGAAAATTTTGCACCAACAGCAACTGCACGTTTTGAAAAATTATTAAACGAAAAACATTATCCAGTGTTGAATGAATTTTTTGAGAAAATCGTAACAGCAGAATAAAATCTTGCAAACTTCAAAAAATCAGCAAAAAATGATGCGAAAATCTATGTTATAGATTTTCGCATTCTTGAAAAATTCAAAATAATTAAAAAAATATTTTTCTAAAAGGTAAAATTAATACTCTTTTAAATATTTAACGACAGGAGCACCTAATATTGCAGCTGTACCAAGACCGCCGATTATGAATTTTGCAACATTAGATTCAGGTGTATCTGCTTTGACATGCCCGATATTTTCCCCGTCAGAATTATAAACATTGAAAGTTCTTCCGTCGTCAGCGAGTTCAATATAATCGCCGTGAACATTTGTTGATTCTTCAAACCTTGAACCTGTTTGCAATTCAATAGATTTCCCATCGGGTTGAGCTTTTAAGTCAAAAGAATTTACGGGCTCAAATTTAATCACATTTCCGGCAGTTAAAACTTTGTTATAGAATACCAAAGAGCCGTCCTCGGTAATTTCTGCACATTCGTAATTTTTTCCGCCTAAAAATGAAAGCGGAGATGTCATTTTGCCGTGGCAATTATTTCTGTCGCCTACATGGAGTTTTGTGGTTTGAACTTCTTTGTTTTCCATCATTTCATCGACAGCAGCCTCAATTTCGGTTTTAGGAGCTGCATTTGTTTCTGCCTGTTGAGAAATTGAAGTTGAATTATCGATAGGTTGTTGATTTTCAGCAGCTTTAGCAGGAACAGTTGCTGCTTTCGCACCTGCAATTACACTTGCGGCAAGCATTACGCCAAGTGCTGCGTTCTTTAATGCCTGCCCTGCTTTTGACGAACAATGTTCTTTAAGTTGCGGTTTTGCTTCTTCTTTCTGCTTAGACTCTTGTGTTTTTTTAGCATTCGACACATTTGTGTTTACATTAACACTGTTCATTTTTATATTATTCATGGTAAAAATAAGCCTCTCTCTTTGTATGCCATATTTATCGGATAAAAAACCGTTTTTCTTTAAAAAATTTTTCAAAAGCCTTTTACAAAATTTACATTTTGTTTTTGTTAATAGACTTTGAGAAATAAGATTGAGGTTAATAAAACACAGATGTTTGTGGTAATTCTCCAAAACATGTCATTGCGAGGGAAAAGTGCAAATATTCTCAAATAAAATCAGATTAGCTAAACTGAACGGCAACTTCTTGCCCGTAGCAATCCGAAAAAACGAACGAAGTGAGTTGAAGCACTCCGCAGGAGCCGCATTCTTTTCTTTCTTGTTGGGGTACACGTTATTCTTTCTTTTCTCTCGGTAAGAAAAGAAAGAATAATGGGTACAAAAAAAGGCAAATATCTATAAATATCTGTAAAACCACTGAATCACCACGCTTCGCTCGTGATGACGCATTTATTTATTATGTCATTGCGAGGAAATCTTTGATTTTCGTGGCAATCCAGAAATTTAAAATTTTAAACATTTAATTGCTAAATATATTTTTTAAATTTTTATACATATCCTTATAAATATTTCACAAAATCACTGGATCACCACGTCGTTTCGCTGTCTTGGATTTGCTTCACAAAAAACAGTCGCTCATTTCGCAACTATTCGCTATGTTTTTTGCTACTTCGGGTTCGCTCGCTCTGCTCGACTCCACCCTACGCTGTCTTGACCAGTTCGCAATAAACGTGTCTGCACGGCAAGGCTCACCGCCTTGACCGCCTCTCAAAAAACAATTCACCGGATTGTTTTTTTCGGCAGAGTGCACTCTGCTCACTGGTCGCTCCGCTCCTCGTGATGACAATTTCTTTTTGATGTCATTGCGAGAAGCGGATTTTGCATAGTGCAAAACAAAAAAATACCTAATGTTTTTCCAAAATAAAAGTTACAGGTCCGTCATTCACCAAAGCAACGTCCATCATTGCCCCGAAAACACCTGTTTTAACAGTAAGTCCGCTATCTTTCATCATTTTTACAAAATCTTCATACATTATTTCAGCTTCCTTAGGCGGCATTGCGGTATCAAAGCTCGGACGAGTACCTTTTCTTGTATCACTTGCAAGTGTAAATTGAGAAACAACAAGAATTTCGCCATTAATATCTTTTACGGACAAATTCATTTTCTGATTTTCATCTTCGAAAATTCTCAATTTAAGAATTTTCTCACACAAATATTTCGAAAAATCCTCTGTATCGTTTTTTTCAACACCATACAAAATCAACAACCCGTTATCTATCGACGAATATAATTTTTCATCAATAGTCACAGAAGCTTTTTTCACTCTTTGAATTACTGTTTTCATATTTCAACTATACCAAAATATTACTGACAGTTCAAATTTTAGAGTTATAATTGTCTTGAAGGAAGAAAATATGAAAAAATTTGACTATAAAGCTGAAATTATCAGACCGGACATAATTAACGAATTAATTGAAAATAACACAAATAAATCATCAATCGACGACATTTTAAACAAAGCATTGAAATTAAAAGGGCTTGACCTCGACGAATCGGCAAGACTTTTGAACATTGACAACGAAGAAGATGCTGAAAAAATGTTCCATGCTGCAAAACAGTTAAAAGAAATAATTTACGGAAACAGAATTGTTCTTTTTGCACCGCTTTACGCAGCAAATGTCTGCACAAACAACTGCCTATATTGCGGTTTCAGACACGACAACCAAGAAATAACAAGATGCGTTTTAACCCCTGATGAAGTTGCTGAAGAAGCTAAAGCCATAATGAATTTAGGTCACAAACGAATTGTCCTCTTAACAGGTGAAGACTACAAAGAAACAGGTTTGGACTATTTAGGTGAATGTATCGATAAAATCTATAAAGCAAAGGTCTTTAACGGTGAAATCAGACGTATAAACGTCAACATAGCTCCTTTGAGTGTTGAAGATTTCAAACGCCTCGACTCTTTCGGAATTGGTACATACCAACTTTTCCAAGAAACTTACAATGAAGAAGTTTATAAATATGTTCATCCGTCAGGCAAAAAATCCAATTACAGATGGCGTCTTGAAGCTATGGACAGAGCTTTGGAAGCGGGCATGCATGATGTCGGAATAGGACCGTTATTCGGCTTGACTGATTACAGATTTGAAACCCTTGCAACTTTAATGCATTCACACCATTTGGACGCAAAATTCGGAATAGGTCCTCATACAATTTCAGTTCCGAGAATTGAGCCTGCAAAAGGTGTTACATTTAGCGAAAATCCGCCTGAAAAAATCGACGAATTTACATTCAAGAAAATTGTTGCAGTTTTGAGATTATCTGTTCCATATACAGGAATAATCCTTTCAACAAGAGAAACTCCAACCCTCAGAAAAGCACTTTGCGATTTAGGAGCATCTCAAATAAGTGCCGAATCAAGAGTAAACCCAGGAGGATATTCTGTTCACAAAGAATCTGACTCACAATTTACAATGAGTGATAATCGTTCACTTGACGAAATTGTCAGAGCCTTAATAAACGACGGTTACACACCGAGTTTCTGTACAGCATGCTATCGCAAAGGCAGAATAGGCAAGGATTTTATGGATTTGGCAAAACCCGGCTTGATAAAGAAATTCTGTCAGCCTAATGCTATTTCAACACTTGCAGAATATCTTTACGATTATGCTTCTGATGAAACGAAAACCGACGGCTTAAATTTCATCGAAGAACAAATTGCAAAAACAGAAAATCCTGCTCTTCAATCTCAGCTTACAGATATGATTGCAAAAGTTGCAGCAGGTGAAAGGGACGTTTACAATTAATTCAAAAATAATATTTACAACAAAAACCACTGATAGTATTATCAGTGGTTTTTTTATAATTAACGATTTCTTCTAAATACAATAAATTTATTTATAGAATATCCGACAAACAGATATATTGCCATAGAAAGAATAACCGCAAGGTTATCAACAAGTCTGTCTTGAGGAATTGCAGTAAATGCATTCAAGAAATTCAAGATATTTCCACCAAATCTGAAACTGAAATGAGCAATTTCATAACCAAGCCAGTATGAAACAACATAAGCAGGAAGCATTGTCATAAAGAACTTCAAAAATTGTATGCCCGATTTACCTCTGTTTCGGAAAGTGAATTTTTTATTCAAATAAAACGATGTAATATTTCCGAGAATATATGCAATACCTGTCGAAGTTGCATAAGACCACAAACAAATATTCAAACTGATAAACGCTGCCGATATCCCGACCAAAGTATTTATCAATCCGACCAGACAATATTTAATAAATTGTTTTGAAATTATTCTTCTCATACTTCCTTCTTAATTTTAAGATTTATATGTCAAATCCAAATATTGATGTGCAATTCTCGGAGAACGATATCCTCGTGCAAGTGCAAATTTTTCAACACCTTCCGCAATTTCTTCAAACGGAGCCGTAATACCTCTGTCTTTGGCAATTTGTTTCGTTATTTCAAAGAATTTTTCCCTTGTCGGCATTTGGTAAGTTATCATTAAACCAAATCTGTCAGATAACGACATCATTTCATCAATAGTGTCCTCTCTGTGAAGTTCATCACCCTCACGAGCCGTGAACGTTTCTTTTACAATATGACGTCTGTTTGAAGTTGCATATATTACCGTATTTGCAGGCTGCGAACATACAGAACCCTCCAAAACTGCTTTTAAAGTATTCATATTGTCATCATCTTCGCTAAAGGTTAAATCATCAATAAAGATAAGGAACTTAAGCGGATTATTTGCAAGTGACTGCATAATATCACCCAAGAATTTCAATTTATTTTTTTCAAGTTGGATAATTCTCAAACCAATTTCCGCATACTCATTAGCAAGAGCTTTGACACAAGAAGATTTTCCGGTTCCTCTGTCACCGTATAATAAAACGTTGTTATATGGACTTTTCGATAAAAATGCAACAATATTTTCATTTGCTTTCTGCTTTTGAGCTTCGTACAATTTTAAATCACTCATTTTTACGGAATCAGGGTGAACAACAGGAACAAGATTTCCATTTAAATCAACTCTGAATGAATAATGTTTTGCAAATTCACCCGTGCCGTTTTTAGCGTAAAATTTAGCAAAATCATTTATATAATTTTCCCAAATATCTTTTTTACCTGCATGCTTAAAAGAACTTGAATACGTCGGCAAACTTTCTTTTATATCCTTTATTTGCGGATTGTTTATAATCAAACATTCGATAATATCATCAACTTTAATTTCCGAAAGCAGACGAATAGTTTTGATATCCTGTTTTACAGCATTCAAAATGTTTTCGGCAAGGTCATTAAACTTGTTTTTCGCACAAGTTTTAGAAAAAATATTTTCATCATACAAAATCAAATCATACAAATAGTCAGGCAGACTTGCCTTTTTATTATTTTCAAAAAGTCCTGCACAAAGAGCGGAATAATAAGTCAAAGCCTCAGGATAAATTTGCTCCTTAACATCTTTTTTAGCAAGTAATCCTATTAAATTGCAAAAAGCCGAAACGACATTATCACTTTTTATACCGTTAAAAACCGTCATGGTCTGTGTTAAATAACAAAGCTCTTGAAAATTCTTATTCATGCTATCCCCTCTTTACAAAGAATATTATACCGTATTTATGCGGTTTTGTTAAATATTTTTTTAAAGGAGTAAATAAAACAATTATTCATCTTGAATTTTAGAAAGTTCAACAAATTCAGCAAATTTCGGATATTTTCTTGTTAATCCCGAAAAAGTATCTATATCAACGATTTTGCCCTTTTCCATATAAATAAGTCTGTCACAAAGTTTCAACGTACTCAATCTGTGAGAAACGGCTATCATTGTGATTTTACCTTTTTTATCAGCAAGAATATCCATAATTTCATTTTCAGTTTTAACATCTAATGAAGATGTCGCTTCGTCAAAAATCAAAATTTCGGGATTACGGTAAAACGCTCTTGCAATACCTATTCTTTGGATTTGACCTTGAGAAAGCCCCGTTCCGTCCGCATTTATCACTGTATTTAATTTATTTGGCATTTTCTCAATTTGTTCATACAATTTAGCTTCTTCAAGAGCAGAGATGACTTTTTCCGCATCAACATTGCGGCTTGATATGCCCCAAGCAACGTTTGTAAAAAGATTTCCCTGTACTGTATTTGTACTTTGAGAAACATAACCGATGATATTTTGGTAAGATTTAATATTTTCGGGAGTAATTTTTATTCCGTCAACTTCAATAGAACCTTTGCCGAGCAAAAGCCCTGTTAAACAGTCTGTCAAAGTTGTTTTGCCGGAACCTGAAATACCGATTATGCCGATATATTCGCCCTTTTTGATTTTAAAGTTTATATCAGATATAACAATATGCTCTTTGTCATAAGAATACGATAAATCCTTGACTTCAATGTACTTCTCAAAAGGCATTCTGTCTTTTGTAACTACATTGATATAATCCTCGTATTCTTTAAACGAATCATAGAGTTCAAAAACCTGCTGCGGATATTCTCGATACATATCCATGTAGTTTATACAAACCTGACTTTTGTTCATCAACGGCAAAATTCTGAACAAACCGATTACAATAATACCAAAGGACAACAGAATTTGTTCTTTATTCATGCCGTATTCGAGGAAAATTGCACAACATAAAATAATTATTGTTATAACAAAAATTATTTCCATAAGATATTGCGGAATAATCGGCAGTAAATTTATTTTTTCGTTAAGAGGAACTAACCTTGCAACAATTTTTTTGTATAAATTATAAAAGAATTTTTCGGAGCTTGTAATTTTAATTTCTTTCAAACATCTTAAACTCGAAAGCAGAGTAGAATAATCACTATTTTGAATTTTATATCTTTCATCGGCATATTCTTTTGCTTTTCTGAAAATCATTCTGTTTTGCAGAGAAGCCGACACAACAAAGAAAATCGCCGCAAGAATAGTATATTTTGGCAAAAGATAAATCATCCAAAGAAAAATCAACGTCACAACTATTGTGTTGGTTGTAAAAACAATTACTCTAAACACGAAATTATTAAAAACATTGTCAACGATTTCGGAAATTTGGAAAAATCTTTCGCTGTCAGGATATTTAACATTTTGTTCAAATGGAGAGAACAAATACATTCTCATAAACATTAACTTAATATCAAAAGCCCATTCTTTAAGCAGCCTGTTTTGCCAATACATGATGAAAATTCCGTAAATATTTTTTGCAATAATTGCCACCACAAGAACGATAGCCGAAAATTTAAAAACCTCTTGAGGATTTTGCAAATGAAAAAGATTAATCGCAATTTTCAAAAAGAAATTGTTCATCATCATAGACGGATCAATCAACATTATCAAAAAAGGTAGGACAACTGCAACGCTCGCAAATTCAAAAAAGCTTGTCAAAGCTGTGTAAACAGCCATTAATGCAATTTGCTTGCCGTGATTTTTGCCGAAATATTTGAGAAATTTTGCAAAAACTGAATAAAACACTTATTGTCCAATCTTTAAATTAATTATATCATACTATTTCAAATAGTGGTAAACGTATGGATTTGTATCATTTTCCAAACAATTACGATATTCATCAAAGCCCGATATTCGGGAAATCAATTTAGCAGCTTTTTCTCTAATCGTGTAATCATCAAAATTATAGGACTTTTTCAAAATTTCATTCATTGTATTTTCGTCATAATTTAATGTTTCGTCGGTTAATAACTCGGAAAGTGCTTCCATATACCAATATAACTTAAATGTATTTTTGGAAATCTCATGATTTGATAATGTTGCAGAATTTTCTTCCGATAAATCAATATCAATAATTCTTTTCATCAACTTGTCCAAAAAATTCTCTTTATCAGGAATAAAATGAATAACGTTAATAATATTTCTCGCAACTGAAGGGATTATGTCGTTTAAGGCATTTAAAAGTTGTTCTGCTATTTTTTCACTGTCAAAAAAATCCCGATAATCACTGTTTGAAAGGAATTCATTTATTTTAAAAGAACAAATCTCTCTGACAGGCCCGCTTTGTCCTGTTAAAACAGATACAAGACTTTCAGCCTCATCAGAATTTTCAATAGTTTCAAGTTTGAATAATGCAACTTGCTTGACTGTATCATCATCTGATTTTATTGCTGCTAAAATGTCGTTTCTCGAAAAGTCTTTTTGTAAAAGTTTATAAGTTTTTTCAAGCACGTCGGGTGTATATAAAACAAAATAATCTTTTTCATTTTCCATATAAATATAATACAATAAAAAAACCTCTTGCCGAAACAAGAGGTTTGATTTTTTTTTGAAAAAGTAAAAATTAACGTTTTGAGAATTGGAATCTTTTTCTTGCTCTCTTACGTCCGTATTTTTTACGTTCTTTTTCACGAGCATCACGAGTTAATAAACCTTCAGCCTTCAAAACAGGGCGAAGTTCTTCGTTGTATTCAACCAATGCTCTTGAAATACCGTGTCTGATTGCACCTGATTGTGATGAAACGCCTCCGCCGACAACTTTTACTCTGACATCAAAGTTTGCTTGATTGTCAGTAAGTGCCAACGGTCTGAAAATCATCATTTCGAGTGCAGGTCTGTTACCGATATAAGCTGCAAGTGTCTTTCCGTTTACAAAAACACGTCCTTTACCTTTAACAAGTTTAACAACCGCAGTTGAAGTCTTTCTTCTGCCTGTTGCGATATATTCATTAGCGGCCATTATTTAACCTCCTTATCGTCAAGTAAAATCGGATTTTGTGCTTTGTGAGGATGTTCCGGTCCTGCATAAACTTTGAGTTTGTTGAATTGTTCTTGACCCAAAGTATTGTGAGGAAGCATACCTTTTACGGCTTTTTCGATTGCCGCACAGGGATTCTTAGCCATCAAATCTTTGAATGCCGTAGCCTTAAGTCCTCCAGGATAACCCGAATGAGAATAATAAACTTTATCTGTTTCTTTTTTACCCGTAACAACAACTTTATCAGCATTGATAACGATGATGAAATCACCTGTGTCAACGTGAGGAGTATATTGGGGTTTATGCTTTCCTCTGAGCATATTAGCTGCGAGTACTGCCAATCTGCCGAGTGTCTTACCTTCAGCATCTATAACGTACCACTTTCTTTCAACTTCAAGAGGTTTAGCCGAGTATGTTTTCATATGCTATCTCCATATTTATATTTTTGTCATATATAACTTTCATAAGTGTAAGTCCGTCAGGACTTGCCGCCGGTCCCGCCTTTGCTCTGTCCCTGCCGGCGAGAATATCCTTTAGTGATTCGGGGCTACGGGATTTTCTCTCGAGATACAAAATTGTTCCGACGATGGCTCTTACCATTCCGTATAAGAACCTGTTTGCAACTATATCTATCAAAATCTCATCACCTTTGGCATGACACTTTGCATAATACACGTTACAAACCTTTGCAGGATTTCCTGTTCCTGATTTTTTAAAAGATGAAAAATCATGTTCACCTTTTAAAATTTCAAGTGCCTGATTTATAAAATCAATATCAGGATAATCCCTTATAAAAAGACAATTTTCATCAAATGCCGAACGCTGCTTTCTCGATATTATTCTATACTGATAATACCTTGCAACGGCACTCTTTTGTGCGTGAAATGTTTCAGCAACTTTTTCGATTTTTGAAACACTCATATCACTCGGAAGTAATCCGTTCAACGAGTATAAGACCTTTGGCTCGGTAAAATCCACATCACTGTCGAAATGAACTGCCTGTCCTCGGGCATGAACTCCTGCATCTGTTCTGCCTGAGAAAATTGTCTTTGTATATTGTTTTGTCAATGTACTGATTGCTTTTTCAAGTTCGCCTTGAACAGTTCGGACTTTCGTCTTTTGCTTTTGGCTGCCTGAAAAGTTTGTTCCCTTATATTCAAGATTGAGAACGTATCTTTGCATTATACCAATTGGATTAATGCCATTTTTGTAGCATCGCCTCTGCGAGGAGGAAGATTGTAGATACGAGTGTATCCGCCGTTTCTGTCTTGGTATTGTTTTCCGATTTCAGAGAACAATTTTCTCAAAACAGTTTCAGGCATCTTCTTGCATTCAGCTTTTTCATCTACAACTTCTTTTGTTTCAAGATTCATAAATCTGCCTGTTTCTCTGTCATAGATATATCTGAGAGCTGTTCTGCGTGAATTCAAATCACCTTTCTTTGCAAGAGTTATTATGCTTTCAGCATAAGGTTTTAACGCTTTTGCTCTTGAAATAGTAGTTTTAATTTCACCGTGCATGAACAATTCTGTTGCTAATGCTCTAAGCAATGCTTTTCTTTGGTCTTGGGCTCTTCCCAAACGATTTCTTTTACATTGGTGTCTCATTGTTCGTTCCTCTACATTTCATCAGGGTCGAAACCTTCCGGATTCGGCTGTAAGCTGAGTCCGACGGTGTGTAATTTTTCAATTACTTCGTCTGAAGATTTCTTTCCGAAATTCTTAATGTTTAACAAATCGTGTTCTGATTTTTTAAGTAATTCAGATAACGAATTAATACTTGCTCTCTTTAAACAATTATATGCTCTTACTGATAATTCCAAATCTTCAATTGAAATTGAAGGTTCAGCTGCTTCAGTAACATCTTCTTCAATAACCGCAGGTGAGCTTATCGTGAGCGGTTGACCCGAAACAGATGCGATTTGCATAAAGTGTTCAATTAATATATTAGCTGATTGGCTGAGAGCCGTTGTTACATCAATACTTCCGTTTGACCATATTTCAAGAGTCAATTTATCATAATCGATAACATCTCCAACACGAGTGTTTTCAACGTGGTAGCTTACTCTCTTTATCGGAATAAATGTTGCATCAATCGGTAAAAGGTCAATAGGGAGTTCACCTTGATTTCCCTTTAATACGTCTTTTGCTATGTAACCTTTGCCTGTTTCAACAGCTATTTCTGCGTGAATGCTTCCGCCTTCAGCAACTGTACAAATGTGCCAGTCAGGGTTTATGATTTTTACACCTGCAGGAAGTTGAATTGCACTTGCAAGTACAGGTCCTTCTTCTTCAACATCAAGTCTTAATACTTGACGCTCTTTACTATCACATTTTACTGTCAAACCTTTAAGGTTCAACATAATATCAATTACATCTTCCGTGATTCCGGGAATTGATGTAAATTCGTGTGTAATACCTTCTATACGAAGAGATGTTACAGCAGCTCCTTCAAGTGATGAAAGAAGCACTCTGCGGAGAGCATTACCGAGTGTAGTACCAAAACCCTTTGCGAGCGGGTCAATCGTGAATTTTCCGTATTGAGTACCATCTGAACTCGTTGTAGTATTTACACATTTAATTTTTATTGCTTCCATTTTATTGCCTCCCTTTAACTACTTGGAATAGTACTCGATTACGAGCTGTTCCTTGAATTCGGGATCCAATTCTTCTCTTTCGGGTATTCTGTCATATACAATTTTTTGTTCTGCTTTGTCAATCGTAATCCATGAAGGATTGATAGCCATATCAATCATTTCCGATACGTTCTTAACAAATTCCGAACTTTTTTGTTTAACAGTAATTACATCTTGCGGTTTTACGAGGTATGACGGAATATCAACTTTCTTTCCGTTTACCAATACATGCCCGTGGTTAACAATTTGACGAGCTTGTTTTCTCGTAATCGCAAAGCCTGCTCTGAAAATGATGTTATCAAGTCTTGATTCCAACATTTGAAGAAGGATTGTACCTGTAACGCCTGTTTTTCTTGCAGCATTTTTATAATATCTGACAAACTGTTTTTCAGAAACTAAGTATGTCATACGAATTTTTTGTTTTTCAGAAAGGTGAACCGCATAATCAGAAAGTTTCTTCTTAGCAGCACCATGTTGACCTGAATGATATTGTGTCATTGATGAGGTCAATTTTCTGTTCGATAATTCTTTAACACCGTAGTTACGAAATAACTTGTTGCCGGGTCCTGTATATCTTGCCATTTTTTATGACTCCTTGTTTTTATTACTATACTCTGCGTTTCTTAGGAGGACGGCATCCGTTATGCGGAATCGGGGTAACGTCTTTTATCAAAGTGATTTCCAAACCTGCTGCTTGAATTGCTCTGATAGCAGTTTCTCTTCCCGTACCGGGTCCTTTAATATATACTTCGACCTTTTTCATACCTTGGTCGATTGATTTCTTCGCAACCAATTCTGCTGCTGATTGTGCTGCAAAAGGAGTACCTTTTCTTGCACCTTTGAATCCGCAGCCGCCTGCAGATGCCCACGCAATAGCATTACCTTGGGTATCTGTTGAAGTTACGATTGTATTGTTGAATGTTGATTGAATATGTACAACACCCTGTAATACATTCTTCTTTTCTTTCTTTTTGGTTTTGACAGGTTTTGCCATTTTATTTTCCTTTTTCGTTATTTATTTACTATTTCTTCTTTGAAACAGGACCCGTTTTCTTTCCGCGTCTTGTTCTTGCATTTGTCTTCGTTCTTTGTCCTCTTGCAGGAAGCTTACGTCTGTGACGTAATCCTCTGTATGAACCGATTTCGCTCAATCTTTTGATTGCAAGTGATTCTTCTCTTCTTAAGTCACCTTCGATTGTGTAGTTAGCAAGTTCATTTCTGAGTTTCTTAATATCTTCATCCGTCAAATCGTCTGATCTTAAATCTTCCGAAATTCCGCAAGCAGATAAAATTTTTGCAGAACGAGCAGGACCAATTCCGAATATATAGGTCAATGCTATTATCATTCTCTTATTACGAGGTAAATCTACCCCGGCAAGTCTTGCCATGTTTGTTCTCCTTGTTTCTTTTTCTTTTTTCTACTGCTTTAACAAACAATTAACCTTGTCTTTGTTTGTGCTTAGGGTTTTCACAAATAACTGCTACTCTTCCTTTTCTCTTAATAATTTTGCATTTTTCGCAAAGTTTCTTTACTGATGCTCTGACTTTCATAATTTCTTTCCTTTATTTAAGTCTGTATGTGATTCTACCACGGGTAAGATCGTAAGGTGTCATCTCAACCTTTACTTTGTCGCCGGGTAATATTCTGATGAAGTTTTTACGAATTTTACCGGAAATGTGTGCCAATATCTCATGCCCGTTTTCGAGTTCTACCCGAAACATTGCATTTGGCATTGCCTCTAAAATCGTTCCTTCAAATTCAATTACGTCTTTTGACATCTTATTTTCCGCTATTTTTCTGTACTTTTAGCAAGGCATACCTTGCCTCGTTCTTCTATACTACATGTTAAATCTCTTAAATCAAGTATTTTTTCTCGCTTTTCAACTTTTTTATTGAGTTTTTCTTTTTCAAACCTTTAATTGTTTTTATAAACTAAAGAAATATTCAGTTATTCTAAATCTGTCGAAAAACCCTTTTTTCACCACTTTATTACAAATATGTTAATTTTTGTAAACATAGTATTTGTTTTATATATTTAAAAAAACAATTAGCCTTGCTGATAATTATTTACGATTTTTAAAATAGAGATATGAATATATATATATAATATTTCAAGAAGATTTTTCAAATTCTGCCAAAAACTCCGATGCCGAAAGGTTAAAAAACTTTGCAATTTTCATCAGTATGCTCAACTTTGTATCCTGCATTCCGTTTTCAATTCGGCTTATTATCGCAGGGTCAATGTCCGCAGCTATTGCAAATTTGTTTAGAGTAAACCCTTTCTCTAACCGCTTTCGCCTTACAAATTTTCCAAACTTATTCTTTACCATTCATTTGATTATGAATTATTTTTTATATAAAATCATTGAGAATTCTCAATAGGCAATAATGGTGATTATGTGTAAAAATCTAATTATAATTAACTACGACTTAATGTCTGTCAAATGTCGAAATTGTTCTCATAAAGAGGAATCCGACATGTCAGATTTTCGTCTTAAGGAACTTTATTTTTGCTCTCGCAACAAAACATTCATAAATGAATATAAAAAGCATGGTGAAGATTTATGTTTAAAATGTTTCGAGGATTTTATCGTAGAAAATATAAATTTAAACGAATACGAACTTTGGCAGATTAGTTAATTTCGACAATATTTTTCCCGTCTTTAGAATACATTTTATGTCTTAAATCTTTTATTTCAGAAAGTTTTTCGTCATTATATTCACTTTTCAGCTCCTTTAATTTGTTTTGAAAAAGTAACAGACATTCATTGATATTATTGCCGTTAAAGGAAATCATGTCTTTTGCCAAATTCAAATCCGTCATAGCGAGTCTTGTCGTATCACGAAATCCGCTTGAAGCAAGTTGCATAGCAAGTTTATTTCCCTTTGCAACATCAAAAAGGCATTGAGAAATATACATCGGCATGTGGCTTATCAAAGCAACTGCCTTGTCATGCTCTTTTGCGGTTGTCACGATGGTTTTTGCCCCTGTTAAGTCAATTAAATTCTGCAAAACAGAATAATCCTTGCTGTCAAAAGGTGTTATAACCCATTTTGCTCCCTGAAAAAGCTCTTTAAACGAAGAATCGTAACCGCTGTTTTCCGTACCGGCCATCGGGTGCGACGGGATAAAATTATAAGGACGTTTTTTTTGCGTAACGAAGGTTTTAACGCTCGCAACATCAGTAACTACACAATCTTTCGAAACAATATTTTCAAGTTTATCCAAAGTTTCCAAAACCTTGTGAACAGGTGTACAGACAAAAACCGCATCAGCCTCGGAAAGTATTTCATAATCGGAAGAACATTTATAAACCATGCCTCTGATTTTGTCCAAAGTAGCTTGATTTCTCGTAACAGCCAATATTTTATGCTCGGTTTCAACAAAATTTTTCAATATTGAACCGCCTATCAATCCAAGTCCTATAATTCCGATTTTCATGCCCGTACCTCGTAAAATTCACGCAAGATGTAAAGATTTCTTAATATCTCTTGTTTTAGGTAAAATCTTTGAAAAGCCTATAAAATCATTGTATCAACAATTTTCCGACAAGTAAACACTTTACAATTATTCACATATTTGCATAGTAAACAACTATATGTAATAATCATTTTAATTAATAGTCTAACCATTCCTTTCTTGACTTATGCGGCAACAACAGCCGCATTTTTATTATGTAAAAATACATTGATTTGATATAATGTAAAAAAGGAGTCAAAAATGGGCGGAAAATTATTCATAATATCAGGCTCGTCAGGAGTCGGAAAAGGCACAGTAATAAAGAAGTTTGCCGAAAAAGCAGACGATATTGTTTTATCAATTTCTTCAACAACAAGAAAACCTCGCCCCGGAGAAATTCACGGAGTAAACTACTTTTTTATAGACAGAGAAGAATTCGAAAAAGATATACAAAACGGCGATTTTTTGGAGTGGGCGGAATTTGGCGGCAACAGATACGGTACAAATAAAAATCGTGTTCAAGAAATTTTAGACAGCGGAAAAAATGTTTTGCTTGAAATTGAAGTCCAAGGTGCAAAACAGGTAAAAGAAAAAATGCCGCAAGCCGTATCAATATTCATTTTGCCCCCGTCAAAAGAAGAAATCGAAAAGCGTTTAAGAGGCAGAGGAACAGAAACCGAAGAAGCTATTCAAAAACGTTTGCAGGCAATAGAATTTGAGTCGAAAGAGTCTGTTCACTATGATTTTAAAGTTGTTAATGACGAAGTTGAAAAAGCAGCTGAAGAAATATTTAAAATTTATACGGACAATAAGGAATAAAAATGCCGAAAGTTAAAGATTTAATTGAAAAAATCGAAAATTTTGCACCGCTTTCAACCCAAGGAAAATGGGATAATTCGGGTTGGCAGATTAATCTCGGACGAGAAAATTTTTCAAAAATCATGACAACTTTAACCGTCACGGAAGATGTCATAAACCAAGCAAATGAAAGGCATTGCGACTTTATTTTGGCCCACCACCCGTTGATTTTTTCACCGCTCAAAGTTATTGAGTCAAAAGAAATCATCAAAGCCGTTGAATACGGAATTCAAATATATTCCGTTCATACAAATTTAGACCTTGCAAAAGGCGGAACAACAGACACTTTGGCTGAAAAATGCGGATTTTCAAACTGTAATTTTTCAGACGGTTTTATTATCGGCAAAAAGCTTGATATTGCGTTGCAAGTCGATGAACTTAAAGAAAAAATTAAAAAGAATTTAGACATAGAATATTTAAGGGAAATCAACCTTACAGGCAAAAAGTCAATAAAATCAGCAGCTTTCTGTGCAGGAGCAGGCGGCTCGGAAATTGCAGAGGTAAACAAACTCGGTTTTGATTTGTTCATCACGGGAGAAGTAAAATTCCACGAAGCACTTGAAGCGAACGACACAATAATATTTGAAGTCGGACATTTTGACAGCGAAAAATTTGCAGGCGAAATTTTCCGAAAGATTTTGGGCAGCAGCTACGACATCGAGGAAGCTAATGAAAAAAGACCTTTTCAACTTGGTTAAAATTCTTCCTGTTCTATGCCTGATGTTGTTTCCGGCAAAGGCTTTTGCCGACAACATTCTGCCCCCCGATTGGAATTTTTTTCCGCACCGAGAAAAATCAATATTTTTTGAAAATGCTGATTTAAAAAAGTTTGAAAAAATCAGAAACAACTACGATTTTCAAAACTTTTTCGACAAGCAGGAGATTACCCGATATAAAAATCTGAAAAATATTTCACCAAAAGAACTCGGAAATGCCTATCTCGCAAGAACTTTGATGAACGATAATCAAGGTGAAAAATATATTATCAAAAACAATGATGACGATTTTGAGGCAATTTTTTGTTCCGCTAAACTCGAAAGATGCGAGATAGTACGCTATTTTCAAGGTTTTGACGGCATAATAAAAACAAAATATACTCACAAAAATATCTGGCATTTTCAAAATAATATCGGCTCTTTCGTCGAATTTCAAAACAGAATAAGAGTCTTTCCTGACTTAAAATTGTATGAATTATACGGAAACAGGGAGTTTGTAAAAATCTAATGAACATTACAGGCGGAAAATACAATTCTTTAAATGTTAAAACGGCAAATTTTTCTAACATAAAGCCGACTCTTTCAAAAATCAGACAGGCAGTGTTTAATACCCTTTCAACTTTGGGTGAATTCAGAACTTTTTGCGATGTTTTTGCAGGCTCGGGCATAATGACATTTGAAGCAATTTCTCGTGATTTTGAGGTTGTTTCGGTCGAAATTGACAAAAGAAGTGCGGATTTCATCAGCGAAAATGCAAAAAATTTAAAAATCCCAATAAACTTGAAAAAATGTGATGCAATAAAATTTTTAAAACAAACCGATTTAACTTTTGATATTTTTTATCTTGACCCGCCATACCAATCAGGCTTATACGAAAAGGCTTTGACGGAAATTTCATCAAGAAATCTCTTAAACGAAAACGGCATTATAATTTTGGAAAAACCGACAAAACTTGAGGTCGAAACAAAAGATTTTGAACTCATAAAAGAAAAAACATACGCCGACAAGTCAATTTTGTACCTGAAAAAGAAAAAGTAATAATTTTTCGCAACATTGCGACAAAAATAATTTGATAGTATAATAAAGTTACTATGGCTAAGAAAATTTCAATTATAGGATCGACAGGATCAATAGGTACACAGGCTTTGCAAGTTTTAGAAAAACTTGATGGCAAATTTGAGGTGCTTGCACTCTCTGCAGGAAGCAATATTCCGCTTCTTTCGGAACAAATTGTTAAATTTAAACCGCAAAAAGTTTGCGTTCAATCAATCGAATATGCAAGTATCGTTAAACAAAAATTTAAAGATTTGGAAGTTGTTTACGGTGATGAAGGTTTAGAAGAACTTTGCTCCGATACAAGAAACGATATAATTTTAGTTTCCGTTTCTGGCAAAATCGGCTTAAAACCGACACTTACAGCTATTAAAAATCATATCGACGTTGCTCTTGCAAACAAGGAAACACTTGTTATGGCAGGCGATATCGTTATGAGAGAAGCTGCTTTAAACGGGGTAAATATTTTGCCCGTTGACAGTGAACACAGTGCAATTCACCAATGTTTAAACAACAAAAAAGGGTTGAGAAGATTAATAATCACTGCATCAGGCGGCCCGTTTTTACATAAACATGTTGCAGAAATGAAAAAAGCAACGGTTGAACAGGCCCTTGCTCACCCTCGTTGGAATATGGGCAAGAAAATCACAATTGATTCTGCAACACTTATGAACAAAGGTCTTGAAGTCATTGAGGCTCATCATCTTTTCGGTGTGGATTACAAAGATATTAAAACCGTCATTCACCCCCAAAGTGTTTTACACAGTGCAGTTGAATACAAAGACGGCAGTGTTATCGGACAAATGGGACTTCCGAGCATGCATATTCCTATTCAATATGCAATTTGCTACCCTGACAGAATTGAAGGTATAAAAACGGATTCTTTCGATTTTGCGAAAATTGCAAAATTGACTTTTGAAGAACCTGATTTTGAAAAATTCCCGCTTTTAAAACTTGCAATAGAATGCGGAACAAAGGGCGGAAGCTATACAATTTGTCTTAATGCAGCTGATGAAGAAGCTGTATATGCTTTCCTTGACGGTAAAATTTCGTTAGGTCATATTTCAGATATCGTTTCAGACATGATTCAACATCATAAATCTGTCACACACCCTGACATTGATACGATTTTTGAAATTGATAAAACCGTCAGAGAACAAACTCGACAATTAATTAACAATAAATATTTGAAATAGCGGAGTTTTTGATGAAAATTTTATGCGTAAACGGACCTAATTTGAACTTACTCGGAACAAGAGAACCTGATAAATACGGCACGGTAACACTTGCTCAAATCGAAAAAAATGTAAAATCAAAAGCTCAGGAACTTGGCGTTGAAGTAGATTTTTACCAAAATAATATTGAGGGTGAAATTGTAAACGCAATTCAAGCGGCAAAAGGTGTTTATGACGGAATAATCATAAATCCTGCGGCATATACCCATACAAGCGTTGCAATAAGAGATGCAATTTCTGCGGTTATGATTCCGTCTGTCGAAATTCACCTTTCAAACATTCACACAAGAGAAGAATTCAGACACAAGTCCTTTACCGCCCCCGTATGCGTAGGTCAAATAACCGGTTTCGGCAGCTATGGCTATATTTTGGCATTGTTTGCGATTGTTGATTATTTAAACAATCATTAAAAAATAAGAATTTTAATATGACAAATGAAGTTATTTGCTTTATAATTTTTACGGCAGGTAACGGAAATGCTTAATCTCGAAAACATATCAGACAGAATAAGAGAAGCGATAGACAACGAAAATGACAAGGCTTTAAAAGAAATCCTTGACAGCTATCACTGTGCCGATTTGGTCGAGATTTTACAATATTTGAAACCCGAAGAAAGACTTATAGCATTCAAAGCGATTGAAGAAGATAAAGCCGCAGAAATGCTTGAGTATGCACCTGCACAACTTCAAGTCGAAATTTTATCCGAAATCGGCGAAGAACAGGCAGCAAGATTGATTGTCAAAATGCCTCACGATGAAGTCGCCGACGTTTTTGCCGAAATGGAAGAGGACGAAAGTGAAGCTTATTTAAACAAACTTCCTGAAAAAGTTTCGAGCGAAATCAGAGAACTTCTCGCATACAAAGAGGATTCAGCCGGCGGTATTATGACACCGCACGTTTTGACCGTAAACAAGGATATGAGGGTTGAAGATGTTCTTTCTTTCATTAAATCAAAAGCGGAACAAGATGAATTTGAACTTTATTATTTATATGTAACCGATGCACAAAAGCACCTTTTGGGCGTTGTCAGCTTGAGAGCCTTATTAACAAAGCCTTATAAAACAAAAATTGAAGAAATAATGACAACCGATATTGTCAAACTTCACATTGACGACCCACAAGATGCGGTTGCGGATATTTTTATGAAATATCAATATTCGGCATTGCCCGTAGTCGATTTATACAATCGATTGAAAGGTATGATTACTTGGGACGACGCTCAAGATATTGTTGAAGAAGAAACAACCGAAGAAATTTACCAAACATCAGGTATTTCGACAGATTTGGTTGATGAGGACGAAATTATTTTCGGTTCTACATTCGATGCCGTAAGAGCAAGATGTCCTTGGCTTTTCATAACATTAATCGGAGAATTTATCGCCGCAAATGTTGCAAACAAATACGAACATACCCTTGATGCACTTCCTGTAATTGCAATATTTATGCCTTTGCTCGCAGGTTTGGGCGGAAATATCGGAACACAAAGTATTACACTTATGGTTCGTGGTTTATCTACGGGACAAGTTACGGTAAGTTCGGCACTTTACCACATTTGGAAAGAGTTGAGAGTCGGCTTGTTAATCGGTATGTTTTTCGGTTTAATTGTTTCGCTTGTAACGTGGAAATGGCAACATAACGTGGATTTGGGTATCGTTGTCGGTACGGCGATGATGATAAACATGACAATGGCAACCTTGCTCGGTACAATAACACCATTCGTGTTAAAGAAGATGAAGGTTGACCCGGCGATAGCATCAGGACCTGTAATTGCAACGACTATCGACGTTTTGGGTCTTGCTATATATTTCGGATTAGTAAGTTTTTATCTTCTTAAAATTATGTAAATCGGAGTAATCAATGGCAGATAACAATGTAATCATCATATCTGACAAAAAACAAACGGCAAAACAATTAGTTGCGAAAATTCTATTGCTTCGCTCTGTCGATTCTGTCGGATATATGAACTTCGAAACTGCTGAAATGCTTTTAAAAACAAAGTATCCCGACGTTTTGCTTATTCATTTAAACAATTCTTCGGACATTGATTTTATAAGAAAAATAAAATCTTACGAAACTTTAGAACAAACATCTTTTATAGCCTTATTTGACGGGCAAAACAACGATTTGTTGTGTGAAGCCTTTGATTTGGGAATTGACGACTTCTTTGACATAAAATCCGACGAATCCACTGTCATAATGCGGATTATGTGGGGGTTAAAAAGAAAATTGTTAAACGATTCATCAAAAGGTAAATCCGACGTTTTATCCTTATTGGAAATAACAGACCCAAAAACAGGATTTTACAAAAAAGCCTATACGAAAAAAGTCTTTAAGAAAAAATATACCGATGCCGCAAACAAAAATTCAAAATCCATTTTTATGGTTTTATCCTTCGACATCATTAACAAAAATAAACTTACTCAAAAAGGTTTGAGCGAAATAATATACAACTGTATCCGCTCCAGTGACGATGCGGGTTTTGCTCAAGATGAAAAAATATATTTACTGCTTAACCAAGCAAACGAATACGGTGCAAAACGAGTTTACGAAAGAATTAATAAACTTCTGAAAGGCGAAGCAACTGTTTCTGCTGCGGGCATGGATGTTTCGGCTTGTTGTTTTGAAGATGCCGAAAGGATTTTGAAGAAAAATCATACACAAGCTTTGAAACAGCAAAATACATTTATTTTCTTAGATGAAGATTTTGATAAAACAGAAAACGGACTCTTTGATAAATCTGATTTAAAAGAAAATAATTTAGCGATTTTAAAACGAGTTTTCTTAAACAAAACAGAAAAACTAATCACCCCTGTTTTTTTCAAAATGCAGGCAATTTACGAGCCAAAATTTTATGACACGGTTATCAATCAGAAATTTTCGGAAACCGAAAGCATTTTTTCTATCAACGGAAAAAGCTGCTCCTTGAATATTTCGATTTTGTACAACGATTACACAACAATGCGTGTTATAATATCGGAGAATAACAAAGGCGAAATTACAACACAAAAAATGACCTTTGAACCCAACGAGTTAACCGCCGTAAGGCTTGAAAACATTATTCAAACGGCAGTTGACGGCTATCGTAAAAACTTATATGAAAGTGACAAAAATTTATGAAATGTTTAATAACATCATCAGTAAAAAAATCTGTTTCCGAAGCGGCAGACTTTGCAAAAATTCTCGGCACAGGTCTTGAAATAAGCAGATTACCTAACACCGACAGGCTTGATGATGATTTTGACGGAATAATTTCCGATTTAAAAAATTCCGTAAAAGATTTTGACGGAGATATTACTTTGCACGCCTTGTATTCAGACTTAAATCCTGCAACAAAAGATGCCGCCATAAGAAAAGTCGTTTTCAGAAGATATCAGCAATCCTTTGAAGCTGCACTTGCCGTAAAAGCACAGCACGTTGTTTTTCACTCGGGGCATAAAGGTATGAAGCATAAAGGTTCGGTTGAACATTATTTAAAAAATTCAATAATTTTTTGGAAAGAATATATCAAACAATTTGAGGACAACGGGATAACCGCCGTTATGGAGAATGTTCTTGAAGATGCTCCTGACAACATTTTACATATCGTTGATGAAGTTAATTCTCCGAATTTAAAAATATGTTTAGATACAGGTCATGCAAATCTTTGTTCGGATATTCCGCATGCCGAATGGATAAAACGTTACGGAAAAAGACTTGCACACGTTCATGTTCACAATAATTTCAAAACAAATGACGACCATCATGGGGTAAAAAATGGCACTGTAAACTTCTTAAACGTCTTTGAAACAATTAAATCGGAAGAAATTTCACCCTATATCGTTCTTGAAATTTTTGATGAAAAAGAATTGACAGAAAGTTTGGAATATCTTAGAAAATTTAATTATGTGTAAAATCCAAACGATAGCCGTTTACTGAAACTTCAAAATCAATTTCGGTTTCAGACATCAATTCAGAGCGTTGGTTTTTATAATCAATACTCCATGTTCCGAGGAATTTCGAGCCTTTATGGTCTTTTCCGTAAACATAAGCATAAGAAATAATACGATCTTTGTTATATTTATCCCAGCCAATCGGATAAATATCCCACATATAATCAACTAAATCCAAGCCCTTCATGTTTTTCCAATAATAACGGATTGCTTCTCGAAGTGCTGAAAGTTCATACGCCTTTTGCGTTTCAAAATCGTATGCCCAAAGCTGCGTTTTCCAAGGACCTTGTGTTTGCGAGCCAATTTTCTCTTTAACCGCAACTTTTTGACCGTCTTCCGACCAATCAAGCAAAACTAACGTCTTTTTCTCATTCTGTGCAAGCCTGTCCGTTCCCGCTCTTAAAATAGGAGTCCGCTCCGCTTCCATTGTATAAAAATCTCGAAGTGCCGAAAGTTTACTTGCACCGTCAGGAATATTTATTATGAACATTTCCGATGCAACCTGCTCCGCCGTCGGGTATGAATAAACCACCGAATATATCATACGCTTTTCATCAGGCGACAAAACACCTTGCGTTACAAGCTGCCTTTTCGTCATCAACAACCTCAAATCCAAATCCCTCGACCCCGGAGGATTGTTGTACTTGATAATTCTGAGTTCGGGATCGGGCATGTCAACGATTTTTTCGTCCTTTTGAACTGACGGACGAGGAATATTCATAGATTCTCTTTTAACATCTTTCGCCATTTCAAGATATTGTGCATAAGTCAAAGGTGCATTATTCATCTTTCTTACACGGCGGTAAGTATATTTCTTAAGGTGTTTGGATTTTTTGAACTTCGGCTCTTTTGCTTTTTTTGAACTGTGTTTTTTTACCTTTTTTGCTTCCTTCTCCTTTTTTTTGATTTCTTTCGGAGTTTCAGGTTCGGGCATTAAAATATCAGGCAAATCTTCTTCTTTTTCAAGTGCTTTGTCTGCATTTTTTTTAGGATTTTCAAGCACATCAACATTAGGTTTTGACCAAAAACACCACTCAAAAGCATTTGCAGGTAAAACAATAAAGAGCGTTAATATTGAAATTAACAAAGCCCTCGTTTTGAACATTAAACAAGCCCTTCTTGATATGCTTTTGCCGTTGCTTTATGTTTGTCTGCTACGTAAAGTTTGCCCAAAACATTGTGAACATGTGCTCTTGCCGTTGATAAAGTTACAACAAGTTTATCCGCAATCTCTTGGTTATCAAGACCTTCCGCAATTAAACAAAGGACTTCATATTCACGTTTTGTAAGATTATATTCCTTGTATTTACAAGGATTTGCAGATTTATTAGTTTTTTGCTCGGCAGGTTTTTGTTTTTGGATATTAGAAAGAACCAATTTGGCAATAGCAGGGTCAAGCCATGCCGTTCCCTCTGAAACAGCCGTAATCGCTGCCGTCAGCTGCTGTTCATTTGCACCTTTCATAATATATCCGTCAGCACCTGCACCAAGAGCTGCAAAAACATCATCACCGCAATCTCTCGAGGTGTAAATCAAAATTCTCGGCTGAATGGAATTATCATTTTTTATAATCTGTGTTGCCTGTATGCCGTCCATTATCGGCAATCCGATGTCCATCAAAATAACATCGGGAGAAAGTTCTTTCGCAAGTTCAACACCTTTTTTACCGTTATCAGCCTCTCCGATAACTTTGATATTTTCGGCTTTTTCAAGCACCATTTGAAGTCCGAGCCTTGTCATTGTATGGTCTTCTACTAACAAAACTTTGATTTCTGCCATAATTACACCTTATTTTTTACAGTTACTGCATCTAAAAGCAGGAAGAAGAATTCACTTCCTTTATTTTGAACACTTTCAAGCCAAATTTTTCCGCCGTGAGCTTCTATAATTTGCTTTGACAAATACAAACCTAAACCCGTGCTTGCAGAGCGTTTTGCCTGCGTTCCCTGCGAAAATCTTTTAAACATCTTGTTTATATCTGCGTGGGAAATGCCGACTCCGTTATCTTTTACCGAAAACATGTAATCGTTGCCGTTTTTTGAAGATTTTACAAGAATTTTGCCGTTTTCTTCGGTATAATTGACCGCATTTCCAAGCAAATTCATAATTACTCGTCTGATTTCATTTCTATCCGCAAAAATTTCTTCGTCATCTGCCATATCAAACTCATTAATCAATTCTATATTTTTGGATTTCGCAAGCGATTCAACCTCACTGCAACATTGACGAACTAAATCATTCGGTGCAAATTCCGACTTCGCAAGCGGTATTCCGCCTGATTCGTATTTATAAACTTCCAACAACGCATTTACCAAACCCAACATGTCTTTGTTGCTTTGCATCATTGTCGTTAAAAGTAAATTTTGTTTTTCCGTAAGTTCACCCAAAGAACCGTCCGTAAAGAACTTCAAAGTCTGAATTGCCGCAAGTAACGGCGTTCTTAAATCGTGAGTTAATGTCGCAATAAAATCTTCTCTTAATCTTTGTGCCTCTTTTTGTGCCGAAACATCTCTTACAACGCAAACATAGTAATCTCCGGGCATGATTTTTGCATAACTTATTTCCGTTGAAATGCTGTTATCGTTTACAACATTTTTTATCGTTATATCGTGTACCATTCCCGAATTTCCAAAATCCTTGAACAATTCTGAAAAAGCTTCTTCATTGTCGGGGTAGAAAAGTTCGTCTGTTGTAAGATTTTTAAGCATGCTCTCCGATTGACCAAACATACTTTCTGCCGCATAATTTGCAGATTCAATAGTTCCTCTGTCCGAAATCAAAACAATTCCGTCTGCACAATTTGAAATTACGGCATTTAACTTTGAATTAGCTTCCGATAACTCTGCCGTTCTCGCTTTTACCATTTCTTCCAAATGGTTTGAATATCTTCCAAGTTCTTCATTAGCTTTATTTAATTGAACAATTTTTTCCTTTAACGATGCAACAAGGTTACTTCTTTCAATACCGTTTCTGATATTGATTATCAAATCGTCGTTGTCCCAAGGCTTTTCAATGTATTTATAAAGTCCGACCTCATTAATTGCACGAACCGCATTTTCCTTATCAGCATAACCTGTAAGCAAAATCATGCAAGTATCAGGATAAAGTTCTTTTGCCGCTTTCAAAAATTCTAACCCGTTCATCTCAGGCATTACAAAATCTGAAATTATTAAATCAGGCTGATTTTCCTTCAAAAATTCAACCGCCTCTGTCGGTTTATTGAAAAAATGTGTATCGGTAAAACCCTCTAAACTCAACAAAGTCTTTAATGTTGAGGTAACGATTTTTTCATCGTCAACGATTAAAATTTTCTTAGTCTTATACATTGTCTATATCCTAAATTGCAAAAAGCAGGCAGCCACACCGCCTCTCCAATATAATAATTCATTTGTTGCATAATTACAAATATATTAAATATTGTAAATCCGAAAACAAGCTGAAAACGAACATTTAAGCCATTTTTTTAATGCTGTATTCAGTCAAATTTTTCAGGTATCATATCAGGATAAATAAATTTATACAAAAATTTCGACCAACAAACTACCGTTGTGATAATTATATATGCACTTATCAAATAATAAAAACTTATTGTGCCAAGTTTAATAAACATAGGAACTCCATATACAAAAATAAAATGTTCGGCTGCAAATATACATATAAAAATAGAAAATGTCGCAAACAAAAATCCCAAAGACAAAATATTATATCCAAATAACTCTTTAAAAAATTTAATATACGTCCATATTATTCGATTTTCACCAATCGCAAAAGTTATAATTATTCCCGAAGTTAATACAATATTGATGAATGCCATTAACGGTAATATTATGATAAAAAGATAAGAACCTAAATGAAATAAATAAACAAATACAGCCAAAATAAACGAAGAAGTGACATTTGTGATAAATGAATAAATAAGAAATAATAATAAATATGCGTTGCTTCTCCAAACTTCTTTAATCTTTAAATACTTTCTCATTAAATGAATAGAATATAAAATCAACACCGAAACCGATAAATTCATTCCAAAATAGTTATTGCCGATAAATAAAGTTAAAAACAAAACAAACAATGTTGTATTTTTGTTTGAATTCTCCATAGGATAAAATAATAAATCATTTAAAGTCATTTCCTTTGGAACAAGTTTTTCTTGCTCATTTTCCAGAATAAGACTGTTCAAATAAGAATTTTCTTCATCTTGAAAATCACCGCTCTGATAACAACCGCCAAAAAATCCCATAAAAGCTCCTTATGAAAATTATATAATTTTTTTAAATTAAAGCAAGAAGAAATTTTCAAAAGAATATTTGTAAAATATTCAAATCAATATTAAAAATAAACATAAAAAAACCGGCTCAAAGAACCGGTTTTTAAATTTGCTTTCGTTTCTCGGAAACTATGCGTTGATTTTGTCAACAACACCAGCACCTACTGTACGTCCGCCTTCTCTGATTGCAAATCTCATACCTTCTTCGATTGCAACAGGAGCAATAAGTTCAACGTTCATTACAACGTTATCACCAGGCATTACCATTTCGCCTTCGAATTGGATAGTTCCGGTAACGTCAGTTGTTCTGATGTAGAATTGCGGTCTGTATCCGGGGAAGAAAGGAGTGTGACGTCCGCCTTCATCCTTCGTTAATACGTAAACGTTAGCTGTGAACTTAGTGTGCGGATGAATTGATCCGATTGCTGCCAAAACTTGTCCTCTTTGAACGTCTGTTTTATCAACACCACGGAGCAATGCACCAATGTTGTCGCCTGCAAGACCTTCATCAAGTTGTTTTCTGAACATTTCAACACCTGTTACAGTTGTTTTCTTAGTTTCACCGAAACCAACGATTTCAACTTCTTGTCCAACTTTTACACGTCCTCTTTCAACACGGCCTGTTGCTACTGTACCACGACCTGTGATTGAGAAGATGTCTTCAATCGGCATAAGGAACGGTTGATCAACATCACGTTCAGGAGTCGGGATGTATTCATCGATTGCATCCATCAATTCCCAAATCTTATCAACCCATTTGTCTTCGCCTCTCTTGATTGACGGATTTGCTTGAACTGCTTCTAATGCTTTCAAAGCTGAACCTTTGATGAACGGAATGTTGTCACCATCAAATTCATATTGTGATAACAATTCTCTTGCTTCCATTTCAACCAAATCGAGCAATTCTTCGTCATCTACCATATCGCATTTGTTCAAGAATACTACGAGTCTGGGAACACCAACCTGACGTGCCAACAAGATGTGTTCTCTTGTTTGAGGCATCGGACCATCTGTTGCTGCGATAACGAGGATACCACCGTCCATTTGAGCTGCACCGGTAATCATGTTTTTAACATAGTCTGCGTGACCGGGGCAGTCAACGTGTGCATAGTGTCTTTTTTCTGTTTCATATTCAACGTGTGCTGTTGAAATGGTTATACCTCTTGCTTTTTCTTCAGGAGCAGCATCGATTTCATCGAATTTCTTTGCTTGTGCTTGACCGGCTGCTGCCAAAACTGCTGTAATAGCTGCCGTCAAAGTTGTTTTACCGTGGTCAACGTGTCCTACGGTACCAATGTTTACGTGCGGTTTCGTACGTTCATATTTTTCACGTGCCATGAGATTAATCTCCTTTTCTGTATTATCTCTACCGTTTATATCCTAAATAAATTAATTATAGGCTAATCAGCCTTTGACGGGATTTGAACCCGTGGCCTCTCCCTTACCAAGGGAGTGCGCTACCCCTGCGCCACAAAGGCTTATAAGAAAGAGTTTGGGCAGAGGTGGATTCGAACCACCGTACACTCTCGTGAACAGATTTACAGTCTGTCGCCTTTAGCCACTCGGCCATCTACCCATATTAACTTTTAAAGTGCTAATTATTAAAATTAGCCGGTGATAGGAATCGAACCTACAACCTACGGTTTACAAAACCGTTGCTCTACCGTTGAGCTACACCGGCACAACTTCTTAAGTCGTATCTGTATCATATTAAGGACAAACTTTTATGTCAAGCATTTCTTTTTTATTATTCTTTTTTGTTACTTTTTTTTATATACTTACCCCTAAACCTGCGTATTATTTACATGCTCTTTTCCCTGTGCTATATTAATATAAAAATTACAGGAGGGCTGTTATGGCTGATATTCAAGAAATTAATGATTCTAATTTTAAAAATAATGTTATTGACTCGGATAATGTTACCGTTGTTGACTTTTTTGCTCCTTGGTGCGGTCCTTGCAGAAAAATGGCTGATGTTATGGCTCAACTCGCTGACGAATACCAAGGCAAAATTTCTGTTTACAAATTAAACACTGATGATAACATCAAAACTGCAAAAGAATATTCTATAAGCAGTTTACCAAGCATTCTTATTTTCAAAAACGGTGAAGCTAAAGAAAGACTCGTAGGTCTTATGCCGAAATCTTCTTTAATTAATAACATCGAAAAATATCTTTAATTTTATTTACATAATTTAAAAGACTTCCTCGAAAGGAAGTCTTTTTTTATTTATTTTTTATTCAAAAGTCATGCCCGCCTTTTTATTTTGTTTCATTCAATTCTTTTCTGATATCATCTACCGTAACGTGCACGAGCGGTGAATTTTCGTCTTTTCGGAGATAAACATCTTTTATACCTGATTGAACGATAAATCTTTTGCACAAAATACATATAAAATTATGACCCCAAATATACATTGTAGCATTTTGGCATCTGTCCTGACCTGCCTGAATTATAGCATTTTGTTCGGCATGAATGCTGCGGCATGTTTCATATCTTGTGCCCGACTGAATATTATTTTCGATACGGTAGCAAGTACCTCTTTCGTGGCATGACTCAACCTTTGACGGCGTTCCGTTATAGCCTGTTGCTTTAATCTTTTTGTCTTCTCCGACAATTACTGCCCCGACTTGCGAACGCAGGCAATTAGACCTTGAGGAACAAGTTTTTGCCATATCCAAAAAGTAATCGTTCCATTCTTTAATTTTATTTTTTTCTTGTAATTCTTGCATAGCATGCTCCTAATTATTCAAACTGTGAATCGGTGCAGGAATTCTACCCCCACGTTTTACAAAACCTGTTGACGATAAATTATTTACGGGCATAATCGGTGCTTCGCCGAGCAAACCGCCATAAACCGCATAATCACCGACTTTTTTATGAGGAACGGGAATAATTCTCACAGCCGTTGTCTTTTTATTAATCATGCCGATAGCCATTTCATCAGCTATGATACCCGCAATAGTATCGACCGGTGTTGCCCCCGGAATTGCAATCATATCAAGTCCTACCGAGCAGACACAAGTCATGGCTTCAAGTTTATCAAATGTCAAATAGCCGTATTTTGCAGCTTCTATCATTTCTGCATCTTCCGAAACAGGAATAAAAGCACCCGACAATCCGCCGACATGCGAACTTGCCATAATACCGCCTTTTTTAACGGCATCATTTAACATCGCAAGTGCAGCCGTCGTTCCGTGAGCTCCGGCATGCTCCAAGCCCATCGCTCTGAAAATTCCTGCAACACTATCCCCGATTGCAGGTGTCGGAGCCAAGGACAAATCTATAATTCCAAAAGGTATTCCGAGTTTTTGTGCAAGTTCATGCCCGATTAACTCTCCGGTCGAAGTAATTTTATATGCAATTTGTTTAATTTTATTGGCAACTTCTCCAAGCGGAGTATCTTTCGGCAAAGAATCCACAGCAGCTCTAACAACTCCGGGGCCTGAAACGCCGATATTCAAAGCACATTCAGGTTCGCCAATTCCGTGGAATGCTCCTGCCATAAAAGGATTATCCCCCGGTGCATTACAGAAACATACGAGTTTTGCCGCACCGATACCGTCTTGTTTTGCCGTCAAATCAGCCGATAATTTAATAATTTCAGCCATTGTATTTACGGCATCCATATTAATTCCCGCCTTTGATGAAGCTAAATTAACCGAAGAACAAATTTTATTTGTGCATGCAAGTGCCTCAGGAATGCTCGACATCAAAAGTCTATCCCCGTTTGTCATGCCTTTTTCGACCAAAGCACCAAAACCGCCGATAAAATCTACACCGACTTCATCTGCAGCTTTATCCAAAACTTTTGCCAAATAAACATAATCGGGCTTTTTGCAAGATTCTCCGACCAAAGATATCGGAGTTACCGCAATTCTTTTATTCACAATCGGAATAGAATATTCTGCCTCGATTTCATCTGCATAATGCCTTAAATATTGGGCATATCGAACGATTTTCTCGTGGATTTTTTCACCTACGCATTTCACATCGGAATCCATACAATCTCTCAAGCTCAAAGCAAGCGTTACTGTTCTGATATCGAGATTGTGAACTCTTATCATATTTATTGTTTCGAGAATTGAATCCTCGTTAAAAAAATTCATTGTTTTTCCTCGCTAAATTGTGTGCATCTTGTCGAAAATAGCCTTCTTTTGAACCCAGATTTCCATCTTCATTTCTTCACCGGCTTTTGTCAATTTGTCCTTGATTTCATTGAAAGACAAAGATGTACGGCTCGTTTCAGCAAGCATAAACATTACAAAAAAATCCTGCATAATCGATTGTTTAATATCCTCGATATTCACTTCACATTCTGCTAAAATCGCCGTAATTTTGGCAACAATACCGATTTTATCCGCACCGATTATGGTAATTATCATTTTATTATCTTCATTATTCATAAATAAACTCCGTTTTTATAAACAATATTATCATAATTATTCGCTTATTGTCGATATTTTATTAAATACGACTGACCTAAACACAAATCAGCAGCCAAAAATATTTCGGCTGCCGATAAAATAATTTTCATATTAAACAATTTTTATTCTGCCGTCATTCTTGATTTCAACACCGTCGGGTGAATTTTTTATATATTCAACGGCAATATCTTTCAACGACGCATCAAGCAGTTTTGTTGTCGGTTCATCGATTTTATTCAACATCGTAAATCCGTCCAAACCTTTTGCAATAAACGACGGCAATGCCATTGAATATGTTTTGCTTTCGTCAGGATTGTTTATGTCAATAAGTACATCTTTTCCGTTTTTGTCCGTTACAAAAAGATTTACCAATTCACCGCTTTGAGAAACGGAATATTTCATACCCGAAACTTGAACAAGCCCCGGTTTTCCGTCTTTTTGAGCGAGAGAAGTCGCTGAATATTTCAAAGTTTCGACAAGTTCTTTTTCCGAAACATTAATCAAAGAAAGTTTATCCGCAAACGGGAAGATTTCACCAATGTCTCTTAATGAAATTTCACCCTGCATAAACGCACCTCTGACAGTTCCGGCATTTACAAGTGCTAAATCAGCAGTGACTCTCGCTAATTTTTGCTCAATTTTTTGAGGAATAGTCCGGTTTACAACAGGCTTCTGTACATTAACTCCTTGATTTTGGATTTTCGGCGAAATCCATGTTTTGATTCCGCTAACATCGTAGTGAATACTCATTTTCTCTCTTTTAAACACACTGGCTAAGCTATTTTATCGCATCAAATAAAAAAAGTTTTTCAATTCTCTTTTAATATTTTGAAACAGTTTTATTGCGGTAAAGACAGTTAATCACTTTTTTGCTTTTCGCCATCTTTATTTACCTCGTGGATTAAAACCCCGACAGCAGGTCCCATAACGCCCAAAGTACCGACCGCTGTGGCAGCAATGCCTTTATTAAAGTTGTCATTTGCCTCGTTGCGTTCTTCCTCTGTTTTGTAAGTACAAGAACCTATAAAATTACCGCTTTCATCATAAACATTAAAGGTTTTTCCATCTTCTGCAAGTTCGACATAATCACCGTTTTTTGCAGTTGTTTCTTCAAATTTTTGACCGATTTTAACTTGAGCAGAATTGTGTTCGGACTTTGTTTCAAGGTCAAAAGAATTTACAGCCTCATAAACATTTTTATATTTATTTGCTTTAGACAAATTATTAGAAGCTCTTTCTTGAGATACATCATAGAATGTCAAAATGCCGTCATCTGAAATGTCAGAAGCTTTATAATTTCTGTCACCCTCTGTCATTTCACCCGTACAAGAAACTTTATTTGCCGTATATAAATCAGAAACTTTATTATTCATCGCTTCATCAACAGCAGCTTCTATTTCAGTCGAAGCAACAGCGATTTCCGCCTGCTGCGAAACTGATGTTTGATTTTCGGGAATATTATTTGCATTCGCTTTAACAGGTGCGGCTTTTGCCCCTGTTGCAATACCTGCCGCAAGGATAATACCTAAAGCAACGCCTTTCAATGCATTTGCAGCCTTTGAAGAACAATGTTCTTTTAATTGCGGCTTCACTTCCGCCTGCGGTTTATTTTCTTTTACAGCTTTTGTTTCTCTTAAATTCGGTTGAGAATTTATTCCGTTTAAATTAATTTTATCCATACATCTATAACTTCACTACACTCTCTCGCCATATTTATCGACAAAAAATTTTCAACATTTAACAAACTCCACAAAAACGTTACATTTTTTTACAAAAAAAAATGCCTATGTCGAAAACAAAGACATCTTCTTTAAATATTAATAAATAAAATTAATCGAAATAATTTAATTTCATTGCCTTTTTGACTTCCGAAAGTGTTTTTGCTGCAACTTCTCTTGCTTCCAAACTTCCTTGTTTCAAAATTTCGTAAACCTCGGGAGTTTTTTGTTCCCAAACTTTTCTGTTTTCTCTGATAGGTTTAAGTTCTGTTTGGATAACATTGTTCAGGAATTTTTTAACCTTAACATCGCCGAGTCCGCCTCTTTGATAATGAGCTTTCAACTCATCAAGATTTTGATAATCGGGTAAAAATTCTTCAAAATGTTCAGGCTTACTGAACGCATCAAGATAAATAAATACGGGGTTATTTTCCGTTTCTCCGGGGTCTTCCACTCTTAAATGGTTCGGGTCTGTAAACATCGACATTATTTTCTTCTTAATTTCTTCAGGCTCATCTGATAAATAAATACAGTTGCCCAAAGATTTACTCATTTTTGCCTTACCGTCAAGTCCCGGAAGTCTTAAACAAGCACTGTTTTTCGGGAGCAAAATATCTGGTTCGACAAGAGTTTCGCCATATAAAGAATTGAATTTGTGAACAATTTCTCTGCATTGTTCAATCATAGGTTTTTGATCTTCTCCTGCGGGAACAGAAGTAGCTTTAAACGCAGTTATATCAGCTGCTTGGCTTATCGGATATGCTAAAAATCCGACAGGAATGTTTGACTCAAAATTTCTCATCTTAATTTCTGTTTTTACCGTCGGATTTCTTTGAGCCCTTGCAACTGTTACAAGATTCATATAAAAAAACGTTAATTCCGTTAATTCCGGAATCATTGATTGAATTAAAATTGTAGATTTTTTCGGGTCAATTCCGCAAGCAAGATAATCAAGTGCAACCTCAATAATATTGTCACGGACTTTTTGAGGATTATCGGCATTGTCGGTCAAAGCCTGTGCATCAGCTATCATAATATAAATTTTATCAAAGGTTCCTGCATTTTGAAGTGCAACACGTTCTCTTAATGAACCGACGTAATGTCCCACGTGAAGTTTACCCGTTGGTCTGTCACCCGTTAAAATTATCTTTTCCATTTTTAATCCTCTTTTAATAGAATGGTAAAACAAAAAAATGATTTCTGTCAAACAATAAAAAAAACGGAATAAAAATATCCCGTTTTTTATTTATAAGTTTTTCTCAAAAACTATACAGCAACGAATTGAACGTTGAGGTTTTCACCGGTTCTGTAATTTTTTTGAAGGTCTTTTACTTGAACATTCATTGATTTAGAATCAACCTTCAAATCAAATGTAGCTGTTTTGTCTTTGTTGTATTCTGTGATGAATTCTTTTTCGTTAAGTTCAACAGAAAAAGAGTCAATGCCTTTTCCGTAAACTGTTGCTGTCAATTTGCCTTCAGCTCTTACTTGTCTGGGGTTTTTCTTTTCATCTCTTTTTTCTGCATTTATTACAACTGCCATAATATTTCTCCTGTTTATAGATTGATATATTACAAGTTTACATGCTTAAGATATAATGTAAAGTATGAATGATGAAATTTTGATAAAAAAACTTGGAAAAAATCTCGACAAAGAGCTTGAAAGTATTAATTTTTCGGCAGATTACCAAAACCATGCCAAACAAAAATTAGAAACATTTTCTATAAAAATATTTAACCTCAAAGCGGTTGAAGCAAATATTCTAAAGCAAACATGTCTGTCATTGGGCTTTGATGCTGCTGTAAACCGTTATGCTGTAAACTGCAAATGCGATTTTTCGGACGCTATTGTTTGTGCAACAAAATTACAATTAAAAAACCTCGCAGAAAAGTTGAAATTACAGCCTTTCAGATTAAAAACTCTTTCAGAAAATTTAAAAAATTTTTTATCAGAAAAAAAATCATACACAATTTCGGGACAAGAATTTGATTTTGCAAAAACTTATATAATGGGAATTTTGAACATAACACCCGATTCTTTTTCTGACGGAGGAAAAAATTTCGACACGGGAACAGCGGTCAAAAATGCAATCAAAATGATTTCTGACGGGGCAAAAATCATTGATATAGGCGGTGAATCAACCCGTCCGACTGCTCAAAAAATTACTGCCCAAGAAGAAATTGACAGAGTTCTTCCCGTAATAAAAAAAATCAGAGAACAAAATAAAGATATTATTTTAAGCCTCGATACAATTCACCCCGAAACGGCAAAAACCGCTATTGAAGCCGGTGTTAATATTTTGAATAATGTCGAAGCACCTGAAGTTTTTGAGCCGATTTTTGATTTTTTAGCCGAAAAACAAACCCCGATTGTTATAATGCACTCGGAAGGTGTTCCGCCAAAGCCAGTTTTGCAAGACTATGAGGGCGATATTGCAGATAAAATTTTTAAATTTTTTGCCGAAAAAATCAATTATCTCAAGAACAAAGGTCTTTCAAAAAATCTTTTTATCCTCGATGTCGGAATAGGTTTCGGAAAATCAATAAATGACCAGTTTGAACTTATCAAAAGAGCTGATGAATTTTGTAACCTCGAATATCCCGTTTTATGGGGTATTTCAAGAAAATCGTTTATGACAAAAACTTTTGTCGGTGAAAATCCTGACGAACTCACGCAAATTTTTTCACAACATTTGATTATGAAAAACGCAAATATATTGCGGACTCACAACGTTGAACAGCTTGCAAAACTTCAGAACTGTTTGTCTAAAATAAAATAATTTCCGCCGTTTTTGTTTCGTTTTTGACGTTTCTCCAAATCAGCCAAAATATTTTTAAATTTATCAATCGGCTCAAAAGAGTATCCGCAGCCGTCAGATAGACATGCTCCCATCGAAAAAATCAATTCATCGGGATAACGTCTGCAAATCCCGGGGCGTTTTTTGTGAATTTTACAAATGTGTTTTTCCTCGTCAAAATTGCAACAACTGAATATCAGCCCGATTTCATCTTTTCCCACAATCGTCAAATACGAATAAAACGGGTGCAAATACCGCAAAACCTCAAATTCTTTTTCGGATTTTATAGTATTTTTTTGATGTCTGACATAAATTCTTTTACAGCAGGCACCGCAACGGTTACAATGCCCGACTCTGTAATATTTTTTGCCGAAAACATGCTTTAATATAAACTTTTTTACTTTTTCGGAAACCTTAAATTCCACAAAAATACCCTCGCTCTACTATTATCCGATAAAAATAATCTTTTTTCTAACTCATTTTTCAAAAAACAAATCCTCTTTTTCTAAATTAAACTTCAAATTGTTAAGTTTTATTAAATTGAATTTATACCAAAGACATTTGCAAACAGGCTATTTTGAGAAACAGACAATGAAGAAGCATAAAAAGTATATATTTTGTATAGCAAATTTTTCAGAGAAAAATACTTTATATAGACACAAGGAAAAAATAATTAAAGGAGATAAAATAATGGCAAGAGTATTAATATCGATGCCCGAGGAATTTCTTACAAGAATCGACGGAGTTGCAAATAACGAAAACCGTACGAGAAGCGAACTTATCAGAGAAGCCTTGAGAACGTATATTAATAAACAAAGAGTAAGAGAAAATGCTCTCGCCAAAAAGAATGCTGAAATTTTAGAAGCATTATTGGATTAGTAAGTAAAAAGCCGAAATCGGCACAGATACTGTCAGACAGGCAGATAATTGTTAGGGGAAATGTAAGTAAAAAGACTTCGAGAAAATCGAAGTCTTTTGTTTTATAAATATATAAATTAAAATTTCTATCCAAAATCGTTTTTCGGAAATTATCAGGAGAAAATTATCTTCCCTCAAAAAAGTTTACGGGTGGTTTTCGTTTAAGATTTTCTTTTTTCACAACCAGACCGCATTTTGTGCAGGCAAGAATTTTTTTTGTGCTGTCAATCGGCAAAAAAATATGGCTGCAGGTTGAAGTATCTTCCAAATCATTCGGCGGAAAATCGCTTTGCGGCGGCTCTTGAACTTCTTGTTTAGGAAGATTTTTTGTTCTCATTGATTTAATTTTTTTTATTAATTTAACAATTAATTTATAGCCCAATTCAAAAATATACATTATAAAAACTCCCGTATAATTTTGGCAATACAGGCAAAGAAAGCAAATTCAGCCATAATATTTCTTGCAACCATAAACCTTATCATAAAATTCTCTATTCCTTGCTGTTTATATTGTTGCATATTTTCAAGAATTCCGAAAAATATATTCGGACGAATTTTGTTTTCAGATTTTTCAATATCCTGTTTGAAAAGCAAATACAAAACAAACGCCGTCGGCATGCTCAAAAAAGTTATCAAATAAATATAATTTGAACTTGTAACAGAATAAATAAATATATTTATATAAGCCAAAACCATGATTATAACCTGATTTCGCAACGCATTTCGCTTATTTCCCGCAAGTGAGCAAAGGGTAGTTTTTGATGTTTTTTTATCAAAATCAATGTCCATAAACATGTGAGCATGCAAAAGTCCAATCGTCAAAAGCCCCGTAGAGATTGACAAAGGCAAAAGCTCAAACGAAAAATTATTTGTCATAACGAAATACACACCCGTATATAATAACGGTGCAAAGACAATGCCGACAGCCGCTTCACCCAAGGCAACGTATGACAAAAACGGATACATTACGCAAATCAACCCCGAAACAGCCATAAGATATAAAACGGTTAATCCGCACTTGACGGTCAAAAATACACCGCAGCATATCGCCGTCAAAAAGCAAATACAAACAACAATAAAAAGTTGTCTTAAATTTGCATCGCCGTTAAAAAGATATGCACATTTTCCCTTTTGAAAGCTGAAATCGCTGATTATACCTTTTTCGATTTTATTTTTTTCAGTTAAATAATCGGAGAAATCATCAAAAAGATTAACTCCGAGATGGGTAAAAACAATTCCTGCCAAAGCAATTATCCCGTTTAAAATGTTTCCTCTATCAACGAAACCGAACAAAAACGGAATGCTCCACGACATGATTGACATTTGAAGCGAATAACCTCGTGCAGCATTGAACCAAAATCTGATTTTTTCTAAAAAATTCATCTCCATAAATGAAAAAATAGCACTTATATAAATTTTTGTAAACATGCCCGATAGAGCTAACTTCAAGCATAATAGGGCATGAAAGATTTGACAAAAAAAAGATATAAAATAATTTCGATAAAGTAGTTACAAACTCGAAAAAAATGTTATTATAGGAGATGTGACAAACAAGTGTTTTGATTACATTAATTTCCAAAAAATTGCTTAATATTTTTTTACATTTCACAAAATAATAACAAAAAGCATGGAAAAAAAAACTTTAAGAACATGTATATAAAAGAATAAGAAGAAATATAGCAGAGGTAAGTATGACTCTCAGTATAAATTCAAGAAAAAAGCAGCCTAAAAAGAACTTTGACGAATTGCTTAAAGATTTAAGAACGAGTAATTCGGAAAAAGTAAGATATAATGCTGCAAGAATATTAGGAGAAATGGGTGATTCAGAAGCAGTTGAACCGCTCATAGATGTATTAAAAAATGATAAAAACGGCTCAGTTCGTTTGTATGCAGCAAGAGCATTGGGAGAACTCGGTGATCCCGCAGCAACGATTCCTTTGATTGAATCATTAAGAGAAGACCGAAACGTCGATGTCAGAGTAAGAGCGGCAAGAGCACTCGGCAGACTCGGCGGCAAAATCGTTGTAGAACCGCTTGTTGAAGCACTTAACGATGAAAACTCGCAAGTTTGTATCACAGCAACAGATGCATTGATTGAAATCGGTGATGTTGCAACAGATGCACTTATGGGAATTTTAAACAGTGAAAAAATCAATGTTCGTTGTGATGCAACAAGAGCACTCGGCGAAATCGGAAACAAAAAAGCAGTTGAAAAAATTATTGAAATTTTAAAAGATGAATGGGTGAACGTAAGAATTTATGCTGTAACGTCGTTGGGCAAATTGAACGACAGACGTGCAGTTCCCGCATTAATCGAAGTTATGAAAAACAAAGAAGAAAATGACTTGGTTAGAGCAGGAGCAGCAGCAGCACTCGGCGTTTTGAAAGACCAAAGAGCATTAATTCCGCTTCGTCAACTCATTATGGAAGCTGAAGAACTCGGCGAACTTGAAGACACTGCATTAAAATCTTTCAAAAAGATTATGGCAGCAAATTGGCAAACAGTTCCCGGTGCAAGCCAACAAAAGAAATAATCAAATTTCAAAAATAAAGATTTAAAAAGCTCTCGAAAAATCGAGGGCTTTTTTTTGCCGAAATATTTTCCGCTTATTTTTTCAGTCATTTATCGTTTTTAATGCTATTTTTATTTCCACGAGTAGAAAAATTTTGACTTTTTAAAAATAATCCTTATAGAGGATAATATGGGTGTTATTTTTCCCGAAAACAGGGAAAAAAGAATATAGTAAGTTATGTAAAATGTATAGAGGAAGATAGCGATGAAGGACATAAACGAGTCTATTTCACTATATACGGACGGCACAGCTTTAACGGGAAAACTTTTAGATTGCCAAATTTTTGATGACAGCGGCGAATATTGCGGATGCATAGTCAGCAAAAATGAAAAACAGATTTCTTTATTTGATAACAAAGGATATTTTAACGGCTATATTATCAAAAACGACAACGGAAATGCAGAAAAATACAATTCCGCAGGCGAGTTTCAAGGTTATGTAAAAAACGGAATAAACATTGAAAAATACGATAAAAACGGACATTTTTGCGGTTATTATATTGCAAAAGATAATCGAATTGAAGAATATTCTCCTGACGGAAAATTAGTCAGAAATTTGAATTTCTCAATGAACGATGTTTCTTTTATTTCAAGTGTAAACGGAGATTTAGAAGCTAAATTTATACAAAAATAATTACCATTTTTTGAACACGAAAAACACCGCCAAAACGATTAAAATAAATCCGACGATATAATTCCATTTCAAATTTTCTTTCAAATAAAACACTGAAAAAACGGAAAATACAATCAGTGTTATAGCTTCCTGCATAATTTTCAACTGTGCTGCATCAAAGTATTCATGCCCGATTCTGTTAGCAGGGACTTGAAAACAATATTCAAAAAACGCAATTCCCCAGCTGACAAGAATAACAATCCACAAGGACGGCGACTTGAATTTAAGATGACCGTACCAAGCGAATGTCATAAAAATATTTGAAATAAACAATAATAAAACAGGTGAAAGCTGCCTAAACATTACATTATGACCTTATCGACAATTTCAGCTATTTTATTCAAATCGTTATAGAGAACTGCAAAATCCTCAGGCAAAAGAGATTGAGCACCATCGCAAACAGCACATTCAGGGTGCGGATGAACTTCGATTTCGAGTCCGTCACAGCCTGCCGCCACCGCTGCTTTTGACATTGGAGCAACTTTATCCCGCAAACCGGTTGCATGGCTCGGGTCAACAATTACAGGCAGGTGAGAAATTTTTTTAACCACGGGAATTGCCGACAAATCAAGCGTGTTTCTTGTCATCGGTTCAAAAGTTCTTATCCCTCTTTCACAAAGAAATACCTTTCTGTTTCCGCCCGAAAGAACATATTCCGCCGCCATAAGCCATTCTTCAATTTTTGACGACATACCTCGTTTTATCAAAACAGGTTTATCAATTTCTCCAAGTTCCTTCAAGAGATTGAAATTCTGCATGTTTCTCGCTCCGACTTGAAGAACATCGGAATATTTTAAAAACAGCGGAATTTGAGAAATTTCCATAACCTCGGAAACAACAGCCATGTCGTATTTGTCTGCAACTTTTCTCATAATTTTTAAGCCTTCTTCTCCCAAACCTTGAAAGGCATAAGGTGAAGTTCTCGGTTTAAATGCACCGCCACGCAATGCTTTCACTCCGATTGCAGATAATTTTTCAGCCGCTTCTTCCATTTGTTCTTCCGATTCAACGGTACAAGGACCTGCAATGATTCCGCAGTATTTTCCGCCGAATTTTGCATTACGGGCTTCAATAATCGTATTTTCATTTTTGAATGTTCTGCTTGCAAGTTTATATCCCGTTGTGATTTTAACAACTTCTCTAACACCGTCAAGCAGCTCTATATTCCGCTTATCAATGGTTTTTCCGCCGACACAGCCGATTACGGTTTGGATTTCACCCTTTGAAACGTGTGCCGTAAAACCTTGGCTTTCAATGTATTTTATAACTTTTTCAATATTTTCTTCCGCCGTACAAGGCTGCATTATTATTAACATAACTATTCTCCGTAAAGTAATTATATTACAAAAAGATTTTCAACACTGATTTAAACTGTAATTATTCATTTTGAAAATTATTATATCTTAACATTAATTTTTCAAAAGATTTTTTACATGTTAAAATTGAATACATTAATTAAAAAAGGAGATTGTTTATGTTATTGGAATTACTTGCCGCATCAATGATTACACCTGATGTTGCCGTGCTTTCGGAAGCCAAACTCAGAAAAGACAAAATTGCGGAACAAAAAGTCTTGAACGTTAAATCTCAACCGAATGTTGAATATAAATACGTTCTTCCCCAAACAAATAACACAAAGTATAAAGATTTTAATCAGGTTATTTATCACTACAGCGATAGTGCAAAAGATGTCGTAAATGATTTCAAAGTCCGTCAAACAAAACAAGGTCAGTTCTTGAAATGGGTTACACTCCCGAATAATCAACTTTATGTAAAATTGAACACTTCACACGTTGACAGTATTTATGAACAGGCAAAAACTCTTGCTGCAAGACGAACAGAAGTTGCAAGACCACTCGTTGTTCTCGGAATAGGCGGCTCAAAACATACCGCCGAATTCATGCTCAATATGACGGGATTTGACAGAAAACGTTACGTTTACTTCTATTCCGATATCGACCCCGTAAGCTATGAAAACTTTATGAAACAGGTTAACGTCGGCGGCGTACAAAACCTTAACTTCCTCGTTGTTTCAAAATCAGGTACAACTTTTGAAACAAGCGATGCTTTCAGAAGATTTGAAAATGCACTTATAACTTACTATCAAAATCAAGGCTTCGATGCCGATACGGCTTTGATGAAAGCTCAAATGCACTTTGCTCTCTGCACAGATGCAACTCCGACAGATAAAAATTTAAGAGGCAAAGTCGGCTCAAAGAACGGCACGGATAACGGATATTTGAAAGAACTCTTTATCCACGATGATGTCGGCGGAAGATATTGTATGTTCGATGACCCCGGAATTTTCGTTCTCGCATACGCAGGGGTCGATAAAGAAATAACAAAACGTATCTTGAACGGTGCTATCAAGGCTTCCGAAATGAATATGAATGCTAAAAACATTAGCAATAACCCTGCAATTTTAGGTGCTATTTACAATGTATTCTCAAGAGATAACGGCTTTAAAATCATTCAACACCAATACTTCGGAAAACTTTTTGAAGGTGCGGGCGAAAATTGGTCAAAACAATTATACCTTGAATCTTTGAAAGACTTCGATTACGTTGTCGGCAAAGCTCCCGATAGCATGCACTACGCAACGGAAGGTCACTTTAGCCCTCAAAACAGAACAAAATATAATACGATTATGACAATTATGACACCGAGCATTTCTCAAAATTACTCAAAATACACCTCGGCAATCGCTCTTACATACTCTGAAACAACCCCCGTTAGAATAGAAGTTCTTCCTATCGAAAATAACGCAATTAAACCCGAAGCAATCGGTGAATACATTCAAACTAAACACTTTGAAACGGTTTATACAGGTATGTTAAGACGTGCTGTTCAAAATAAATCGGCTAATATCGAAAAATTACCGGAAATTCTTCAACCGTCTGTCGAAACTTACAAAAACAAGTTCAAACCCGGCAGCCCCTATGAATTAAACCCCGGAAAATAATCAGTATTCCGCTAAACAAAAAGAGGTTGGTTTTTGCTAACCTCTTTTTTTTATGCAGAAATTTTTACCGCCAAAATATCCAAAACAAAACTTTCTAATATTTCATTACGAGAATAAAAACAATCTTATTTACAAACCTTAACCGCTTTTTAAATAAAAAATTCAGGCAAAAAAAAAGACCCATCGGGTCACTTAGTCTTATAAGAACGCCCTTTCGGGCTTTTATTATGTTGTGTGTTTGTGTGTTTTTATAGTTTATTATGTGGAGTTTTTAATTTTTAAATTGTATTTGATACACTTATAATAACACATAAAATTGTAAAAAGTACACTTTATGTTTTATATATTTACAAAACTTTACAATTAATTTTAAAAGCCTTGATTTTATTGGGTTTTGAAAATTAACAAAGAGATGTTTGTTTACACAAAAAATATTGACAGAAAAATTTTCTGTATTTTTCATACTAAAACGAGCTTTAAAAAAAGCCCCAAAAAGCTAAAATTAATTATTTATATCAATTAATAAAATATTAAAAAGGTTGAAATTAACCGATTTTTTTAAGTAAAACCGTGCAAACGACACGAACGGCGAGTTTTTGCCCTACGGCATCGACACCTTCCGAGGTTTTGGCTTTTACGGAAATATCGTCAACGGAGATATCCATAAGTTTTGCAAGATTTTGCCTAATGTTCAAAATATGCGGACGCATTTTGGGGGCTTCAGCATGGATAGTTGAATCAAGGTTATTAATCTCATAGCCTTTATCTCGAATGATTTTAACAGCTTCTTTAAGAAGAATTGTGCTGTTAATATTTTTATATTTGGGGTCATTGTCGGGAAAATGAGCACCGATATCATCAAGGCACAAAGCACCAAAAAGGGCATCGATTATGGCATGGATTAAAACATCACCGTCAGAATGTGCCTTAAAGCCTTTATCGTGAGGAATTACAACTCCGCCGAGAACGAAATCCCGATTTTCTACCAAAACATGTAAGTCGCAGCCTTGCCCAATTCTGTAATAGCTCATTTTATTCTCCGTAAATAAACTTATCGACAGCTTTCACGACGCCGTTATTATCTACCGTATCGGTAATGTAATCGGCATAGCCCTTTAAAGTTTCCGTCGCATTACCCATTGCAACGCCCGTTCCTGCACAGGTTAAAAGCTCTATGTCGTTATTTTGGTCGCCGCAAGACATTATTTCATCTTTTTTAATTCCATACATATCCGCAACGAATTTAACCGCATTGCCTTTTGAAACACCTGCTGCACATATTTCACAGAAATATGGAGTTGACATTGCACAATAAATTTTGTCGCCGTATTTTGCTTTCAAATCTTTTATTAATTGTTGAACTTCGTTTGTATCATTCGAAATTGCAAGAAGTTTATTAAAACATTTAAAATCGAAAGTTTTTATATCTTCAACTATCGTATAAGGAATTTTTTGAAAATCAGAATATTTTTTAACGTGTTCTGTTTCTTTTTCCGCAAACAATCTGTCATTGATGTAAATATTCGGATAAAAATTTTTTTCTTTCAAAAAATCCAAAATATCGAGAGCAAGTTCTCTTTCAAGCCCTATTTCATATATAATTTCTCCGTCAGGCTTATGAATGGTTGCACCTTGGTAGCAAATTACGGGAGTGTCAACGTGCAAAGGCTTTATAATCTGATTTGCGGAATAGAAGGTTCTTCCTGTCGCAATGACAAATTTTACACCGTCTTTTCGGATTTTGTCCACGCAATTCAATAACTCGGGGGTAAATTGCTTCCCGTTGAAAATTGTTCCGTCTATATCGCAAACTAACATTTTTATCATAATTTATATGCCCTCATCAATGTAGAAATTGTTTTTGCATCGCAAATTTCGCCCGATTTGACCATTTCAAACGCTTTATTTTTCTCTATTTCAAGATATTCAACAAATTCACCTTTATCCGGGTGCGGTTTACCTGCGGTTAAGTCTTTTGCAAAAAATAAATGAATTTTTTCACTGCAAATAGCGGGATTTGAAAAAATATGTCCCAAATATTTCCACTCTTTTGCATTATAACCTGTTTCTTCCTCAAGCTCTCTTTTTGCAGCCGATAAAACATCTTCATTTCCGTGATCGAGTTTGCCTGCTGGAAGTTCAATCATTGTTTCTTGAGAACCGTAACGATATTGTCGAACAAAAACTATTTTTCCGTCATGTTCGGCAGCAATAGTGACTCCGCCGCTATGGATTACGACATCACGGTTTCTGATTTCTCCGTCTGCATCTTTTATCAAATCAGAATGAACATCAAAAACTCTGCCTGCAAAAACAGTTTTACTCTCAATAGTATGTTCTTCAATAATCATTTTTTCCTCAAAATATGGTTTTATGGTTTTAACAAAACTTTTATGGCCCGCCCTGAAGAAACAGCCTCTAATGCTTGTTCTGTCTGCGATAGCGGCATAACGTGAGTTATAAGTTTATCAACATCAACTTGACCGGATTTAATTAATTCATAAGCCTGTCTGAAATATTGCGGAGTATGATGAAAAACTCCGATAACTTTTAACTCGTCATAGTGAAGTCGTCTTGTATCGATATTGATTGATGTTCCGCCTTTACAGCCACCGAAAAGATTTATCGTTCCGCCTTTTCTTACTATTTTGAACATTCTTTCCCAAATTTCAGGCAAACCGACGCATTCAATCGCAACGTCAAGCCCTTTGTTTTCTTCCGTAAAGGACAAAAAGATTTTGTCTGGGTTTTTGTATTTTGTTAAATCTATAACCTCGTCAGCTCCGCCAAATTCTTTTGCTAACTTAAGTTTCAAAGGATTTCTGCCTGCTGCGATAACTCTTGCACCTTTCAATTTTGCAAGTCTGCAAAACATAAGTCCGATTGTTCCAATTCCAACAATACCGACTGTTTGCCCCGGTTTTATATCGGTCTTTTCTATACCGTGGACAACGTTTGATAAAGGTTCACAAAAAGCTGCCTGTTCAAAAGTCATTTTATCCGAAATTTTTATCAAATTTTTATTAACAATCCTTTCGGGAACATTGATATATTCGGCATAAGCACCGTTCAAAAATTCTAAATTTTCACAAAGATTATATTCTCCATGCTTGCAAAAATAGCATTTTCCGCAAGGTGCAGAATTTGCCGCAACAACTCTATCCCCGACTTTAAAATCAGTCACGTTTTTTCCGACAGATTCAATTACACCCGAAAATTCATGCCCGAATCCTGACGGTACATGTTTTATCAAAACGGGGTGACCACGTCTGAATGTTTTCAAATCCGTACCGCAGGTCAAAGCCGCTTCGATTTTTACTCTGACTTCATTGGGTTTCGGGTCTTTTATATCAGTTGTTTCATATCTTATGTCTCCCGGGGCATAAAATCTTACGGCTTTCATTTTCATATTTTTATATACGCTTTCATAATTTTATTTGATAAAGTATCTGCAACGGCGTCGTTGATTTTTTCGAGCGGATAAACAGTCGTCAAACCTTCAACCTTAACTCTTTCGTTTTGCAAAAGGTTGAAAGCATCTTCCAAATCAACAGGTGATGAAGAATAACTGCTTGTAACAGTCAATTCTCGATAATAAATTTGATTATTCGGATAAGCCGTTTCATCAGATTTAACAGACGAAAAAACATTTATTGTTCCGCCGTCACGAACAGCTTTAAATGCCAAATCAAGAGCTTTATCCGCACCTGAGGTCATAATTATCGCATCAAATCCCGACGGATTTACGGAAAGTTTCATATCCGAAACGGTTTCTTCAAGGTCGCCTAACAAAAATGCATCTTCAAATCCCAATTTTTTAGCAAGATTTACTCTGTCTTGAATTAAATCAATTCCGTATGCATTAAAACCGAATTCTCGAACTGCCTGCCCCATCAAAAGTCCGATTGAGCCGAGTCCGATTACCAAAACATTTGCATTAAAAGATAAATTCGTTCTTTTTACACATCTTATGCAGCAGGCTAAAGGCTCCGTGAAAGAGATTGTTTCGTTGCTGACTGATGATGTAATCCTGAAAACGGTGTTCATCAAATGGTCTTCCGAAATTTCTATATACTCCGAAAATCCTCCGGGGTGAATGTTTGTTCTCTTGAATTTTCTGCACATAGAATAATTTTCGCCAAAACAATATGTACATTCAAAACACGGAACGTGGTGTCCCATAACGATTTCATCACCGACTTCAAAATCACTGTCAGAATTTATTTCGACAATTTTTCCGACAATTTCATGCCCTAAAACACTTCCGTCAGGCACGCTGTTATGTTTCATCTTAACGATATCAGAACCGCATAAACCGCAGCCGTATATCTTTACTATTGCACCTTTTCCGTTTAATTTCGGCTTTTCTAACTCAGCCAATTCCATTTTTCCGTTTTTAAATATTGCCGCTTTCATAACTTTCCCTTTTCGGCACAATTATAACATGCTAAAAATTACTGTTAAATTCTTTCAACAACTTTTTATCCTCTTTGGATAATTCGGTATTCAAAAATTTTTCAAACAAATCAGGGCGTTTCGCTTTTGTTCTCTCAAATTGTTTTAATCTCCGCCATTTCGCAATTAATTCGTGATTTCCCGAAAGCAAAATTTCAGGCACCTCTAAATTCTCGTAGTTTCTCGGTTTGGTATATTGAGGATATTCAAGCAAATATTCCGAATGTGAATCATAATCCTTTGATTCGGAATTTCCCAAAGTACCTTCAAGCAGCCTCGAAACAGAATCTATCACGCAAATTGCAGAATATTCGCCGCCCGATAAAACAAAATCTCCTATCGAAATTTCTCTTGCTTTCGACAAAATTTTAATACGTTCATCAAAACCCTCGTAATGACCGCAAATTATTATGAGCCGAGATTTTTTTGAAAATTCTTCCGCAATTCTTTGGTTAAAAAGCTCGCCTTGCGGTGTCATAATTATCGTTTCGGAATTTTCTTCCTCGTCAATGCTGTTTAATGCATCTAAAAACGGCTGACAAGACAAAACCATGCCCGCACCGCCGCCATAAGGCGTATCATCTGTTTTTCGGTGTTTATCGTGGGTGAAATCTCTCGGATTAACGGTATTTATTGAAATAACACCTTTTCCGCCTGCTCTTGAAATCATGCTTTCGCTGCATGCACCCTTGATTATATCGGGAAACAATGTAACTATATCAAATTTCACTCGATAAGACCCTCGATATTGTTTATGACAACAATTTTCTCCTTTAGCGAAACATAAGGCACAAGCTCTTTTACGAAAGGAACAAGATGTAATTTTTCGTTGCCGTCTTTTATTTCCAAAAGTTCTGCAGCCCCGTTTGAGCCGACATTAACAATTTCTCCGATTTGTTCTTCATCAGAATTCAAAACCCGCATTCCAATCAAGTCGCTTATAAAAAATTCATCTTCTTTTAACGTACTTGTTGCAACGTCTTTCGGGATTTTTATATCCAAGCCTTTTATTTTTTCAACTTCGTTAATGGAATTTATTTCCTTAAATTTAATCAGTGCATGCTGTTTATGAAATCTGACGGATTCGACCGTGAATTTTTCTTCGTTTCCGTCAATATCAATGAAAACAGCTTTCAAAGACTCAATTCTGTCCTCATTGCCTCTGGTGTAGCCGACTTTGACTTCGCCCTTGATGCCGTGAAAATTAAGTACCTTTCCGATTGAAATAAGCTCGCTCATTGTTATTTCTTCTTATATTCTTTCGGTGCATCGGCTCTGTCGGGATTCCATCTGTCAAGTCCCATTTGCTTTCTGATTAAACCAATTCCGACGTGAACTCTCCATTCATCCATCTTTAATTGTGCTGCAATTATTTTGTGGCAGCCGATTGGAGGCAGCGGCAACAACGGTTCATATAAAGTTTTTATAGCCGTTAATTGATCAGGTGTTACTGCAAGCTTTCTTTTCGGGAATGCTAACTTCGGCAACATCATCTTTTGTCTTACAAGGTTAATTCCGAAAAATACCTTTCTCGGCTCAATTCCGAGTGCTGCTCCGATAACTTCATGAATATCATGATTCGGTAACGGCAATGCTTTTTTGTAAATAAATTCAATCTGTGCAAGCTGTTCCTTGCTTATCAAAAGCTGTTTCGGTTTTTGCTGAGGTCTTTTGTTAAAATTGTTGTTTCTTCTGAAATTGCCTTGTTGACGGAAATTTCTTTGTGGTCTGTCGCCGTAATTACCTCTGTTATTGAAGTTTCTTTGCGGTCTGTCACCATAGCCGCCTCTGTTGTTATCGTAACTTCTTTGCGGTCTGTCGCCGTAGTTTCCTCTGTTATCATAGCTTCTTTGCGGTCTGTCACCGTAACCTCTGTTGTCATAATTTCTTTGAGGTCTGTCATAACCGCTATTATAACTTCTTTGCGGTCTGTCGTAATTATTATATCCGTTATCGTAGTTTCGTTGAGGTCTGTCGCCGTAACTTCTTTGCGGACGGTCATATCTGCGTTCTTCTCCGCCAAATGATGCTCCGCCTGCGGAATATCCGTTCATATATGTTCTTTTTTCAGAAGTTTCTTCCGTATTTTCAGAATGTCCCTGATTTTGGCTTTGCTCTTGGCTTTCTCCGCTGTCACCGCCTTGTTTTCTGTCAGGATACAAACAGTTAGGACATATTACACGCTTCGGATTTTTAGTTTCAAATTCCGCACCACACTTTGTACACTTATTAATATACATCTCTATATTTTTCCTTAATTAATCAATAAAATAAATAAATTCCCTAATGATTTAAAAACAATCTCGTATGTTCCGTATATTTTTATTTTACCAAAATCTATTTAAAATACAAGTATTTTTATTATTTTTTGCCTTTTTTGTTTTGATACTTTGAACTCAATTGACCGCAAGCCGCATCAATATCTGCACCACGCTCAAGTCTTATCGTAACTTTTTTGCCTGATGCTTCCACCATACATTTGAATTTCATAACCGTCGATTTATCGGGCTTTTTGTAATCGCAGTATTCGTTTTCGTTATACAAAATCAAATTTACATTACACTTCAACTTAGAAATCAATTCACTTAATTTTTTTGCATCGGTTATGCTGTCATTTATTCCTTTAATCAAAATATATTCCATCGTAACACGTCTGCCTGTCGCCTCTGTCAACAAACGAAGTTCCTTGATAACATCTTCGACTTTATATTTTTTCTCAACCGGCATTAAACTTTCTCTAACTTCATGAACAGGGCTGTGCAAAGATAGAGCCAATGTCGGCTGGAATTTCAACTCGGTCAATCTTTTTATCCCCGGAATAATTCCGCAAGTTGAAACGGTTATTCTTCTTGAGCCGATTTTGAAATCTTCTCTCAATCTGTCAATCGCACCAAGCACGTTATCCAAGTTTAACAAAGGTTCTCCCTGACCCATAAAAACGATATTTGTAACCTTTAAGCCTGTTTCTGCCTGAATTATATAAATTTGTTTTAATATCTCATCGGTTTTCAAATCACGTTTGAAGCCTAATTTGGCGGTTGCACAAAATTTGCAGCCCATAGGACAGCCGACTTGAGAACTTATACAAGCCGTCAAATTTGCTCTGTTATCAAATCTCATAAGAACAGCTTCCGTCAAATTTCCGTCACTGAGTTCAAATAAAAATTTCATCGTTCCGTCGGAGCTGACCTGCTTATCCTTCAAAACAACATCGCTTAAGACTAACTGTTCCTTTAAAGTTTCTCTGAAACTCAACGGTAAATCGGTCATTTCATCAAAAGATTTATAAGATTTCAAATAAATTCCGTTATAAATTTGGGTCGCACGAAATTTGCTTCCGCCAAGTTCTGACACAATTTCCTGTAATTCTGCTAAATTTTTTCCGACTAAATATCTTTTTTCCATATTTTAAGTTTATCACAAAATTTCATGTCTTATTATTTTTTATTTGTTATAATGAATATATGATTAAAATTGCAATTACAGGTAACATAGCTTCGGGCAAGTCGGTTGTCGAAAAAATCTTAAAAGACTTACACTATCCCGTAATAGATACAGATAAAGTCGTTCACGATTTATTTATTGAGTCAAAAGAACTGAATAATCAGCTTAAAATGTCGTTTGCAGATTATAATATTTATACCGAAAATGTTATTGACCGAAAAAAATTGGCAAAAGTCGTTTTTTCCGATAAAAAATTGCTTAAAAAACTTGAAGATATTACACACCCTTTTATAATTGACAAAGTGCTTGACTTCTTTGAGGAGCATAAAAACGAGAATTTCACTTTTGTTGCCGTTCCTCTGCTCTATGAAGTTAATTGGACTTATCTTTTTGACAAAGTCATAATGGTTGCGGCTAATGATGAAATTCGTATGCACAGACTCATGTACAGAAGAAATTTCACAAAAGAAGATGCCCTCAAGCGTATGAATACTCAAATTCCGCAAGAAGAAAAAATCAAATTTGCAGATTTTGTAATTTATAACAACACAAATTATATTGCTTTAAATACCCAAATTAACGACATTCTTTGCAAGCTTGTATAAACATGTCTTTTAATAAATTTTTGTGTTATGCTTTAGCAATGAAAAAAATATTTACATTACTAATTATAATGCTTGCATTTGCTGTTTCTGCGTTTGCAAAAACAGATATTAAAAACAATGATTATTCAAAACCTGAAAATTGGCTTTCCATGCCCGCAAAAACGGATTATCCCGTCGATGTTTTTTACATATATCCGACAACTTGTATGTCAAAAAACTTTATTCAGCTGCATAAATGCGAGATTGATAATGAGGATATGAGATTTCATGCCCGTAAAGTTTTCAACTTACAAGCGAAAGTTTTTGACACGGCGGCAAATATTTATGCACCGTTTTATACCCAGCTCGGACTTGCATCGTTTTTGAACATGGATTTTAGCGGAATAAACAGCAAAGTTGCTTCAAACGAACAGGAAATTTCAGATATTTACAACTCACTTGATTATTATTTTAAAAATAAAAATAACAATCGACCGTTCATTTTGGCAAGCCATTCTCAAGGTTCGTCCGTAATGCTTTTGGTTTTATCTGATTATATGAAAAAACACCCCGAATATTACAAAAACATGGTAGCAGCTTATGTAATCGGAGTTCCCGTAACAAAGCAATATATGAAAGCTAATCCGCATCTTAAATTTGCACGAAAAAAAGATGATACGGGTGTAATAATTTCCTACAACACACAAGCCCCGACGAAAACAGGGGCAAATATTGTTTATCAAAAAGACAGCCTTGTTATAAATCCTATTTCTTGGTCAAGATTTAAGTCTGCTCCGCAATCGAAAAACCTCGGCTCTATTGACGAATTTTCGATGAAAATAATTTATCCGGGGCTTGCAGATGCTAAAACAGACCGCAAAAAAGGTATAATTGTCTGCTCTACCGCAGATGTCAAAAAATACGAAATTCCCATGCCCGAATTTTTCGGCCACGGCTCATATCACGGACAAGATTATCAATTCTATTTTATGAATTTGCGGCAAAATGCAAAAGACAGAATTAACAAATTTTTGAGTTCTAAAAAAAATAATTTTATAAAATAAAAAAAACGACCCTCATTATTACGAGAGTCATTTTTTAATTATTTTTTCACTGATTATGCATTCAAGTGAATGTATTTTGCATCTTGGATACCATCAACTTCTGCAATCTTCTTCAAAGTATCATTTTCAACTTTGCTGTCAGTGTTAATAAGCATTATTGACATCGGATCATTATCAGTGTTTTTAGCAACGTGCATACGGCTGATGTTAACATTTGCATCACCGATAATAGATGCAACTTTCGCAATCATTCCGGGTTGGTTTACGTGAGGAATGATTAACATGTGTTCATCAGGTTCGATGCTCATTTGGTGTCCGTTGATTTCAACTATTCTCGGCATGTGTTCCGCAATCAAAGCACCTGTTACGGTTTGTTCATCCGAATCCGTCAACAATTTAACGGTGATTGTGCCGATATATGTGCAATCCTTCTCTGATTGTGAAGTTACTACGTTAATACCTCTTTCCTTAGCCAAAACAGGAGCATTAACGTAATTTACACCTTCCGTAATTGATGAAAATACACCTTTTAAAACAGCTATCTTCAACGGTGAAATGTCTAAGCCCGAAAGTTTTCCTTTAACTTCAATGCTTATTGACTTCAAATTTCCGTCAGCAAGTTGGAATGCCAATCCGCCGATGTTTTCGGCAATTTGCATATAGTCTTTTACAGGTTCCAAAACTGAAGGCTTCAAAGCAGGAATGTTTACTGCCGCTTTTGCACTTCCGCCTGACAAAACTTCTCTGATTTGTTCTGCAACGTCAATAGCTACGTTTAATTGAGCTTCTTTTGTGCTTGCTCCGAGGTGTGGAGTCAAAACAACATTCGCATCACAGCTGCATAACGGGCATTTTGACATATCAGGTTCGTTTTCATAAACGTCTATTGCCGCCGATGCAACCTGTCCTGATTCAAGTGCTTCTTTCAATGCTTCTTCTTCAATAATACCGCCTCTTGCACAGTTGATAAGTCTTACACCTTTTTTCATCTTTGCAATAGTGTCTTTATTGATTAAATGTACGGTTTCTCTTGTTTTCGGAACGTGAACCGTTATATAATCGCATTTTCCCCATAATTCATCGAGGTTGCGAACATATTTAGCACCTGTTTTTTCAACGATTTCTTCCGTTGTGTAAGGGTCACTTACGATAACATTCATACCAAGTGCAATAGCGACTTTTGCAACGTGCGAACCGATTTTACCAAATCCGATAACACCTAAAGTTTTACCGAAAACTTCTGTTCCCGTAAACTTTGAACGTTCCCAATTGCCTGCCTTTGTTGAAGTTGCTGCTGTCGGAATGTTTCTCGACATTGCGAGCATCAATGCAACTGTGTGTTCTGCCGCCGCATTCGTGTTTCCGTCAGGTGAATTTACTACCAAAATACCTTTCTGCGTTGCAGCTTCGATATCAATGTTGTCAACACCTACGCCTGCTCTGCCGATAATCTTGATGTTTTTACCTGCTTCAATTATCTTCTTCGTTACTTTTGTTTGGCTTCTGACCATCAAAGCGTCAAATTCACCAATTTTTTCGCAAAGTTCATCTTCGGGCATGGTCGGTAAAAATACCGCTTCCGCTACTCCGTCAAGAATTTTTCCTGCACTTTCGTTAATTTTATCTGTAATTAAAACTTTCATTTTATGTCCTTTTTAACAAATTATTTATTCAATGTTTCTATTACTGCCGCAACACCTGTGCCTAATTCAAATTTATAGCCTAATTTATATAAACTTGCTTCCAATGCCCCCATTGCCGTTATTGCATCTCTCATTGATACATAACCCAATGTTCCCATTCTGAAAATCTTATCTTTCAATTCCTTTTGACCGTTTGCAACAACAATATCAAAATCTTTTTTCATTGTTTTTCTGATATCGGGAACTGAAATACCTTCAGGCGGAAGAACTGCCGTTATTGCATTTGATGCTGTTGTTTCATCTTTTGCAAGCAACTTCAATCCGATTGCCTTAACACCTGCTCTGATTGCTGATGCGATTTTGGCATGTCTTGCCCAAATGTTTTCAATGCCTTCTTCTTTCATCATTTGAAGTGCGGTATCAAGTGCTACAAACAAGTTTACGGCAGGAGTCCAAGCTGTTGATGCATCAAGAACTGATTTCTTATTTTGCTTCCAGTTGAAATAGAAGCTCGGATTTGCACATTGTTCGTGGAGTTTCCAAGCCTTTTCGCTTGCTGCCAGGAATGAAAGTCCCGGTGGTATCATAAAGCCTTTTTGTGAACCCGAAATAAGAACATCAATGCCCCATTCGTCCATTTTGCAAGGGATTGCACCTAAACTTGTTACACCGTCAACAACTGAAACCGCTCCGTGTTCTTTAATCATTGCTGCGATTGTTTTAACGTCATTTGTAACACCTGTTGATGTTTCGTTATGAGTTAAAGTAACAATTTTAAATTCTTTATTCACATCTGCATCAAGAATTTTCTTAACTTCCGCAGGGTCGATTGCACAACCTGCTTCAACGGTATATCTCGTTACGATTGCACCTTTCATTTCTGCAATTTTAGCCCATCTTTCGCCAAAATTTCCGATTACTAAAGATAAAACTTTATCCCCCGGATTAACTAAATTGAAAATAGCCGCTTCCATTGCACCTGTTCCGCTTGCCGTAAAAACAAGTACGTCATTTTTTGTTTGGAATACTGTTTTCATATCAGCATAAACTCTTTTTAAAACGTCCGAAAATTCAGTGCTTCTGTGTCCAATCGGGTGTTTTGCCATTGCTAATAATACACTTTCCGGTACTGGTGTCGGGCCGGGAATCATTAAAAATGTTTTATCTTTCATACTTTTCATCTCCCTTACATATTTATATATCCTATTCTCACATAAACATGCGGGAGATGTTCAAAGTTTTTCGGAATGTTAATTTATATTATAAAATCATGGCAAGTATCATAAGCAATATTGAGCCGACTTGTATTCCTGTTGCTAAATATCTTTCCCATTTGTTTTCGTTAAATACTCCGCCGTTTTTCTTGGCTGATGCGGCACTCACCACTCTTTCAAGCCTTGTGATTTTATCTCCGTTGAAAGTCTTTTTAAATACTTTATTTTCAAGTTTATTTAATCTTTCAGAAACCGAATAATTATCGTTAGATTTGCCCAAAATAAAATTCTCTGCGGCGGACAAAGCCTGTGCAAAATCACTCGAATATTCCGAATCATATTGTGATTGGTAATTTGCAGCCGCTCCTGTCGGATAACCGCTGTTTCTGCTGTTTTGCAAGCCACCGTTTGATGAAGAAGTTTGATTTCCGAATAAATCGTAATTTCCCATTGCGGAATTTGCCCCATACATGCCCGTCACATTAGGGTTTTGGTTGTAAAAAGCATTTCCGTTTCTTGAAGAATTTCTAAACATTTCGGCGGTTTTTCTTTGATTGGAATTTGGTGTAATTCGATTATTTTCGGAATTATCGTAAGCAATCACATCATCTTGTTTAACGGCAAGAATAGCAGCTTTGAGCTTGTCTGTTCTTGTTGAAAGCTCACCCTCGCTTGATTTTCCGAAAGCTTTTTGTTCAAGTCTTGCAACTCTTTTGTAAACATTTTCGCCGTGAAAATTCTTATTAAAAACTTTATTTTCCATCAAGTCAATCACGGGATAATTCACGCTTGTATCTTCTTTTTCAAAATCTGCCGCCGCTATACGTTTTTCTTCGGCAGTTTTTTTAGGCATAAATGAAATCCCCGATGCATCTGCAATATCCTGTATTCTCTTTGCGGAAGTTCCGCTTTTCGTTTCTCCGAAAAGGTGCTTTTCTATTCTGGTTAAACGCTTTGCACCGTCCTCGTTTTTGTACTCCACCCCAAACAAATCTTTTTCAATAATCGAAAGATTTGTCAATTCATCAGCCGTTACGCTCGAAAAACTACACAACACAATTACAAGCACTGAAAATGCTTTCACAAATTTTTTCATCTCTGTATCCGCTTTTTATCTACACATTGTAAATATAACCGAGGTTAAAGATACTTCCTATCACCCACATAAGAGAAAAAACGAAAGTTACAAAAGGCAAAAATACTAACATATATGATGATGAATTTTCTATATCATACGTTTCCTTTAAAGAACGGGCATACAATAATATTACCCAAAAGAACAACAAAAGCTCAAATTTCGTTCCGAAAAAATAGCCCAAGTCTGAAAATTTCTTCATCAATTCAAACGGAGCAATAAAAATATACGGGAGAAGACAATACGACGATAAAGTCAATAATGTCCTTATTTTTCCTGCTTTGCCGAAAATTTTCATCACAAATTCAAAAAATATAGCCGTAAAAAACCATACAAAATACATTCCTATCAGATAAAAAATCATGCCCGACAGGAATTTAAAATCGCCCCAAAAACCGCCGAGATTAATATTTTTAACCACGAACAGGAACAGCGAAGTCCACAATATGGTCAAAACCGCACGAGGCATTGTCGTGGAGTTTTTTATTCCGCTAAAATCAAATTCAAAAAGCACTTTATATAAATTTGAAATGTAATCTTTCATTGCTACTCCCAAAGATACAAAGGCTTTCTGCCGTATTTCATGCTTTCGGGAATGAAGTTCATCATTGAATTTTGCTGTTTATTTACGGAAAAAATATCGTAAAACAAAGAATTTTTTGAATATTCAACGAAATTAACATCGGAAATACCTTTGGCTTTTGCAATTTTTTTAACCATATCTTTTGCACCGTCCATTCCGTCCGTAGAATCAACAAAACCGAGTTTTAGAGCCTGTTTTCCCGTAAATACACGACCGTCGGCATAATTATTTAAAATATTTTCACTCAATTCAACTTTCGGCATATCGTATTTATCACAGCGTTTTACACGTCCGTCGATAATTGCCGTTTTGAATTGGGCATAAGAATCCATAACAATATCTTGCAAAAGCTGCCTTTCTTCGTTTGTCATAGCTCTTGACGAGGAACCTATATCCTTGAATTTACCGCTTTTTATAACATTTTGATTAATTGCAAGTTTTTCACCCAAAAGTTTGTGAAAATCCATAGCAGACATAATTACGCCGATACTGCCCGTCATTGTTCCGGGGTATGCAAAAATTCTGTCGCAGGCACTTGCAACATAATAGCCGCCGCTTGCCGCAACATCGTCCATTACCGCAATTACAGGCTTTTTCTGTCTTAATTTCATAACGACATTATACAATTTCTGTGACATTGCAACCGTTCCGCCTGGGGAATTTATCTCCAAAATAACGCCTTTTACGTTGTTATCCTGCTCAACTTCACTCAATAGAGAAAGTGCTTTCATTGAAGAATTTTCTTCCGTCAAAAAATTTGTTTCCGATGTTGAGTTAATAACTCCCGAAAGCTGAATTACCGCAATTTTATTAGTATTTGCCGATATTATTTTGTTAAATCCGCTTTGATTTTTTTCTGCATTAACTTCTTTATATTTATTTTTAACGGGAGTTAATATGCCTAATATCAGCGAAATTACGCACATTAAGAATACAATTATAAACAAAATGTTTTTGTTGTTCATATTAACCTTTCATTGCGTTGCAAACGTTTTCAAGGTTTGTAAGCATTTTGTCCTGATACTGTTTGCACATTTCTTCGTTTCTGCCCTCAAATCTTAAGGTAAATACAGGTTCCGTGTTACTTTGTCTTATCATCGCAAATCCACCGTCAAAAACAATCCGCAACCCGTCTAACCTTATTATATCCTTTATTGTATCACCAAAAAAGTTCGGGTCATTTTCTATCATTTCGGAAATTTTCTTCAAAACAGGCTGTTTAAGGTTGTCTTCACAAGGAAATCTAACTTCTGCCGACGTACAAACCGCATTGAACGGTGTTAAAAGTTCTTTTAATGTGAAATCAGGATTTTGTTTCTTCTTTTGTGAAATCATATAAGCCAGTCTTGATGCCGCATAAACCGCATCATCAAAGCCGAACCAGCCATCTTTAAAGAACATGTGACCTGACATTTCACCTGCCGCAATAGCACCTGTTTCCTGCATTTTAGCCTTAATATATCCGTGACCCGTTTTGCACATTACAGCTTCTGCTCCCAATTCCGTCAAACCGTCAAACAATGCCTGCGAACATTTAACTTCTGAAACTATAACAGGTTTCTTTTCGGCATCTTTAAATCTCGGTAAAATATCAGTTGCATAAACATATAAAAGTTTATCACCCGTCAAATAATTGCCTTCATTGTCGATAACACCAATTCTGTCCGCATCGCCGTCAAAAGCTACTCCGACATCGGCATGAGTTTCTTTAACGGTCTTTTTCAAAACGTCTAAAGTGCTTTCTATACTTGGATTGGGGTGGTGATTGGGAAATCTTCCGTCAGGTTCCGTATAAAGTTCGACAACTTCATATCCGCATTCTTTAAGCATTTGAGGAGCAACGACACCTGCTGCGGCATTTGCACAATCGGTTACGATTTTTACGTCTTTCGGATTTTTTCCAAACAATTCAATTTGGTAATCGATATACTGTCTGACCATATCGAAGGTTTCGTATTTGCCTTCGTCAGCTTGAGTTTCTATTTCGCCTGCAATAACTTTTCTTGTAATTTCTTTAACATCTTTAATTTGTTCTTCGTGCAAAGATGCTTTTTCGCAAGTCATTTTCAAACCGTTGTATTCAGGGGGGTTATGGCTTGCCGTAACAATCAAAGCCCCGTCAATATGACCGTAAGGAGTTTCGATAAATTCAGAATAATAACCGAACGGAGTCGGTCCCATTCCTAAATCAACAACATTTCCGCCTGCTTCTAAAACACCTTTTATCAAAGCCTTTGCCAAAGGTACGGAGTGCAATCTTGCATCTCTTACGACCGAAAGCGTAACCGTTGTTTTGTTACATCTTTTTTGAACATATTTCACATAGGCTTTTCCCGTATTGTAAAATAAATCTTCTGTAACGGTTTTGCCGTAAATTCCTCGTATATCGTTTTTTCCGAAAGCGTCAAGCGTAATCATGTAAACTCCTTGTATATGTTTTAAATCGTATTTATAATTACTATATTAACTCAAATCGGAGCTTTTTCAAAATGCTTAACAACTCAAAATACCCCGACAATAAGACTGCATTAATTTTTTTGCTGCCATGCCTCATCGGAACGGCTGTTTTTATTGTAATTCCCGTATTTTGTTCTTTCGGATTGAGTTTTTGTGATTGGAATTTATTAACAGAGATAAAATTTGTCGGTTTTGATAATTATTTAGAACTTTTCCATGAACCCGAATTTTTTTCGGTTTTGAGAAACACCATAGTTTATGCGGTATTCACAACAATTTTTGCCGTTATAATTCCGCTTTTTCTTGCAGATATTTTGAATAAAAAGTTTAAATTATCGGATTTTTTCAAAACGGCATATTTTATTCCGTTTATAACTCCAATGCTTGTCATAGCTTTAATTTGGGCATGGATTTTTGACCCTTGTATCGGATTTATGAACTTTATTTTAAGGACAGATACAAGATGGCTTTATAACCCTGACACGGCAATGTTTGCCGTAATTTTCGTATCGGTTTGGAAACTTATCGGCTATAATACGGTTTTGCTTCTTGGCGGATATGCGGGAATAAATTCCTCGCTTTATGAAGCTGCGGATATCGACGGGGCAAGCGAATTACAAACTTTTTTCAAAGTAACTTTACCGCTTTTGAGTCCCGTAATATTTTTTGTCGTCATAATCACAACCATATCTTCATTTCAGGTTTTTGATTTAATTTACTTGATGACACAGGGCGGACCTGACGGAGCAACCGATGTTTTGGTCTATTGGCTTTACAAAAATGCATTTGAATATTTTCAAGCAGGAAAAGCCTCTGCCGCCGCATACGTTTTATTTGTGATAATTTCCGTTCTGTCATTTTTCCAATGGATTATCAGAAAAAAATGGGTTTACGGTGAATAAAAATACAATTTTCGCATAAATCCAATACATATATATTATTGGGTGTTGTAATTTTTACAAAAAAATCATAAAATTATCCGTAAAATATGTTTTATTCTATTAAAAAATCTTGCTTTCTTATTGCAAAATAGTACCGTTTATCGCAAAATTGAAGAAAGAACTATGAAGAAGAAAGATTTTTATGTTATTTAATTCGGCTCAATTTATTTTTGTATTTTTACCGATAGTATTAATTGTTTATTTTTCACTCAATAAGTTAAGACTCATAAAAATAGCCTCGGCTTGGCTTGTTATGGCTTCGTTGTATTTCTATTCCGCTTGGGATATAAATTCACTCCCCGTCATAATAACATCAATAATTTTTAACTACTCTATCGGCTCAACACTATGCAACGGTATAAAATTAAAAATCAACAAAAAATTTCTTCTGATATTTGCGCTTACAGGCAATTTACTGATTTTGGGCTATTACAAATATTTCAACTTCCTGCTTGATAACATAAATGCGGTTTTTCATCAGCAGTTTAATTACATGAACATCATAATGCCGCTTGCAATAAGCTTTTTCACGTTTCAACAAATTGCTTACCTTGTGGATTCTTACAACGGAAAAACAAAAGATTATGACTTTTTAACATACTGCTTGTTTATTACGTTTTTCCCAAGACTTATGCAAGGTCCGATAACCCGTGCGGAAGAAATGATGCCGCAATTTTACAGTATGCGGACAAAAGTTATCAACTGGAAGAATTTATCACTCGGATTATTCCTTTTCTCGGTCGGTTTATTCAAAAAAGTCGTATTTGCGGATTTACTCTCAAAATGGACTGTTTTCGGATATTCAAACCTCGACACGCTTACCACCCTCGAAAGCTGGATTACGGTTTTAAGCTACACATTCCAAATATATTTCGACTTTTCGGGCTATACGGATATGGCTCTCGGTATCGGATTAATGTTTAATATAAAAATCCCCGAAAACTTCAACAATCCGTATATTGCGGTTGATATACAAGACTTTTGGAGAAGATGGCATATCACTCTTTCAAGATGTTTGAAAGATTACGTTTATATCCCTTTGGGCGGAAACAGAAAAGGCACTTTCAGAACATATTTGAACGTTTTTCTCGTTTTCTTAATCTGCGGAATTTGGCACGGTGCAAGCTGGACTTACATAATCTGGGGTATTATGCACGGCGTGGCATCAATTATTAACAGACTTTACAAAACCTTAAACGTAGAGATTCCAATCTTTTTGGCAAGATGTATAACCTTCTTGTTCGTCTGCTGCGGCTGGATTTATTTTTCAGCACCAAACATTGCGGCAGCAAACAAACTGCTTTTAAGCTCTTTGAACTTCCTCAACTTCGACTTGCCCAAAATTTACGGTTTTGATATGCGTTTCAGAAACTCGGGTAATTCTTGGGAAATCTATCCGCTAATCTTTATCCCGATTATGATTTTCTTCGTTTACAATAATTTTTTCAGAAACAAACTCAAAAACTTTAAACCCGTTTCAATCTACTCGGCTTATATCGTTTTAATGCTTCTTGTTTCTCTGTACAACATTTTCAAACCCGACTATTCATCATCATTTATATACTTTCAATTTTAAGAGGTCACGATGAAAAAATACAAAACATTTTTTATAAAAACACTCGTAATATTCATAATTTCAATCATAATAATCCCGACAGCACTCATTTTTTGGATAGATTTTATGGTCGGACGACACCACTATTCCAAAACAGCTGACTATATAAATTATTTAATCAACCAAAAAAATGCAAAAGCTGCCGAATATGATAAACTCGGCAGTAAAATCGTGGTCTTTTCAGGCTCAAACACCCTCTACGGGCTTAATTCAAAATCAATTTACGAAAAAACAAAACTCCCCGTCGTAAACTACGGCATTCACATGGGCTTGGAACATTATATTTTTCATGAAGCTCAAAAGATATTAAAATCGGGCGATATAGTCATTATGCCGCTTGAATACTCGATTTATAAAGAAGACAGCTCAACCGTTCCGTCGCAGCTTGCAGAATACATCGTGACCTACGGTAAAGATTATATGAAAGAATTGACTCCTATTCAAAAACTCGGACTTTCTCTTTACCTTGTCAAATTGATTGTGACCTACCACAGCTTAGACGCAGCTCCGCTCGGAGAGGATATTCTCTCACAAACAAACGATTTCGGCGATTTCGTTGCAAATAAAGGCTGCATTCCCGATATCCAAAATAACAGAAAATATATCCAAATTACTCAAAATATACCAATTTCAAACAAAAACTTCACCCTGTATAAATTCATTCAATTCTGCAAACAAAATAACATCAAATTGTATGCTACAACACCTTTTACATACCATAAAGATACTTTCACCGAACAAGAAATAAAAGACTTTGAAATAATAAAAGATTTTTATCAAAAAAACGGTGTTGAATTTTTAGGCGACTATAAATCAGGTTCTGTATATGATGAAAAACTAATCTACGACTTCGGCTACCACGCAAACGATGCAGGTCAAAAAATCAGAACGGAAAAACTCCTAAAACTCATCAAATCCGTCAAATAACACTAATAGTATTTCAGCACTCAAAACAATCAACATGCCGCAATAACACTATTAGTTGTTTTTACAAAATAAAAAATCAAATTACCGACCCATGCCCGTATCATTTCAGCCGCATTGCAAACCACGATTTGTGTTTTATTAAGTTTTATTAAAACACTAATAGTGTTTTTGATTTTCAAAGGGTTGAAAGCAGGATATTTAGCAATCGGAAGTTATACACTTAATTGTTTTTTAAATTAAAGAGCTGTTTCAGACTTGAAGGGTCATTCAAAATGTGTTACAATTGTAGTAGGAGGACAGACAACAGCGAAAGAAAAAGCAGGTTTAGTTTAGTTCTCTGAAAGGAAAATATGAACGTGCTGTTTGCAGAAAGCCCCAAATGCTTCCGCAAAATAGCCGTAAGATTTTTGTGTTTATTTTTTGTTACGGCTATTTTTTCAGGGGGTAATATTAGCTTTTTGCATACGTCTGATTTTGCGGCACATTCGCAGGTTTTTTATCAGTCTGAAGCACAAAATGTTCAGAAAACGGACAACATTAAAATTCAGACTAATGAAGTTCGAAAGAAGCTTTGGACAATATCTTTGAACAGAAAATACCGCAGCGGCAAAATACACTTTGTAAAAGAAGGAGTTGCCCACGTTCGAATGACGAAATATCTCAAGGGAAAACCCTTAAAAATCAATGTTATAGAAGTAAATACGAAAATCAATCCTAATGTCAAAATCGCCCCTGCAACGGCAGGCAGTAAACTTGCCAAAAAAGCGGCAATATTAAGCATTTCCCAAAAATCCAACGCATTTGCAGCCGTAAACGGTTCATATTTCAAACCGCAGACGGGCGTTCCGCTTGGAATTTTAATGATAGATAAAAAGTTATTAACGGGTCCGATATACGATAGAGCGGCACTCGGAATTTTTGAAGACGGATATAAAATCGACAGAGTAGCATTGAATGCCAACATCAATTATCTTGGCAAAACCTTAAAAGTTCACAATATAAACCAACCGAGAATGTTATCGACAAACGTGCTTGTTTACACTCCCGACTGGGGAAATATTGCACCGAAAATCCCCAAATACGGTATAAATGTTGTTGTTCAAAACGGGAAAATCACACAAAAAACTTACTCACAAATACAAATTCCGACAAATGGATTTGTAATTTCCGCACCTGAAAAAGCCGTTAATGAATTTTTCACAACACCGACACAAAACAAAAAACTTTTTGCCAAAAAGCAAAACACCGAAATCACACTTGACATAAAAACAAATCCTGATTGGGACAATGTAAAACACATAATCGGCGGCGGCCCGATGCTTGTCAAAGACGGAAAAATCTTTGTTGACTACATTGATGAAAAGCTCAAACCGATAGCAGGCAAAAACCCGAGAACGGCGGTCGGTTACACAAAAGACAACAACCTTGTTATAGTAACGGTTGACGGACGTGAAGAAGCCTCAGTCGGAGCAGGACTTTTTGAAATCGCCGAAATTATGAGAAGTTTTGAATGCGAATATGCAATGAATTTAGACGGCGGCGGCTCAAGCGTTATGCAAATCAACGGAAGAATTGTAAATTCACCGTCAGTAAAAGGCGGAATTGCAATCAGTAACGCCCTCGTTCTTAATTGCGAAAATACCGCCTTAACTTATGCAAATTAACCTGTTTTGACAATTAATCATCAGCTTCGTCTTGAACTTTGCCTTGCGAAAACGGCAAAGTAATAACGATTGTCGATTTTTTAATATCTTTTTTTATTGAATTTGTGTCAATTTTATTAGGGAAAATAACATTTTGATAAAAAGAATGTTCTGAAGAATTATTTTTATCGTTTTTCCTAAAAACACCCGAAATTTTTATACCGTTCGAAGTCGTTTCAATCTCGACGTTATCAGGGTTATCGTCAAATGATTTCAGGCTTATGGTAACAATATATTTATCGTTTTTCGTATCGATTTTGACAGGTGCCGGTGAAGATTTTTCAATAAAATCAGCCTCTTTGTCAAAAAGTTTATCAAACTGTTCCGCCGTAACAGTAAAAGGTGTTATGCCCAATTTATGCATATTGGCATCAACAACCAAATAAACCGCACAAAATGTTGCTAAAAATACCGTCAAAATAATAATCAAAACCTTCACAAGATAGGGAAGATTTTTCTTATCTTTTTCGGGAACATCATTTTCCGCAGCTGAATCAGTTAAATTTTCAGTATTATCAATATTTTCTTTGATTTCTTCGTTATTATTTTCTTCGCTCATAAAAATTATCCTTTCAATAATATCTAAAGAAATACTTGGGCAGAAATCAATCCGCCTGTCGGGTATAAATTTATTATACAACATTTTTCAAAAAAGGAATGCAAAAAGTGCCGACATCCCTAACACTTGCCGGCACTTTGCTTGAAAACAAATCGTTATTTTACCGAAAAAGCAGAAAACCCGTAAGATTACGAAGTTCTCGGTACAACGATTATGCGGTCATACAACCTTTTAAATATTCAATTGTCTTGACCTTGTTTTCAAATAAGAATTTGAGGAAATTAACATAGTTCACGTCAAAAGATGAAATAGTTAAGTTAATCTCAAATCCGTCAGAACAAAAAGGTTCGTAATCATAAACAACATAGCTGTTATATTTACTTTTCCACTCTTTTTTGTCCACCCGACAGTTGTTTTCAAGAGATGTTTTTTCAAGCCAATCCAAAAGATTTCTGTCAATATTTTTGAACTCCGTGACATATCTTTCATTTGTTGTTTTTGAATATTGAACGGGCATTTCGGTTATCCCCCTTTCTCCGACATGTTGAGTTTACATGCATTTGCCGATTAAAAAAACAGACTTTCGGACAATATCTCGATAGGACAATCGGGGTGTTTATAATATGTTTTAAATTATAAAGATTATATAAAGATTTTAGTATTTTTATATCATATAAAGAAAATTTCGTTGATATTATTGGGTTTTCAATCCGATATAAAGATTATATTAAAATAACAATTTTTTTAAGATATTCGGTTTATAATTCACATATAAAGAAGAACGAAATCGAAAGGATATATAAATGAGCAACTCAATAGCAGATATTTTAACAAAACTTGAAAACGCAGATAACAAAAGTAAAAGCGTTTTGGAAAACGAACTTGTAGGCTTTGGCGGACAAGCAGTTCCCGAACTCGTGAAGAACTTATCTGTTGTAAGAGGCTCAGTAAGAGGTGTTGTTGCAATGACTCTCATCAGAATCGGTGAACCGTCAATCGAATGCTTGAAGAAAGCTGCTGCAAACAACAAAAACCTTCAATGGATTGCTGATTATTTAATCACAGAAATCAATATGGCTGCATAATCGGAAGGAATGAAAAAGTTAATCAAACGGACATTTACAATATGTAGATGTCCGTTTTTATATTAAAATCTTGTTTTTAAGGGAAAAACAAAATATAATAAAAACAGTCATTAATCAGTTTGTGAGGTTTTATGAAAAACAAAAAGCATTGTGCAGTTGTTATGGCAACAACAGGGAATATGGCTTTTGCTCTCGGAAATGTTCTTATCGGATTAAAAAAATATTCACCTGATTTAGCAGACGACATAATTATTTTTTCAAATGACTTAAAACCAAACGATAAAAAAGCATTAAAATCAATATTTCCCAACCGAATAAAAATAAAAAAATTTGCATTTGATTTAAAATCAGAAAATAATCAAGAAGCCATAAACGTTTTCACCTCTATGGCATATTCGAAATACGAATGTTTTAATCTTTTAGACAAATATGAAAATATTATTTGGTTAGATAGTGATGTTTTAATAAAACAAGACATAAGCGGATTATTAGAATACGGTCAAAGGACAGGTATAGCAATACGAGGCGGTATCTGTGAAAGAGCAGCAAAAGGAAATTTTTTCCCCGGAGCAGACAAACTTATTGATTTTACAGGCGGATTTGGCTGCAATTCCGGAATTATTGCCATGAATGATAAATTACCTCGTTATAATGAAATTACAGAATGGTGTTATGAAAAGACTTTATTATTAAAAGACTACCTTTTAACTGCGGATCAAGGGATTATATGTTTAATCATGCCTCATTTCAATATCACTTGCACATCGCTTCCTCCGGAATATAATATTTTTTCGGGTTTCTCATACTATTTTCCGAACACAAAAATTGAACATTGTTACGGACCGGAAAAATATTGGAATTTCTTTGATGATAAAGAATGGTATGAAAACTACCGTCATTGGCTAATTTTAGGAGGTTCAAAAGGAGAGCTCAAAAGACTTTCTCTTTATGAAAAATTAGTTTATCACAAATCCATAAAGAGTTTAAAAGACCATGAATTAGCGTGGGGATATTTCTTTATTGATCATTTAAAAAGCAAATATGGAGAAGATGCAGTTATAAATGCATATTTACAGCTTCAAAGAGAAATTCTCAAAAATCAATTCCATTCAAATGATGAAGCCTTTGACAATAGTTTAAGAAAAAATTTCCAATATTTTTCTTCTAATTTCGATTATTCGGAATTTATGCAAAGGGAAGAATAAACTTGCAAAAAATAATTTTCGCAAGACAATAAAAGTACAAACAAAATGAAAGCCAAAGCGGTATCGTCTAGGGGTTAGGATAGCAGATTCTCATTCTGTTGACACGGGTTCGAATCCCGTTACCGCCGTTATTTTATGTGTATTATTTTGAAAGAGAGTTTTATATGTCAAATTGGCAAAGAATAAAAGAAATTCCGTTAATCAGATTTTTTTCGATTGCGATACTTATTTCCTTCTGCGTATGGATTGGAATGTTATTAACAGGACATGGCAACCCGATGTTTTTTGGATTAAAAAAGCCTTGTGACAGCCTTTTTGACGATTACAAATGTCTAACGGGAGCTGTGTATAATCTTTTGCCGTTTGAATCTTTATACCCTTGGGCAAAGGGCGGTTATTCATATCCTCCGAGCGGATATTTATTTTGTGCATTTTGGGGAAACGTCATCAACAGAATCAATCCGCTTGATATTTCATCGACAGAGCTTTTATTTGCGTCTTTGTACCTGACATTTTGCATATCTTCATTATTTTTATTAATTTTTGATTTTGCAAAAAACATTTCCAAAATTGACAGATACTTATTTTGCACGGCACTTTTTGCATCAGGAATATTTTTATTTGCTTACGAAAGAGCAAACATGATTATTATAACTTTTTTATTCCTGACTTTTTTCATATTTTATTACAATTCAAGAAACAAGATTTTAAAGGAATTAGCACTCATTTCGCTGGCAGCTGCGATATCTTTCAAACTTTCGCCTGCAATTTTCGGAATGTTATTGCTTTGGGATAAAGATTTTAAGGCAATTTTCAGACTTATATTTTACACAGTCGTACTGTTTGTTGTTCCTGCATTATTTTACCCCGGAGGATTAGAAGTTATTAAAATTTTCATAGAAAACTTACAACTTCAATCTCAAATAATCATAGGTTCTTTCAGCGTCCCCGGACTCGGAAAAAGCTTCATCAACAACCTTTTAATTGCAAACTCAGGCTGCAATATGGAAACGGCAAACAAAATTTCGACACATTGGATATCCTTAATCGGAATAGCAAGTTTGATTACAACATTTTTCTTCAAAGAAAAATGGAAAAAAGCATTCTTATTATCGTTCCTGATGGTTGTTATCCCTGCATTAAGCTACGGATACGTGCTTATTTATTTCGTACCCGTTATGGTGCTTTATTTTATGGAAGAAAAACATTCAAAAACAGATTTATTATTCTTGTTATGGTTCATAATAATTTTCTGGACGGGAACACTCACACAAACAGGTTCAAAAGTACATTATTATGTGCAGGAATTCGGACTTTGGGCAGCATTTTTACAAATTTTGTTCTACGGAATTTTCATGACCTTCAAAAACTTCAAGCAGGTTTTTATACAAGATTTTATCGGTAAAAAAGCAATATTGATAAAAGCAATCAAAAACAGTAAAAAGCAAACAGAATATATCAAATTCAAAAGCAAGCAAATTCTAAAACTTTCAGGATTGTCCGTGTTAATTTTTATACTCGGAATTTATATGTACGGAGCAAATTTCACCTTTTGGGAAAGAGCCTTTAAAGACGTAAAAACGCCAATCACAATAAAAGGAAGCAAAATTACCATTAAAGACGATTTCAGACTTTCGCTGAACACAACATTTTTGGCAAAACAATCTGCAATACCGCAGGTTCTTTTCCAAACAGCAAAAGACGGAAACGGCATTATGCTTGTGCAAAATCCCGATATGACTTTATCATTGAGATACCCTATTCAAAACAATTTGATAGAAACTTTCACGTTTAAAGAATCTTTGACCAACGGAAAATTGTACAATTTCGCCGCAGAAATAACAAATGTTTCAATTTCACCGTTATTGTCAGAATTCAATTTTGCAAAACAGCAATGGAAAGCATTTGAGGAAAAACCTTATTCTCAAAGAACAGACAGAACTGCGATTTCCGAAATCACAATCGGAGGAACAAATACCATACCATATTCCGGTCAGATAAACGATTTTTATATCCTTCTTAAAAACGGTAATAATACAAATTCTTTAGTATTATTAACATTATTCGGAACTTTTTTCCCATTGTTTATAATTGCTTATAACAGAAAGTTCAGAAAGTTTATAAAAAATGTCGAACAGAAGTAGTTTACAGACACTTTATATTCAGTAAAAGAAAAGCCAAAAATTTGGCTTTTTTTATTGCCATATTTTCTTTAACTGATAAAATTAATGTACAACTTTGATGAAAAAGTTATATGTGTATTATTGTTTGAAAGAGAGTTATATATGTCAATTTGGCAAAGAATAAAAGAAATCCCGCTAATCAGAATTTTTTCAATTACAATTCTTATTTCATTTTGCATTTGGATAGCAATGCTGTTTACGGGAAACGGGAACCCAATGTTTTTCGGCGTAAATGCACCTTGTGATAATCTTTTTGATGATTATAAATGTTTAACAAGTGCCGTTTATAATTTATTGCCGTACGAAACCTTGTTTCCGTGGTCAAAAGGCGGATATTCTTACCCGCCGAGCGGATATTTGTTCTATGCTTTTTGGGGAAATGTCATCAACAGAATTAATCCGACGGATATTTCATCATCGCAGCTTTTATTCGCATCTTTATATTTAACATTCTGCTCTTTCTCTTTGTTTATATTGATTTTCAACTTTACAAAAAACATAACAAAATTCGACAGATACCTGTTTTGCATGGCAATTTTGGCATCAGGTGCATATTTATTCGCTTATGAAAGAACAAATATGATTTTCATCACATTATTGTTTTTAACCTTTTTCATATTCTATTACAACTCAAAAAACAAGATTTTAAAGGAATTAGCACTTGTTTCACTTGCAGCGGCGGTATCTTTCAAAATGTCACCTGCTATTTTCGGAATGTTTTTACTTTGGAATAAAGACTACAAGGCTATTTTCAGATTAATATTTTACACGATAATATTATTCATTGTTCCTTCGCTGTTTTACCCCGGCGGATTAGATATATTAAAAACCTTTGTTGAAAATTTAGAATTACAATCGAGCTTTATCGTTGATACTTGCAGAGTTTCAGGTATCGGCAAAAGTTTCATTAACAAATTTATGATAGCAAACTTCGGTGGAAATATGGAAACCGCCAATGAACTTTCAACATTTTGGATTTCATTAATCAGCTTACTAAGTTTGTTTACGACATTCTTCTTCAAAGAAAAATGGAAAAAGGCATTTCTCTTATCATTTATGATGGTTGTAATTCCCGCATTAAGCTACGGATATGTCCTTATATATTTCATACCTGTTATGGTTTTGTACTTTATGGAAGAAAAACACTCCAAAACCGACTTATTGTTCTTGCTTTGGTTCATAATAATTTTCTGGACAGGTACACTTCAGCAGACAGGTGCAAAAGTATATTATTCCGTACAGGAATTCGGTCTTTGGGCAGCATTTTTGCAAATATTTATCTATGGAATAATTATGACAATCAAAAATTTCAAACAATTTTTCATACAAGATTTTATCGGCAAAAAAGCAGCCTTGATAAAAGCAATCAAAAACAGTAAAAAACAAACAGAATATGTTAAATTTCAAAGTAAACAAATTCTCAAACTTACAGGTTTATCGGCGTTAATTCTCATACTTGGGATTTATATGTACGGAATAAATTATACCTTTTTTGAAAAATCCTTCAAAAAAATAGATGCCCCGATAACCATTCACGGAAGCAAAATCAAAATAAAAGACGATTTCAGACTTTCCGTAAACACAACATTTATAACAAAACAAACTATTAAACCACAGGTTCTTTTCCAAACTTCAAACGACGGAAACGGTATTACACTTGTACAAAACCCTGATATGACTTTATCACTTGAATATCCTATTCAAAACAACGCAACAGAAACTTATACTTTCCGTCAAACATTGAAAAACGGTGCATTATATAACTTTACGGCGGAAATAACCGCTGTTTCGATATCGCCGCTGCTGTCAGAATACAAATTTGCACAAAGGAAATGGAAAGCCTTTATGGAAAAGCCCTATTTGCAAAAAATTGACAGAAATGCAATTTCCGAAATCACAATCGGCGGAACAAAAACCGTTCCATACAGCGGACAAATGATAGACTTTTATCTCCTGCTCAAAAACGGAAACAACACAAATGCATTGGTTATAATCACCTTGCTCGGAACATTTTTCCCGTTATTCTTAATTGCATATAATCGAAAAGTCAGAAAATTCATAAAACAATCAGATAAAAAATAGCTAAAAACGCAATACTTTGTCGAATTTGTACAAAATTTGGCAAAGTGTTGTGAATTTATTGCCTTATTGTAAAAAATATGTAAAACTAACATATATGCGTGGAATAAATAACATTTTCAAATTTGTATTTATTATTGTTGTTTTTTGTTTTACAACAGCACAGTGTGCTTTTTGCGAAAACTATGGAAACTCGGAAAATTATCTTTTGGGAATGAGTATTAGAAAGACTTATTCGGGATATTATTCCGTACAACTCAAACTGCAAAAAGAACCTCCGCAAAAATTCAGACTGCAAGAACTTGGAAATAATTCTTATGTGGTAATTTTGCCGCAGGTAAAAAAAGTTATCGAAAATGCTGATATAAACTATGAAACAGGTCAATCCGATATTAAAGCTGTTGTTTCGGAAAAAACAGATTTGTCTGATAAAAATGTTTTTTATACAAAAATCAATCTCAGAACAAAAGAACCGTCCTTTATCATTATTGAAACGTACGTTCCACGAGAGGTCAAAACACAGGTTGTCTTAAATAAAGACCCTGAAGAAATTGAAGTTGAAGAAAAAGATAACTATATTCCCGAATGGGTTTGGTTTTTGCCTGTATTTTTCTTGTCGGCAATCTGCATTTGGCTTATGCTGAAACGAACTCCTCCCGAAGAAGACCCCGAACAAAAACTTTCGGGTTACGAATATATTCCCGTTACGGAGAGGAACTCGTTTTTCAAAACAATTACCCCGCCGAGCGACACTTTTTCTTGCAGCGAAAGAGATCCGTCAACACACGAAGATGATGAATTTCAAAATTTATCAATCAAAGATTTGCTTGAAAAAAATAAAAATAAAAGTTTAAAAAATCCGCAGGAAGAAGTAGATTCAATAATTGATGAACTTGTCAAAATCGTCATACCCAAAAACGATTTAATACTTATGCCGGGTGTTCCCGAATTACCGGGGTTGGAAAGTAAAGAACAAACAAACAAAACACTTTATATAAAACCAAAAGAACAAATCGTTATTCCTGATAAAAACTCGACTTCGGAAGTTTTAAAAAACAGTGAAGCAATGAAAGAAGCTGATTCGATAATTTTTGCAGAAAAAGATATCTTCTTCGACAACATTTCTGCAATAAACGATATTCCCAAACACGCAGGAGAAGAAGTTCTAAAATCCCCTCAAACCGAAGAGGAAGCCGATTATGAAATTTTAATGAAAAAGTATAAAAAGATTTTGGGCGTTGCACACAAACTTGACAACCCCGAAAATGCCGAATTGGATTTAATTGACTTGTTTGCAATAGACAAAAAAAGAAGTTTTTGCCTTATTCAAGCAGGCGACAAAATCTCTCTCGTCGGAAACATTTTGAATACGGTATTTTTACTCCGCACATTTACAAAAGAGGAAATCAACAACGAACCTTTGTATATGGAATTTTGCAATAAAACGGAAGATTATGCCGTTTATGCAGTGATAATCAATGAATTCAAAGCTCTCGTCAAAATTTCGGAAACAGATATTTCTTTAATCGGAGAATATGATTAGTGAAAAAGTTTTTAACAGGTCTTATAATACTATTAGTGTTTTTCCTTGCTGCTTGCGGGAAACAAGAGGATAACAAAACTGTTCTAAAGTTTTCATCTTGGGGTTCAAGAACAGAATACAGCATTTTAAAACAAGTAATATCTGATTATGAAAAATCACACCCCGACGTTAAAATCGAACTTATCCATGTACCTGAAAATTATTTTAGGAAATTACATCTTTTGTTTGCGGCGAAATCCGCACCCGACGTCGTTTTCGTAAACAATACTTATGCACCGCTTTATATAAAAGCAGGATTGCTTGAGGATTTATCAAATCTCGTTGAAGAAAAAGAATATTTTCCGAGTGCATTAAACTGCTTTAAATATGATAACAAACTCTACGCCGTCCCGAGAGATATTTCCAATCTTGTGGTTTATGTTAATAAAAACTATATTAAAAACCCAGAAAACATAAAAACTATATACGATTTGCGACGAGTTGCGAAAGAAACAACTAATCGTGGTATATACGGATTTAATTACGAAAAGCAGCCTTTATTTTGGTTGTATTTTCTTGAATATTTTAACGGCGGAATTTTATCCGAAAAAGGAGAACAAGTCATTTTAAACTCCCCCGAAAGCATTCAAGGACTTCAATTTTACGCAGATATGATAAACAAAGACAAATCTGTTCCGCAAGAATGGCAAATGGCAGGTATGACGTCCGCACAAATGTTTATTAACGGCAAAATTACTATGTATTTAAGCGGACGCTGGCTCGTTCCCAAATTCAGAGAAACCGTAAAATTTGATTGGGACGTAATACCATTCCCTCAATCCGAAACGTCAAAGACTTTAACAGATGCATCAGGCTGGGCAGTTTCTAAATCCTCGCAAAATAAAGAAATTGCATTTGATTTTGTTAAATATCTCGCATCAGAAAAAACATCATTATTGTTTGCACAAACAGGATTGATAACACCAGCAAGAAAAGACACTGCAAACAGCAGAGAGTTTTTAGCACCAAATTTAAAACCGCACAACGCAAAAGCGTTTATAAATTCGGTCGAAAACTCAAAACCGACACCCGTAAACGAAAATTATGCTCAAATTATCGATGAAGTTACAAAAAATATTACACCCGTTCTAAACGGAAAAACAACGGCTCGAAATACGATGACAGAAACATTTATAAATAAACTTCAAAAATATTGCAATAAAAAACAATAAAAAAGCTCCTTCTAAAGGAGCTTTTTTAGTTCTGTTAAAAAAAATCAGTCATCTAAAACTTGTTGTAATTCAATATCAGGCTTTCCCAATACTCTGACTAATTCTAAAACTGATGCTTTCATCTGACAACGCTGTGAAGATCCGTTAAAAAAGTCTGTGTAAAAACAACCTTCGCAAACGCAACCTCTTTTATAACATTCTAACGATGCATTAGTCCATCTTCTGACTGCAATAGCCCTGCCCATATCTCTGCTTCTGAGCACTTTTGTTCCCCTCCACTGTTAGTTATGACATCCCCAAGATTTAGTTAAGACTTGTGTTTTAGACGTTTGCCTCAACTTTCCTTAATTATATACTTTGCATGGGAGTTTTCAAGTCTAAAACATGAAATATTAAGAAAATGATACATTCCCTAAACTCAATCATCGCAAGTAAAAAGGGGGTAGCACATCGGCTATCCCCTTATTATTTCTGAATTCATGCCCGTTTTTGGTCAAAAACCAAAGAATATAACTGTTTTCGGGCATGTATTTTGTTACGAAATTGCACCCAATGATGCACTCTTGACAGAACGTGCATATTTTGCCAAAACGCCTTTTCTTTCTTTAGGTTCGGGCATGACGAATTTTTTACGTCTTTCGTTGATGACATCGTCGGAAACTTCAAGAGAGATACTTCTTTCAGGAAGATTGATGATAATTTTGTCGCCGTTTTCAATTAATCCGATAATGCCGCCGTCAGCAGCTTCAGGGCAAATGTGACCGACGCAGATGCCTCTTGTACCGCCTGAAAATCTTCCGTCAGTAATGAGGGCAACGTCTTTACCAAGACCTTTGCCGACGATTAAAGATGTCGGAGCGAGCATTTCTTTCATACCCGGACCGCCTTTAGGACCTTCGTATGTGATAACGACAACATCGCCTGCAACAACTTCATCTGTTTCTATTGCGTGCATAGCAGCTTCCTCTGAGGTATAAACCTTAGCTTTTCCTTCAAAAACGGAAACAGACGGGTCAACACCCGAAACTTTAATTACTGCACCATCAGGAGCCAAATTACCTCTTAAAACTGCAAGACCGGGGTTTGACGTAATCGGGTTATCCAAAGTTCTGATAACATCGTTATCAACCCAAGCACTGTCTGCGATTTCTTCGATTGAATAACCGCTGACACCTTTTGTATTTGAAAAATCGGGCAATTTGCCGTAAATCGTTTTCATAACTCCGGGGATACCGCCTGCATTATCCAAATCGAACATAGTCAAATCTGATGACGGGTCGAGTTTGATAATTTGAGCAACCTTGTGGCTTAATTCCTCAAAGTCATTCAAAGTAATATCAACACCTGCAGTATTTGCGATTGCGAGCAAGTGAAGAATTGAATTTGTAGAACCGCCGAGAGCCAAATCGGTAATAATAGCATTTCTCAATGATTCACGGGTAATAACTTGTGACGGTTTAATATTTTCTTTAACCATATCGACAATTCTCATACCGCTTTCAAAAGCAATTCTGCGTTTTTTAGCACTTACGGCAGCGGCAGTTGCACAATACGGCAAGCTCATTCCCATCATTTCTGTTAAACAAGCCATTGTATTTGCTGTGTACAAACCTTGACATGAACCTGCACCGGGGCAAGCGTTTTCTTCTGATTCATACAATTCGCTTTCTGTCATTTCGCCGATTCTGTATTTGCCGATAGCTTCAAATGTTCCGTTAATGAACATTAATTTTTTATGTTTGCAATGACCGTCCATCATAGGTCCTGCGGTAACAACGATACAGGGAATATCAAGTCTTAATGCAGCCATTAACATACCCGGGGTAATTTTGTCGCAGTTTGTGAGCAAAACAAGTCCGTCTAATTGGTGAGCGGAAGCAACTGTTTCAACACAATCCGCAATCAAATCTCTTGAGGGCAGAGAGTATTTCATGCCCGAATGCCCCATTGCGATACCGTCACAAACGGCAGGAGTTCCGAAAATAAATGATTGACCGCCGCCCGAGTGAATACCTTTTTCGATATATCTTTCCAAATCTCTCATGCTAACGTGTCCGGGAACGAGTTCCGAAAAAGAGCTTGCAATCCCGATGAAAGGTCTTTTCATACCTTCTTTGCTGACACCCGTAGCATATAATAATGCTCTGTGGGGAGCTTTATTTATTCCTACTTTTACGTTATCACTTTTCATGATTTTTCCTTTCAGTTTTTTCTATATTTTCGCATAAAATAACAAATTCTACACATTTTTTTTCATTTTGAAGTGTATTTTTATACAAAAATTTTTAAACGTATCAAATTTCGTTACAGAATAAAAATTTTTAACAAAAATATGATAAAATTAGCAAAAAAAGGAGGAAAAATGAAAAAATTTTTATCAGCATTGGTTTTAAGTTTAATTATTTCACAATCCGTATTTGCCGCAGAAATTTTGAGGGCAAAAGCAATCACCCCGATTTCGACTAAACACCCGTCTGAATTCATTTCCGTCCAAGTTACAGGCGATACTGAAATAAACGGAAACCGTTTTGAAAAAGGATATATACTCAGCGGAAAAATGACAAATGTTATTCAACCGCAAACGATGTATAAAAATGCCACATTTACCTTTGAAATTTTGACCTATAAAGATTTAAACGGCAATGTTCATGAACTTTCCGCCCCTATAGAAGTCAAATACAGACAGCAAATGCGTCCTAATATCGAACGCTCATCAATAACAATCGGCGGCGACAGCGGTTTTGTGTTTTCTCCGAGAGATATCGAGCTTGCAAAAGAAAGCAGCAGTGTCGGCGATTTTTTGAAAAAGGAATTAATTAAAGACAGTCCGCTTGATACGGGCTGGGATATTGAGTTGAAAAAAGGCGATACCGTAAAATTCAATATTCAATAGATTTTTCACAATAAAATAAAAAAGCTGTCTGATAAATTCAAACAGCTTTTTATTTTTGAAGTTTTCTGAAAATTATTTATTTTCACCGTTTTCAAGGTCGAGAAGTTTTGTTTGTTCAACAGCCTTATCGACAGCTTCTTCAATCGCTTTATCAATAGGATCATCACCTTGACCAACGATTTTATTAACAGTGATAACGGTATCATTTTCTTGAAGATTTTGGATTTTAACACCCGTAGCAGGTCTGCCCTGACGAGAAATATCACCCGAATTTATTCTTGTAACAACACCGTTAGCCGTTACAACCATAATATCATCAGATTCATTTACAATCGTTAAAGCAACAAGTCTTGATTGTGATGACTTGAATTTCGTTGCAATAAGACCGATTCCGCCTCTGTTTTGCGATCTGAATTCAGATAATTTTGAACGTTTTCCAAAACCGTCAGAGGTAACCACGAGCAAATCAGCATCGTAATCAGCAGGAACGATGTCAGAGCCGATAATCTTGTCACCTGCTCTTAACTTCATTGAATTTACACCTCTTGCACTTCTGCCTAAAGGTCTTAATTCATTTACGCTGAATCTGATTGCCATACCGCAGCTTGTTCCGATAATGATTTCGTCATTGTCTTTTGCAACATTTACCCAATTCAAAGTATCTCCTTCTTCCAAACCGATTGCGATAATACCGTTACGTCTGATGTTTGCGAAGTTGTCAAGTTCAATTCTCTTGATATAACCGTTTTGCGTAAGCATTATGAGGTTTGTATTATGTGAGAATTCTTTAACGGGAACAACCGCCGTAATTTTTTCACCTTGTTCAATCGGCAAAATGTTTACAATCGGCAAACCTTTTGACTGACGTGAACCTTCAGGGAAATCATATACATTCAAGCTGTAAACCGTTCCCTTGTCTGAGAAGAACAGCACTTTATCGTGCATCATAGCCGTAAAGAAATGTCCGACATCATCGTCTTCTTTTGTCTTAATTCCGCCCTTGCCACGAGTTGCACGGTTTTGACGTTCAAATGTGTCTAAAGAAATTCTCTTAATATAGCCTTGACGAGTCATAAATACTGCCATAGGTACATTCGGAGTCAAATCTTCAATCGTCATTTCGTTAGCTTCGGGAAGAATTTGAGTTCTTCTGTCGTCGCCATATTTTTCTTTATCTTCGAGAAGTTCTTTCTTGATGATATTCAAAACTTTTTGTCTGTCAGCCAAAATAGCTTCATATTCTTGAATTTTTATTTGCAAATCTTCAAATTCGGCTTTGATTTTATCTTGTTCCAAACCTGTTAATCTGCGTAATTGCATTTCCAAAATAGCGTTTGACTGGTCAATATCAAGTCCGAATCTTGTCATCAAGCCAATTCTTGCTTCTTCTGTCGTTTTAGATTTTTTAATAAGCTCAATAACTTCATCAAGGCTGCCTAATGCAATTAATAAACCTTTCAAAATATGAGCTCTCATCTTCGCTTTTTTAAGGAAGAAAATCGTTCTTCTTGTAATAACGGTAACTCTGTGTTCGATAAATTCGTTAAGAACGTCAATCAAATTCATCAATCTCGGTTGTTTACCTGCAAGTGCAAGCAAATTAAAACCGAAAGAAAGAGTTAATTGAGTATGCTTATACAAGTTATTTTTAACAACTTCGGGCTTCGCATCTCTCTTTAATTCGATTACGATACGCATACCCTCTCTGTCTGATTCATCTCTTAAATCGGAAATGCCTTCAATACGTTTATCTCTAACAAGTTCTGCAATTTTTTCAATTAACGCAGCCTTGTTTACCTGATACGGAATTTCCGTTACGACGATTGCTGTTCTGCCTTGTCTGCCTGCACTTCCGGGGATTTCTTCAATCGTTGAAACAGCAGACATCTTAATAGAACCACGACCTGTTTCATAAGCTTTTTTAATGTCGCTTACGCCGATAATGCTTGCAGCAGTCGGGAAATCAGGACCTTTAATATATTGCATCATATCCGTAACGGTCATGTTCGGATTGTCAATCAATGCAATCGTACCGTCAACAACTTCGCATAAGTTGTGCGGCGGAACGTTTGTTGCCATACCAACCGCAATACCGCTGACACCGTTTAATAACAACATCGGCAATCTGACAGGTAAAACCGACGGTTCTTGAAGTGAACCATCAAAGTTCGGGTCAAAATCAACCGTTTCACAATCAATATCAGCAAGCATTGATTGTGTAATTTTATGCATACGGGCTTCCGTGTACCTCATTGCAGCTGCACCGTCGCCGTCAACCGAACCGAAGTTACCATGCCCGTCAACCATCAAATATCTTGTCGAGAAATCCTGAGCCATACGAACGAGTGCTTCGTAAACAGCCGTATCGCCGTGAGGGTGATATTTACCTAAAACTTCACCGACGATTCTCGCACACTTTTTAAACGGTTTATCAGGCGTCATGCCGAGTTCGTTCATAGCAAATAAAATTCTTCTGTGAACAGGTTTCAAACCGTCACGAACATCAGGCAATGCTCTGCCGACAATAACCGACATAGCATAGTCTATATATGAACGCTTCATTTCATCTCGTATATTGACGGGAACTATCTTTCCGTCTTCAAATAAATTACTCTGTGCCAAAATGCCTCCCCTAATCAAACTCTATTTCGTCTGATTACCATATATACTATATTTTAACATAACAAAAACCTATGGCAAATTTATTGCCGTTTGCTTAACATTTAAATTAAATGTTAAGAATGTAACAGTTTTTTCAAAAATTGAAATTATGACTTTTGTATATACTTTATATATATGTAGGGAGCAGGGAAAAACGGAGATAGAGTTATGGTAGTTAATTTAAACATGGATATTGAAACACGTTTGGCAAATATGTATAAATCAATGGGTGAACCCAAACTTGCCGAAGACAGAAAAGAAGTTTCGCCTGATGAATTCTGGAAAACTATGAGAATGGTTGCCACGAATAATCAAGCTCTTATCAAATACCAAGCAAGATAGTATTTGTATAGTCAGCAATTTATTTTGAGAGAGATTAGAGATTTATTATTTAATTAAAATTTGATTAAAACTTGATTTTCAACAAAATTACTTTTAATTAACCAAACTTTATCCCCCCCTATATCAATTATTGTGCCTGAGCCGAACCTCAGGTTTTTTTTTGCCGTTTTTTTACTGCGGGCATGGAGCAATTATTTAAAAAAGTCATAAAAATGATAAAACTGAAAAGGATATTTTGACGACCATTCTCCAAGAAATTTTGAAAATTCAAAAGCCATATTTTTTGAACTTCTTTCATAATTCTCGAATTTTTTAACTATAAATTTATATTTATCTTTGGTTTTAACGGCAATCAGAAAAAAAACGGGAGCTTCCGTCAATTCGGCAAGTTTAAATGTTCCTTTCGGCAAATCGATTTTTTTACCAAAAAAATCAACCTCATATTTTTTCATGCCCGCATTTTCCGAAACTCTGTCACCTGCAATAAAAACAAACTCTCCGCTATCAATTTTATCTTTAATTTCAATCGCAGTATTAATCCCGATATCTTCGACAGGATAAGTGCAAACGTGGTTTTCGACAGAAATTTTATTCAAAAAATTTCTAAAAATTTCGGCCTGCTTTAAGCTCAAAAAGATTGTAATATCTGTCTTATCTTTTTCGAGTAAAGCCCTTATAACATCAATATTTCCAAGGTGTGAAAAAATACAGACCGAACCTTTTTTGTTAAAAATATTCTCTCGAAAACTTTTCATATCCGAATTTTCTTCAAAAATAATATTGTCGGAATTAAATTTTCCCGAAAAAACCTCGATTTTATCAGCTTGAGCAAAGGCATAAGACAAAATATTTTTGAAAACATTACACAACGAGGGTTTTTGCCCAAGTGTCGAAAGATTTTTTGCAGACGACTTTCGCAAAGATTTTGCGTACAAAAAAGTTCCGAATCCGACAAAAAATGCAATTACATTAACAACGGTTTTGCCAAATATTTTATACAAAAAATAAGTCAGCATAAGCCTTTTTTCGCCTGCCGAATACTCCTTTACCTCATACCACTTCAACGTTTTTCTCCTTTTATCAAAACAACACTGAAAAGATATGCCGCAACAATTCCGACAGCCAATACAAAACCAAGCGATGCAATTAATTTAAAACTTGTAAGCGATAATAAAAAGAACGAAAAAGCCGTCGTCAAACAAGATATCAAAACAGCATCTTTCGACTTTTGCATTCCGCTGATTCTAAAAATCGAGTAATCAAGCGTAAATCCGAGAACCAAAAACATTCCGAAAATATGAAAAATATTAACTTGAACCCCGAAAACTCCCAACACCGACAAACTTGTTAAAATCCCAATCATAGAGGGCAATAACACGATTAGTGCTTTTTTGCGATAATTGAAAAACAGATACGGAAAAAGCAGCAATAAGCCGATTTCGATAACCAAAAGACTTTTATTTCTGTTATCTTTTAATTTTTCGGAAATTTCATTGGCGGAATTAAATGTTTTAGCCCCGAAAAGGTTGATATTTTTAGGAATTTCGCCATTTACAATCATAACAGTCGAATGATTATTAACAGAAAAAGCCTTTAGAAAATCGTATTTTTCAAAATCGGGATACACAAATTCAAGTTGTTTTTTACTCAAAAGTTTTTGTTTGTCGGAAGCCGTTAAATAATCGACTTTTTCAAGGTTTTGACGATAGAAGTCCTTAATTAGTTCAAAATTTTGCTTTTGAAATTTTTCCGACGGAACAAAATTTGACAAAGCCAAAACATTATTTTGCGGAAATTGCTGTTTGATTTTTTCTTCTTGTTCAAGCTGATTTTGTATAAAATTTGCATTTGTCAAAATAAAATTTGTTTCCTTTGAAATCTTCAATTCATTATTGAGCGTTTCGGCTGTCAAAAGCACCTTTGAAGGCTTGTACATTGATTTTATATCATCAGAGAAATTCAATCTTAATAAGCCGAAAACAATAAATATAACAAAGGCTGAACAAATAACTTTTTTGATTTTCTCGGAAAAATTCACTTCAAAAAATTTTTCCCTGCCTGCAAAATTCAAATCACCGTAGAAATTCAGCACAATAAAATATACCGAAACAAGCCCGAATATTGTAAATACAGAAATTTGCCTTAATAAAATTATATCCGAAAACAAGAGCGACAAAAATGCCAAAACAGTTGTTATCAAGCTGATTGTGAGATTTTTCGCAAGCATTTTAAAATCTTTTTCAACAAAATAATGCAAAGAATAATCAACGCAAATCCCGATAAGTGTCGTAGAAAAGACAATCGTCAAAATGTGAATTTGTCCGAAAATCAAAGCTGACACAGACCAGCCGAACAAAATTCCGGCAGAAATGCTAACAACAATAGGCAATAACACTTTTAGTGTTTTAAAATAATAAAAGCACAAAGCCATAACAAAAACAGCCGACAAAATTGCTGCAAAATTAATTTCTTTTTCGGCTCTTTGGCTTGTAAAATAAGAGTGAACAGGAGAACCCGTCAAATAAACTTTTTGATTTTCGTTTGAAAATTTATTTTGAAGTTCAACAATTTTTTGGACGGTTGAAGAATTAGACGCACCCGAGCTTTTAACATTCAAATTCAAGACGGCATAATACTTTCCGCCATATTCTTTTTTGTACAAATTTTGGTTATCAGCAAGACTTTTCACAAAATCGGAAAACAGCAGAAACGGATCATCTTCAAGCGGCAAAAACATCACCGTAAAAGGATTATACAAATCCTCAACCGCCTTTGTTGCAACCGTTTCGTATTCCTTTTTCAGCAAAAGATTTCGCCCGTTAGAAGATAAAAAGTTTGAATGACAGGTTTTGTAATCTTCAAGAAGTTTTGAAAAATCTTTTTTAACAGGCAAAAATTTCTCAACCTCTTTTTCAAACTCGATTTTCATATCCTCGGCTGAAATCTCATCGTCAGCTTCAAAAATCACATTGATATTTGAGGAAAATTTATTTGCCAATTCTATCGTTGAGCTGTTTTTGAAAAAAGCCTTTAAAAGGTCTGTTTCAGGAGCTTTCCCGTTAAAAAATCCCGCAATCACAACAAATAGGAAAATCGCAATCAATAAAAACTTTTTCAAATCAGCCACCATAAGTGAATTTTATTTTTGTCGATGAATTCGGATTAAGCTGCAATATTTCCAAAGCGGTTAATCTGTCTTTGCAGCCGTCAATTCGCAACGCCTCGATATGCTGCTTAATCTCCTGATTTTTCACGGTCATAAATATATACCAAGCACCGTTTTTCTCTGTTTTCATATACATGTCAAAGTTTTTCTCAAGCACGGAGAAATTTCTTTTTGATATCGCAAGAATTACATCATTAACATAGCGATTGTTTTTTGAAGAATATTCCGTTCTTGATTTAATCGGGTAAGTAGTGTTGAAAACAACGCCTTTTCCCTTTTGAAACTCAAACGTACCTGACGAAACAAGCACTCTTTTCCCGATAAATTTTTCCTGCTTAAATTTTCCGCTGACAGATTTAAACTCTGGTAAATTTTTCTCAATTTGAGAAACAGGTGTTTTTTGAGCCTGCATATCAGCATTCACAGGCAAAACAACTATTAGTGTTATCAATATTCCAAAAATAAATTTATACATTCAATTTCTCTTTCAGTCTTTGAGGAGCTAAATATTCACTTTGCCCGTTTGAAATATTTACCCGTATTTGCAGGGATTTTGCCTTAAAAATCTTTTTTCCTGTTTTCAAATCGGAAATCACATATTTTATCACAATAGCAGGTTCAAGTTCTTCAAGTGTAGTAACAATTTTCAGCTCTTGATTAAACGTAGCGGGATTGATAAATTTCAAATCCATTTTCGCAAGCGGATAAGTCAAACCGTCATCTTTCATATCAATATAGTTATAGCCGATTTTATCAAACATATCACACCTTGCAACCTCAAGATATTTGATATAATTGCCATGCCAAACTATGCCCATGGGATCATTATCGTAGAATGGCACTTTTATTGTGATTTCAGACTTAAATATCGACATTTTATGACCTCGTTATTCGATTTTGAAAACATTTGTTTTAATTATCATGCCCGTAGCACAAACTTTTTCGCCCGACAGGAAAGCAAATTCGACTAATCTTTCATTATTAACCATTTTGAGAGTTACATCTCTATCGGGGAAAATTATATGAGAAAATTTAATTTTTTTCATAACTTGAGCTTCCATAGGGGTTTTAAACGCAGCATTTGCAAAGAACAAAACAAAATACAATTCTGCAACACCCGGAAGAATTTCAAAGCTCGGGAAATGCCCTCTGAAAAAATTCGATTTTACAGGGAAAAACAAAGTATATTCGGCATAATTTTCACTAAATTTCTGCTCCGACACAATTGGAAAAGAAACATTTGTCATAAAAATTTCTTCGATTTTATTTTTGTCAATTTTGCCTGTATCGGTTTTATAAATTTCGGGCAAAAACCGCCATTTCTGCGGCTTTACATCACCTGCAACCAAGGATTTTAAGAATTTCGATAATTCAAGCTGACCGTTTTTCTTAAAATAATCTATTCCAAGAGGGGTCAAAACAACCGCAGCTGCAAGTTTTTGCTCGACTTTTAAACAGTAAACTTCTTCAACGAGTTCGGAATTTTTTATCGTATTTTCGATTTCAGCAGGAGAAATTCTCTTTTCATTTATTTTCAAAATTCTGTCTGCACGCCCGAAAATCAACATTCTGTCAGGTTCGCTGAATAAAATTTCATCGTGAAGCTCGATTTCATCTTCGTAAAAATAATCAGATGAAATTTTATAATTTTTTTCTTCAATCTGCTCAATTTTCACGTTTGGAAATTTCGTCAAATATTTATAACAGCTCGCTGTTCGATAAGCAACCACACCTGTTTCTGTGCTTCCGTAGATTTCAATTATTTTAGATTTATCCTCAAAATATTTAAAGACATCATCTTCCAGCTTTGCACCTGCTGCGACTAAAAACTTAGGCATTTCGGCAAACGGAGTATCATATTTTTTCATTTTCGCAAGAAATGACGGGCTTGTTACCAAACAAGTATTTTTGTCCTGAACATTTTCGGGAAAATTTTTATTTCTCAAATCAATAGTAAAACCGCCGATTATAGGCGTCATCAAACAAAAAGTCATTCCGAACAAATGATGAAAAACCGTCGTTGTCGAAAAAACAAGCTCTTTTTCCGCACCGAAAAACATTTCGTTTATGTCCTCAGCCTCTCTAATCAAATTAAATAAGGACTTTTTAATAATTTTGGGCTGACCGCTCGACCCCGAAGTACAAAAATTTATAATAATATCTTTCGGATTTTTTTCAATCAAAGAAATATCAGATTTTTTCGCTGATGGCACCGAATTTGCCCGAAAACAATTCTCACAGCCGCTGCCCAAAAAAATTTCTTTTTCCGCACAAATTGCCGCAAGAAAATCTATAACAAATTCAAAATGATTTTCGTCCGAAACAACACAGTTTTTATCTTTTTGAGCCAAAAAAGCCGCTGTTTTTTCTTTAACAAGAATTTTTAAAACGTCAAAACTTATAACACCGTTTTCCGTAATAAAAACGGGCTTGTTCTCATATAATTCTTTTTTAAACAAAAAATCAAACATTACAAATTGTGCCTTTTTTTAAAACTTTTTCTGACAGGATATTCAACTATAAACATCATTCCGACAAGGAAATAAGATATAAACCCATTATACAACAGCCAAAAGTTATCCGACAAGAACATTGAAACAACCGAAACCGAAAAATTTACAAACAAAAACATCACCCAAATATAAGTCAAATTTTTTGTATAAGTCCAAACAGGCTCCTCAAGTTTGCCGTCCATTTTCCTTGCAATACGCTGAATTACGGTTTCTTTCGAAAACAAAGACACAAAAAACACCGCAAAAAATAAAAAATTCATTAATGGCGGATAAATTTTCAACGACGAAAGCCCCGTGATTTTAAACAATAAAATCACGCTTAACGTAAAAATCACAGGTACAATAGCTTTTACAACCTTGAAAATCGCCATTTTAAGCTAATAACTGCATTATTGCATTAACAACATCGTCAAAAGTTCTAATTCCTTTAAACTCTTGAGGTGCAATCTTTTTACCCGAATATTGCTGAAGTTTGACAGCCAAATCAACGGCATCAATACTGTCAAAATCCATATCTTTGAACAAATCAGCCTCGGGCTTAATCAAATCGGCATCTATTTCAAAATCGTTCGTTAAAATTTCGGTAAGTTTTTCAACCACCTGATCTCTTGTCGGTTTATTTGTCATTTTGTTTTAACCTTATCAACTCGGCAAGCGTTTTAACGGAATAAAAATATTTTTTATTTTCTTCTTTATCATCACCTAAAACGATATTATATTTCTTTTTCAAAGCCATTCCAAGCTCCAAAGCATCAATCGAATCAAGTCCCAATCCCGTTGTAAAAAGTGCTTCGTCGTCCTTTATGTCGTCAACTGTAATATCTTCCAAATCCAAAGACGTTATTATTAAATTTTTAATCTCTGTTTCAAGTTCCATATAAAAATTATATCCTAAATCATTATTAAATCAAATTTTTTATCATTACGCAGATTTTATTTCGCAAAGAAATATCACTCATTCCGTTTTCCCGAAGATTTTTCGGAACAATTTCATCTTGAATTTTTATATCAAAAACAGCCGTTTCTTTTCCCGCATCGCAAAAGAATTTATTTTTTGGCAAAAATTCCGTCGAAAGCTCCATTTTCACAGGAACAATCGGAATATCGTTTTTTATCGAAATCAACGCAGCACCTTTATGAATATTGGCTTTCTCGTCCTTTTCCACCCTCTGCCCCGTCGGGAAGATTATAATATTAAACCCATCGGCAAGTGCCTCGGCAGATTGTTCTTCAAAAACCTCAACACCTGCATCATTTGTGATATACAAAGTTTTTATAATATTTTTCATAAGAAAATTCTTCACAAGCGACTGCTTAACAAGACAAACAGAATTTGGAATTAACGCAATTAAAATAACTATATCAACATAGCTCAAATGCGTTGCAACAACAACCTTATTGCGAATTTCACAAATTTCTTTCGGGTAATTAACTTTGATAATTTTGCAAAGTTCAAGATATTTAACAAGTAAAAACCAAGTTTTTTGAATAACCGCAGCAGCCCTATGTTTGAAGTCCTTTTTCACTCTCAAAACAGGAAAAATCAAGAAACCGATTATTAAAGCCCCGATTGCAAAAGAAATATAGCCAAAAAGCAACAATATCGAACGAATTACACGCTTCATAACGAAACTCTTTCAAGCGAAAACAAATTCGTCTTAAGCTCCGCATGCCCGCCGTTCAAAAACTCTCGCAACCCCTCATACTCGTCATTTTCAACCGAATTATTTTTATTAAAACAGCATTTAATTTTAATTCCGTTATCGGATTTTTTCTTCAACAAAATCGAAATACTTTTAGCACTTTCATCAAAATAATCAGCATAACAAAACAGAACTTCATCAGAATTTTTAAGCTGTAAAACCGCCTCTAAAAGCCCTGCCGAAACGGTATTTTCGCCTGCCGAAACAGAATTATACGAAGCCGTAATTCCGTTTAAAATCGAAAACAGCCCGATTGTATTATTATGAACAGACCCCGAAAAAGCCATCGGCGAAACCTCATTATCCTCAAGGAACTGTTTTGTCAACTTGGAAAGTCTGTCAAACTGCCCGTATCGAGATGCGAAAACCAAATTAGGATTTGAGCCGTTTTTAAAACATTTATACAAGGTTGAAAACGCCGTTTTATCAAGTTTAGAGAGTTTTCTCGCCGTAAGCGGCGGCAAAAAAGACAAATCCTGCGAAACCTCACTGCAATAATCTTCTATAAAAAATTCAAAAAAATTATTCTTCATGATAAAATCAGTGTAATAAATTTCGGTAGAAAATTCAATTATGACAAATGTTTGTATTACAAAATATAACGCAATCTGCAACCTTGGTTCAAATATCGGTGAAATAGCCCGAAATATTGAAACTTTTGGCTGCGAAAAACTCATAAAAGACAGCTCGTTTGTCAAAGGAACAGAATTTTTCTTCGGAGAAATAAAATCCGAACTTCCGACAATCAAAAACGAAAAATTCAACACAAGAGCAAACAAGCTTCTTTTGAAATGCCTTAAAAATATTGACATACAAGACATTTTAACAAAATATTCCAAAGACAAAATCGGAATTGTAATCGCAACAACAAACACTGGTGTCGAAGAATTTTCGCAAACAAACAACCCAATCTATTCAGAAATTGGCAACCCTGCAATGTTTTTAAAAGAACATCTCGGGCTAAATTCATACAGTGCAGGCATTTCTACCGCTTGTTCATCAGGAATAAAAACATTTTCAACCGCATTAAAACTTCTTGAAAACAAGATTTGTGATGCAGTAATAGCAGGCGGAGTGGATTCGCTTGCAAACGTTTCAATTCATGGCTTTAACTCACTTGAAATTTTGTCAAAAGAAAAAACAAATCCCTTCTCAAAAAACCGAAACGGCATAAATATCGGCGAAGCGGCAGCCCTATTCGTTTTGGAAAGAACTCAAAACGGGATTAAAATTGCAGGAATTGGCGAAACGTCCGATGCATACCACATTTCAACCCCCGAGCCGACAGGCACACAAGCCGCAAATGCAATAAAAATCGCTCTCGAAAAAGCCGATTTAGCCCCCGAAAGTATTGACTACATTAATCTTCACGGAACAGGAACAAAAACAAACGACGAAATGGAAGCAAATGCTGTATTTTCGGTTTTCCAAGACAAACCGATTTGCAACTCGACAAAGTCAGTCACAGGTCATTGCCTCGGAGCGGCAGCCTCTTTGGAAACCGCCATTTGCTGCTATTCTCTTGAAAACAACATAATTTTCAAACACGTTTATGACGGTCACTATGACGAAAATTTGCCTAAAATAAGTTTGGCTGAAAAAACAATAAAAAAAGACCTGAAATATGCTTTATGCAACGCTTTCGGCTTTGGCGGCACAAATTCCGCAATAATTTTGGAGAAAAACAATGAAAACTGATTTAACCCCGCAAGAAATGCTCCCTCACGGCTCTGCAATGGTTTTGCTTAACAAAATCGAAGAATACGATTTTGAGCAAAATTATCTCATCGCAAGCGTTTTAATCCATGAAAAAATGCCGTTTTTCGACAAAAAAATTAACGGTGTAAATCCTGTTGCGGGCATGGAATTTATGGCTCAAACAATCGGCTGTTTTTCATTTTTGCAAAACAAATCAGAAAAGCCTAAAATCGGTTTTCTTTTAGGTTCAAGGCTTTACAACAATGCAATTAAAAAATTTGAAAACGAAAAAAAATATTTTGTAAAAGTAAAAGAAATTTTTACGGACAACCAAATCTGCTCCTTTGATTGTCAAATTTTTGATGAGTCAAATGAAGAAGTTGCCTGTGCTACAATAAATGCGTATCAACCGAGAAACATCAAGGAGATATTAAAAAATTATGACTAAAAGAATTTTGGTAACGGGTTCAGGCAGAGGGATAGGCAAAGCAACCGCCAAAATGCTTGCAGAAGCAGGCTATGACGTAGTTTTGCACTATAATAAAAACCTTGATGAAGTAATTAAAACTCAAAAAGAAATTCAAGAACTCGGAAAATCTGCAGAAATATTGAATTTTGACATCAAAAACAGAACTCAATGCAAAGACGTTATTTCAGCAGATATTGAAAAAAACGGTGTCTGTTACGGAGTGGTTTTGAACGCAGGAATTAACAAAGACAATGTTTTTCCCGCAATGGAAGACGAAGAATGGGACAGCGTTTTAGAAACAAATTTAGGCGGATTTTATAATGTCCTCAAACCGATTGTAATGCCTATGATTCAAGCCCGTATAAAGGGCAGAATTATTGCTTTGTCCTCTGTCGCAGCTATTACGGGAAACAGAGGCCAGGTCAATTATTCGGCATCAAAAGCAGGTATCATCGGGGCTGTAAAATCTCTTGCACTTGAACTTGCAAAAAGAGGAATTACAGTAAATTCAATAGCTCCGGGGGTAATTGAAACCGATATGACTAAAGATTTACCCCAAGACGAAGTCAAAAAACTTATTCCGATGAAACGCTACGGCAAACCCGAAGAAGTTGCAAGCCTTGCACTTTATCTGATGAGCGAAAATGCTTCCTACATAACAGGTCAGGTAATTTCCGTAAACGGAGGTCTTTGTTAATGAAACGTGTTGTAATTACGGGCATGGCGATTATTTCATCATTAGGAAACACAATAGAAAGTGCTTTTAACAGACTTCATAAATTTGAAAATTGCGTTGAATATATGAAATCTCTCGACGAATACGACAAAATGCTGACAAGACTTGCCGCTCCCGTAAAAGATTTTGAAATTCCAAAACATTTCACGAGAAAAATAACCCGTTCTATGGGCAAAGTCGCAATTTATTCGGTTGCTTGTGCGGAAGAAGCCTTGCAAGATGCAGGATTACTCGGCGATGAAATAATCACATCAGGTCAAACAGGGGTAAGTTTCGGCTCCTCATCAGGTTCACTTGATGCAATTATTGATTTTTACTCAATGACGGTTGATAAAGAGGTTAAAAACGTAAATTCAGGCTCATATTTAAAAATGATGCCTCAAACAACTGCCGTAAACATTTCGGTTTATTTTAAAACCACAGGAAGATTAATCACCACCTCAACAGCCTGCACATCAGGCTCAATGGGTATAGGACTTGCTTATGAAGCAATAAAAAGCGGAAAGCAAACCGTTATGATAGCAGGCGGGGCAGAAGAATTTCACCCGACACAAGTTGCGGTTTTCGACACACTTTATGCAACAAGTCAAAAAAACGATACTCCGAAACTCACGCCGTCAGCCTTTGACAAAGACAGGGACGGTCTTGTAATCGGAGAAGGTGCTGCCGTTTTAATTCTTGAAGAAATGGAACATGCAAAAACACGGGGTGCAAAAATTTATGCCGAAATAACAGGATTTGCGACAAATACGGACGGTACTCACATTACAAATCCTAACTCCGAAACAATGGCAAAAGTTATGGAAACGGCACTCGAAGATGCTCAACTTTCTCCGGATAAAATCGGTTATATCAATGCTCACGGAACATCAACTTTGCAAGGTGATATTGCAGAATCACAAGCAACATATAGTGTTTTTAAGCGGGAAATCCCGATTAGCACCATCAAAAATTACACAGGACATACTTTAGGTGCCTGCGGAGCAATAGAGGCGGCTTTATCGGTTGAAATGATGAATAGCAACTGGTTTTGCCCAAACATCAACACCGTTAATATTGATGAAAATTGTGCAAGATTGGATTATATTCTTGGCGGCGGACGAGAAATTTCAGCCGATTATATAATGTCAAACAATTTCGCTTTTGGAGGAATAAATACTTCTTTGATTTTTAAAAAAGTTAAATAGTGTATGATATAATTTATTTATGAGAAAAAAAAGAATTATTGTTTTTAATTTTTTAATAATTACATTTCTTCTTGTTGGAGCAGAAGCTTATTTTTATAACCAAAATATAAAAAAAATAGCACCTTATCCTGAAGAACATTATTCTGTAACAAAAAAAAATTTTTCGATAGAAAACCTAAAAGAAAGCATGCGAAAACCTTTCGGAACGAATAAAAATTACAAAAAAAGACCGATTTTAATATACGGCTGCTCTTTTGCATACGGAGATAAATTACCGAAAGAAGAAACTTTCGGAAGCTTGTTGTCAGAAAAATCGAAACGTCCTGTTTATAACTTTGCAATGCCAGCAAGAGGACTTCAACACGCACTTTACTTATTAGAAAACGACAAAAAAGTTACTCCCGAGCCTGAATATATTTTTTACGTATTCATCTCCGACCACGCAAGAAGAATATATATTAACTGCAATAGAATAGATGACCATAAATACCTTTACTATCATCTTAAAAACGGTAAATTGGTCTTGCAAAACAATTATTATGATATTTCCGAAAGATTTTTCATTTTAAAAGAATTAAAAAATGCTTTGTACTTTATTTTAAAAAAAGTATTTGAAGAAAATATTTACCAAGATGTTAAAAACTATTTTATCACCATAAAAGATACGGCAAAAGAAAAATATCCCAATGCAAAATTTGTAATAATTAACTACAACATAGACAATACAACAATATTGACCATTCCAAGACAAAAAGAACTTGAACAAAACGGCATTGAAATAATAAGTTTGAGAAATGAAATTAAAGATAATACAAACAAAGATTTAAAAGCCGATGAATTCAGAATTTCTACCGACATCGACTTTTATCAACACCCTAACGGCAAGGCTTGGAATGTTGTTACGGATTACCTTTGCAAAAAATACAACCTTTAATTTTCATAAAAAAATTTTAAGATATTCATGAAAAATATAGAATACGGCTATGTTTGTTCTATAATTGACGTGGAAAATAAAGGTTTAAGTATGAAAAACAGTAAGAAATTAAGAAATATAGCAATTATAGCCCACGTTGACCACGGTAAAACAACACTTGTAGATTGTATGCTAAAGTATGCAGGCGTTTTCCGTGAAAATCAACAGGTACAGGCTTGCGTTTTAGACAGTAATGACCTCGAAAGAGAAAGAGGAATTACAATTTTATCAAAAAATATCTCGATAGATTATGACGGATACAAAATCAACGTAGTAGATACCCCCGGTCACGCAGATTTCGGCGGAGAAGTCGAACGTGTTCTCGGAATGGTTGACGGTGCATTGTTAATCGTTGATGCGGCAGAAGGTCCTATGCCTCAAACAAGATTTGTTTTGTCAAAGGCATTGGAACTCGGATTAAGAGTTATCGTTGTTATTAACAAGATTGATAAACCCGCAGCAGACCCGATGGGCACTTTGGACAAAGTTTTCGACTTGTTTGCAGAACTTACGGACGATGAATATTTGCTCGATTTTCCGTACATTTTCTCAAGCAGTTTAAATGGTTTTGCGGTAAAAAATCCTGATGACGAACCCGAAAATATAAAACCGCTTTTGGATTGTATTGTAGAAAACATCAATCCTCCTCATGCAGACAGCGAAGCAAAACTTCAATTTCACGTAACAACACTTGATTATAACGATTATGTAGGTAGAATTGCTATCGGTAGAATTGTCGGCGGTATTTTAAAAGCAAAAGATCAAGTATCTTTAATTACTCGTGACGGCGAAGTTAAACACGGTCAAATAACGAAATTATATACATTCAAGGATTTGGGCAGAGAAGAAACAGATATTGCATACGCAGGTGATATTGCAGGTGTTGTAGGCTTCCCGGAAGTTCAAATCGGTGAAACAATTTCTACATTCAATGAACCTGAAGCACTTCCTTTGATTAAAATTGACGAACCGACATTACAGATGAACTTCTCTGTTAATAACAGCCCGTTTGCAGGTCAGGAAGGTAAATTTGTAACCAGCCGTCAAATTAGAAAAAGACTTTACGATGAGCTTGAAAAAAATGTCAGCTTGAGAGTAGAAGACACTGATTCGACAGATGTATTCAGAGTTTCAGGCAGAGGCGAACTTCACCTTGGTATTTTGATTGAAACAATGCGTCGTGAAGGTTATGAATTTCAGGTTTCAAAACCGGAAGTTATTATGAAGACAATAGACGGTGTTCAATGTGAACCTTATGAAAATCTTACGGTAGATGTTCCGAACGGAGATGCAGGCTATTGTATCGAAAGACTTGCTTCAAGAAAAGGTGAAATGCTTTCAATGCACGCATCAGACACAAGAACAACTTTGGAATTCAATATTCCGTCAAGAGGTTTAATCGGATTTGGAACTGAATTTGTCAGAGCAACAGCAGGTCAAGGTATTATGAGCCATACATTCAGCGAATATAAACCTTGGGCAGGAGATATTCCGAGACAAAGAACAGGTTCATTAATTTCATTTGAAACAGGAGAAGCTGTTCCTTATGCACTCGCTCAATTTGAAGACAGAGGCGTATTCTTCATCACTCCGAAAACAAAAGTTTACAGAGGAATGATTGTCGGAGAATGCAACAAACCGCAAGACGTTGAAATTAACGTCTGCAAGACAAAGAAACTTACAAATATGAGAAGTGCAACGGCTGATGTTATGGTAACTTTGCAAGCACATAAACAAATGTCGATGGAAGATTGTATGGAATATATCGGCGAAGATGAACTTATGGAAGTTACTCCGGAAAATATCAGAATGAGAAAAGCTGATTTGACAAAACGTCGTTATAATCAATAGTGGCAATTGTTAACTGTTAAAGCGAAATTTCCTTAAAACGGAAATTTCGCTTTTTATTATTTACTAAAATCCATATCTCGTAATTTATAAAGAGATTCAAAATCCAAAAACATTAATTCTTCTTCATTCATTTTGTAATGGGTTTTTTCATACATCTTCTTTATTAAATTTCTTCGACAAACAGTAGCAAAGGAATCTTTTGCCTCACAAACATTTTGAAGTTCGTACTCTTTATTGTCAGGATTTAGTTTATAGGTATAATCCAGATAAATATAAGCATTCTCAGGAACTAACGAAGTGTGATAATGATAAAATATAAAATCATCATTTATTTTTCTGTTCAGAATATAGAATTTTTCAAGAATATAAAGATTTTTTCTATAACAAAAAGTAAAAGGATATCTTTCTGAACCGATAAATTTGCAGAAAAAAAGCACTATAAATATCAGACAAAAATAAAAAAGAATTCTCCTTAACTTTTTGCGGACAGAACGAACACAATTTTTGAACAAAAAACCTACAGATGAAAGAATTATCATCAACATAGTTAAATCAAATAACCATCTTATACCTTGATGCTCCGTTAAAAATTGAAAACAATCATCATATCCATCTTTACCAAATAATAAACAAAGAGAAAACAAAACAGCTGCAATTAAAATAGAAGATTGAAATATAAAAAATCTTTTCTTATTATCTTTATTTGGTACAAATTTTATAATCAAAAAAGATGTAAGTAAAATTAAAATGTAGTATAATATATTTTTTACAAAGTAATAAATATAATAAGATTTAAAAAAATCTTTCAAATGTATAAAAAAGGTATAGAAATCAAAACTTACACTAATATGAGAATTAAACCAATTATCAAAATAGACTTTAGAAACATTGTTTAACAGAAAAATCGAAAGTATAAATAAATACAAAAAAAAGTATTTAAAAAATATTATTTTCGTAGATTTGTTTTTGAATGTCAAAATATGTAAAAAACAAAGGATAGGAAATGAAACGATAAATAAGAATTTAAAATATTCATGTCCGACAGCAATACAAAGAAATAAAATTATCAAACTTGTATCGAACCTTTTTATAGTTTTTTGTTTAACATAAGCAATTTCAAGGAAATTATATAAAGCAATTCCGAAAATTGGGAGAAATATATATGCAAGGAACCAACAATCATGATAAAAGATCCAACCAAACCAGATGTTATCCATAACAGCAATAGATGAACAAAGAGCAAATAAAAGCATCAAACTTCTAAGAACAAAATTCTTTTTAGAAAAATATTTAACAAAACAATTTGATAAATTATATAAAAAAATAAAAAAGATTGGAAATAAAATAAAAACGGATGAAATCTTAATTGCATTTTGAGGGTGCATTTTAAGGGCAAAAGGAACAAATCTTTCTATAAAGATATAAACAAAAGAAAAAATATACCAAGAATGATCACTTTTTAAAAAGCTGTTAAATATTTGATTAAGAGTATTAGCAACAAAAGGAACAGGGAAATTATTACCAAAGAAAACAGTATCTTTGTCAAAAGGCATAGTTAAACTTTCACAATGCAGACAAATTGTTTGAGAACAATAATTGAAAACAAGAAAAACAATTAAACTTGTCGCAAAATAAAAAAAATATTTAAAATATTTTCTCAAAAAAAATTTATTTTCCATTTACTTACCAATATATTTTATAAAAAAATAAAACATAAAAGAGGTTATATTGCAAACCTCTTTATCATAAAAATATTTAATCCAATAAAAAAATTATTCGTGATGTTTAGCGTAACATTCTTTACAATAAACTTCTTTTCCGGAAATTGGCTTAAAGGGAACTTGAGTTTGACATCCGCAATCAGAGCAAATTACATCATACATTTTTCTTTTTGCTCTTTGGCTGTTACGTCTGTTTTTACGGCATTCGGGACATCTTTTCGGTTTGTTTACGAGTCCTTTTTCTGCATAAAATTCTTGTTCGCCTGCTGTGAAAACAAATTCGCTGCCACAATCTTCGCAGATTAACTTTTCATCTTCGTACATTTGGTTTTTTCTCCTCGGGTATATTTAAACTTGCACGAACTTCACCCTAAATCCATGCTTAACTTATTTTAACCTTATTTTAGAATTTTGGCAACAAAAACATTTTTCTAAAAACTATAAAAAATAAATGTTTACATCTAAAAAAATATGTGTGATAATTAGGTTATTATGTTGCAGTTTGGAGATACAAATGGCTATTATTACAGATAGATTTAACGTTAGTACAAAAGGTTTTACGGACATTGTCGATATCACATCGCAGATTGTTGAATTGACTAAAAAACATGAAATTCAAAATGCAAATGTTCATATATATGTAATCGGATCAACTGCATCAATAACAACACTTGAATATGAACCGGGATTGTTGAGAGATTTACCTGAAGCACTCGAAAAATTTGCACCTGTCAACAAGGAATATTATCACGACCAAACTTGGCAAGACGGAAACGGTTATGCTCATTTGCGTTCGTCATTAATAGGAACATCTGAAAATATACCGATAGTTGACGGAACACCATTTTTAGGAACTTGGCAGCAAATTGTTTTGGTTGACTTCGATAATAAACCGAGAACAAGAACAATTTTGGTACAATTTATTTTTTAGAAATTTTATATTTTATTTAAAAGACGGTTTAGAGCCGTCTTTTTTTAATGTCATTGCGAAAAGCGGAGCGACGTGGTGATTCAGTAAAAAATTATGAAAAATTTATAGAAAAATAAATCGAGCATATTGGAGAGAGTATTTGTTGTTTTCGAAGTTTGCGTTAAAAAATTTCAATGTTTGAGGACAGAGTCCGAGTTTTGAAATTTTAGCAAACGAGAAATTACAAACAAATAACAAAATCAGCGAGAGAGTTTCTTTGTGCAACATTTCTTTGCGGTCAAAGAAATGTTGCGTTTGTTTGTATTTTGCAAATATTAGTTTCTGTTGGGTTTAAACCCAACCTACAGACTTTCAGTTTAGTTAATCGACTTTATTTTTTGAAGTATTCTGAATGGATTGCCACGAAAATCAAAGATTTTCTCGCAATGACATCGGAAAAGGAAGTCGTCATCACTCTACGCAAAATCTATCTCTCGCAATGACTTTAGAACTATAAAGACATAAAAATAGCCGAAAACATTTGAGTTTTCGGCTATAATTTATTATTTAACTACGGTTTAACGAAAATTAAAGAGTTTTTAAATATTCGTTAATTGCTGCTGCGGCTCTTTTGCCTGCACCCATTGCGTTAATAGCATTTGATGTGCCGACAGGTGCTACGTCACCGCCTGCATATACTCCGTCAATTGTCGTTTTGCCTGTTGTGGCATCTACAACAATGTAACCTTTTCTATCTGTATCAAGTGACAAACCTTCTGCTGTTACTGATGATTGGATAATCGGGTTCGGACCTGTTCCGAGTGCTACGATAAATGTATCAACTTCTTCATCTACAAATTGTCCCGTTGCAACAGGGCTTCTTCTGCCCGATTCATCAGGTTCGCCAAGTTCCATAATTTCAAGTTTTGCTGTTTTTACAAAACCGTTTTCTCCTGTTAATTCAACAGGGTTGTGCAAGAATTGGAATACAACTCCTTCTTCTTTTGCGTGACGAATTTCTTCAAGTCTTGCAGGTAATTCTGCTTCCGTTCTTCTATAAACGATTTTTACGCTTTCAAAACCTACTCTCACTGCAACTCTTGCTGCGTCCATTGCTACGTTTCCGCCGCCTACGATAATAGCTCTTTTTCCTGTTTTTAACGGAGTCGGAGCATCACCTCTGTTTGCATGCATCAAGTTGACTCTTGTTAAAAATTCGTTTGCAGAATATACACCGTTTAAGTTTTCTCCGGGGATGTTCAACATTTTCGGCAAGCCTGCTCCCGAACAAATAAAGATTGCATCGTATCCGTCATCTTTTAATTGTTGAATTGTGATTGATTTTCCGACAACAACGTTTGTCAAAAATTCTACGCCCAAGTTCTTTAATGCGGTGATTTCTCTATCCAAAAATTTTCTCGGAAGTCTGAACGGCGGTATTCCGTATCTCAAAACTCCGCCTAATTTGTGAAGTGCTTCAAATACTACAACTCTGTGACCTGCTTTTCTCAAGTCTGCTGCTGCTGTTATACCGGCACATCCTGAACCTATAATTGCAACTTTTTTACCCGTTGAAGGTGCTATATCTGATTTTGCTTCCGTATTATCGCCAACGTATCTTTCCAAAGCTCCGATTGATATCGGTTCGCCCTTTATGCCCAAAACGCATTTGCCTTCGCATTGACGTTCTTGCGGACATACTCTGCCGCATACCGACGGTAAAAAGCTTGTTTGTCTGATTATATCGCCTGCTTTTTCAATTTCGTTATTTTTTAATGCCGCAATAAATTCAGGGATATTAATGTTTACGGGGCAGCCCGTTACACATTTAGCATTCTTGCAGTGCAAACATCTGCCTGCTTCGATTGCAACCTGTTCTGCCGTAAGATTGCTCTCTACTGCATCAAAGTTATGTCGTCTGACCATCGGGTCTTGTTCATGTTGTCTTTGTCTTTTAGGTTTTTCAGTCATTTCATGCTTCCTTTTTTATTTTTCATTATTATTAAATCAAGTTCGCTTTAAGTTTTCAACACTTTTTTTTATATTATTTTGTTTTATTAATTTATTTTCTCCTCAATGTCGGAATATACATAAATTGCAGCTACCCAACTCCAGTATATTAACTGAATTTGCGGTCTGAAATATACCGTGTCTGCAAATCCATGTACCAATACTCCGATAATTGCAACTACACCGCTTAATAAAACCATTCGGTCTTTAATATTGCCTGTTTTACAAAAGGCCTTTACTGCATATTTTATCATCAAAATTACAAATAAAATATAAAAAATTGCTGCAAAAATTCCGCTCTCAACGGCTATCTCCAAAAACACCGAATATGCACTCAAGGCATCAAATCCCGAAAGCATATAAAGTCCGTAAATTTCTCTGAATACTTTATTGCCGCAGCCTATTCCGAATAAAACATTGTCTTGGAACATTTGTATTGCAGAATTATACACATTCATTCTGAAAGATGTCGAGCTGTCATTTCTCATTGCAAATATCGACAAAATTCTATGTGAAATTTTAGGCACAAACATCATAACCGCAACAACAAAGCAACACCCTGCCCCGATTATCATATTTTTATATCTGTTAATCACCTCATAAACAATCGGATAATGCTTTTCACATATTTTATATATCCCGAATAAGAAACCCAAAAGCATTACAAATAAAGCAATGTAAGCTCCTCGGCAGCCTGTCATGAAAATCGCAGGTATCACTGCAAGCGAAAAAACTATTCCGACTAATGTCTGAAATTTCTTTTTTTCCGCAAAAGAAAGTCCCGTAAACAGCCAAACAAAAGGTGCTGCTGCAATTAAATATCCGCCGAGCAAATTAGGGTTTGACGGTTTCAACGTTCCGTAAACTCTTGTCAAAACCTGTTCGGGGTTTAAAGCTCTCGTATCCTGCCACGTTGCCGCACTCAAAACATCAAAACTGTTTTGCAAATATGCAATTACCGTTTCAAAACTTACGCAAGCCCCGATAACAAAAGCTATCCAAGTAATTTTATTCTTATTGTTCTTTAAATAATGTAAAATTGCTCCAAAATACAAAAAGTAAATTATTGTCTTTGACAAGCCGACAAAACTTGCATGAACCATTGTCGAGTTTATCGTACTTATCAAGCACATTACAAAGTACAGAAATAAAAATAATGTACTTTTTTCAAGTTTTATTTCTTTGCCTTTTTTCAAAACCAAAGTCAAAACATAAAAAACCGTCACACCGCTCAAAGCCAATACCGTTAAGGAATTTGATACAAATATCGACATCACGAGCGACAAACAAATTGAAGCAAACAACAAATAATCAATGTTTGACAAAATAAATGAATTTTGGACGAGTTTTTCCGTTTTGTCGGTTATTGCCGTCAAAATTGCATTTATAATTTTGATTATTCCGCTTTCGGTAAACATTGTCTGCTATTCCGCCGTTTTCTGTTGTGTTAATTGGTTTTGTCCCTGTTGATTTTGTTGAGCTGCTTGTATTTGTTTTTCAACATCTTCAGCATATTGAACATTTGAAATAACACCTGTAAATTTGTAATTTTTGCCTTCTAAAATTACGGGAATACCCATTTTGATTTTGTTTCCGCCGACAACTGCACCGTCTTCCGTAACTTTTGCTCTGTCTTTTACCGTTACAACAAAGTCGAATACACACGGCTGCGAAATATCTTCAACAGGTTTGTAAGTTCCTTTTTTATCCGTTTCGATAAGGGTTTGTCTGCGGTCAAATACAACATTTACGATTTTTAATTTTGTATAAGGTACGTTTCTAATCGTAATAAATGTATCTTCATCAGGTTTGAAAGGTGTTTCCGTATCTGTTACGGTAATTCCTCTGAAAAATACCGAGAAAAGTACATCTTTTTCTTCCAAAACAGGTGATTTTGAGAAGAATTTATTTGCTCCCAATGCAACTGCACCAAGGATAATCAAAATCGCTGCAACTGCAATAATTATAACTATATCTGCTTTTTTAATTTTTCCTAAAATTTCTTTCATATTAACCTCTGAATTTTTCAAAATTTATTTTGTCTGCAGCTTTTATAAGTTCTTTGATGTTTGTTGTTGCACAACCGAAAGTTCTTATAACAATACTTGCTGCCAAATTTCCGATAATTGCTGCATGTTTCGGCGACAAACCTGCTGCAAGCCCCAAAGTAAACGTTGCAACGACCGTATCGCCTGCACCTGTTACGTCGAAAACATCTGTTTTGTTGAAAACAGGTATCGGGCTGTAACTTCCGTCTTTTTCAAACACTGCCATTCCGTCACCGCCTCTTGTTATGAGCATTAATTCCGAATCGGCTTTTTCTATAAGTTTTTCACCCGCTTTTTTTAAAGTTTCTTCATCTTGAATGAAAAATCCTACGTATTTTTCGGTATCTGGTTGGTTCGGTGTCATTGCGGTAATGCCTTTGTATCTGTCCATATCTTTTTGAACGTCCGCAACGATTACTTTTCCGTATTTTTTCGCCGTTGCAATAGCTGTCTGAATAACCCTGTCAGTCATATTGCCGATATGATAATCCGATAAAATTACTCCGTCAAATTCGGGAATAGCTTTTTCAATATTTGCAACAACTTTATCTTCTGTTTCTTTACTCAACCAACCTTTTGTTTCTCTGTCAATTCTGACTATCTGCTGTGTTACCGATTGTGAGCAAGAACCTGAAATTCTTGTTTTTACCGTAGTTGCTCTCTCAGGTGCTTTTACCATATATGAAGTGTCAACTTTCGCATCTTCAAAAGCTTTCAACAAAACCTGTCCGTAATAATCATCGCCGTATGTGCCGATGATTGAAACCTTTCCGCCGTTTAACGATGCAATGTTATGAGCTGCGTTTGATGCTGCTCCTAAAATGATTTTGGTCTTTGTGTGTCTTAAAATCAATACGGGAGCTTCTCTCGAAATACGTTCCGTATTGCCGTAAATCATTTCATCTATTGCTGTATCGCCGATTACAAGAATTTTCGGCTTTCTGATTTTCGTAATCTCTGTTTTGATTATTTCTTTATCCGCTAAAAACAATATATTTTCTCCGCTTTTTATTTTGTCTGTTCTATGCTATAATTTTATCATAAATCGGATTTAGTTTGTAATTATTATAAAAATTGTTATTTTTCTTATAAAAAATTAATTAAATCCAATAGTAAAAAAGTTTTAAAAATTTATGAAAAAGTATTGTTCAAAACCTGAATTTAAAAACAAAAAAACATTTATCGGAATATCATTTTCTTCAATTTCTACAAACGAATCAGCGGTTGCCGTGCTTGATGAAAATCTCAATATTCTGCTTTTGGATAAATTATTTTCTCTTGCAGATGTTGATTTTTTTCTCAAAAATTTTCAAGGTTTAAATAACGCAATGGTTGCTGTTTCCATGGCGAAAAACGAAGTTATGATAAGCAGTAAATGGAAATATCTCGCAAGAATTTACCACCCCGTAAATCTCAATTCTCATTTGCTTAACAGAGAAGGCTGGGCGGACAGATTTTCCAAAAAAGGTACTGATTTATTCAAATTTTTTAAACAAGACGGTTGTTCGATTTTCAGATTTGATGTTCATAATGCAAAAACCGCTTTCGGCTGCAACGAGGCTTTTCTTGACAGAACACCCGCTGATTGCAAGGCTTTACAATCGGGCTTAAAATATAAATTGAATATGGAGCAGCTTCCGTCAAATATGATTCCCGTTTCCGAACTTGAGGCGGTTTTGGGTGCATATACGGCTTTTTCCTATGCTAAAGATTGTGAAAATAAATATTGCAAAAAGTTGTTTGAATTTCACGGGCTTGATGTAATCGGTTTTAATCAGGGTTTATAATTAACTCCGTTCAAAATGCTGTCAACGCTTATTATTCCTGCGTCAAACAAAATTTGTACCTGCGAAATATTATAATCGGCGATATTTTGAGCAAGTCCGACTTGTGCTGCAACTTTCAGCCCCTGTGCCTGAATAACGTCGAGGAATGTGGCTTCGCCCGTATTCATCAAGACTATTGAGCTTTCCAAACTTTTTTCTGCGGCAAAAAGTTCTTTTTTTGAAGCCTCTATTCTCTCTTTTGCACTTGCAGAGTCTTGTTTTGACGTGATAATGCTCGCTTCAATATCACGCAATTTTTGGATTAACGCTGTTTCCATAGCTTTTATCTGCTCGTTATAAGCCTTGATTTTGGTAAAAGTTCCTATGCCTAATCTTTTGCCGAGAGGTGCGTTTACGGTTATCAAAAATGTTGTACTCGGATACAAGCCAAATCTTTTGACCCCGTTTTTTGCATAGACAAATCCTGCATTTACACTCGGTATGAAATCCGTGTATTGAGAACTTCTTTCGGCTTTCATTGCGGAAATCTTTTTTCTTTCTGCGACGATATCCTGTCTTTCTTTTTTAGATAATTCAATGAGTTTATCGACTTCAATATCCGACAAATTTTTTTCGTTAATGACATTATCTTTCGGATAAAGGGGGGTTAAAACATCTATTCCCGTTGTGTTTGCGAGTTTTGCCTGAGTGGTTCTTATTGCATTAAAGGCTGTTATGTACTGCTGTTTTGCCTTTGCAAGTTCGGCTTCCGCTCTGTAAATGTCGAATTTTGTTCCCACTCCGACTTGAAATCTTGCGTTTGTTAAGTCATATTGGGCTTTTCTGTCAAGCATATTGGTCGCATAAATATCAATTTCGGTTTTGTTTTTGAGCAAAGTATAATATTCGGTTGCTGTTTTTAAAATGACTTCTTCTCTTGTAAATTCCTGCATTGCAATAGAGGCTTTATACAGGCTTCGTCTTTGCGATACGCCGAAAAAGGATTTTCCTTTATCGAAAAAATCCCAGTTGAATGTAAAATTACTTTGGATAGGAATTTCATGAACGTGGTCTTGAACAATACCGCCGACGAGGAATGTTCCCGAAAGCCAATAAATAGAGTAATTATACTCTGCTGTCGGTAAAAATTGAGCGTATGCGTTTCTTTTTTCCCACAAATTCTGCCTTGTTTCAAACTTCTTTTCTTTAAGTGTGTAATTGTGTTCAACGGCAGCTTTCAAGCAGGTTTCCAAGTCTGTCGGAATGAGTTTTATTCCTAAATTTTGTTCAACCTCTTTATCGATAATTTCCTGCTTTTTAGTGTCAAAAAACGACATATTTCCGCTCAAGGCGTCTGTTATGAAATCCTGTCTTGCATAATCCCAAATAGTTGTCGGGCTGTTTTTATTATCCGAGGTTATTTTTGAATTCGGAGAAATGAGGATATTTTCACTTTCGATTATGCTTTCCACACTTTCTGTGTTGGAAGTATTAGCTGAATTGGCGGAAGTTTCAATGTTTTCGATACTTTCATTGCTTTCCGCAAATAAAGGATTTTGGATTGTGATTATAAATATTAATATGCATAATAATTTTTTCATACCGATACAGTACAAAAAAATTACAGATTAAAACTATATCCGAACGATTATACTTATAGGATTATTTTCCGTTTTCCAATCGTTTTACCCTGATTTGAATGTCTTCAATTAATTTTCTGTTAATGCCGAGCAAATCGGCAATTACACCTAAAATTGCCGTCTGGAAACCGACAACAATCAAAATTGTCGAGAAAATCAAGGATTGTAAATTCCCGTTGCCTGAACCATGTAAAAAATACCAGAAAAATCTTAACCAGATTAAGCAACCGAGCAAGAACAAAAATCCGCCGATTATTGCGAAAAATCTGAACGGGCGGTAAATGATAAACATTCTTAATACCGTGAATGCAGAATTTTTCACATAAGAGAAAATATTTTTAACAAGTTTTGATTTTCTAAATCCGCTGTTTGTTCTTATCGGAACACATTCAATTGTCAAACCTTTTGCTTTTGACTGCATAATGGTTTCGATAGTATAAGTGTAATTGTCAAATACGTTCATCATCATTGCGGCTTTTCTCGAAAAAGCTCTAAATCCGCTCGGAGCATCTTCCGTTCCTGTACTGCTCAATAAACGTACGGTTTTTGAACCGACTTTTTGCAAAAATTTCTTTAAAAATGAAAAATGTTTTATTCTGTCGATTGGTCTTGTTCCGATTACGATATCCGCTTGGTTATTGACTATCGGCCAAATAAGTTTATCAATGTCATCTGCATTGTATTGGTTATCGGCATCAATATTTACTATAATATCGGCACCTTCTTCAATACATCTTTGCAAACCCAATGTAAAGGCTTTTGCAAGCCCCATATTGCCTTTTAATGACAAAATATGTTCAACACCATAATCTTCTGCTATATATTTTGTTCTGTCCGTGCTGCCGTCATCTATTACCAAAATTTCGACTCGGTCTATCCCTTCATATTCTCTTTTTATTGAGGATAAAGTCAAAGGTAATGATATTTCTTCGTTATATGCGGGTATTTGAATTATAAGTTTCATAAAATTTTTATCTTTTTCAATTAAAAAATATTCTTCGTTAGTTTATAATAATTTTATATTAACATAAAAATGAATAATGATGAAAAATAACAGAATTTATTTGAATGTTTTTTTAATAACGCTTGCAGGACTTTTTATAAGGCTGTTTGACCTTGATAAAGCAGGCGGACTTTGGAATGACGAATATATAAGCTGGTTCATTTCAAACCGCCCTTTATACGGAGATTTTTTTGAACAAATGTTTAAAAATTGTCATATGCCGCTCTATTATTTTTATCTGAAATTTTGGACATCAATTTTCGGAAATTCGGATTATCTTTTGAGAGTTTCGTCTGTTATCACGGGAGCTTTAAGTATTCCTGCAATGTTTTTTGTCGGAAAACAATTAAACAATGAAAAAACGGGGTTGCTTTGTTCGGCTTTGACTGCTTTTAGCGGATTTCTTATTTATTTTTCACAAGAAGTCAGATTTTATTCGCTGTTGTTTTTGATTTCGGCATTGCTGCTGCTTTTTTCGCTTAAATTAATCGAAAATCAGTCGAAAATTAACTATTTTATGTTTTTTGCTTTAAGCACACTTGTTATGTTGACTCATACAATCGGTTTTGTTTTTGTTATTTTGAATTGTATTGGGCTGTTTTGGTATCTCAAAAAACATGATAAATTCTCGTTAAAAGCCGTAATGCCGTTTTTTATCGGTGTTTTTATCGTGATGTCAATATTTTTACCGTTTATGTTCAAAACTCTTACGGCAAGCTATATTTCGCAATTTTGGTCTGATTTTTCTTTAACAAAATTATTTTTTGTTCTTTCGGATTATTTTTCACCCGTGCAAATAAATATTATAAATACTCCTGCGAGCCTTACGGCATTGCTTTTTAAGAAAAGCGGATTTAACTTCGGATATTTTATTTTCGGATTAATTCCGATTTTTATTTCTTTTGCGGCTATCGGTTTTGCAATTAAACAAAAAAATGAAAAAATTAACATAATTTCTCTCGTTGCGGTTGCGGCTTTATTTGTTATGGTGCTTGCGGCTATTTCGGGCAAAATGGTTTTAATAACAAAATATACAATGGAAATTTACCCTATAGTCATTGCGGTAACGGCATTCGGACTTATGAGTATTCGTCCTCATTCAATGCAAAAGTTCCTCACAACGGCTTTATTGTGGTTAATTTGTTTCTTTCTTCTTTTTAGCAATTTTGCACCGCAAAAACTTCAGCGGTCTGAGGGACATAAATATGTTGCGGATTTAATCGAAAAAGCCAATCTCGGCAAAAATGACCGAATTCTTTTGCTTTACTATGATACAAACAGGTTTGGAAAATATATTCCGCTTGAAAAATATAATATTGAATTTATGTCAAAATATAATTTTCAATACATGCTTCTTCACAATCCGCCTTTGCATACGGAAGTTATTAAAAACGGAAAAAAGACCTTCCTGCCTGTGTTTGCCTCGGGTGAGGACAGCTTTTTCTCGGAAGTTTTGAACACAAGATATTTTTCTCATCTTAAAAAGGGTGACAAGTTTGCTTTGATTACACTTAATTCGGTGTCTTTCATTGATGAAGAAAAGATGAAAAAAACAGTTGCCGATGAAAAATTATACAAACGTATGCCGTTTATTTTTCTTATATTTTCTCACATTTCAAATGTTGCTCAAAAAGAAGCCGCTGCTGTTTTGAAGCCTGTTTTCAACGATAAAGCGGGAAATTGGGAAATTTACGTTTTTGAAAAACAATAATTCCGAAAAATCAGTCGGGAATTCCGATATCCTTTGTAATGCTTTGAGATAACGAAAGTGCCTTTTTGATTTCGGGAAAATCTTCGATTTTATTTTTTTGCAAAAATTCAAAAGCTGAAGCTCGTGCCTGCTCCAAAATTTCGATGTCTTTTGATAAATCGGTTAAATTTAATTCCGGTATGCCGCTTTGTTTAAAACCTAAAAATTCCCCTGGACCTCTTATTTCAAGGTCTTTTTCGGCAATTACAAAACCGTCATTTGTCTGTGTCATAATCGTCAATCTTGCTAAAGTATCTTTTGATGCCGAAGATGAAATTAAAACGCAATATGACTGCAAATTACTTCTTCCGACTCTGCCTCGGAGCTGGTGAAGCTGCGACAAACCAAACCTTTCGGCGTTTTCAATTACAATTACCGTTGCATTCGGAACATCGACTCCGACTTCTACAACGGTTGTGCTTACAAGCACATCGTAATCCCCGTTTTTAAAGGCTTTCATAACTTCGTCTTTTTCATCGGGCTTCATTTTTCCGTGCAAAAGTCCGACTTTTAAATCGCTAAATTCATTTTTTTGAAGTTCTTCTGCCTCTTTTGTTGCCGCTTTTGCCGAAATTGTTTCGGATTCGTCAATCAACGGAAAAACAATGTATGCCTGATGACCTTTTTCGACTTCAAGTCTGATTAAATCTAATGCTTTTTTTCTTTGGGCAGAACGTAAAAGAGTTGTCTTTATTGGCTTTCTGCCTTTTGGAAGTTCTTTTATCACACTCATATCCAAATCTCCGTGAACGGTTAAAGCCAAAGTTCTCGGTATCGGAGTTGCACTCATGGTAAGCATTTGAGGTACTGTTGCCTTAACTTTCAGAGCATTTCTCTGCTTGACCCCGAATCTGTGCTGTTCATCAATAATTAACGCACCCAGATTTTTGAACTCAATATTATCTTGAATTAGAGCGTGAGTGCCGACGGCTATGTCGATTTGACCGTTTCTCAAATCCGTTTCCAATTTTGTTCTTGTTTTTTTGTTGTTTGAGGAAGTGAAAAGAGCGGTATTTATTCCGAGTGGTGTCATAAAAGATACGAAATTGTTAAAATGCTGTGCCGCAAGGATTTCCGTCGGAGCCATAATCGCTGCCTGATAACCGTTTTCAATCGCCGCAAGAAGCATTGTGCAGGCAACAACGGTTTTACCCGAGCCGACATCTCCTTGAAGCAGTCTTTGCATTGGGTTTCCCGAATTCATATCGGCAAAAATTTCGTTGATTGCATTTTTTTGTCCGTCGGTCAGCTCAAACGGCAGATTCTTCAAAAATCTTTCAACAAGCCCGTCCTCTTTGATTTTTAAAGGCTGTGATTTTATATTTTCGGTGTATTCTTGTTTGATTAAGCCCATTTTTAACTCAAGTAAAAACAGCTCTTCAAAAACGAGTGTAACCCTTGCTGTTTCTGCTTCTTCAAAAGTTTTTGGGAAATGGATTGCTCTGATTGCTTCGATTTTGTCCGAAAGATTAAATTTTGCTCTTTCTTCATCAGGGATTACGTTTTTAACCTCTTTTCCGTAATCGGTTATTGCATTTGAAACCGCTTTTCGTAAGGCTTTTATGTTTAAATCCTCGCAAAGTGCATAAACAGGCACAATTCTTCCCATATTCAAGCTGTCATTCTCGAAAAAATCACCATCGGTTATTTGATGTTCGGCATTTGCAAGGGTTAAAGACTTTGTATAGTTGTCAAATTTTACTTTGCCCGAAATCATGATTGCCGAACCTGACGGGAATTGAGCTTTGTATCGTTCTCTCATATAAGAATTTGCACCTGCGTAAAAATACGTCAGTCCGATTGTTCCCGTTTCGTCGCTGATTTTGACCTTTACAACCGTGAGTTTTTTCTTCGTCGTGAATGAGCTTACTCCTGTTATTCGACCGAAAATTGTTACTTCTTCTCCGTCTTTAAGGCTTGCTATCATTGCTCTTGAAGAATAATCAATATATCTTTTGGGATAATATGTTAAAAGGTCATAAACCGTGAAAATACCGATTTTGTTCAATAATGCTGCTGTTTTCGGTCCTACTCCACGCAGATATGTTACGTCTTTTGTATAAACACTTTCGTCTGTTTTCGTCGATTTTGGGGCTTTTACATCTTCGGGGTTTAACTCTTTTTTCAACAAAGCAACAAATCGTGTTATTGTTTTTTTTCGTTCTGAAAAAGTTTCATAAGGGTAATATTCAAAGGCTTTTACAAGCATTTCCCATTTTGGATTTTTATTAGTTTTAAGATAAATTTTTTTTGTTTCCTTTTTCATAAAAGCAGAAAACGGGCATTCTCTGCCCATTAAATTAATACATTGATGTTTAAGTTCAATGTCTATGGCGGCTCGAAGTCTTGTGAGCTCCTCTTTTGTCAAAAGCTCCGTCACTGCCATTAATCTGCAACCCTTAAAACTTCATATACGTTGATTTTTTCACGTTTGCCTTTAAATTCTACGTTGCTGATTTTGATTACGTCGGCTATGTCTTTGACGTATTTGTATGTGTTTTCGGTTATCAAAAATTCTGTTTTATAAAGTCTGTTTACGGATTCAGTCCTGCTTGCAATATTAACCGTATCGCCGATAACTGCGTATTCTCGGCGGTCTTCCGTTCCAATACAACCGACAAAAACTTCGCCCGTGTTTATCCCTATTCCTGCCGTTATCTTCTCTTTGCCCTCTGCCTCTTGTATCATTCTCGAATTGCGTAATTTCTTTAAAATCTCTTTGCCTGCTAAAACTGCATTGCGGGCATGGGTTTCGGGGGCTTCCGCCGTAAAAACCGCAAGCAGGGCATCTCCGATAAACTTATTTATAGTTCCTTTGTGCTTTTTGATAACGGGAATAACTTCTCTGAAATAGTTGTTCAAAATCTCCGTAACTTCCTCTGCCGAGTGCTGTTCGGAAATTCTTGTAAATCCTCTTATGTCGATGAACATTATTGTCAGAATTTCTTTTCTGCCGTGAGTGTTTTTGGGTTCTTCCGTTTCTATATCGTCAAAAATTCTTTCCGAAACGTATTTTGTTACTTCCCTTTTGATTTTTTGTGTGGTTTTTGCCTTTATAACTTTTGCCGAAATCATTGCAAAAATTATGGCGGCACATTGCACCAAAACCGTTGCAGTTCGTGTAAATTCAACCGAATTTTTTAATAAAGTAAATCCTATTGCGGAATATACGAACAACAGAAAAATTACACCGCATATTGCCATAAATTTTGAATAATTCTTTGTTTTTAAAAACATCGTAACGCAAAAAATTATCGTTAAAACAAATGCGAGATTTCCTGATAAAAAGCTCGTTTTGCCGTTAATGCAGGAATATATTTCGCACATTAATGCAAAAATTATCGAAATTATAAGTAATATTATTGCGATGATTTTTTTTATCATTTTAAATCTTTACTTTTCCCTGTCTGAAAATGATTATTTCGGACTTCGAAACACCTGCAACCGTTGAAGGTTCGCCTGTTGCTTTTTCATCTTCATCTTCAATAATAATATCTGCAAGTTTTCCCAAATTTTTAACAGCGGCTTTATAACTCAACGCAGGCGATTGCCCCGAAATATTTGCACTCGTTGTTGCAAGCACATGCCCGTCAATCAATGAGCATAACTTTTGGAAAACCTTGTTATCGGGAACTCTTATTCCGACAGTTTCTTTGTTAGAGGTCATATAGAGCGGAGTTTTTTCCGAACGGTCTAAAATCAAGGTTAATGCTCCCGGAAAATACATTTCCATAAGGCTTTTTGCGTTTGTGCAAACATTCTGAACGTACGGCATAAGGTATTTTTTGTCGTTTGACATTAAAATCAACGGTTTTGACAAATCACGCTGTTTTATGTCGTATATTTTTTCTACCCCTTTTTTACTTTCGGGCAAACAGCCTATTCCCCAGACAGTATCGGTGACAAAGCCGATAACTCCGCCGTTTTTGAGTGTTTCATTCAATTTTTCGATAAATTCTTTATCTTCTGAAATTTTCATAAATTCTCACCGCCGTTTCTTTAACAAATTCCACCTTGAAAATGTATGCCGTAATTACATATATTATACAACATATTGCCAACATTAATGCCGTTTTTATTGCGACTAAAAACCAATTTGTATAATCAAGTGCCATAAAGTTTTGATAAATCAAGAAACAAAATCCGTATGTCAAAAGTGCCGCACCGCCTGTTTTGAAGATATTTTTGAAATATATTCCGTATTTCATATCCATTTTTTTGCGAAGAAGCAAACCGAGCCACGTTGCATTTATCAAAGTTACTAAAGTCGTTGACATTGTGATACCACCGATTCCGAGCCTTTCGACAAGCAGAAAATTGAATAAGAATTTTAATAAAATTGAGGATACCGCAATTAAAAACGGAGTTTTGGAATCATTAAATGCGTAGTAAATTCTTGTTATGCAATCTCTGAATACATAAGGAATAATGCCAAAGCCCAAGAACGTCAAGGCTAAAGACACCATTGCAGTTGCCTCTTCGCCAAATTCGCCTCTTTGGAATACCAAAAATACCGCATCGTGTGCTAACAAAACTATTGCTATTAACATCGGAAACGCAATGAAATTCAATGCTCCGATACCTTTGTTAAAATATCTTCTGACCTCGTCAATATCCCCTTTGCCGACAAGGCTTGAGAAAACAGGAAACAACGGAACAAGAAATGCCGTTACGAGTATTCCGACGGGGAATTGGAAAATTCTGTTTGCATATCCGATTGCCGACCATGCTCCGTTTGCCAATCCTGAGGCAAAAAACATATCTGCATAAACATAAATTTGTCCGACTGTTGAACTCAAAATAGCAGGAAACAACAATTCCATAAGCTGCTTTAATTCGGGATTGTTTTTGAATTCAAAATTCGGTTTAAGTTTAAATCCTAACTTTTTAACTTGCGGAAATTGAAGCCATAACTGACAAAAAGCACCCAAAGTCGTTGCTCCTGCCAAAACATAACCTAAATTATCAGACTTCGCAAGCATTGCTCCTGCAATAATTACAATACTCATTACAGTCGGGGATAAGTTAGGGAATAAAAATTTTCTGAAAGTTATCAAAATTCCGTAAAAAACTCCGATAACTCCGCCGATTACAAAAACAGGTGTCATTATCTTCAAATGCATTGCCGAAAGTTTTACAAGTTCTTCCGAGCCGCCGTTAATAATTAATTTCATTATCGGTTCGGCAAAAATAAATATCAAAATGCCAAGCACGAAAAACAGTAAAAAAGATACGGTTAAAAATGTATTATAAAGTTTATTTGCCTTTTCATCGGCTTTTTCAACGTCTTGCGGAAGCATTTTTGCAAAAACGGCAACAATTGCACTGTGAAAAGGTCCGCCTACTCCGCCTAAAATAATTATCGAAAGTGCCGGAATTTGATATGCATAAAAATATGCGTCCGAAACCATGCCCGCCCCGTAATACTTTGCAATGACGACATCTCTCAAAAATCCGATGAATTTTGACATAATGGTCACGATTGCGACAAGTTTTGCTGCATTGAATAGCGAATTACCTTTCGTCATATTGTTTTGCCCTCTCAACTTCTATGTATGCCGAAAGTGAATTTTGTCCGTAATAATCCGCAGGAATGATGAATTCTATTGTGTTGACGCCTTTTTTAACGTATTTTGAAATGTCTAATCTTGATTTTTTCAATATTCTGCCGACACCCAAATCCGTTTCAACTCCGTTTACAACAATCGTAAATTCCGAAAGTCCGCTTATGTCATTAATTACGATGTATGCGTGATTTTCAGGTGCATAAAACGATTGCGACATAACGTTTTTGCCGTATTGTGAGGTTATTTTGAACGGAATTGTTCCTATCGAAATTCCTTTATAATAATGCTGTAAAATCGAAACGAAATTCAAGCCCGATTTCCCCATTTTACCTGCACCGTATTGGCTCATTCCGACTCCGTGTCCGAAGCCGCCGCCTGTGAATTTTATTTTCGGTGATGTCGAACCTTCATCTTTTATAACGTCACAAACGAAATTGGCACTTGGCAAGGCTTTTCCGTCTTTTTTGAACAATCTTCTGATGGTAAGTTCTTTTCCAATCGTATATTTACCGTTTTCAGTCGTAATTTCAATGAACATTACTTTACCCGAATGTCCCCTTTGCTTAATTTTAACTTCATGAAGCTGTGAAAAGGCATCATTTTGCGTGAATTGCGGTTTTATAAGTGTTCTTTGTTCATACATTGTTTTGTTTAACATTTTTATAAATTCGTCTAAATCCCAAACTCTTGTCCATCTGAAATACGGCGAATTGTTGTCGTAAGTGTCGGGAGATGTTGTGTAAAATTCCCTTGCATCTTCTTCTTTCATAAGGCTTTTCATATTGGGAATATCAGGCATTGCCTGCAAATACGGGATATCTTTTCCTGGGAATTTTTTTGAATGAGGGTCGGAAAATGCATAAGCGTGACTTTCCGTATATCCGCCTGCGGTTGAGCTGTACAAAGCTAAAATTAATTCTCCGTTGTATAAAGCCGTTAAGCCGTCAGTTTCTTCAACTGCTCTGCTTGATAACGGTTTTTCGGTTTTTGCGCCGAAGTAAACCTGACAAGCAACCGAGTCGCAAATGTCAAATTCGTTATAAAATTTATCTCTCGGTCGAAGTGCATAATTTCTTGCCGCAACACATTGTGCTTTAAGAGCTTCAAGCCCGAATGAAACGGGCATTTCGTTAGGAACAACGCCTTTTAAGTAACTTTGCAAATCAAGAACATTTACGATTGCAAAGCCGTTTGCCTTTTTGTCGGTTTTGACAAGCTCGATAACTCCTCGATAAAATGCGGGTTTACCCGCTCTTTTTAAGTCATGTATTCCGATTAAAGAGGTTTTTGTCGTTTTTATCGAAATCGGTCCTGCTGCTCTTAACATTTTGAGCGAGCCGCCTCGATAAACATTGAAAACACCGTCTTTCATTTTGACGGAAATGCTTTCGCCCAAGGCTTTAACTTCTTCGCCAGTGCTTAAATCCGTTGCCGATATCGTGCTGTCTGAGTAAAATTCCGCATCTTCAAATATATATTTTGAAAATGCAGTGTTGCTTATGCCGACTCTTATTGAGTTCTCCGTATCAAAGCAATATCCCGCATTTCCTAAAAATGCGACTGCTATTATTAATATTCCGAGTAAGACTTTTTTGAACATAAAAATCCCGTCTTTCCTATAATATCAAGTTTAATACAAATTACTCTTTTCGGGTAATTTTTAACATTACTCCATATTATATGCCGAAAAACGGGACTTTTTTCAAATTTTTATCGGTTTTTTATCCGATTAAATTATTCTTTTTCTGCTTTTTTTACGAGGTTTTGGATTTTTTCAACCAATTCATCGCCTTTTTCTTGCAAATTCATCATAACTTCATTCGCTTTTTCCTGAATTTCGCCGACTTGGTCTTGTGCCTTATCGTACAAATCCTTTGATGTTTCTGCAATCATTTCTCTTGTTTCTTCACCTGATTGAGGTGCAAGTAAAAGTCCTGCAATTGCACCAACCGTTGCACCTACTGCAAATCCTGCTAAAAATTTTGCTACTGACATAGTTTCTACTCCTTTTTTTAAACTAATGCTTTTTAAACAGATTCATTCCTGCGGATAAACCTTTCCAAAAACTTCCCGTCAAGCCCTTTACACTTGTTAATGCAACTGATGTCGCACCTAACAGTTTCGTCGCTATTCCGCTGAAGTCGGAAACTTTTTTATCTGCCTCTTGAACTATTGAATTGATACTTTTTAATGTTAATTTAACTTCTTTGATTGTGGGTTCTAAATCGCTTTTCACAACCGTTGCAATGTCATTCAAACTGTTTGTAAGTCTTGATAATTCCACCATAAGTTTTATCAGGAAAACTCCGCAGATTATCAACAAAACAATCGCAACCGTTATAAAAACCGTAAGGTATATTTCTAAAGTCATACTCATCGTTTTTTACCTGTCTATATTCCGTAAACCGAATGCTCTTTGTCTTTTGCTCTTGCAAGTTGACGAGCTTTTATAGTATCTTGTATTTTCTTTACGGCTTTTTCGATTTTGTATTGAATAACATCTGCCGTTTCAAGAATTTGTCTTTTCGCCTCCTCTTTTGTGGGGCAATTTTCTGCTATATCATTGATTTTTGTTTCTAATTTTTTTCTTGTTTCTTCTCCTGATGCAGGTGCAAATAAAATTCCGCCGATTATCCCTGCCGTTACACCCGCAAGTATTCCGATTCCAAACATTAACGCATTCTCGTCTTTTGACATATAACCTCCATTAACTCGACTTTTATTCGAGTTTAACATATTTATCGTCCTTTCGCAATAATTCTATCGGATTTATAACGGATTATTATTGAAAAAATATAATTATTTGTAGTATAATAATTTTAACTTGTTAATTACTTGATTTTGTTGTGTAGATAAAATGTTTAAACAAAAAAAAATTATTAACTTTTTGATAATTACGGCATGGCTGTCTTTGCCGGCATATTCCATTGAAGAACAATCTACCGAAAATCAATCCCCCGAAAATCTTTCGGAAATAATTCTTGAGCCGCAAAATGAATCCGTTATTGATGAAATTATTAAAAAAGAGGACAAAAAACCTCTCGCAGCAAAAGTTTTGCATACAAATTCAAATGTGTGGCATCTTTTTTCAAACCAAGGCTATGAATTTGAAAAAGGTCCTGTCAAAAACCTCAAAATCAACGGCTATTTCAGATTTGACAACGAAATGAAAGCCCAAAGACACGAGGATTTTTCGTCTAAAATGACTTTCGACTCGGTTGAACTTCAAACCGAAACACTTTTTAGAGATAACAAAACAAAACTCTCGGCAAGCTATAATTTCGTCAGGAATTTAGACTACGACAATGATTTTTTTGAGAAAGTTTCAAACCTTTATATAGACCACGCATTTAACAAAAACCAAACGATAAGAGTCGGCAACGCAAGAGTTCCTGTCGGTGTTGAAGGCGGTTTATCATCATCTGCAATCAAATTTGTATCAAGAGGTCAAATAAGCAGGAATTTTGGCGATGCACGTTCCGTCGGGGTCAGAAATATTGCCAAATACAAGTATTTGGACTACGATTTAGGTTTCTATGACAGCAGCCGTTTTATGCAAAGAATGTTTCAAGGTCAGGAATTTGCAGGAAATATTGCCATAAAACCGCTCGCTCATTTTAACGACAAATACGGCAAGCTAAAGCTCGGAACAAGTATTGACGTTGGAAATGCAGATAATTCTTACACTGTTTTCAACACATACGCACAATATCAATACAAAAAATTGTATATGGATTTTGAATACGCAAAAGCAAACGGTTCGGGCGGAAAATATATCAAACGAGGCGATGCACACGGCTTTTTCACCACCGTTGCATACAAAGTCACCCCGAAAGTCGAACTTCTCGGACGATATGATTTTTACCAAAACCAAAACACAGACAAAGTTACTCAAGAATACACGGCAGGCATAAACTACTACACGCACCCTAATTCAAAACTTGTTTTGAACTATGTATATTCAATGTCTGATACCTCTGCAATTCCGTCACACAAAATTTATATGGGTGCAAGATTTACAACAGCCGCTTTATTAGGCGATATTTAGAAAGAAAAGGAAGTGAGTCGGTTTCATTTATTAAAAAGTTCATACGGTTTAAAAATTTTCATAATTTTTTTTAGTGTTGTGATAATGTTTTTTGCGGTAAATCCGCTTTCTGCCTTTGCACTTGAAGAAATTGACGATGTTATTACGGACGAAGAAGAACAGGAAATCGAACTCGTGCCGTCCGAGCCGAAATTTGAAGAAAATGCCATTCCCTTAAAAATCGAAAAAACGGACATCGTTGAAATTGTAAAACCTAAAAAGAAATTCAAGGAAGCCTTTAAAAACCTTGGTGAACAAGACGGAACGGCTTTGGATTTGTTCAGAACTTCCGGCTATGATTTTGAAGCAGGACCGGTTAAAAATCAGAAACTCGGTGTGTTTTTTCACGGGGCAAATGTTTTTAACGCTCAACGGGGTGAAGATTTATCAAATACTACCGACTTTACGGCAGCGGAATTGTACGGCGAAACGCTTTTTAAAGACGAAAAAACCTCTTTCGGATTCAGCTACAACTTTGCAAGAGAATTTATTTATAACAATAATTTCTTCTCAAGATTTTCTTCAATGTATTTTCAACACAGATTTAATGACAATCAAAAACTTATGCTGGGCGAAATGCGTGTGCCAAACGGCATTGAGGGCGGTATTACAACTGCAAGAATAAGATTTTTCAAAAGAAGTCAAATCGCAAGAACTTTCGGCAACGGAACTTCCAACGGTATAAGAAATACCGCTCAATATAAGTATGGAAGCTATGATATCGGCTACTTTGACGGCAGCAGATATTGGAACAATATGTTCAGCGGAAATGAAATTGCAGGAACAATCACACTTAACCCGTTTGAAAATACAAGCAAAAAGTTCGGAAATCTTAAAGTCGGAGGAAGTTTTAACGTCGGAAATTCCGCAAATTCCATAGCTGTTTTTGGCGGGCATGCAATTTATAATTACAAAAAATTGTATCTTGATTTTGAATATCAGCACGCAGACGGATATTCAGGCTCATACTACGGAAAAGGTCGTCATCACGGCTTTTATACAACGGCATCTTATTTCGTTTTACCGAAACTTGAACTTGCCGCAAGATACGATTTTCTCCAAAATCTCAACAACGAAAATGTTTCTCAGGAATATGTCGCAGGTGTTAATTATCATTTGAATAACAAGGCGAAATTGATGTTTAACTATGTTTTTTCAACGAAAGATACCGCTGTAAATCCGTCACACAGAATTTATCTCGGAGCGGATTTCTTTACCCCTGCTTTGCTTGATTTATTGTAAAAAAATTGCCCTTTTTTATATTCATTATAAAATGTTTATATGGATTTTTATGAAAAAAACAAAACTCTATTTGACGAACTTGAAAAAAGGATAGAGGCTTCTCCCGAAAGCCCCGAAAATTACCTTATGCTCGGCAAACTCTGCGTTATGGGCTTGATGTATGATGAGGGTCTTGAGGCTTACGGCAGACTTTTGAGAATTGATCCTTTGAATGTTCAGGCTTTGATTAATTCGGGCAGTATTTGTTTCTTTCAAAAAAATTATCAAAAAGCTATTAATTATTATTCGAGAGCTTTGGAAACAGATGCTGCAAATTCTTCTGTTTACTACAATTTGGGCAACTGCTATGCCGAATTAAAAAATTTTAACCAATCTATGGAAGAATACAAAAAGGCTTTGGAATACGATGATAAAAATCCTGCGATTTATACAGCAAAAGGGCTTTTATATCAGGATATGAGCGAATTTCCGTCAGCTGTTGCAAACTTTCAAAAAGCGGTTGAGTTAGAGCCTGAAAATCCCGAGTATAACAATAATCTTGCTTGTGCGTTTTTGAAGATGAAATTGTTTGAGGAAGCTGTTTTTTACTTCAAAGCGGCATTGAAATATTCACCCGATGATGCGAAAATTGCACTTTGCTGTGCAAATGCGTATTCTGCAATGAAAAAATACGATGATGCTAACGAATATTTTGACAAAGCTGTCGAAATTGACAAAAACTATTACAATGCCTACATTTGCAAGGCTATTTCATTATGCGAAGAAGGTAAGGTAAATGAAGCGAAAGCGGTTTTTGACGAGGCACTTCTGATTGATGAAAACCGTTCAAACGCATACGTTTTAAAGGCAAATTTATCAGTTTCGGAGAAAAATTACTCCGAAGCATTAAAATTGTACAAATCGGCACTTGAAAAAGAGCCTGATTCGGCAAAAATATATATACACTCGGCAAACACAAGGGTTTTGACGGACGATTTGGCAGGGGCGATAAAAGACTACAAACACGCTGTCGATTTACAGCCTGAAAATGACGAAACAAAACTTTTATACTACGATACAATCTGTGATTTTGTCGATAAAAAATTCAAAAAGGAGTCTTAAATGTACCCGAATAAACCGGTTATTTATCCGATAGAAAAAATAATTTCAGTGCTTTCATATTATACATTCGGTTTTGTCGGATTGATATATTTTATTATTGCACTCGTTAAAAAACAAGGCTTAAGACCGTTTTTAAGATACCACGTATTCATGTCGATTTTTATTTCGATTTTGCTTTACATACTCTCGATAGCCTTGATTTTGGTCATAAATATTTTGGGATTTATTCCGTTCTTTAGAGCAATTTTGTTCTCGCTTACGGTTATGTTCCAAAGTAATCTTATTTCGTTTGCGGGCATGAATTTCTCGCTCGTGACACTTCTTGTGACGGCACTTTTAACCTATCTCGCCGTCGGTGCTGCTTTCGGAAAATATTCTTATCTTCCTTGGGTCAGCGAAATTATTAACTATAATGTAAAACGTTAATTGGGAGATATTTATTATGAATTTTGATACAATTCTTGTTCAAGGTGCACATGATGCTTCTAAAAACAGAAATGCAATCAGTGTTCCGATTTATCAAACTTCCGCATACAGCTTTGATACGGTTGAATTTGCGGCTGATTTGTTCGATTTAAAAACAGCAGGTGATATTTACACAAGAATTTCCAACCCGACAACTCAAGTTCTTGAAGAAAGGCTTGCAATGCTTGAGGGCGGTGTTGGTGCATTATGTGTGTCATCAGGTCAATCTGCATCTTTAATTGCGATTTTAAATATTGCAAAAGCAGGTGATGAAGTTGTTGCTTCCGAAAATATTTACGGTGGAACGGTAAACCTTTTCGGTGTTACACTTGAAAAACTCGGAATAAAAATCCGCTTTGTAGCTTCGGAAAATATTGAAGATTACGAAAAAGAAATCAATGACAAAACTGTTTGCATTTTTGCAGAAGCTTTAACAAACCCTAAAATCAGCATTGCTGATATTGAAGCCTTGGCAAACCTTGCACACAGTCACAAACTTCCGCTTATTATTGACGGAACTGTTACGACACCGTATCTTTTAAGACCTTTTGAACACGGAGCCGATATTGTTGTTCACTCAATGACAAAATATATTGCTTCTCACGGTTCATCAATGGGCGGTGTAATTATTGATTCGGGTAATTTTGACTGGAGCTGTTCGGATAAATTCAAATGCCTTACGGACAAAGACCCGAGCTATCACGGTTTGAGTTATACGGAAACATTCGGAAAAGCTGCATATATCGTGAAAGCAAGAGCACAGCTGTTAAGAGATATAGGCTGCTGCATAAGCCCGTTTAACTCATATTTGACACTTCAAGGCTTGGAAACATTGTCTTTGAGAATGCAAAGACACAGTGATTCCGCACTTAAAGTTGCAGAATTTCTTGAAAATCACCCTGCCGTTAAAGAAGTTAAATACCCCGGTTTGAAAAACGATAAGTACCACGCATTGGCGGAAAAATATATGCCGAAAGGTGCATCATCGCTTTTGAGCTTTGTAATTGACGGTGACAGAGCTGTTGCGACAAAGTTCATTGAAAATCTCAAAATGCTTATTCATGCAACAAACATTGGTGACACAAGAACAATCGTGACTTACCCCGCACTCACAACTCACAGACAATTATCGGCAGAACAGCTTGAAGAATGCGGTATCAGTGAAAGCTTTATAAGACTTTCGATTGGTCTTGAAGATGTTGATGACATCACAAGCGACCTTGACCAAGCCTTAAACAAAGCTATTGCTTGCACATAGTTGCATATTCAAGCCAAATATAAGAAAAAGTCTTTTCAACATTGAGGAATGCATCTGTCACATCGGGCATGAATTGTATTCCTCTTTGTTCTTTTATGATTTCAATGGCTTTTTCGTGAGAAACTGACGGTTTATAAGGCTTTTTGGTTCTCAATGCATCATAAACATCGGCTATCGCCATAATACCTGCTTCTATCGGAATATCGCCGTTTTTGAGTTTGTCGGGGTAGCCTGTTCCGTCAGGACGTTCGTGGTGAAATCTTGTGATAAGTTTGCCAATTTCGATAAAATCGCTTTTACCAAATGTTTTTATAATATTATCAAGGGTTTCATCACCCAAAAGTGTATGAGTTTTTATAACTTCATATTCGGGTTCGGTCAACTTACCCGGTTTAAGAAGAATTTTATCGGGAATTCCGATTTTGCCAATATCGTGCAAAGGCGTTGCAGCGGTTAATTCCGCAATGAATTTATCAGTAAATTTTTCCTTATATTTCGGATTTTTTTGAAGTTCAACTGCTAAAACATAAACATATTTTTGCATTCTTTCAAGGTGCTTTCCCGTATTATCGTCACGAGATTGAGCAAGTTTTGCAAGTGCCATAATTGTTTCCATTTGAGGGTGATTAACTGTTTGCAAAAGTTCGTTCATTGCTTTTGTAAAGGCTTCGTTCTTCGCTTGAGCCTTTTTGTGAGATTCCATCATAAAAAGACAATTTTCAATTCTTCTGCCGATTTCATCTTCGTTTACGGGCTTGGAAATATAATCCGTTGCTCCGCTTTCAAAGCCGTTTTGCATTAAATCTTCCTGCTCGGTATCGCAGGATAAAATAACAGGAATGTGTCTGAACTTGTTTTCCGCACGTATTGCTTTACAAAGTTCAAATCCGTAATCGTCTGCCGAAAGAATGTCTATTATTACGATATCGGGCATGAGCTCTTCGATTTGTTCAACAGCTTTTTCCGGACAATAGTCTGTAAAGACTTGATGTCCCTGCGATTGCAATATTATTTTCGTAAACTTCAAATCGACTTCTTTTTCACCGATGATAAGAATTTTTGCCATATAATAAACCTCTTTTAATCGGTTTTTATTATATCACACAACCGAAATTTTACCCAAACTTATTAAAACTGTTGCAAATATAAACATCTTCTTGACAATGAACTCGTAAAAAAGTTATCATTTAATCGTATTGAAGTAAGTTTTTATAAGGAAAAATTATGATTAAAAATGTTGTGTTTGATATGGGAAACGTGCTTATTCAGTGGGACCCCGACTATATCGTATCAAGACTTCTTGATAATTCAAGATTTGCTCAAGCTATTAAAAGAGCTGTTTTTGAAAACGAACTTTGGGGAAAACTCGATGAGGGTACGGTTACGGAAGAAGAAGTTTTTGAAAAAGCAAAATCACAACTTCCCGAAGAAGCATACGATGACCTTGAAGAAGTTATGGATAACTGGCAATACTGCATGCCCGTAATCGTTGAAACGAACGAGCTTGCAAAGACTTTACGCCAAAAAGGCTACAATGTTTATTTGCTTTCAAACGCAAACAAGAGATTTCACGGTTATGGCAGAGAAAATGTTCCGAGCTTGAAGTATATGAACGGTTATTTGATTTCAGCCGACGAAAAATGTGTAAAACCGTCAAAAGAAATTTATGAAAAATTCTTCAAAAAATTTGACTTAAATCCTGATGAATGCGTATTTATCGATGATTTAAACGCAAATTGCGAAGGTGCAAGAAATGCGGGCATGAGAGCTTACTGCTATGACGGCGATTATGATAAATTGGTTGAATACTTGAAATCCGTCGGCGTTGAGGCTTAATTCAAAATTTACAATATCAAAATTTTTAAAATCAGGGTTTATGCCCTGATTTTTGTTTACAAAAAGCCCGAAATTTTTCGAGCTTTGTTTTATTAATCGATTAATTCCGTTCTAAATTTGTATGCTTGGAAAGTGTTTGAAAACCAATCGGGTCTTAAACCTGCCTTTTGTTTCAAAGAATTTAAGAACTTTTGTTTTTCGGGGAGCTGTTCCCAAACTTCCGGAAGATAAACCGCCTGTCTGCCTGCGTCTTTGATAATTAAACCGTCAACCTTCGGCACTAATTGGTTTAATAAATCTTCTTCGCTTTCAAATTTCATAGGTTCGGGCATGGATAAAAGCGAAACGGAATAAGAAAGTTTTTCAAATTCATCAGCTTCCAGCGGAATAAATCTCGGGTCTTGAAAAGCTGCATTTCTTGCGTTTTTGCAAACGTCGATTATCAAAGGTTCTACCCCGATTATTGAGCCGATACAGCCTCTTAACATGTCTTGAATTTTCAAGGTTACAAAGGTTGCAACTTTCATCTCAAGAGCTTTCGGATAATTTTCTATTTTGAGATTTATTTTGTCCAAATTTGATTTAATGCTGACTATTGCAAGGTTTTTGATTATGTTTGAGAAATATTGTTTTAAAAACGAAATTTTGTTTTGTTCTGCCAAATACCACGCACCGTAGCCGACAACGCTCGATTCGTCGCCTGTTCTTTCGGAAGAATCTGTCATTCCGACTCTGATTAATGAAAAATCTTTGCTTTTTGCAAATTCCAAAAGACCGCAAATGCCGATATATCCGCAGGCCTGTTCCGGACTCATGTTGTAAAAAGCCATATTTTCAATCATATCAGCAGTTACACCGTCTATTCTTACAGCTTCGGCTTTGTTTCTGAAATGGCTTAAATCTGACGAGATTACGAAGCCGATTTTTTCGTTCTCCCAATATTTACCGATTATTTCGGCAATTTTGTCATAGTTTGCCGAACCGACTAATATCGGAACGATTTTTGTTTCGGGGAGAAAATATTTTATAAACGGAATTTGAACCTCAACCGAGTGTTCATACATAAATGCACTGTCGCAATATTCTCCGCCCATGTTTTTAATTTCTTCGGCAAGTTCTTTGTTGATAAGTATTTCACCTGTCGGAACTTCCCAAGCATCGTCTGTCGGGAGTGCAAATTGTTCAACAGCTTGTCTGTGAGCAGGGGCAAAAATCAAAATTGTTTCTAAATCTTTTCTCAAATATTTAAGACATTTTACCGCAAGTGCTCCCGAATATTGGTGGCCTGCGTGCGGAACGATGACCGCTCTTGCTTCAAATTCACATTCTTTTTCGGATTTTTCGTCAAAGGTTTTAATTTCGTTTTCCAAAGCCTCTTTATTTCCCGTATAAAATTGACCTGCAACCGACGGCTTTTTTATTTTCATAAAACATCTCCCAAATTAATTTGTCTTATATAATATATAATTATAATATGAAAAATGAAAGTTGATACAATGTTAAGCAAAAAAACGAAATGTGATATTTGTCCGAGAGAATGCGAGCTTGATGAAAATCAAACGGGATTTTGCAAGGTTAGACAAAATGTCGGCGGTCAGCTGGTTTCAACGGTTTACGGCTATACGACGGGGCTTGCGATTGACCCTGTCGAAAAAAAACCTTTATATCATTTTTATCCGAAATCTTCCGTTTTGTCATTTGGAACCTTCGGCTGTAATATGGGGTGTGTTTTTTGTCAAAACCATCATATGTCAAAGCACGGACAAGATTTTTCGCTTTCTAAAAAAGCCATGCCCGAAAACATTGTTGCGACGGCGTTATACTACAAGTGCAAAAGTGTGGCTTTCACTTATAATGACCCTGTGGTTTTTCTTGAATATGCCAAAGACACGGCTGAATTATGCCGAGAGAGCGGAATTAAAACGGTTGCGGTAAGTGCAGGTTATATGAACAGACCTCAGGATTTTTATCCTCTGATTGATGCGGCAAATATTGATTTGAAAGGATTTTCCGAGGATTTTTATAAACGGAATTGTCTTGCGGAACTTGCTCCCGTTCTTGAAACAATCAAATATGCTGCAAAAGAAACCGATTGCGTTTTGGAGCTTACAACGCTTTTGATTGAGGAGGAAAATGATGATTATGATGTTTTGAAAAAGGAATTTGAATGGATTTTGGAAAATACGGGCGATAAAACACCTTTGCATTTGAGTGCTTTTCACCCCGATTACAAAATGCTCCAAAAAACGAGAACTTCGTCGGAAACACTTTTTCGGGCATGGAAACTTGCGAAAAATGTTGGTTTGAAGAATGTTTATACGGGAAATATCGTTGATGTCGAGTCATCTTCGACAATTTGTCCGAAATGCGGAGAAATTTTAATAAAACGCCGAGGCTATGAGATTTTTGACGAAAAAATCATTGACGGCTGCTGTTCAAATTGCGGTGAAAAAATTTACGGCAAATTTTAAAAATTTAACCATTTTTCCCAAAAATATGATAAACTTATTATCAAAAAAAGGAGATGAATATATGAAAAAGATTTTTGCAGTATTATTAATGGTTGGATTTTTGGCAAATACACCGCTTGCGGCGATTGCCGTTCAAACTTCAAACACGGTAAAAGCCCCTGTTTGGGAAGAATATGTGCCTGAAAAATATCAAAATCCGAGAAGTTTTCCGAATAAAGGAAAAAATATTTCCGAACTTGCTGTCGGAATTGTTTTGACGGATTTGCTTTTGACTGCACCTATCGGCATTCCGATGATTTGCCACGCAACCACTAAAATGAAAAACGAAAGCTGGTATAAGAAAAAAATCGTTTTTGAAGCGGGCATGAAAGAGGCTGAACAAATCAAAGACCCCGTTAAAAAACAAGAATATTATACAAATTTGCTCAAAAAGTGCAAATTGACCGAAGAAAGACATCAAAAACAGCTTGCAAAAATGCAAAAAAAGGCTGCAAAAGAAGCTAAAAAATAATTTTTTATGCGGAAATTTCGGCAAGGTCGAATTTTATTGCCTTCGAAAGTTCAGATAGCGATAATTCTACTTGATAACCGATTTTTCCGCCGCTAAAAATAATTTTTTCAAAATTTTCTGCACTTTTGTCAATTACTGTGTGAAAAGGTTTTTTCATTCCGATTGGCGAACAGCCGCCGTGAACGTATCCCGTCAATGGCAAAAGCTCTTTTAATTTAATCATTTCAAGACTTTTTTCTCCGACTGATTTTGCTGCTTTTTTCAGGTCCAAATCTTTGCTTACCGGCACAAGAAAAACATAGTATTTCTTTGATGAGGCTTGTGTCACAAGGGTTTTGAATACTAAATCGGGATTTTGATTAAGTGCTTCTGCAACTTCAAGTCCGCTTATCGCCGTTGTATTTGTGTAATTATGGCTTTTGTAATCAATTTTAAAACTGTCTAAAATTCGCATTACATTTGTTTTGTCTTTGTTTTTGCTCATAATTATCTCCAATTCATTGGGGTGGTATAAACTCTATCAAGCCCGTATTCTATGAATTTCGTGTTGATTTTGTTTCCGTTTTCGTCATATTCATCTATATAACGATGCTCTCTGCCGTCAGAAAAATATTGGTATTGATAGGCTTTTCTTCCGTCTTCATGGTAACCGTTTATGTATGCAACCCCTTTGTTTGTGGATTCAACGCTCTTTAATTGACCGTTGGGATAAAATTCCTTATCGAAACCTTTTCTTTGATTTTCAGGAAGTTTTCGGTTCTCTTTTATTAATTCGTCAATCTTTTTAATTGTTTCGGGCATGTTTTTTATCATAATTTCCGCAAAATCCGTATCGGATTTGCCAAATATTTTCACAACATAATATGTCGCAAAAATCTCTGAAGGATTAACTTCTTGTTTGTATTTTGTCCAGACGTGGGCATGACCTTTTTCCTTTTTGTATTCGTCAAAAAATTGCTTTAATTCTTTGTGATAAATTTGGGCAAATTCTTTGTTTCCTTTGATTTCATTCCCAAGCGAGGATTGATTTACTTCTATTCCGTTTATGTTAAAAGCAATCGTATCGACACCATGACCGAGTTCGTGTACAAGAATGTATTTTGCATGGTCGTCTAATGTGACGACGATATTATTTGTTGCTGCTTCGTATGTGCCGTATTGACCTTTTTGCGGGGGTAGTATTTCGCTGATTTCGTTGTATAAATCTTTTGCTGCTTCTCGAGGCAGATTTTTTATGATTTTCTTTAAAGTCTTTTTGTCTTCTTCGTTTTCAAAGTTTTTTGTGAAATCAATTTGTTCAATTTGAACAGATTTTTTTTCATTTTCACCGAAACTTATATGGTTAAAAAGCCAAGCAAACGAAATGATTAGCAAAAAAGCTATTGTTATAAAAATTTTAAATGTATCGTTCATATAAGAATTTTACCATAAATTTTCTGTTTGTAAATTTTCAAGCTGAATGTTTTTTTCATAAAAAATAGCGGCATTTTTGTTTTTAAAATGCCGTTACTTTGTTTTATCTTCTTCTTCCGCCGCCGTGGTGTTGTTTAGCTTCGGGCTTAATCGTATAATAAGTCGGTTCTAATTTATTGCCGTTGGCATCATAATTGTCAATGATGTATTGTTCTGTGCCATCGGGGTGAATTTGGATTTGATATGCTTTTGTTCCGTCCTCGTTGTAACCGTCAGCATATACGATTCCGTTGTTTGTTGTTACGCTCGATTTTATTTGTCCGTTATCGTAATATTTTTCCGTTTGTGCTTGTCTTTCATCATCGGATAAATTACGGTTTTCCTCGATTAAATTAGCGATTGCTTTTGTAGTTTCAGGCATTTTGGAAATCATCAAATCTGCCCAGTCTTTGCCTGATGCTGTTGTTTTTTCATAACCGAGTGTTTCGTGACGATAATATGTTGCGAAAGCTTCCGTCGGATAATGTTCTGTCGGGTATGACGTTACCCAAGGGTGATCGGTTCCGAATTCATCTTTGTATGCTGCAAGAAAGTCTTCTAATTCTTTTTGGTACGTTGCTGCAAAGTTTTTATCTTCCGAAATTAATTTTGCCAATGATGATTGGTTGACCGTTATTCCGTTGACATTTGTGCTGACTGTATCAACACTGTGTCCGACTTCGTGTGCAATGATAAATTTTGCGTGATCATCTAACGTTACTGCCAAGTTGTTGTTTATCGGGTTAAATGTTCCGTATTCATCTGCATTTGCAGGTCGCATATTGTTGATTTCTTTTGCAATGTCTGCTTGCACTTCTTGTGGTAAATTCTTGATTATATCGGTGAATTTATCCTTATCAGCTTGTGTTGTGAAGTTTTTTGCTAATTTGTTATAATCTATTGTCGGTTTTGTTGTCGTTTGAGTTGTACCGCCGGCTGTTCTTGCTGCAGTGCTTGTTGTTCCTCTCGTAGAAGAAGCTGTTGAGGGTCTTGCACCGCCTGAAACGGTGTTAGCTCTCGTTGAAGTTGTACCGCTTGAAGATGATGCTCTCGTCGGCTTAGCTCCGCCCGATACGGTGTTAGCTCTCGTTGAAGTTGTACCGCTTGAAGATGATGCTCTCGTCGGCTTAGCACCGCCTGAAACGGTGTT
>CAKVIE010000006.1 GCA_934754505.1 uncultured Candidatus Melainabacteria bacterium
TCAAGAGTGCAACACCTCAATATGTAGCTTAATCGGTAAATTTTATCAAAAAGCCTCGTTACTTAACGGGGCTTTTTATTTTGAAATATGCATAAAAATTTTTATTATATTGTTTGTAATCTTGCAGGATAGCCTCTGTCTGACAAATCCATTTGTAAAATAACAGCTTTTGTTCTATCAGAAAAAGTTCCAATTTGGACTATATATTGTCCGTTAACATTTTTGATAACCGGGCTGTATGAAGGAAATTCAGAGCATATTAAATTTTTTATTTTTGTTGCTTCTGTCATGCTTGAATAATAACCGACATAAACTCTTGTTGTACGTGTATTTACAGGAGTTGGTTTGGGTTGAGGTTTTATTTCTGTCATTATCGGAACAGGCGGTTCATCATCGTCAACTTTCGGTACATTATAATTTGTTTTTGCATCATTTTGATAAATATTTTGCGGTGAAAAAACAGGTTCTTCTTTTGGCTGTTTGCTAATTTGTTTTTGTTTATCTGTCTTTTTATCAGCTATTTTGTCCAAAATTTTTACTGTATTATCGTCATTTTCTTGAACTTCAGCAACAACGGGAGAATCCTCAACATTATCCTCAAATTGTATCCACTTTAACCTGTCATCAATATTGGCTTCTTGATAAAAATCCGATTCATCTTCTACAACATTTTCTTGTCCGATATTTACATCAACAGCGGGCGAGTAGTTCTTTAAAAATTCTGCTATGACAAATATTGTACCGCCAAATGTTAAGCAAAAAACAATCAGGAGTACAAATTTTTTCTTTTTTTTGTTAGTTTTTGGTGTTTCAAATCTTGACATGTCTATTTACCAAAAAACTGTTATTCGTCATCTGTTCCAAATTCTTCATCGTTATCACAGTCTTCAATTTCTTTGATAACTTCTCGAATTTGCCGCATTGTATGCTCAGGAAGCGTAGAATCATTTAATATTTTATATAAAATTTCCTCGCCTAAGATATTAAACAATGCTATTATTGCGTTTTTGACAACTTCTTCAGACGAATCTTTTAAACAAGAATACAATAAGTCCGGAACTTCCTTGTTGTCAAGGTTTGAAAGTGCTTCAATCGCATTTATTCTAACTTGTGCAGATTCGTCATTAAGTGATTTTTTCAAAGCGTTGAAAACCCTGTCGTTATTGATGTTAATTCTTGAAAGTGCCTCGATGGCACGTTCTTTTAAGAAAGTAAATTTATCAATAATACCTTTTTGAGTTTCTAAAATAGACACAAGAGGGTCAACAGCCTTTGAATCGCCAATCATACCAAGGGCAAAAACTGCAGATTCTTTTAAATAAACTGATTGTTCATTGACATCTTTCAAAACTTCAGTCAAAGGTATAATCGCATACTTATCGCCGATTTTACCGAGAGCCTCGGCACAGCATAATCTTAATTTGTAATTTTCACCCTTATTATTCATGCAATACAAAATTGGATTTACTGCCGAATTATCTTTAATATTAGCAAGAATTTTTGCTGAATTTACTCTAATGTTTACTTGATTATCATCGTCTTTAAATTTATTTTTATATTCTTCTTTCAATATCAAAGCATCGACCAGATAAGGCACACTGCTTTTAGATTTATGCTTATTGATTAACTTTAACAAATGCATTATGACATCATAGTTATTACATATTTCGAAAAAGTAATTTATGATATTAACAAAATCATCTGAATTAAATTTATTTGCTAAATCATCGATTTTTGAAATAATCAAAGCTGTATCGTCTGATTTGTTAATTAAACAATCTTTGGCAATTTGCTCTAAGTTATAATCGGTCATAAATTTTTAATCCTTTTTTGTTATAACATTTTAAACAATAAATGACTAAAATTCAAGTGTTTGTTGCATATTATAAGGACAATAATGTCGAAAGATTTTTGTTTTCAACGGCTGTTAAAATTTCTTTTTTCATTTCATCTGCCGATTTAGAAAACTTCAAATTTTCAGGCAATATTATATCAGATGCCTTATGAGCATTGATAAAGCCTTCGTTTGCAGAAACAAATTCTCTATACATATTTAATATATAATCAGTGTTTTCTGGTAATTGAACACTTTTTATATTATAATATTTCAAATCTGAGTAAAACTGCGGCAAATATTCAATGAAGAAATCTACGGAATCTGTCGGTGCATAATCGGCTTTTTGTTCTTCCGTCAAAGAAACAAAAGGATTTCCCGAAATCGGAGTATCTCCGTCAAGTTCTTTTATTGAATACCCCCAAGCTAAACAACCGTTGTAAAATGCGAGGTTATTAAGCATTGCTTTTACAATTCTTTTATAAACAGCTTGAAAATATCTTGTTTTTCTTGCTCTTTGAGGCATTGCTGCCAAATCATTTTCTATTACATAGGCTTCTGAATAAAGACTTTCAGCCAAATTTCCCAATCCGGGGTCAAATTCAACAGTATTAGTCATAATTTCTCCTTATCGGTATATTAAAGTCAAACAAATCTTCTTTTAATTTTTTTATTGGTAGCGTATTGTAGTGAAAAATTGATGCTGCAAGTGCTGCATCTGCATCAGCTTTTTCAAAAACATCTTTAAAATGTAATGAATCAGGTCCCGCTCCTCCCGATGCAATAACAGGAATTTTGACATTTTGAGTAACCGATTTTGTCATATTTATGTCAAATCCTTTTTGAATACCGTCAGCATCCATTGAGGTCAAAAGAATTTCGCCTGCACCTGATTTTTCAACTTGTTTTGCCCAGTCAACAAGTTTTATGCCCGTATTAAGTTTGCCTGCGTTTATGAATACAAAATAATCATTATCAACAAACTTTGCATCAATAGCTGCGACAACGCATTGTGAGCCAAAATATTCAGCTGCGTTTTTGACCAATTCGGGATTTTTTACAGCAGCAGAATTAAGAGAAATTTTGTCAGCACCTGCATTTAAAATCGTATTCATTTCTTCTATGGACTTAATGCCGCCGCCGACCGTAAACGGTATGAAAACAGACTTTGCGACTTTCTCAACCATATTTGCAGTTGTATTTCTTCTTTCATTAGTTGCCGTAATATCAAGAAATACCAATTCATCAGCACCTTCTGATGAATATCTTTTTGCAAGCTCAACCGGGTCACCTGCATATTTAAGGTTTTCAAAATTCACACCTTTAACCGTTTGACCGTTTTTCACGTCCAAACAAGGTATAATTCTTTTGGTAAGCATATTATTTACCTTTGAATTGAGATAAAAATCTCATATCGTTGTTAAAGAAAAGTCTAATATCGTCAATTGCGTATTTAAGCATTGCCATACGCTCTACGCCCATACCAAATGCAAAGCCCGAATATACTTCAGGATCAATGCCAACATTTCTTAAAACATTTACATCAACCATGCCCGCACCTAAAATTTCGAGCCAGCCTGAACCTGAACATGTACGACAGCCTTTTCCGTTACACATAATACATTGAACATCAACTTCGCAGCTGGGTTCGGTAAACGGGAAGAAGCTGTTTCTGAGTCTGGTCGGTCTTGCACCTTCAAAGTAAATTTTAATAAATTCGTTCAAAATTCCTTTCAAATCAGCGAAGGTAATATCTTTATCAATCAAAAGACCTTCTACTTGGTGAAATTGGTTGTGTTTTCTTGCACTGACAGATTCGCATCTGAATACACGTCCGGGAGAAATAACTCTAATCGGAGGTTTGTGAGTCAACATTTCACGAATTTGTGCACCTGAAGTTTGGCTTCTCAAAATAACACTATCTTTATCTTCGCAATAGAAAGTATCTTGCATATCTCTTGCAGGGTGGTCTTTCGGGAAGTTCAACATATCGAAATTAACATATTCTGTTTCAACTTCGGGAGAATTTTCGGGTTTTACGAGTGAAAATCCCAAACCTTGGAAAATTTCGGTAATTTCGTTCATTGCTTTTGTTATCGGGTGGATTTTACCTGCAGGCATATAATCCCCGGGCAAAGTAATATCAATAACTTCTGATTTTAATTTTTCATTTCTTTCGGCAGTTTTCAGAGTTTCTGCTTTTTCATCATATAAGTTTTGTAAATCTTGAGAAATCTTATTCGTAAGCATGCCTATTGTTTTTTTATCTTCGGGAGATAAATCTTTAAGATTTTTTCTTAAATTATTAAGTTCACTTTTTCTTGATAAGTGAGTATTTTTTACCGTTTCCAAGTCTGTAAATGTATTTGCGTTTTGGATTTCGGTCGAAATCAACGAATATAATTCTTCAAGTTTTTGTTTCATAACTGCCTCTATTTTTTATTATTGATAATTAAATTATATGATAAAAACTATACATGTATAGAAATTTTGATATAATATTTTTATAAAATTCATATTTAAGTATTGTCGGGTTAATCAGGAGTATTATAAATGAAAACTAAATTGTTTTTGTCACTTATTATAGCAGGAACTTTGTCAAATTGCGTTTATGCAAAAGATTATGTAAAAAATGACTTGAGAACATTGTTTTTGAATAATCAAGCTGTAATTTACGAAATAAACATGCGAAGTTTTAATGCTCAAGACAAAAACGGAAATGAAATTATTGAGGTCGAAAAGGGTGATGTTCGAGGCAATTTTTTAAATGCGATTGACAGACTTGATGAGCTTAAAAACTACGGAATTAATACAATTCACCTTATGCCGATAAATCCCGTCGGAAGAATAGCTTCTATCGGAACGGCAGGCTCGGTTTATGCAATGCTTGATATTGCTGCTATTGACCAAAATTTAATTGATAAAAATTCTAAATTAACCGATAAACAGCAATTCAAAAAATTTATTTCAGAATGTCATAAACGTGAAATTCGTGTAATGGTAGATATCCCTGCCTGCGGTTCGGCGGAAATGGCTCTTGAACACCCTGATTTATTCATCTTGGATAAAAACGGAAAAGCTATTATTCCTGTGGATTGGACGGACGTAAGATTGTTTAAAACCGTAAACGCTGACGGCTCGTTAAATCAAGATTTGCTCAATGAACATAAAAAATATGTTGATATGTTGGTGGAAGCAGGTGCTGACGGTATTCGTGCCGATGTTGCCCCCATTAAACCGCAAGGATTTTGGTCAGAGTTAATAAAATACGCAAGAGCAAAAGACCCCGAATTTATGTTTTTAGCTGAAACGGCTGAAGCATGGGCACCTCCGAAAGTTCCTACTCCGACAGCTATTGCTCCGAAGTTACTCAATGCAGGTTTCGACGGTTATTACGGAAACGCTCTTAATTATTTGAATTTTAAGTCGCCTAAAGATTTTGAATTTATGTTCAAATTAATCGGAGAATTTGCAAAAAATGGCGAAAAGAAAGCTATAATTGGCTGTTTCAATTCTCACGATTTAAAAAGTGTTTACTTAAAATCAAAAGAATTTGCCGAAGCAATTATGTATATGAATGCAACTTTACCGTTAAATCCGTATTATGTTGACGGTTTTCAATCAGGTGACAAATACGATTATTCTTATTCGGGAAAAACTGCAACACGTACATATACAGACAATATGAAATATTACACCCATAAAAACAAAATAGACATTTTCAACTATTCAAGACGCCCGGGCGGTAATCTCCCTGAAATGCAAACAAAGTTAAAAGAAACAATAACTTTAAGAGAAAACCTTGGCGATTTGGTTACAAAAGGCGACTTTAATATGCTTAAAACCTCTAACAAAAAGGTTTATGCATATAAAAGACAGCTCGGAAATGATGCGTTAATCGTAGTTGTAAGCAACAATCAACTAAAACCGACAGATACAACAGTTAATATTAAAAATATAAAAATGTCTGATTGTAACGTTTTGACTACTGCTGATGATTATTCTGTTAATAAAGATAAAATGAAGGTGAAATTAAAGGCAGGACAAGCTTTTGCGATAAAATTCAAAGTAATAAATGATTAATATTCTTTTTTGAGATATAATGAGGAAAAAACAATACAGAGGAAAAATTAATGGCTAAAAATTCTGATATGATACCAATAGAAGTATGTATTTTGACGGTTGATCACGATATAAAAGGTACTGTTTATGTATCAAAATACACAAATACTAACCGAGAGTTGACCGATTTGTTAAATGACAAAGAAAAACGATTTTTAGCCGTAACAAATGCGGAAATTCTTTCGAGAACGACTTCTGCACCTCCGAGAAAATACAATTTCTTAGAAATTCATATCGATTATATTTTGATGGTTCACCCGTCAAGTCAGGTTGTATTCAAAGAATCGAGCAAAACGCAAGAAGATATTGCACGATTTAGAGAATTACGTAATAAGTTAAATCAAACGAAACCGTTTTAGTTATGAAAGACCCTAATAATATTTTATTAATAAACTTTGGCGGTATTGGTGATGAAATACTCTTTTTGCCTGTCATAAAGGCTGTCAAGTCAAAATATCCAAATGCAAAAATTACGCTTTGCCTCGAGCCGAGAAGCAAAAGCATAAAAAATTTGACATCAGATATAGACGATGTCATTTTAACCGACATTAAATCAAAATCTAAATACTTTGAATTATTTAAATTCTATTTAAAAGCATTATTTGGCAAATTTGATGTTGTAATATCTTCGGGTTCAAACAAACTTATTCCTGTTTTATTGTTTTTTACAGGAATAAAAACTCGAATCGGCTATGACTGCGGCGGTTTTACAAAAAATTTGCTTACTAAAGCCGTAAAATTAGACAATCAAAGATTTGCAGGCAAAATGTACTTTGAACTTGTAAAAGATTTTACGCAGGTTGAGTATGAAAATCCTTCAATATCCGTTAATGAAAACCCCGAAACAGCGGGCATGATTTTAATTCATCCCGGGGTAAGTAAAATGAGCTTACGAAAAAACATCATAAAAAGTTATGGTAACGAAAAATGGGCAGAATTAATTGAATTGCTTTTGAATAAAGGCGAACAGGTTGCTTTAGCAGGCGGACCTGATGACGATGAATGTATCAAATTTATTTTGAATAAAATTGATGAGAACAAGTACAAAAATTTTCACAATTTTTACGGTAAAACAAAAAACCTTTCAGAACTCGGAGCAATAATGAAATCCGCAAAGGCTGTTGTTTGTTGTGATTCGGCACCAATGCACCTTGCTATTGCTTTAAACGTAAAAACAGTTGCAATGTTCGGCCCTACTGATGAAAAGAAACTTGTTCCCGAAAAAGACAACGTATTTGTAATCAAAAATGAAAAATGTAATTGCAGACCGTGTTTGTGGGATAAACGCTCTGAAAGCTGCGAAAACAAACAGTGTTTAGATATTTCAAATGAACAAATACTTGCTGTTTTGTAATAACAAATATTAGAAAGATAAAATATGAACCAAGAAAAAAAAATACAAAATATTGAAATCGACAATCCTGAACAAAAAGCTGACGGAAAAAGAGTAAAGAAATTACTCGTAGTTTTGTATTTGGTTTTGTTTGCTTGGTTGGGACAGTTCGTTTGGAATAAAGCTCAAAATTTTCCGTTTTTTTACAAATTTCAAATTAAAAAATTAGGATATGAATACAATGAAAGAGCATTTATTTCTGCATTGAACGACAATAATAAAGAGGCTGTTGATTTGTTTTTAAAATCAGGCATGTCTGTAAATGTTCGAGATGAATACAATCAACAACCTATTCACATAGTTGCAAACAGTGGAGATGTTGAAATGTTCGACATAATTGCACCTTATTCGCCTGACATTGATGCGAAAGGCAGAGCTGCATGGACACCGATTTATTATGCAGTATTCAGAGGCAACACGAATATGGTTATTAACCTCATTGCACAAAATGCTGATGTAAACATAGTAAATAATTTAAACAAATCACCGCTTTTAGAAGCGGTTATCAGAAAAGATTTTGCAGATGCAAAATTGCTTTTAATTGCAGGTGCAAACCCCAATGCAGCAGATATTCACGAAACAACTCCTTTGCATGTTGCAACTTGGGATAATAACATCAAGATTGTAGAATTGCTTTTGGATTATGAGGCTTCTGTGAATGCGGAAGAAGAACACGGCTGGACTCCTTTGCATATAGCAGCTTACAAAGGAAATGATAAAATATTAAGGCTCTTGATAAATTCGGGTGCTAATACTAAAATTAAAACAGATGATGGCAAAACTGCTCTTGATATAGCTAAACAATATAAAAACAAACTAATTGTTCAAATTCTTGAACAAGCATAAACATACAGTATGAGGAAACAAAATGGACGATATCAAATATTTTCCGAAAGAAATTGAAGAAAAAAGACGAAAAATTTGGGAAGAAAAAAAAGTCAACAAAGTAGAAATTGACAAAACAAAACCCAAATATTATGTTCTTTCAATGTTGCCTTATCCGTCAGGGAAATTGCACATGGGGCACGTCAGAAACTATACAATTTCAGACGTCATTGCAAGATTCAAAAAAATGAACGGATACAATGTTCTTCACCCGATGGGCTGGGACAGTTTTGGTTTACCTGCGGAAAACGCAGCAATTCAACACGGTGCAAACCCCGAAACGTGGACACTTGACAATATTAAATATATGAAAGGTCAGCTCCAAAGATTAGGCATAATGGTAGATTGGGATAGAGAAATCGCAAGCTGTCTGCCTGATTATTACAAGTGGACACAATGGTTTTTCTTGCAATTCTACAAAAAAGGACTTGCTTATAAAAAAGAAGCTGCCGTAAATTGGTGTCCGAAATGTGCAACAGTTCTTGCTAACGAACAAGTTATCGACGGAAAATGTTGGCGTTGCGACAGTGTTGCCGAAAAGAAAAACCTTTCGCAATGGTTCTTAAAAATCACTGACTATGCAGACAGATTGTTAAATGATTTGGATAAACTTGACGGTTGGCCCGATAGAGTTAAACTTATGCAAAAAAATTGGATAGGTAAATCTCACGGTACAATTTTGAAATTCAAAGTCAAAGAAATTGAAGGTCTTGAAATTCCCGTATATACGACAAGACCTGATACTGTATTCGGAATTACATATTTGGTTGTTGCTCCGGAATACAAAGATATTGACAAATTAACAACTCCTGAAAATGCTGAAGCAGTTAAAAAGTACAGAGAAAATGCTTCAAGAATGACTGAAATCGAAAGACTTTCAACTGAACGTGTCAAAACAGGTGTTCCATTAGGTACTCACATTATTAACCCGTTCAACGGTGAAGAAAGCGAAATTTGGGTCGCTGATTATGCTCTCGTTGACTACGGTACAGGTGCTGTTATGGCCGTTCCTGCTCACGATGAAAGAGATTTTGCTTTTGCTAAAAAATACGGTAAAACAATTAAAAGAGTTATTGACAACCCCGATAACCCTAATCAACCTCTTGATGCTGCCTACACCGACCCGGGTGTTTTGGTAAATTCAGGTGAGTTCACGGGTATAAAGAATGAAGATGCTAAAAAAGCAATCACCGAATATGCAGAAAAGAATGGCTTCGGTAAAGCAACAACTCAATTCAGGCTTCGTGATTGGTTGATTTCAAGACAAAGATATTGGGGTGCTCCTATTCCTATAATCCATTGTGATAAGTGCGGAATGGTTCCTGTACCTGATGAAGATTTGCCTGTATTACTTCCGAAAGATGTCGATTTTACAGTAAAAGGTAAATCACCGATTTTGACTTCACCGACATTCTTAAAGACAAAATGTCCGATTTGCGGCGGCGAAGCTACAAGAGAATCAGATACAATGGATACATTTATGTGTTCAAATTGGTATTATTACAGATACCTTGATGCACATAATGATAAAGAACCTTTTTCTAAAGAAGCAACTGATTATTGGTCGCCTGTTGATCAATATGTAGGCGGTATTGAACATGCAATTTTGCACTTGCTTTATGCAAGATTTTTCACAAAAGCTATCCATGATTTAGGCATTACAAAAGTTGATGAGCCGTTTAAAAACCTTTTAACACAGGGTATGGTATTAAAAGATGGTTCAAAAATGTCAAAATCAAAAGGAAATACTGTTGACCCTGATGAAATATTTGAAAATTACGGAGCAGATACCGCAAGATTATTTATCTTGTCTGATTCACCTCCGGGACGTGATTTTGACTGGTCAGATGCAGGTGTTGAAGGATGTTACAAGTTTGTAAACAGGCTTTGGAGATTGTTTGTATCAAATAAGGAAAACATTGACGTAAATTATGTTGTTCCTGCAATAAATGAACTTTCTCCCGAAAACAACAAGCTTGTTCGCCAAGTAAACATAGCAGTTAAGAAAATTACGCAAGATATAAATGCTGAATTCCAGTTCAACACTGTAATTTCAATGTTTAGAGAATTTTCTAACACAATTTATGATTACTTGAACACGAAGAAGGATTTGAACATTCAAGACAAAAATGTTTTAAGTTATGCACTTTTGACATTGTTGAAGATGATTGCACCGGTTGTTCCCTATATGTCTGAAGAATTGAGTGAAATTATCGGTCTTAAAAAATCAATCCACGAGTTTGAATGGCCGACTTACGATGAAAATCTTGCAAAAATGAGCTCAATTACGATTGTTGTTCAAATAAACGGTAAGATTAAAGATAAATTTGAGGCTGATGCCGAAATTTCCAAAGAAGATCTTGAAAAACAAGCATTAAGCTCAGAGAAAATCAAAAACCTTACTGCTGATAAACAAATAATAAAAGTAATCGCAGTACCTGGAAAACTTGTTAATATAGTAGTAAAATAATAACTTTTTGCGGTGTATAATTTTTATGTTGTACACCGCATTTTGGAGGGATTATGAAATATAAATGCTGTAAATATCTACATAATGGAATTTCTTTTCAGTTAAATGAGATAAGACCGTGTAATAACGTCAATTATGGTGTTGTTTTATATGACTCAAAAACTGAAGGAAGCGATGTTGATGTAGAAAAAGTATTCGAAAGACGTAAAGCTTATATCGAAAAATGCAAAAACGGTGAATATTTTGAACCTTGTGTAAATTGCAGCAACTTTGTAGAGAATGAATGGGACGACAATATAAACATAAACTACTTAAGCCTGTTTCATTGGATACATTGTAATTGTGCTTGTGTATATTGTTTTCAAGAAGATGAACGAAAGGCTCTTGTCGGCGGATATAGCAACAATATTGAAAAATCTCAATATTATGATGCCTATCCGATTATTAAATATATGGCTGAGAATAATATGTTTATTAATGACAAGCTGCACGTTGAAATTGGCGGGGGCGAACCGACAATTTTAAAAGAACTGCCTGATATACTTTCTTTAATTTATAAAATGGGTTATAACTCTGCAATTATTATGTCATCAGGAATTCTTTATTCTAAAGATATAGAAAAGTTTTTACAGCATGAAAAATCATTTTTCTCTGTTACTATTGCTGCGGGAAGTAGAGAAATTTATAACAAAATTAAAAGACGTGATAAGTTTGACGATGTCAAAAATAATCTTAAAAAATATTTGAAAAACACACCATATCCACAAAATATACTTGTCAGATATTTAATTTACGAAGGAATTAATGATACAGAAAAAGATATTAAAGACTGGATTGATATGTGTGAAGAAATCGGTGCAAAACGAATTGAAATAACCTTTGAATTTTGTAAATCACTTGGCGAAAGAGCCGGTAAACCGTACTCTAAACATTTAGATAAATTAATAGATTTTTATAATAAATATACTGAAGAAAAAGGTATATTTGATACATCAATAGACTATGTAACCAAAGAAATTATTAAAAGAGGTCATTACTAAAAAAAGAGGAAGTTTAAATCTTCCTCTTTTTAGTAAATCTTTTGCAGAATTATAAATTGTAAGTTGCACCTGCTTTTTTCAAAGTTGTTTTGATATCAGTTCTCTTGAGCAAAGTAGCAAGTCCCAAAGGTGTTAAACCTTTGTTTGAAGTTGCATTAACATCTGCACCTGCTTTTATCAAAACAGTAACGCTGTCAGCCTTGTTAGCCGTAACAGCAGCATGTAAAGGTGTCAAGCCTTGTTTATTTGCTAAATTTACATCAGCTCCGCTATTGATAAGTTGTTTCAAAGCATTGATTTTGCCGAGTGATGCAGCAACATAAACTTGAGTTTCACCGTTTGATGTTTTTTGGTCCAAATCACCGCCTGCTTTTGCAATCAATTTAATTGTTTCTGCACTGTCATTCAAAACTGCAAGGCTCAAAGATGTTGTACCGTCTGAATATTTTGTATTTACATTATTTTTAGTAATAAGTTTTTTGATTGTTGCTGTATCGTTGTTTTTAATAGCTGTTTGAAGCTCTTTTAATTCAGAAACGGTTGTTTGAGATTTAGCAGTTGCTGTTTCTGCATCAGTATCTAATTTATCCAAAAAGTCAGAAACCTTTTTAAGGCTTGATTTTTCGCTTTCGACGGTTGTTGTTTCATCTTCTGTCATAATTTTTAAAATTCTACCTAACTTCGAAAAAGCCGAAGATGATTCTGTTGTTGAAGTCGTTGTTGCAGCATTAACAACTCCATTCATTTGAATGCAGATAATGAGTGCTAAAAGTGCCGTAAATTTTTTCATATTCCTTATCCTCCTTGAATTATGACGTAAGCGTGAAAATATTGTAGATTTCTTCATCGGTTAAATCTGTGATGGTCTTTTCACCCTCAAACACCGCCATATTAACCAATTCTTTTTTCTTTTTAATCATTTCATCAATTTTTTCTTCAAACGTACCCAATGTAATCAATCTGTGTACTAAAACATTATGTTTTTGACCGATTCTGTACGTTCTGTCGGTTGCTTGTTCTTCAACCGCAGGGTTCCACCACAAGTCATAATGAATAACGTTAGTTGCGTTAGTCAGGTTCAAGCCTGTTCCGCCTGCCTTTAATGACAAAATCATAATCTTGCTGTCATCATCTTCCGAGAATTGTTTAAGCATTGCTTCACGTTGAGCAGTGTTCAAAGAACCGTGGAAGAACAAGGGTGTTGTTGAAAGTTCGTTTTGAACAATCGGAACAAGAATTTTACCCATTTCTTTGTATTGCGTAAATACTACCGATTTTTCTTTGTTTTGGATAATTCCGTCAAGAACAGAAATAAACTTGTCACATTTACCCGAAATGTCTTTTGTCATTTCGCCTGATTTTTTGTATTGATACGGGTGGTTGCAAATTTGCTTCAAAGCAGTTATAAGTTTGAAAATCATACCACGTCTGTTTATACCTTGAGCTTCCGCAATTTGTCCCATAATACCGTTTAACGTCGATTCATAAAGTGCCGCTTGTGTTTTTGTCAAATAACAATATTCATCAATAACAACTTTTTCAGGCAAATCCGAAATAACAGTCTTATCGGTTTTCAATCTTCTCAAAACGAAAGGCGAAATTGATAATTTAAGTTTTTCTGCTCTGTTTGTTTGCTTAAATTTCTCAATAGGCAAAGCATAACGTTTTTGAAATTCTCTGATTGTACCTAAATAGCCTTTATTGATAAAGTCGAAAATACTCCACAATTCGGTAAGTCTGTTTTCAACAGGAGTACCTGTCATAGCGACTTTATATTCTGCTTTAAGCGATTTTACCGCAAGAGTTTGAGATGTATCGGGGTTTTTAATATTTTGTGCTTCATCAACGATAAGAATTCCCCAATTTTTCTTGCGGATTTCTTCGATATCAATTCTTAAAACAGCAAACGTCGTAACAATAACATCAGATTTATCGTCAAGTTTTCTTTCCGGTCCATGGTAAACAGAAACTGTCATTGACGGTGCAAATCCGTGTAATTCTTTTACCCAGTTGCCTAAAAGTGTTGTCGGGCAGACAACCAAAGTTTGACCTTTAATCTTATTTTCTTCTTTGAGTTTAAGAATAAGACTGATTACCTGAATAGTTTTACCCAAACCCATATCATCTGCAATACAAGAACCGAAACCTTTGACGGTGTTTGTATATAACCAGCGTAAACCGTTTTCCTGATAAGGTCTTAAATGACCTTTCAAGCCCTCAGGCGGTGTAACTTCTTTAACTTTTGTCAAATCCTTGAGAATATTCGCAAATGCTGCATCGTAATCAAATTCATAATCTTTGATATTACCTGAAAATGCTGCGTGTAAAAGTTCTGCTCTCGTGAGATTTTCTGTTGAAGGATTTTTAACCTTATCAATGAGTGATTTAACTTCGTTTTCATCAATAAGAATGTACATATTTTTATATGCAACAAGTCCTTTTGCATTTTTTGTAAGTTCTTCAAATTCCTCAACTGAAATTCTATCGTCGCCGATTGCAATTTTATAGTCAAATTCAAAAATATTTCTCAAATCATCGCTATTTGAACCTGAATTTAACAATTCTTGTAAATCAGCTTCACGACCTGCTTTAACCCGTGCATTAATCGAAGCCCTCGGAACAACAATATTTCCGAAATCTTCAGGCAATACAATTTCAATACCTGCTTTATTCAAATAATAAGCTGTATTTGCCATTACCTTATAAACATCATTAACATCTAATTTGAGTTTGAAATCATTATCTTCATCAAACAGATTTTCAAGTTCAGGATAGTATTTCAAAGCATAATTAAGCTGTTTTTCAATGATATTCGTAACAAATTCTGCAGGCTGAGCAAAAATTTCTTTATCATCAGAATAAAGAACATCAAGCGGCAAAACATTGTCTTTTTCTTCTTTTTTATTCTTTATATCAATAGTCAACTCAAAGTCATTTTCATTGATTTTCGTGATATGAAGAACAGGAATGATGTCATATTTACCGATGTAAATTTCATCAAGCCATTCAGAAATTGCCGTTGCGATATCAAGCGAACGCACATAACGTTTTTGCTGCAACGGTTTGACAAAATACATAGCAGCCTTTAAATCCTTGAATTTAGGCATCTTTAAGCCTATGTATTTGAACATAATATAATTAATATACTTGTCTATTAAATAATCTTTTGTATTTTTTATTGATGAAAAATCAGCAAATTTGAAATCATCAAGCTTTTTCAAAGAAACAGCAAGTTCTGTCGTAAAAGAAAACAATTCATATTTAACAGAAAATAATTTTTCACTGATTTTAACTTTAGGAATAAAATACAATTTTTGAATTGCCTTTAAAACAAATTGTGTAAGGTTATTGAAAGCGACAAATGACGGGGATAAGTCCTCATTATGTTCAACATCTTGAAAACACGAAAAATATTCCCAAATAATGTCGAGCGGAATTGCATATCCCTCTTGCTCTACACCGTTTATAACCTTAGTTTTTATAACAAATCTATACAAAGAACCTTTGGATTTAAGCCAAAAATCGAAATTGTTTTTCGGATAAACAAAGACCATAGGCTTTGAATTTTCTTCGTACAAATAAAAATTAGTATTTCTCAAAATCGAAACAGGCTGAACAAAAGTACCCTCAAACTCGTCTTCAATAACACCATACAGAGTGCTTATCGTCGAGCGAAAGTCTTTCTTTTCCATGCCCGCAGGATTTTCAGTCAAATTCTGAAAGAATGTTTCTATATTATTCTTTTTGAAAGAGTAAGTGTGATGTTCGACAATTTCTTCTTGTTCTTCGGAAAGCTCCTCATCATCGAAATCTTCATCTTCTTCATCATATTGATCGTATAAAAGTATATTATCTTGTAATTCCATATCTACCTCAAAATAATATTATAGCAAAGTTATCGCCAGTCAAAACATAAAAATCGAAAATGCAACGTAATTTTTACATTTTTATTGCAAAGGGGGTATAAAAAAGGTAAAATATTGTTATGGAAAACATTCGGGAACAGTTGAAATTACTACCGGAAAAGCCCGGTTCTTATCGTTTTTTGGACAGTAATCAGGAGATTATTTACGTTGGCAAAGCCAAGAATTTAAAGAAACGTGTCAGCTCGTATTTTAACAAATCTCATGATAGTGTAAAACTTCGTGTTATGGTTCCGAAGATTGAAAAAATCGAGTTTATAATCACAAACACTGAAACAGAAGCTCTAATTTTAGAAGCTCATTTAATCAAAAAATATAAGCCGAAATACAATGTTTTATTGAAAGATGATAAAAAATACCCGTATTTTTTAATAACCGACGAAGAATATCCGAGGATTTTGATTGTCAGAAAACATAATATTAATATGGAAAAAGGTAAATACTTCGGTCCATACACAGATTCAGGGGCAATGTATTCAACACTGGAACTTTTGAAGAAACTTTTTCCGCTAAAACAGTGTAAAAACCCGAAATTCAAAGATAGACCGTGTATTTATTATGATATAAAAAAATGTTCGGCACCCTGTCAAAAAATTATTTCATCAGATGAATACAAAAATCTCATCAAAAACGTTGAAATGTTCTTGTCCGGCAACAGACTTCTGCTTATTGAAGAACTCAAAAAAGAAATGCTTTATTATTCTGAAAGATGTGAGTTTGAAAAAGCTGCAAAATATCGTGATGCCTACTTTGATATTCAAAAAACCATCGAAAAACAAAAAGTTGTTTACGAAAATACAAAAATAAACCGAGATGTAATTTCTATCAGTAATTTTGCAGGAATTTGTGCTGTATCTCTTTTGCAAATTCGTGACGGAAGATTGACGGATAAAAAGGACTTCGAACTTACAGCACTTGAAACAAACTCTGATAGTGATGTAGCTTATGCATTTTTAGGTGAATATTACACAAGAACAAAGGATATTCCAAAAGAAATTATTGTTCCGATTGATAATACGGAGCTGAAAATTTTTGAAAAATGGCTATCATCAATTAAGAATGAAAAAGTTAAAATTATTACAGCAATTTCAGACTCTAACGAGGATATTATTGAACTTGCGAAAAAGAATTCGGATTTCTATCACGAAAAACTAAAAATTTCAAAAATGAAACAAATTTCGGAAGATTATAACAAGGTCGGCTCATACATTTATGAGAAATTAAAATTACAGCGTTTTCCGCACAGAGTAGAATGTTACGATATTTCGCATATTCAAGGCACAAACACGGTCGCTTCAATGGTTGTTTTTATAAACGGTCTGCCTGCTAAATCCGAATATAGAAAATTTAAAATCAAAACACTTGAAGAAGGAAAACCTGATGATTTTCAATCGATGAAAGAAGTTTTAACAAGAAGATTAAAACGACTTGATGAAAAGAATTATCCTGATTTAATAATTATAGACGGCGGTAAAGGTCAGCTTTCAAGTGTAATTGAAATCGTTGAAAATATGGGTATTACGGACATAAATTTCGTGTCGCTTGCAAAACGTGAAGAAGAAATTTTTACTCCTCATAACTCTAAACCTGTAATTTTCCCGAAAAACTCGGAACAATTATACTTTTTCCAGCGAATTCGTGATGAAGCACACAGATTTGCCATAACATTTCACAGGAATTTACGGCAAAAAAGCACTCTTGAATCTTCTCTTGATACGATAAAAGGGCTTTCTGAAAAAAGTAAAAAAATTATCAGAAAAAACTTCAAAGACGTAAAGAAATTATCTTTACTCACTTTGCCTGAAATTTCGCTGCTTCTTCCACCCGCACAGGCTCAAAAAGTTTATAAAGCATTTCGTGACAAATCTGATAAAACAGAAACAGAAAATGAAATCGTTGACAGCGATAATCGTGAAGTGTAACATATTCTTACGAGGTGAAAAATGTCAGAAAAATTACCGTCAAAACCACAAATTTTAACAATAGATATTACCGACAGATGCCAAATGAGATGCACAACCTGCTCAAAATGGAAAGTTTCTGCCGAAGTCAAAAATAAAGAGCTCACAACCGAACAATGGAAAGACGTTTTATACAAATTGCGTCAGTGGGTCGGTGACGGATATTGGATTTGCTTTTCGGGCGGTGAACCGTTTTTAAGACCTGATATTTTTGAACTCATTGATTATGCGACGGAAATCGGACTCAGAGTTTCTTCAATGAGCAACGGATTTTCCGTAGAACACCTTACAGATAAAATCATTGATTCAAAAATCGAAAGCATAAATATATCTTTAAACTCGATTGCTGACAAAACAATTCACGACAATTCCCGTGGCAGAGAAGGCAGTGCTCAAAAAATTTGTGATTTCGTATGGCAAATAATGAACAACAAAAAAGGCCGCAATGATAATTTAAGCATAAATATCGCAACAGTTATGCTTCCCGAAAACCTTGAAGAAATTATTTATCTGGTCGAATACGCTACAAAAAACCATTTGAAACACATTATGTTTCAGTTAATTGAAGATATAAATTCATTTCACCCTTATGCCGAAAAATCCGGTTTAGACACTGATAACTATGTAATTCCCGAAAATTACAAAAACACGATTACGGGCATGGCTGATAAAGCTATTCCGTTGATTGACCACATTATAGAAATGAAACAGGCCGGTCACTCTATTGCCAATTCTTATGAACAATTAGAGGCATATAAATTATTTTTCAGACACCCTGAAGATGTAGTTTCTGCAATTAAATGCGATGTCGGAAGAACAAATTTTGCCGTTGATCCATACGGTGATGTTCGCTTATGCTTTAATATGAATCCTATTGGTTCAATATTAGAAAAAACTCCCCAAGAATTATGGGAAAGTGCCGAAGCCGAACATTGCAGAGATAAAGTTTCAAGCTGTAAAATGTGTTGCAGACTGATTAACTGTAACTTTAAGGCTAATTTTGCAAACTTCAATAAACCGTTTTTGGTCAGATTGAAAAATAAAATCATTAAATTCTTTACCTCTAAATATTAATAAAAATTAAGGAGAAATAAACAGTTTTGGCTGAAAGAGCTGCAAACATTTCAATAGACATTACAGACAGATGTCAAATGCATTGCAACACCTGCACTAAATGGAAAGTATCCGACGAAGTTGAAAAAAGAGAGTTGAACACTTCCCAATGGAAAGATATTTTGTATCAAATTCGCAACTGGTGCGGTGAAGGTACTTCTGTTACATTTGCAGGTGGAGAACCGTTTTTAAGAAAAGATATTTTTGATTTATTTTTCTATGGACACTCGCTCGGGTTAGTAATGGCTGTTGTTACTAACGGATACAATCTTGCAGAATATACCGATGAGATTGTTAAATCAAAGCTCAAGAGATTGAATATATCGCTGAATTCAATAAAAGACCCGTTTATTCACGACAAATCAAGAGGCACGCACGGCTGCTGCAAAAAAGTTTGTGAATTAATCAAAAACGTTATGGAAAGAAAGGCAAAGGATAAACCTAATCTTGATGCTATTATTGCAACGACTATTTTGCCCGAAAAAAATATGAATTATTAAATATAAAAGGAAACTAATATGAAACCGAAAACACAATATTGTATTAAATCATGCCCGACCGATGACACAGAACAGTTACAGCTTTTACTGAACACAATGGCAGCAGAAGGCTGGGACTTGTACACAATGCAGGAGGCCGAAGGTGAAGATGAAGGCTATCAAATTAATTGTATCTTCGTAAAAGAAACAACGGTTGATGACCTGTTGTCGGAAGATTATTCCGAATATTTCGGTTTCAAAACAAAAATGGAAAGAATAATGTCGCCAAAGGAGGAACCGCTTGACGTTTGCCTTGACATTCAAAAGAAAATAAAAGAGCAAAGAGCAAAAATCTCAAGAATTAAGTCTTTGCTTGATTCAACCTCAGAAGACAGCAGAAAGCAGCTTAATGACGAAATTTCCGTAAACATAAAAGAATTGGACGATTTAAAGAAAAAATTATTCAAAGCTGTTTCTCCTGATGTTATGTACGGAAAAATCGGCGAAGACAAACTCGCTATTGAGCTTTCCGAAGAATTAACAGAACTTATAAATCCTGATTGCGAAGTAAATTTGATTTCAAAAATTGTTCAAGTCAGACAAAATCTCGCTGAACAAATAGGATATGTAATTCCCGATATTAAATTGAAAAACGGTGACTCTTTGCAGGCTAACGAATTTGCAATAAATATAAGAGGAGCAAGAGCCGTTAAATCAGCTTGTTATCCGGGATATATTATGTTCTTCAAAGACGAAATAAACATTCCGAAATTGCCTAAAAATACGATAAAAGATGTTGACCCGATTACAGGCAAAAAGATTGTTTGGATAGAAGAAGAAAAGACTAAAGATTTTTGGATAACAGGACTTGATTCAAACGAATATATTGCAAGAATACTCGAAAATCTTACGGTTTCAGCAGTTGAAGAAATCCTCGACTACTCTGATATTAACAAGTACATTGAATATGTAGCTTTGAAAAACTTGTTCCTGATTGAAAATATTATTCCCGATTTTATTTCTATCGGAGAATTAAAGTACATAATCACAAGTTTGATAAAGGAAAGAGTTTCCGTAAAAGACATTATGTATCTGTTTGAAAAGTTAAACGACCTTGCGGCAGAACCTGCAAAAGAAGACTTATTATCAGCCGTAAGACGTGCTTTCGCAAGACAAATTACAGCTTCTTCTCTTGATAAAGACGGGGTTATAAAAGTTGTTGAACTCTCTGATGCAACTTGCAAATGCTTTAATTGCGAAAAATCGGATAACAGTGTTGTCAAAGTCCAAAGCACAAAAGTTGAAGCAATAATCAAAAAAATCAATGAAAAACTTGATGAAAATGAATTAAATATCAAAAATGTTGTTTTGGTTTTGCCGTCAGAAATCAGACAAATCGGATTTTTGGTATTCTCTAAATTCATTCCGGAAATTAAAGTTATTGCAAAAGAAGAACTGCTTTCGGGTTATCCTGCAAAAGTAATTGCAACAGTTTAATTCTTAAAAATTCAATACAACGAATAGTATTTTCAAATAACACTATTCGTTGTTTATTCTATAATTGCTGCATCTATGATAAATTCTTTGTCCGTAACTTTTGATACAGACCAACGTAAAACGTCTAAATTTTTTTCAGCAAAAAGCCTTTCAATGCTATCTGCATCGAAAGGCAATTTTTTTTCTATTTTCAGTTGAACATTTGTTATCATTATTCTACCGTAACTGATTTAGCAAGGTTTCTCGGTTGATCGACATCTTTTCCTAAAAATTCTGCAATATAGTATGCAAGAATTTGACAAGGAATATTTGCTATTATCGGCGACAAAATTTCAGGTACTTCTGGAATAGTTATAACATCTTCAAAAGTATCTTTGAGTTTTTCATCGGTCGATGATGTCAATGCAATCAAACGTGCATTTCTTGCCTTTGCTTCTTCACTGTTTGATAAAATCTTATCGTATGTTATTCCTCCGGGGATAAGTATTGATAAAACGGGCATGGTTTCATCAAGCATAGCGATAGGTCCATGTTTCAACTCACCTGCAGCGTAACCTGTTGCGTTAATATAGCTGATTTCTTTCAATTTCAATGCACCTTCAAAAGCAGTTGCAAGGTTTATTCCTCTTGCTATGAAAATGAAGTTTTTGAAGTTTGCGTATTTTCTTGCAATTTTTTGAATTGCAGCTTTACTGTCCAAAATTTCTTCAATTTTAACAGGTAATTGAATTAATTCATGTTTAATAAATTTCAAATAATCCTTTGAAAGCGAATTTTTTGTTTCAGCAAGTTTGATTGCCAAAAGGTAGAACGATAAAAGCTGTGCCGTGTATGATTTGGTTGCGGCAACGCTAATTTCAATACCCGCACTTACAGGGATTAAACTGTCAGCATAACGAGCCATGCTTGAATCAGGTCTGTTTGTAATGATTAAAGCATGTGCTCCTTTATCTTTTGCCTGTCTGATAGCCGTAATTGTATCAGCAGTTTCACCTGATTGAGAAACACCGATTACGAGAGTATTTTTGTCTGTAACCGTTTTTCTGTAAATATATTCACTTGACGGTTCTACATCAACTGCAATTCCCGTAAAGTCCTCAATGATATATTTTCCGACCATTGCCGCATGCAAAGACGTACCGCAGGCGATGATTTCTATTCTGTTTAAATCCTTTAATTTCTCGTTATCAATATCAACTTCTTTAAGAACAATCGGCTCATCGATGTCATAAAGTTTGCCGTTTAAAACATTTCTGATAACATCGGGCTGCTCGTGAATTTCTTTCAACATAAAATGCTTGAAACCGAGCTTGCTCAAAGCAACAGGTTCCCAAGGAAGTTGTTCGATTTTCTTGTCAATTTTTTTGTTGTCTTTGTCATAAAATTCAAGTGAATTTGCGGTAACGATTGCAATATCACCATCATCTAAGTAAATAGCTTTTTTAGTATCGTTTATAAATGCGGGAATATCACTTGCAATATAATTTTCACCTTCACCTACACCGATTAAGAGCGGAGCATTTTTTCTTGTTGCAACAATTTTGTTCGGTTCATTTTTATGCATTACACAAAGTGCATAAGCACCCTTTAATTTCTTTAATGAACGATACACAGCTTCTTTTAAATTTTGAGTGTGGCTATACTCTTGAGCAACAAGGTGTGCGATAGTTTCTGTATCTGTTTGAGATTTAAAAACGCAGCCTTTTTTGATTAATTCTTCTTTTAATTCTTTAAAGTTTTCGATAATTCCGTTGTGAACAAGAACGAGCTTACCGCAGGTACAAGTATGCGGGTGAGCATTAAATTCAGTTGCACCGCCGTGTGTTGCCCAGCGGATATGTCCGATTCCGCTTGTCGGGTGAACTATTTCGTCTTTTCTTGTTTCCAAAACATTTTTTAAATTATTTAACTTGCCGATAGCTTTAAAAACTTTAATTTCATCGTTATCATATACAGCGATACCTGATGAGTCGTATCCTCTGTATTCAAGGCTTTCAAGTCCTTTTATTAATTCGTTGATTACGTTTTTATTTCCAACGTATCCGACTATTCCGCACATAATCATCTCCAATTTCTTAGCTTTTTGTACATTATACAATACTTAAATTTTCGGTGTATTAAAATTTTATAAAGAATTAAAAATATCCGTCAAAATTAAGGATACATTGAAATTATTTTGCGAATTGCATCTTTTGAAATATTAACTATTTGATACATTTCTTCAATATCATAGGGAGATTGTTCTGCAGTTGTTTGAAATTCAATAACTTTTCCTGATAAAGTCATGACTGAATTGCTGTCAACTTGAGCAGTTGAGTCTTCTTCGTAGTTCAAATCGAGAATAATTTCACCGTTTCTGATACCTGTTGAAACAGCCGCAATCGGTTCAATTATCGGGTTTTCGGCAAGTGTACCCTCTGATATCATTTTATCAAATGCCATTTTTAATGCGATAAAGCCGCCGCAAATACTTGCACATCTTGTTCCGCCGTCTGCCTGAATAACGTCTGCATCGATGATTATTGAACGCTGACCGAGTTTTTCGAGATTAACACAAGAACGGAGCGAACGACCGATTAAACGTTGAATTTCTTGAGTTCTGCCTGAAACCTTTGAACGTTCCCTTTGGCAGCGGGTTGAAGTCGATGTCGGCAAAAGTGAATATTCCGCCGTAATCCAGCCTCTCAAATCTTCTTTATCCATCCATTTGGGCTGTTTTTCATCAACTGTAGCGGTAACAATAACTTTAGTGTCGCCGAATTCCACTAATACAGAGGAATATGCGTTTTTTGTATAATTTGGCGTAAACTTAATTTTTCTCAATTCTGTGTTGGTTCTTCCGTCATTTCTTGTCATAATTTGACCTTTCTTCAAAATAATTTTGCATAGTAATATTTTTATGTTAAATTTTATATATTATTTATGAAATTATTATAGATGATAAGAGGCGACATGAACAAGTTTTATTTGACTACGGCAATAGATTATGTAAACGGAAAGCCGCATATCGGTCACGCTTACGAAAAAATATTGTGTGACGTAATATACAGACATTTTACACAAAGATGTAAAGATACATATTTCTTGACAGGTACTGACGAACACGGAATTAAAATACAAAAGACAGCTGAATCAAGAGGTATTACTCCAAAACAAATGTGTGACGAAAATTCACAATCCTTTAAAGATGCTTGGAAAACTTTAGATATCGAATATACAGATTTTATCAGAACAACAGATGAAAGACATAAGCAAGTTGTTCAAAAAATCTTCCAAAAACTTGTTGACAACGGTGACATCTATAAACATTCTTACAAAGGTTTATATTGTTCGGGTTGTGAATGTTTCTTAAATGCAAGAGATTTAACTGAGGACGGTTTATGTCCCGATCACTTAAAAAAACCTGAAGAAGTTACAGAAGAAAATTATTTCTTTAAACTCACAAAATACAAAGATGCAATCATTAAACATATTGTAAACCACCCGGAATTTATTCAACCGTCATTCAAAGTTAATGAAGTTTTAAAGCAACTTGAAGATATTGAAGATATTTCTGTTTCAAGAAGTAAAAATTCGGTATCTTGGGGTATTCCTGTTCCTAACGATGATGAGCAGGTTATCTATGTTTGGATTGATGCTTTGTCAAATTATATTACGGCTTTAGGCTATGATACGGAAAATCCGTCTGAAACCTTCAAAAAATATTGGCCTGCCGATGTTCAAGTTATCGGAAAAGATATTTTAAAATTCCACGCAATTTATTGGAGTGCTATTTTGATGGCATTAGGAGTTGAACTTCCGAAAACAATTTGTGCACATGGTTGGATTACGATTGATGAAACTAAAATGAGTAAATCTCTCGGAAACGTAATCTCACCTTCAGAAATTCTTAAATCATTTGAATTAACAAACCCCGATGCACTCCGTTATTATATGGTAACATCTGCAAATTTCGGTCGTGACGGAAATTATTCTGATGAAGATTTCAAGGAAAAAGTTAATGCTGATTTGGCAAATAACATCGGAAACCTCTTAAATCGTTCCTTAAATATGCTTGTTAAATATTTTGACGGCGAAATAAAAGAAGAATTTATCACAAACAATTCTGAAATAGAAGTTGCAGGCGACAAAGCTATTGAAAACGTTAAAAAGCTCTTTGACGGCTATCAGGCAGCAGAAGCGGCAGGTACTATCGTTGAATTTGCAAATGCTGTTAATAAATATGTTGCAGACAATGCACCTTGGACTCTTGCAAAAGAAGAAAAAATGACAGAATGCGGACAAGTTTTGTATAACGTGCTTGAAGCTTCAAGAAAAATTGCCGTTATGCTCTATCCGTACTGCCCGAATATTTCTAAAGAAATTTTTGACCAACTTTCGTTGCAACCTGTTGTTGATTACGAAAAAGTTAGCGAAAATAAAATTTCAGCAGGCAAAATAACGGAAAAAGCAAAAATTCACCCTGTATTCCCGAGAGTGGATTCAGAATTTGCAACAGACAAAAAGAAAGATAAGTAATTGATATACGACGATTTGAAACAATCTTATAACAATGCGAAAAATGCATTTGAGAAAGCTGCGGATTATCTTAATCCGCAGAATCTTTCCGATTGTATTCAAAGATGTGAAGCAGATTTGCAAAAAACCGAAATCTGGCAAGATTCAGAAAAATCGTCAAAAATTTCAAAAGAATTAAAAGATGCAAAAGATACACTTGCGAAAATTAAAAATTGGCAAAGTGCTATTGATGATATCGGCGTAATTTTTGATTTATACAAAGAATATAAAGACGAAAACATTCTCAATGAAGCCGATAAGTATTTAAAAAAACTTAATAATGAACTTGAAACAAACGAAATTGAAATGACTTTAAGCGGTGAATACGACAAAGACGACGTAATTATTACCGTAAATGCAGGTGCAGGCGGAACTGATGCCCAAGATTGGGCTCAAATGTTACTTCGTATGTATTCAAGATGGGCTGAGAAAAAAGGTTGGAAAACCGATTTGATTGAGCGTTCTGACGGCGAAGAAGCCGGCATTAAGTCAGCTACCGTAAAAATATGCGGCAAATATGCTTATGGTCTTGCAAAAGCGGAGAAAGGCGTTCACAGACTTGTAAGAATTTCACCTTTTAATGCGAACGGAAAACGTCAAACAAGTTTTGCGAGTCTTGAAGTCAGCCCTGTTATAGAAGATTTTGAAAAGAAAATCGTAATCCCGCAAGAAGACATTACGGTTGACACAATGCGTTCGGGTGGTGCAGGCGGTCAGAATGTAAACAAAGTAGAAACAGCTGTCAGAATTTTACACAAACCGACAGGAATTGTTGTGCGTTGCCAGCAGCAGCGTTCTCAACTTCAAAACAAAGAAACAGCAATGCAAATTCTCGCATCAAAATTACTCGCCATAAAACAAGCTGAACACGAAAAGAAACTTTCATCTCTAAAAGGTGAAAACATGGATATAAATTTTGGCTCTCAAATCCGTTCTTACGTTTTCCACCCGTATAAAATGGTTAAAGACCATAGAACTAACGTCGAAGTCGGAAATGTTGATGCGGTTATGGACGGCGAAATCGATGTGTTTATTGACTCTTACCTCAAAAGCCAAATTTCAAATTAGTCTTATATATTTATTTTTACAATTCTTAATATTTGGGCAAAAATTCGCAAAAAACATGCAATTTTCAAGAAGAAAGATACTTTAATAAAGTATAGAGAAAGATATTAAGGAGTAGATTTTATCATGGCTTTAAACAAAGTCGATCAAGCACAGCTTGGTAAATTTGGTAAATTAACAACATCATCACATATAAAAAATGACAAATCAATTTTCGGACAAAATGCCTGCTCAACAGTTTGCTCATATACTGATTCATTTAATGATATAACGGTAGGTGACAATGGTGCCTTTGATATATTCAGTCAAAAAGGCATGCACAATGTTGAAGAACAAATGAAAATTATGCAATGCCAAGACAAAAATCCTGAGCCAAAACATTTTGAAATGGATGCAAAATCCTTTATGGTTCTCAAAGAAGAGCTCGGTTTAGGACAAAGAAAACGAGTATTCAATTCATAAATACTCGTCATCTTAACAAATTAAAATTAATAAAATTATTTTATTGAACTAAAATATATTTTGGTTTTTCCTTAGACAAGTCAACTGTATTATCTTTCGTAATAATGAAGAAAGATTTTAATTTTCTTGCAGTTTGGTCTTTATCAGAAATCACGTGAATATTTTCATCTCTGTAATCAAGAGAAACAGAACCACCGCCGTCAAAAGCCATTGCTTTTTCAAAGCCTGCATCTCTCAATACTTGAGCTGCTTCAGGAAGTGATAACGGGTGTTCAGTCGTTGCTATGACAAAATAAACTTGATTATCCTTAATTCCCAAAAGAGTTCTCGGATAACGAGAAAGAGAAGATGCGGATTCACTGATTATTTTCCCGCTTTTATCCGTCAAAACGAAAAATTCTTCTGCTAAACGCATATCAGGAACAAGTGCAGGTCCGCCTTGAATTGCATGCCAAATTTCGTATCCTGCTTCGACAGGTGCATTGTGCGGAGCAATATCATACTTATATTGTCCTGTCATTTTGCAACGTAAAACACGAAATTCAGTTCTGTTTAAAATTTTATCCATATATGGCTGTAAATGCTTGTTATTCATCAAATTTTTGTTGTTGTGGGGGTCAAGAATTTGTTGACCGTTTAATGTCAAATATGAAACCGTTTGATGATTTTTTGGGTCAAAAAATCCTGCATTTACCACTAAACGAGCTTCAGTTTCATCAAAAACATCTTTATTCGTAGTCAAGTTAACAACATAATACGGCTTGAAATCGCCACGTAATTTTTTAGGATTAATTTTAATTACATAAATTCCGTTATTGTAAGCAGTTGTTATATCAGGCTCGGAAACTTTTTTTGCTGTATCTGCTTGAGTTTGAGAATTTACTTGTGTTTCGACTTGTTTCTTTTTCTTCAAAAAATTCATATTGTGCAAAATTGCATCGTTTTGAGCAGATGCCAAAACAGAACTTGCCGACAATGATGACAAAACTAAAACAGATAATAAAAGTTTAATATTTTTCATTTATAAATCCTTATGTTTTTTGACGGAACGAATTACTAAAATCAAAATCACAGGAGCTGCAAAAGCAGTTATAACAGGGTGAAGAGCACCTTTTTCAGCCAACATATTTAAAAACGGCATGGTAATATAATATAAAAATACAGTCAAAACTGCTGCCGTAAAACCAATCAACCGCTGTTCACGAGGTTTTGCAAAACCTAACAACGCACCGAAAATTACAAACAAAACAGCAATTATCGATTGAGAAAATCTTTCAAGATATTTGTTCAACATAAAACGATATTCATCGTCCATTGATTCTTGCCTTAAAAGTTTTACATACTTTTTCAATTCCCCGTTTGTTAAATCTCTGTCACGTTTCAAAGAAAATTTCATTAGGTCATAAGCGTTTTTGCCTCGTTCACCCGATAAAATTTCGAGATTGTTTTCTTTTTCGACTTTTGTATAAACTCCCTCGGGAGTAATTTTATAAACAGTTGCATTATTAATTTTCCAAGAGGAATTATTTTCATCAAATCTGACAAAATCAGCCATTTGAATTTGATTTAAAACACTTTGTCCCTTGCCTTGCTCGTTTTGTGCAAAATTCAAAACAACTACACTTGTAATTTTGTAATTTGAAAACTTAGGAACAATTATAACTTTTTGTAATCTGTCAAACTCATTTTTCACGGGAAAGACGAAATGAGTATTCATATAAATTTTATTAAAATCAAATTTTTCTGTTGCAAAAGGAATCATTCTGTCACGAACAAAAAACGACAAACCTGCCACCAAAACACCTAAAACTAAAGCAGAAGCAATAATTCTATAAAAAGAGCCGCCGCATGCCCGCAAAATAGTAATTTCCGAATCTTTACTCAACTTATCGAAAGTAAATAAAGTACCGAGAAATACACCGACAGGCAAGGCATTGCCGAGGATTTTCGGAATTTCAAATAAAATTGCATAAATACCCATTTTAACGGTAAAAGTACCGTCTAAAACTCTTTGAACAGTTCTCAAAAGAATTTCAGGAGCAATCCAAATGATTGAAAACAACAAGATACAAACCAATGTTGCCGCAAAAACCTGTGAAAATATATATTTATCGAGGATTTTAATTTTGAACATTAGAGAGTAAAATCCTTTCCTAAATAGAATTGTTTTGCAACAGGGTTTTCGGCTACTTCAGTACTTTTGCCTTCAATTTTTATTTTTCCGTCAAAAATAACATAAGCTCTATCGGTTATGGATAAAGTTGCTTTCGGGTTGTGGTCCGTAATTAATACGCCTAAACCTTTTTCTTCGGATAATTTTCTGATATTATCTTTAATTTCACCGATAGCAATAGGGTCAATACCAGTGAAAGGTTCATCAAGCAAGATAAATTCCGGACTTGCAGCCAAAGCCCGAGCAAGTTCGACACGTCGTCTTTCTCCGCCTGAGAGTGAAACTGCCGCATAATCTCTTAATTTTTTTACCCCGAATTCATCAAGCAAATCTTCAAGTTTTTTTTCTTTTTCATCAGGAGTCAATTTGTCATTGATTTCAAGAACAAGTCTGATATTTTCTTCAACTGTTAATTTTCTGAAAATTGAAGCCTCTTGCGGAAGATAACCGATGCCGAGTTTTGCTCTTTTGTTCATAGTCAAATCAGTCAAATCCTGCTCGTCAAGGAAAATCTTTCCTGAAGCGGGTTTTACCAAGCCGACAACCATATAAAAAGTTGTTGTTTTACCTGCACCGTTTGGTCCTAAAAGACCTACGACTTCTGATTTTCCGACAGTAAAACTGATATCGTTTACGACTGTTCTGTCACCATATATTTTAACAAGATTTTGTGCTTTTATTTGCATTTTGTACTCCCAAGTTATTCCAATTATAACAAAAACACTTTCATTGTACAAAAATTTAATCTTTGTTATGAAAGTGTTTAATATTTTGAAATTTGTAAAAACTGCTAATCAACAGACATTATGTCTAAACCTGTTTTAACAACATCTGAATTAAGTTTACCTGCTTGAGCATCTTCATTCAAAATCGTTTTTGTTTTTTCGTCAGAAAAACCTTTTTTGTAAACACGATTTTCTTTTAATGCAGAAGTTTCATCACATAGCGAAAGAATTTCCGTAATTTTATCGCCTGTTTGCTCTTTGTGGTGGTGATTTCTGATTGCAGCCAAAGACTTGTCGCTTATTCCCGAATCCTGCAAAAGAACATAGCTTAATTCGCTATGCAAATCCATTACTTCACGTTCTTCTGGGGTAAAACGCCCGGGTTTATTGAAAACCTCATCAGGAATTAATGCTTTTCCGATGTCGTGCAAAAGTGCAGCTTCTAAAAGCGTATCCCGCTCATCGTCGGACAAATTGAAATTACCCTCTCGAGTTAAATTATTTGCATAATTATATGTCGTAAGAAAGTGATTTTTAGAATCCTCCAAATGCGACATGTCAATTTTAGGTTGATATCCGTATTTGCCCAAAATCCCCGAAATTTCGTCTTTGTGTGCATCTAATGATTGCTGAATGTATTCCTCATTCAAAAACTTGTTCATATACTTTTCAGGCTGATTGTGAAGCTGAAATTTTCTTACTGCATCAGACATAAATGACTGAAACATGTTTAGCGGATTTTTATTTTCAGCCTTTTTACTGCTTGAAAGTTCAAGTTTATCTTGAATAGGTTCATTCAAAAGATATGCATATCCCCTTGATTGTGTGTTTCCGACGCTCTGCGTCCTTGTTAATCTGTTTAACCCTATATTATTTACTTGGTTCATGGACTTCTCCGTGGTTATACGATAAATATTATCGGCAAAATAAAAAAAATCTTTAATTAAATTTTTGTTCATGTCATAATAGGTCGTAATGTCTAAAATAAGGAATTGAGCATGTTATACGATTTAATTATTATTGGGGCAGGACCTGCGGGTATTTTTGCCGCACTTGAAGCTGTCGAATTAAAAAAAGATATAAAAATAGCTATCATAGAAAAAGGTACAAAAATTGAAAAACGTAAATGTTTTTTAAGAGAAGGTAAGCAAGAGTGTTTACATTGCAAAAAATGCGGACTTCTTTGCGGCTGGGGCGGAGCAGGTGCATTTTCTGACGGTAAATTAACTTTGACTCACGAAGTAGGTGGTCACTTATCTGAATATTTGCCGCTTTATGAAGTAAATAATCTTATTAAATATACAGATGATATTTACCTCAAATTCGGTGCTACGACAGAAGTTTTCGGTACAGACAATGCTGTATTTAACGAAATTGAAGAACAAGCTGTTAAAGCAGGTTTGAAATTAATCCACTCACCTGTAAGACACCTCGGAACAGAAAGAAGTTTGTTTGTTTTAAAAGCAATGCAAGACTTCTTGGCAGAAAGATGCGATATTATTTACAACGATGCTGTTAAGTCATTGATTGTTGAAAATAATGAAGTTAAAGGCTGCGAATTACACTCAGGCACAAAACTTGAGGGTAAAAAAGTTATCGTTGCCCCCGGACGTGAAGGTGCTGATTGGCTTACAGCAGAATTAAACAGATTAAACATCAAAACTGTCAGCAACGCAGTGGATATCGGTGTTAGAGTTGAACTTCCCGCTCCTGTTATGAAACATATTACAGACAAGTTATACGAATCAAAATTGATTTACTACTCCCCGACATTCGGAGATGAAGTAAGAACATTCTGTATGAATCCTTACGGCGAAGTTGTTGCTGAAAACTACAACGGAATTTCAACCGTAAACGGTCACAGCTATGCCGATAAACGTACTAAAAATACAAACTTTGCACTTTTAGTAAGCAAAAAATTCACAGAACCGTTCAACTCACCTATTGAATACGGTCAACACGTAGCAAGACTTGGAAATATGCTTTCAGGCGGAATTTTAGTTCAAAAATTCGGTGATTTGATAAAAGGTCGTCGTTCTACTCCCGAAAGAATTAAATCAAGCATAATTGAACCGACTTTGAAATGTGCTGTTCCGGGAGATTTGAGCTTAGTAATCCCCCACAGACAAATGTCGAGCATAATCGAAATGATTTATGCACTTGATAAAATTGCACCCGGGGCAGCTGCTGAACATACTTTGCTTTACGGTATTGAAGTTAAATTCTACAGCAGCAGAGTAAATCTCGATAACTGCTTTGAAACAGTCGGCTTGAAAAACTTGTACGCAATCGGTGATGGTGCAGGTGTAACAAGAGGACTTATCCAAGCTTCCGCATCAGGTGTAAAAGCTGCAAGATGCGCCATCGAAAAACTCTAATTTTAAAACAAAACATATTAAAAAGGTACGAACTTAAATTCGTACCTTTTTTATTTTTAATATAAACCTAAAATTAGTCGATAAATATAGTTTGTTCTCTATCAGACCCAACGCTGATTATTTTTATAGGAACACCTGTTAATTCTTCTAATTTTTTGAAATAGATTTTCGCATTTTTCGGTAAATCATCGTATTTCTTGATATCGGAAATTTTTTCGTGCCAGCCTTGCATTGTTTCGTAAACAGGTTCATAGTCACTCAATCTTGCAAAGTTTGTAGGATAAGATTCAGTTATTTCTCCTGTAAATTTATTTTTGTATGCTGTACAAATTTTAATTTCATCAAAATCGTCAAAAATGTCAGCCTTTGTAATAGCTAAAGATGAAATACCGCATACGAGAGCAGAATATTTTGCTAAAACAGCATCAAACCAACCGCATCTTCTCGGTCTGCCTGTTGTTGTTCCAAATTCACCGCCTACGTTTCTGATTGTATCACCAGTTTCATCAAGCAATTCTGTAACAAAAGGTCCTTCGCCTACTCTTGTAACATAAGCCTTGAAAACTCCGACAACATCTTCTATCATCAAAGGACCCATGCCCGCACCGACGCCTGCACCGCCTGCAATCGGGTTAGAGCTTGTTACATAGGGATAAGTACCGTAATCGATATCAAGGAGAACACCTTGAGCACCTTCAAACAAAATTGTTTTCTTTTCTTGTTTGATTTTTCTGAACAATTCTTGCCATTCAAAACAAACATAGGGTTCAAAAAGTTTCTTATATTTAGCCAAAAGTTCAAGAATTTCAGCACTTGTATATTCATCAGCACCGTAAACATTTTTCAAGATTTTATTTTTTTGAGATAAAATAACATCAACTTTTTCAGCCAAAGATTTGTCGTCGAATAAATCTTCAATTCTCAAACCGCAACGAGCATATTTGTCGGTATAAGTAGGTCCGATGCCTTTCCCAGTTGTACCGATTTTATTTTTGCCCAAAGAACTTTCCGATTTGCCGTCGGTAATTTTGTGATAAGGCATTGTGATGTGAGCTAACGGACTGATTTTCAAAGATTTTTTCAAACTTTCGTCACTCAAACCGTTTGCTTTTAATTCTGAAATTTCGTTTGCAAAATCATCAGGCGAAATTACCGTACCTGCACCGATAAAGCAAATTTTATCATTATATAAAATTCCTGACGGAATCAAATGGAATTTGTAAGTTACACCCTCATGAACAACTGTATGTCCCGCATTACATCCGCCTTGATAGCGAATGATAATATCGGCTTTAGATGCAAGTAGGTCCGTAATCTTCGCTTTTCCTTCATCTCCGAATTGGGCACCTGCAACAACCGTATTTTTCATATTTTCCTCTTTCTATAAGCCAAATCGCTTGTATATTGCGTCTATGTTCCTTAAATATCTTGCTTCATCGAAACAATCATTTATTTCAACATCTGGAAGATATTTTTTTATATTTTCTTTAAAATTACCGCCGTTATTGAATGCATCAAGAGCTTCCTTTTGAACAATCGAATAGGCTTCTTCTCTTGTCATTCCTTTTTCGGTTAATTTGAGTAAACAAGCTTGAGAATAAATAATTCCACCGTATTTATTCACATTTTTAATCATATTTTCTGATTTTACATTCAAAACTTTTAAAACATTGTTTAATCTGTTAAGCATATAATCCGCAAGAATAAACGCATCAGGGAATATAATTCTCTCAACAGAGGAATGAGAAATATCTCTTTCGTGCCAAAGAGTAATATCCTCAAGTGCAGAAACTGAATATCCACGCAAAACTCTTGCAAGTCCCGATAAATTCTCGGAAGAAATCGGGTTTTTCTTATGTGGCATAGCTGATGAGCCTTTTTGCCCCGATGAAAAACCTTCTTCTACCTCGCAAACTTCCCATCTTTGCAAATGTCTTATCTCGGTTGCAAGGTTTTCAATTTCCGAACCTAAAATAGAAATAGCCGAAATTATTGCGGCATGCACATCTCTTGCTATAATTTGTGTTGAAATTTTTGCAGGTTCAAGTCCGAGCTCCTCGCAAGTTAATTTTTCGACTTCGGGAGAGATATTTGAATATGTACCGACAGGCCCTGAAATCTGCCCTCTCAAACAATCTTTTAATGCATATTCAATTCTGTTTTTTGCTCTTTCAAAAATATCATAATGATTTAAAAACTTAAATCCGAATGTTATAACCTCAGCACCAATTCCGTGAGAACGACCGATACAAACGGTTTTTCTGTATTTGTCAGCAAGATTTTTCAAAGTATCTAAAAGTCTGTTAATATCATCTGTAACAATCTTTGCCGAATCACGAATTTGAAGTGCAAAAGCCGTATCTATTACATCGGAACTTGTTAAACCTTTATGAATTAAAGGTGAATATTTATCTCCGACATTTTCATTAACGTTAGTCAAAAAAGCAATAACATCGTGTTTAACTTCTTTTTCTATCTCATCAATTCTTTCAACCGAAAAAGAAGCATGCTCCTGAATGTATTGCAATGCCTCACCTGAAACCTCGCCAAGTTTGTTGTAAGCCTTTAAGACTGCAAGTTCAACCTGTAAATAATAGTTAAATTTTGCATCTAATTGCCAGATATCCGAGATTTCTTTGCGAGAATAACGTTCAATCATAGCTTAATTATACAACAAGCATAATAATTTTACTATTCAAAATTGTTCGTTACGCCGTACAAATATTCAATAATTTGTTCAAAATAAGGAATAGAAACCGTTCCGTTCACGATAATATCCCATTTATGTTTGTGCGGAAGAATATATTTTTCAGATGCTTCTCGAATGTATTTCAACTGTTTCAAAGCATTCTCACGATTTTGATTTCTTGATGCTGCACGAGCCAAAAATCTTTCTTCCTGTTCATCTCTGTCAATATCAATATAAATTTTAATATCAAACAAATCATAAACATTATCATACATTGCTGCTAAACCCTCAACAGCAATGATTTTTTGTGATTTAGCAGGCAAAGAATGAGGAACATTTACCCCGCTGCCGTTAATCAAATATTGCGGTGTCATTACATCATGCCCGTCAGCGAGCATCTTCAAATCTTCTTTAAGTTGGTCCGTCATAAAATTTGACGGAGCATCAAGGTCATAGCCTGATTCCAAAAACTTGTCAAAGCCGCCGCATTCTTTGATAAGAGCAGATATATCATTAAAATAGTTATCTGTACTGATAATTTCAACAGGAAGTCCAAACTTATCGACACTTTGCTTGATATGTTCGCAAATAGTTGTTTTTCCGCTTGCAGATTCTCCACAAATACCAATCATGATTTTTTTTTCCGGATTTTCAATAATTCTTTTTGTAAATCTTTGAACAAAATCATCTTTTACGCTTTTTACGAAAGGTGTTTTTGCATCTTTATCAATACTCAAGATATGCTCAAATTCCTTTTTTAAAATATAAGCCATCATACCTCGACCCTCTTTTGTCGAAAAATCAGGCTTTTTAATTTTATTCGGTATTTGTTTTAATCTGTCTGTCATAATATATCTTCATTTCCGTTTGTAACTGTTAAACAGTTTCTTTATTTTCTTGCTGTTTAAATTGCATTTCGTACAAATGTTTGTACTCTCCGTTTTCAATTTTCATAAGTTCGTCGTGTGTGCCGAGTTCGACAAGTTCACCCTCATTTATAACAGCAATTCTATCAGCATTTTGAATAGTTGACAATCTGTGTGCAATTACAAAAACCGTTTTATCCTGCATCAAATTATCAATTGCCTTTTGAACAATAGCTTCTGATTCGTTATCCAAAGCTGAAGTTGCTTCGTCCAAAATAACAATATCGGTTTGTCTTATCATAGCTCTCGCAATAGCAACTCTTTGTCTTTGTCCGCCTGATAAACTCGTTCCTCTTTCACCGACGACTGTATCTAATCCGTTCGGTAAAAACGGTAAAAATTCATCAACGTGAGCACCCTTTATTACAGATTGAAGTTCTTCCTCGGTTGCATCGGGTTTTCCCATTAAAATATTTTCTCTGATTGTACCTGCAAAAATGAAATTATCTTGGAATACAATCGCCATAATACTTCTCAAAGAATTTTGCGTATATTCTCTAATATCAACTCCATCAATTTTTATAGAACCTGATTTTACATCATAAAATCTCGGTATCAAGTTTACGACAGTTGATTTGCCGCCGCCGGAATTGCCGACAATCGCCATTGTTTCGCCTTTTTTAACTTTCAAATTGAAGTTTTTAATTACAGGAACATCTTTTATGTATTCAAAATTAACATTTTCAAATTCAATAGAATCGTTAATATCTTTGATTTCTTTTGCATCAGGCTTGTCTTTGATTTCACTTTCCAAATCGAAAAGCTCAAATACACGGCTTAAAGATACAAAGAATTGTTGAATTGCCGTCAAAGTGTCACCGAGGTTTTTCATAGGCTTATAAAGCATAATTAAAGCTGCCAAAAATGATGCAAATTTACCAATCGTCATATCTCCCGTCAAAATCAAATGGTTTCCAAACCATAAAACAACCGCAAAGCCGATTGATGCAATGAAAAACATTAACGGTGATGCAATCGCAACACGTTTTGTTAAAGACATGTGCAAATCAAAAATTTCTTCAATCTGACTGTCAAAAGTATTATACTGTCTGTCTTTCAAATTATAAGCAGTAATTGTCTTGTTGCCGCCGCAGGTTTCAAAATAGTTTGTTGACATATCACCTGTTACAGCAAGTGTTGCATTAGAAGTTCTTAAAATCCTTTTTCTGAGCATTGCTGCAGGAATAATCGCCGCCGACATAACGACAACACCAACCAAAGCAAGTTTCCAAGAATTCCATAAAAGCACACAAATCAATGCTATTGAACCGATACCTGTTGTCAAAATTGTTTTGATTTGGTCTAAAATCGTTGATGCTGAAATCAACGGGTCAGTGAAAAATCTTGCAATAATTGTACCTGATGAGTTTACATCATAAAATCTTGTATTTAATGTAAGCAATTTCGCATAAGCTTTTTTCTGAACGTAGTTCGTAACCTTTTTCATAGTCCAGTTAGTTAAATAAACATTCAAATATTTGATAACACCTTGAACTATTGCAAATGCAATGATTGCAAAAGGAATTAAAATCGCATATAAATCTCTTTCGGGTGATGCAGGAGCATTGATAACTTTATCCATATAAGGTTGAATTGCAAAAGCTGTTACTGCATCTAATAACCCCGCAGGAAGCGATATTCCGAAGTTTATAACAGCTCTGCCTAAAAAAGGTTTTATAAACGGGAAAAATCGTACAAGCAAATATTTATATTGAAACGAGCTTGCTGCCTGTGTTTGCTTTAATACCAACTTATCATCGGCTTGAGTTTGTGTTTGATTTATTGTTTCTTCCATTTTTCAAATTCCATAAATTCTTTTCAACATTCTACACCAAATACGAAATTTTTTAAACATTATACTTTCGACGAATGTCGCATTTTTAAATAAATTTATAATGATTATAGAATAGTCATTTCGGTAGTTTTAAGGGGGTAGAAAATGATAAAAAGAATAATTGTAACAATATTTATACTTTGTTTAACAAATTTAAGTACAATGGCAGAGTGCGTTACGGGTTATGCTTGCTCAATCAAGGATTTACAAGAAAGCCAATCATCAAAAATTGAAGAAAATTCTGAAATTCTAAAAAACAAAGATGTTGAAACTGCAAAAAATAACAAGATTTTCAAAGATAAACCACAAAAAGATATTATCAATGAAAATCTTGAAACACATATTGAAGAAATAAAATAATTACATTTTCAAATAGTTGACTAACTTGGGAACTAAATCATCCCAAAATCTTTCATTCGGGTGGTCCCTGTCAGCTATTCGATATTTTTCGATATCTCGATAATCATGACCTGCCAATTTTTCGGCATCAATTACAGTAAATCCTATTTCGGAAACTTTATCCAAAGTCTTGTTATCAAGTTCTCTTGTTCCTTCCGTATAATCAGGTGAACACATTGAAGATTCGGGAACTACTAAAAATACAACTTTTGAATTGGGGTATTTAGAATTAATAGTATCTTTTATTTCTTTCATTGTTTGCAAAAACATCGGATAACCGTGTTTGTATTCTTTTTCTGAATTTACGGCAGTTTGATGCTCAAAGTATGTTTTTATCATAAATGATGAATACAACGGCCAAAACGGATGTTTATCAAGAACTAATTTTCCGTTTTCAAGATGATATGTAAAATTCAAATCATTTAAGTAATAGGAATACAAATATTGAAATTGTCTGTCTATGTGGTCAAAAATAAATGTATATATGAAATACTCGGCATCAGGAATTTCTTTTTTGAAATTTTCATCGCTGACTTGTCTGTACACAAAAGAAACACCTGTTCCAGCAACACCACGATTGTAAACTTTTCTGCCGGTTATTTTGTTAATTTCATTTTAACTCCTCTTTTTCAATTATAAATAAAAAAGCGGATATTAAAAAATATCCGCTTTAAAATTTACAAAAGTAAAATTAGCAGCAGCCGCAAGTACAACTTACATTAAGTGTTTTCTTAGCTTCTTCTGCTCTGACTTTAATTCTGCCGTCAACTGCAATGCCTTCACCTGTTTTTTCACTGATGAGAAGCGGGTTGATATCGAGTTCATCGATAAATTTGTAATCGCTTACGAGTTGTGACAATCTCAAGAGAGTTTCTTGAATTTGTTCCATTTGTGCAGGTTTCGTTCCTCTTGCACCTTTCAACAAGCCGTATGCTTTTACTGATTTAATCATTTCGTCTGCATCAACATCTGTCAAAGGAGCAATTCTGAATGTTACATCTTTCATTGTTTCAATGAATACACCGCCCAAACCGAACATCATCATCGGTCCGTATTGAGGATCTGTTGCGATACCGCAAACCATTTCTCTGTTGCCTTTAACCATTTCTTGAATGATTACACCTTCAAGACCGTCAATAAGTCCTTTTTCAGTCAATTTTGCAATCAAGTCTTTGTATTCTGCTCTCAATTGTTCTTCTGATTGAATGTTAATTCTTACACCGCCGACATCTGTTTTGTGTGAAGTTGTTTTTGATGTCATCTTCATAACAACAGGGTATCCGATTGAGTTACCGAGTTCAGCAACTTCTTCTTCGTTCTTAGCCAAACCGTATTTGCAAGCTCTGATTCCGTATGCTGCGAGCAAATCGATTGATTCCAATGTTGTAAGTTGGTTACGACCGTCCATCAAAGCATTTTTCATAATTTGTTCAGCTTTGTTTCTGTCAACGTCGTAGCAAGGAATTTTACCTTCAGGTCTGTTCATCCAAAGTCTTTGTTGATTTAATCTGTTAAATCCGTCTGCAGCTTCTTCTGCGTACATAAAGAACGGCATATTAACATCCATGTCTGACAATTTTGTGAAGAATTCATTCTTTGTCATGAATACACCGATAATAGGTTTTTCAGGGTGTTCAGCCTTGATTTCCATAACGGCTTTTGCAACGTCGATATCTTTCAAACCTAAGAACGGTAAGTAAATAACCATAATCATATCAACGTTTTCATCAGCGATAACCGTTTCAAGTGTTTGCTTGTAATGTTCAATCGGAGCTGATGCAATCATATCAATCGGGTTTTTAACTGATGCTGCCGAGGGCAAGAAACTTCTTAATTTTTCTTTTGTTTCGTCTGTAATTTTTGCCATTTGCATACCGTATTCAGAAACAGCATCTGTTGCCATAATTCCGGGACCGCCTGAGTTTGTGATAATTGCAACTCTGTCACCTTGCGGAATAGGACAATTTGCAAAAACTTTTGCAGTTGAGAATAAATCTTTCAATGAATATTCTCTGATTACACCTGATTGTTTAAGAAGTGCGTTTGCAGCTTTATCAGCACCTGCAAGTGAACCTGTGTGAGAAGATGCTGCTGATGCACCTGCTGCCGAACGTCCTGCTTTCAATGCTAAAACAGGCTTTTTCTTTGAAATTCTTGTAGCCAATTTTCTGAAATTAGACGGGTTTTGGATTGATTCCATATAAAGAAGAATTTGTTCAACGTCTTTTTCATTTTCCCAGTATTCAAGAGCTGTTTCAGCGTTTACATCTGCTTGGTTACCGATAGAAATAAATTGTGCAAAACCAAGGTTCAAGTCTTTCAAAATGTTCAAAATACCGCCGCCTAAAGCACCTGATTGTGAAACAAAACCGATGTGTCCTCTTTCGGGAAGGCTTTCTGCGAAACATCCGTCCATTCTAACTTCGGGGTCTGTATTTACAACGCCCAAGCAGTTAGGACCAACGCATCTCATACCATATTCACGAACTTTTGCAAGTAATTGTTTTTCAAGTTCAGCACCTTCTTTGCCTGTTTCTTTAAAACCTGCCGTAATGATACATAAACCTGTAATTCCCTTTTCGTGGCATTGGTCAATTGTTGAAAGTACAAATTTTGCGTTTACAACAATTATTGCCAAATCTACATCACCGGGGATTTCGTTGACATTTGTATATGCTTGAAGTCCTTCAATGATACCACCTTTCGGGTTTACTGGGTAAATTTTACCGTTGAAGTTATATTCTTGTAATCTTTTCATAATATCTGAACCGATTGTGTGTTCTTTTGTAGAAGCACCAACGACAGCTATCGATTTCGGTTTCATAATTTTGTCTAAAATTCCGTTTGTCATTTTTTTACCTTTCTTTAAGTAATATATAAGCTTCTTATTAATAACCTTTTGGCAGCCATTCTCTTACTCTGAAATTCGCTCCGAGAGAATTGGCAATTTCTTTGCATTTTTGAACGTCGATTTTTGCATCTTTGTATCCCGTAACAATGGTTGCGGACGTTACAATTCCTGCATCAGCACAACCTTTTATAAAACTTTTAACAGCTTCATAAGAATTTTCTTTATCAAAAGGCTGTGAAAAGAAATTATAAACCTCTTTACTGTCACCGTTTAAACTTACGGATACAGCATCAACAAGTTTTGCAAGTTCGGGAATAACATCTTTTTTATGTATCAAATTGGCTTGACCGTTTGTATTAACTCGAATTTTCATTTGAGGATATTTTTTTCTGATATATTCAGCTGTTTCACAAAACATATCAAACTTTATCAAAGGTTCACCAAATCCGCAAAATACAATTTCTTTCGCATGAGGATTGGTCTTAATAACTTCATCAAGTTGTTTTTCAACAACATCGACACCAAAATTTTCATTTTTTAGCCAAAGATTTTTGCCTTCAACTTCCTCGGAAACCGTTCTTATACAAAAGATACAACGATTTGAACACATGTTAGTTAAGTTGATATATATTTTACCCTCAAGTGTATAAACTATATTCAAATTTTCTACTACGTTGTTCATAATTACATTTTTGCACTGACATATTTGTTTTTCAAGAACTTTTTCTAAAATCACAAATAAAAATTTATTAGTGAAAATTCAATGTTTCAGACAAAGATTTACAAGTTATCGATTAAATATATTTCATATTTTTGACGAGTTGTAAGCTTGGCATGCCCGCCTCTTACCGCCCAAAGCGGATATCCCAATACAAAGAATACAGAATTTAAAACACAAGCAGACGGCATAACCCAATAATATCTTTTTGCACCTGATTTTTCGATGTTTCCGACAAATGAAAATTTTCCAAAGCGAAAATTGCCGACAATTAAATCCGCAGGAATGCCTTTTGGTTTATTTGGGGAAATCATCTCAATTCGTCCGGTCAAAACAGAATTTTTGGGAATTAATATTCGACCGTTTTTGATAACATCTTGCAAAACAATAAAATCAAGTCTTTCACCCTCATTAACATTTTTTCTTGTCGTAAAATATTTTTTAGGTCTGATTTTGACTGAAATTTTGTTAAAATTCGTAAAATCATAGTGTTTAGGCTGATAGACAACATTTTTATATTCAGAAAGATATTTTTCAGCAAATTCATCAGAAATAACATTTTCTTTTTGATACTTATCGTTTGAATATTTTGAGCGAAAATCAGAATTTATCAAATCATCAGAAATCGGCAAATTTTCATAAACAGCCGGATTTTCAACTTTAGACAAGTATTTTTCTGCAAACTCATCAGTCGGCAAAGCCGCAAAGCAAGCCGTGTTTACAAGGAAAATCAATGTAAAAGCAAAAAGAATTTTATTCATATTTTATATTCTTTTTTGAATTTGTTTCTATTTTATTTTGAAATTTCTTTCTGTTCTTTTCGGAAGTCAAAAGGAAATTTTGATAATACAAATTGTCTTTGTACTTGTTATCAGCGAGATATGCAGGATATTTATTGAAAATGTATTCATAAACATACATCATTCTTTTGCTTGAAAGCGGATGAGAGCTAAAAACATCATATCTTTGTTGTGCCATAATTTTGGTGAAAACCGTTATCAAAGCAAGCGGATTGTAGCCTGCATTAACCATATAATCAACCGCTCTTTTATCAGCTTTTAATTCATATTTTTTAGGAGATAAAACGTATTGCCAAGTTGTAAAATAGCCACGGAACAAACCTTGTCTTGAATCGACACTGTGAGAAATTTCGTGTGCTAAAACTGCCGCAAGTTCATCTTCACTGTCTGCCGTCAAAACAATTTTCTTATAAACAGTGATACTCATATCTCTTGAAGAAGAATATGCATTCATAACTTTTGAATTGGAATTATAGTAAAAAACCGTTCGATACGGAATTCTATTTGCATTAAGCAATGTAAAGCCGATTTTATTAATATAATTTTCAACATTTCCGTCTTTTGTAGTATCAACAACTATTGAATTTGCAGGTAATATGCTTGCAAATAAAAGAAATACCGTTACCAAAAACTTTTTCATATCATAATCTCCAACAAATTTTTTAAAAAATTATACTTTAATTTTAATTAAAATGTAAATATTGTGTTAAAAACCTTGTATTTTTAGCTCCGCTGTCACAAAATGAATATGGAAAAGGTTTGGTAAGTATGTTTGATATTAATAATTTTTTGAAAAAAACAGTTGCAATAGAAGCATCTGATATTCACCTTCACGTAGAAGAATCTCCGCTTGTCAGAAAAAACGGCTCTATTATGAAAACAACTCTTCCGATATTAACGGAAACGGATTTAGAAAAAGCTTTTAAGATTATAGCTCCCGAAAAATACCGCAATAATCTTGAAGAAATTATGGATTTGGACTTTGTTTATGAAATCCCCGGTGTTTCAAGATTTCGTGTAAATTACAACAGACAGCTTAACAACCCGTCTTTCGTAATAAGAATTATTCCTTTCAAAATCAAATCTTTTGAAGAATTACATCTTCCCGAAAATATCAAACACTTACTTTCTGCAAACAACGGAATAGTCCTGATTACAGGACCAACCGGCAGCGGTAAATCAACAACTTTAGCAGCTATTATTGACTGGTTTAATTCAAACTATTCAAAACATATTTTAACAATCGAAGACCCTGTCGAATATATTTTCAAAAGTAAAAAAAGCGTTGTGTCTCAAAGACAAGTCGGCGTTGATACAGCATCTTTTGCAGATGGATTAAAATATGCATTAAGACAAGACCCTGATGTAATCCTTATCGGTGAAATTCGAGACAGAGCTACTGCGGAAGCAGCATTAAAAGCCGCAGAAACAGGTCACATGGTATTTTCAACACTTCACACAAATGATGCTGTTCAAACTATTACAAGAATTATTAATATGTTTGAAAAAAATGACCGTGATAACGTAAAAGGTCAATTAGCAGAGGTTTTAAGAGGTACGGTTGCTCAAAAACTCGTTTATTCTAAAAAAATGAATAAAAGATTTGCCGCAATGGAAGTTATGGCAATGACTTCAACCGTAAAAGATTACATTAAAAAAGACAATATTGAAGCAATTTATCAGCTTTTAGGTTCAAATCAAGGTGATATGCTCTCTATGAATGAATCGCTATACAAACTTGTTGAAGACGAAAAATTAACACAGGAAGAAGCTTTGACTTACTCAAATTCTCCGGATGAACTCGGCAGAACATTCCGCTGCAATATGTATGCAAAGAAAATGGAAACCGAACAAAAAGAAGAAAAACAAGCTGAAGAAGATAAAAAACAAGAAGAAACAGCAGCTTCAACAAGTGAAACAGAAACTCAGCAACAAGAGCAAACAACACTTCATCACGAAGAAAAAACAGAAACCGAAACTCATACAGTTACAACAGAAGTTCATCATGCTGAAAATAAACAAGAAGATTTTGACTTTGATTCGGAATTTAATTTTGATAATGTACCAAATTTTAACACCCAAAAACCAAACGAAAAAGTTTTATATCAACACATAGACAAACAAACACAGCCTAATTCAAACAACTCAAAATCAATAGCTTAACGAAACATTAAAAAGGAGATTTATTATGATAAACGAAAATATGGCAAACGCACTAAACGAACAAATCAACAAAGAATTTTATTCAGAATTTTTATATCTCGCTATGAAAGCTGAATTTTCAAAACTCAATTTGCAAGGTTTTGTAAATTGGTTTGACGTACAAGTGCAAGAAGAACGTGCACACGCTTTCGGAATGTATGATTATTTAATCGAAAGAGGCGGAAACGTTGAACTTTTAACAATCGAAAAACCTGTAATAGAGGGCGAAACTCCCGTTGAAATTTTTGAACACGTTTTAAGACACGAACAATATGTAACATCAAGAATTAACCACCTTTTAGATGTTGCAGAAGAAGAAAAAGACAGAGCTGCAATTTCATTTTTGGATTGGTATTTAAAAGAACAAGTCGAAGAAGAAGCAAATGTCGGCAGAGTTTTAGCAACTTTAAAACTCATAGGCGACGATAAAAATGCACTCCTTTCTTTCGATAAAGATTTAGCTGCAAGAGTATTTACAGCTCCTGTTATCGGCTAAACAAAATATAAAAATTTTACTTCTTAACTGCGGCAATACAAAATCTCCGCAGTTTTTCTATAATAAAAGTTAATAATTATTGACAATCTTGTTAGGTCAGCCTTACAATAAAATCAAATAAAATTTTACGGACGAAATATATGAATTTAGATAAATTAGAAGTTGGAAAAGAAGCAACAGTTGATGCTATACATTGCGATGACAAGGCATTAAAAAAGCACATTTTAGATATGGGAATTACCCCCGGAGTAAAAGTTACATTAATAAAAACAGCACCTATGGGCGACCCGATGGAGTTAAAAGTCAGAGGGTATATTTTAACTTTAAGAAAAAACGATGCAGGAAAAATAAGAATTTCAAATGTTAAAGACAGTGTCAAACCGAGATTTGAGCGAAAAGCCTTTGAGGATTCGGCTCATTCTCAAATCGGCGAAACGATTTATCACACCATAAAAGAAACTCGTCCCGTTAAAAGCGGTAAAATACGTTTAGCACTTATCGGAAACCAAAACACGGGGAAAACGACATTATTTAACCAGTTGACAGGTGCAAACAGACATGTCGGGAATTTTCCCGGGGTAACTGTTGACAGAGTTGACGGAGATGTTAAAAATTTTCAAGATGCAACAATAACAGACTTACCGGGGATATACTCACTTTCTCCGTATAGTACGGAAGAAATCGTTACGAGAAATCATTTGTTAAACGAACACCCCGATGGAATTATCAATATTATTGATGTTACAAATATTGAAAGAAATTTATTTTTAACAATGCAATTATTGGAATTAAATATCCCGATGGTTATTGCATTGAATATGATGGACGAATTTAACGACAACGGTGGAAGTATCGACATCAACGGAATTGAAAACATTTTAAAGGTTCCCGTTATTCCGATTTCAGCAGCAAAAAATGAGGGTATTACAGAGCTTGCCGAGCACGCAATAAATGTTGCAAGATATGATGAACGCCCTGAAAAGTTCGATTTTTGCAGCCCTGATGATAAAAAAACAGCCGGTATTCACAGATGTATTCACTCAATCAGCCACTTGATAGAAGATCACGCAAAACAAGCAAAAATTCCTGTTAAGTTTGCAGCAACAAAACTTACCGAAGGCGATAAATTAATTCGAGATGCTCTTAACCTTGATAAACAAGAAATAGCAACCTGCAAAAAAATCATTGCTGATTTGGAACGTGAATGCGGTGTTGATAATGAAACAGCACTTGCGGATACAAGATTTACATTTATTGAAAAAATTTGCAGAGCTCACGTTGTTAAGCCGGATATCGAGCAGGCAAATAAGTGGACATTTTTAGCCGATAAAATTTTAACGGGAAAATATACCGCAATTCCTGTATTTTTAGCAATTATGGGATTAATATTCTATTTTACGTTCGGCTCTGTCGGATTGTTTTTATCAAACGGATTAGAAGATTTAATTGAAAAAGTAACAGACATGACGGACAATGCTTTAACGGCATACGGATTAAATCCCGTTGTTCATTCCTTGATTATAGATGGCGTATTTGCAGGTGTCGGTAGCGTTTTGAGCTTTTTGCCGAGAATTATAGTGCTGTTTTTCTTCTTATCCTTATTGGAAGACAGCGGATATACAGCAAGAGTTGCCTTTGTAATGGACAAAATGTTGAGAAAAATCGGATTATCGGGAAGAAGTATTGTCCCTATGATAATGGGATTTGGCTGTTCAGTTCCTGCTATTATGGCAACAAGAACTTTGCCGTCAGAACGTGATAGAAAAATGACAATTTTATTAACACCGTTTATGAGTTGTTCTGCAAAATTGCCTATTTACGCATTATTTACGGCTGCATTTTTCAGAGGTAACGAAGTTTGGGTTATTTTGGGATTATATGTAATCGGTATTATAGTCGGAATAATTTTTGCAATATTTATGAAAGTATTCATTTATAAAGGTGAATCAATACCTTTCGTTATGGAGCTCCCGAATTACAGACTCCCGGGCTGGAAAAATGTTTACAGAATGATTTATTCAAAATCAAAAGACTTTATAACAAAAGCATTTACAATAATCTTCTTTGCAGCAGTTATAATCTGGTTCTTACAAACATTTGATTCAAGATTAAATCTTGTTCAAGACCCTGCAAACAGTTTACTTTCAATGCTTGGAAACTTTACCGTTCCGATTTTCCAACCGCTTGGAATTTCAGATTGGAGAATATCAACAGCATTTTTAACAGGATTTATAGCAAAAGAAAGTGTTGTCAGCACATTGACGGTGTTGATAGGCGGCGAAACAAGTGCATTGCCGACTTTATTCACTCCTCATACAGCATTTGTATTTTTGGTATTTTCATTGTTGTACACACCTTGTGTTGCATCTGTTGCAACCGTCAAAAGAGAACTCGGAAAACGCTACGCTTTGGCAGTTGTGCTTATACAATGCTCAATAGCTTGGATTGTTGCATATATTGTAAACTGTATTAACTTTTAGACATTAAGTTGAACTAAAATCAAAAAATATGTTATCATTTTAAAGTAATTTTGATAGGATTAGCTGAATGTCTGTAAAATCAAACACTTCGAAAAAAGCTGAATTAACAACAGAAGAAATTGCCGAAATCCGTAAAAAAGCTGATGATTATTTTTACAAAAATGATTATCTGCAATCGATAAAATACTACGAACTTCATACAAAATATGATAAAAAATGCTCAAGTTCCTATGAAATGTTAGGCTGGCTTTATTATTTTATTGATATTGAAAAAAGTGTTAAAAATTACATAAAAGCCTTTAACTTGAGCTATCAAATTAATTACATAGATTACGATTCATTCGGAAATTTTATGTTAGCATTAACAAGACATCCTAATTACACGCAAAGCCAACTAAAAAAATTAATAGAAAATTTTGTCAAAAAAGTTAAACGAAAAACTCTTACAAGCAAAGAAGTTTTTAAACATCCTAAAACAACACAGCTTCATAGAAAATTAAATATTGGTTATTTATCGTCGGATTTATATACGCACGCAACTATGCAGTTTATTCTGCCCATTTTGAAAAATCACAATACAAATGTTTTTAACATATTTTTCTATTATGCAGGTACGTATAATGACAATTTAACTCAATTTTTGATGCAAAAACCTTATATTTTCAAAAATGTCAACGAAAAAAGTTTCAAAGAAATTGCTCAAACTGTTTATGATGACAAAATTGATATATTAATTGATTTAAGCTCCTTGACTCATAAATACGCCCTGACAATGCTGTATAAACCTGCTCCCGTTCAAATAAGCTATATGGGATTTTTGAATACAACGGGCATGAAAGAAGTCGATTACATCATTGCCGACAAAGACACTATTCCTGAAGAACAAAATGATGAATACACAGAAAATATTTTGTATTTGCCAAGATACGAATGTTTTGAATTCACAAACAACATATCATCATACATCAAAGAAACACCATTACCCTATAAGAGGAATGGATTTATAACATTCGGGTCGTTTAATTGCACATCAAAAATAAACAAGAATGTTTTGAGGTGCTGGTCTGAAATTATTAAGCGAAACCCAACTGCAAGGCTTTATATTTATCGTTCTAATATGACAAATGAAGTAATAGAACAAATTACAAAAGTATTAAAGAAATTTAAAACAGACATGTCAAGAGTTATCATAGATAATACGGATTACGGTTTTCACTTTGATATATACAAAGATGCGGATATTGCACTTGATACGTTCCCGTTTACAGGCTTAACAATAACCGTAGAATTGGCACACATAGGTGTTCCCGTAATAACAAAAGTTTGTGATACTTTTTCATCAAAAGGCGGCATGAGGATAAACAAGGCTTTAGGCTGTGAAGAATTAATTACATATTCCGACGAAGAATATATCAATGCAGCAACAGAATTGGCAAATGATATACCACGACTTGAAAAATACAGAAAAAATTTAAGAAATAATTTGGAAAAATCGCTTTTGTACGACCAAAAACTTTTCACGAAATACTTCGAAACGGGTCTTATAAAAGCTATAAACAAATATTACGGATTAGAATAAAAAACGTACTGCTTTTTGCGGCAGTACGTTAAAAAACTATTATTCTGCTACTCGTTTAGCATCTTGAGCAGCTCTGTCACGTCCTTCTGTCACTCTTGTGACGGTTTTTTCCTGTTCGATTCGTTGAACTGTGTTATCGGTTAACTCTTTAAAATCAACATTGTAGTAAACCCAGACAATACCATAAACAATAGCTGCAAAAATTAGCAATTTGATTAATTTGTCCATAACGCTCTCCATTTTTCTATAATAAAGTATTATACACTATTTTTGTAATAAAATGTAGTTGTAATATATATAATAAATAATATGTACTAAAAAATATGTTTTTAACAAGTATTGCAGTAATATTAAGAATTTTTTCAAATCCCGTTGCAAATATGTATGAAAAAAAAGTTTCGATGAACGGGTCGTCACTATTTACAAGCTTCTATTCATACCTGATAATGGGACTTTGCTGTATCCCTTTTGCTTTTAACGTTGATTGGGCAAAATTACCGATTGAATTTTGGCAAAATGCACTTTTAGCTGGTCTGCTATGCTCTGTCGGCAGAGCTTGTATGGTAAAAGCCCTTCAACTCGGAGAACTCTCTGTACTCGGACCGATTAACTCCTATAAATCCGTCGTCGGACTTATCGTCGGTATTTTTATGCTTTCCGAAATACCAAGTATCTACGGACTTGCGGGCATGATTTTGATAATTTACGGAAGCAGATATGTCTTTGGAACAACAAAAGAAGGTTTTTCGTGGAAACTTTTTAAAAGACAAGATATTTTATTAAGGTTCGCAGCACTGATTTTAACAGGCATAGAGGCGGTAATTCTTAAAAAAGTCATAATGCTCTCAAGTGTCACAACATCATATATGCTTTGGGCTTGGACAGGCTGTATTTTTACATTGGCAATGATTTTGTTATCAAGAAAAACCTTTACCCCGATTAAAGAAGGACAAATTCATCAATATTTAATAATTTGTGTCGGACTTGCAACAATGCAGCTTTGCACAAACTACGTTTTCGTTCACATGAAAGTCGGATACGCTCTCGCTTTATTCCAATTATCAACAATAGTTAATCTTTTGTTTGGCGTTCAATTTTTCCATGAAAAAGACATTGTGAAAAAATTAATCGGTACAATAATTATGACAATAGGTTCGGTAATTATAATTTTATGTCCTTAAAAACTAAATCTCAACGTTTTTCATCATATCGATTAAAGTGTTTATTGTATTATCCATAGAAACACTGTCTGTAACTCTCTGTTGCAAAAAGGCATTAATTTGAGGCATATACTCAATCGCAACATCAAGCCTCGGGTTACTTCCGGGGTTATACATACCAACGTCAATCATATCCTTGTTTTCACGATAAAGTGACATTAATGTTCTCATCTTTGCAGCTGCAGCTTTATGCTCAGGAGAACAAATTGCCGAAAACAGACGGCTGATGCTTCCTAAAACATCAATTGCAGGATAATGGTTCATCTCCGCAACTTTTCTGGATAAGAAAATGTGACCGTCAGTAATACCACGAACAGTATCTACAACAGGGTCATTGATATCGTCACCTTCCATAAGTACGGTATAAAGTGCCGTAATAGATCCACGAGGAGAGTTACCTGCACGTTCAAGAACTTTTTGCAGCCATGAGAAAATTGACGGCGGATAACCTTTCATAGTAGGCGGTTCACCGATAGACAAACCAACCTCACGACCAGCCATTGCACAACGTGTAACCGTGTCTGTCATCAAAAATACCTTTTTACCTCTGTCACGATAATATTCGCAAATTGAAGTAGCAGTGTGCAAACATTTTTGTCTGATAAGCGGAGGCTGGTCACCTGTCGAACATACAAGAACCGATTTTGCCATACCTTCAGGTCCTAATGCATCTTCAACAAACTCTTTAACTTCACGACCACGTTCTCCGATTAGTGCAACGACGTTTACATCAGCATCAGAGTTTCTCGCAATCATACCGAGCAGAGTTGACTTACCGACACCTGAACCGGCAAACAAACCCATACGTTGTCCGCCTCCCAAGGTTAGTAATGAATCGATGGCTCGAACACCGCAAGAGAATTTTTCTTTAATAATAGGTCTTTCAAATGCATCAGGCGGCGGATTATCGATATTCATCCAAACTGCATTCGTTGTGTCTAAAGGCTTTCCATCAATCGGTTCTCCCAATGGCGATATAACTCTGCCAAGTAAAAAATCACCCATAGGAACTGTAATAGGCTTACCTGTCGTTGTAACTAAAGCACCTTGTCCAATTCCTGCTCCGTCATACAAAAGCAATAATTGAGCGTATTCACCTTTGAAAGCAACAACTTCTGCGGCTTTTTTTTCGCCTGATGTTGTTTCAATAAAACACAAATCACCGATTTTCAACCCTGGAAGATTAACCTCAACCGTCAAACCCAAAAGTTTTGATACCGAACCTTTGTAGCTGAAAAGCGGTGTATTATGAATTATTTCAAAAGCACGTTTTTTAGTAAATTCTATTGATTTTTCAAAACTTTGATTAAGTTCCATTATCCGTTATTCCCAAAATTATAATCTTGTATGTACGATTCACCGATTGTATCAACCGCTTCAACTCTTATATCAGTAATAAGTTCTGAATACGAAATAACAACGATTGTCGGAATGTGTCTTTCAAGAAGTTGATACAAAGGTAGTCTTATACGAGGCGAACACAAAATAACAGGCTGACGACCGATATTTTGGTGAGCTCTCATAAGTGTTTGAGCAGATGACTCGATTAATTCCTGAACTTGCAAAGGATTTAACAGGAACATCGTACCAAGCTCTGTTCTTTGACAACTGTCATCAAGTGTCTTTTCCCATTCGGACGACAAGGTTAAAGCATATAAAACTTTATCCGAGGTTGAATGAGATAAACAAATTTGACGACCTAAAGCAGCTCTTAAACGTTCTGATAATATATCCGGCTCTTTTGAAAATCTTGCATAGTCGCAAAGACGTTCAAAAATAAACATAATATCTTTGATTGAAACTTTTTCTCTGATTAAGTTTACAAAAATCTTACGCAAGTCACTTGTTGAAATAATAGTCGGAACAAGGTCATTAACAAGAGTCGGGTCTTGGCTTTTTACAAGTTCCATCAATTTCAATACGTCGGTTTTTGTCATAACTTCATCAACATATTTACGAACACTTTCCTGCAAGTGAGTTACGATAACATCAACAGAATCAACCTGAGTCAGACCGTCACGAGGGTCAAAATCGTCAGGATTTAACCAATATGCTTGAGTTTGGAAGGTCGGGTCTATTCCGACAATAGCATCTTTAGGTACATCTTTTCCCAAAGCGTCCCATTGATCTGCAATAACCATGTTTTTACCCGGGTAAACAGAACCTGTTGCAACTGTATTACCACGAATAGAAATTAAATATTCATTCGCATCAAGTGCGGACGAATCCATAATTCTTATGTTAGGTATGATGAAACCTAATTCATCAGTAACTCTTTGTCTTAAAGCTGCAATCTTCGGAAGTAATTGACCTTCTTGGTCAGGGTCAGCAATAATCAACAATCCTGAACCGACTTGCAAACTCAATACGTCAACACCCAATCTTTCATACATTTTGTTCGGGTTGACCAAATCCTGCATGTTTTGACGAACACTTTCAAGTTGTCCGAGTTGAGCTTGAACATCTTGGTTTACTAAAATTGAAAATCCCGATATAGCCAAAATTGAACCGTATAACAAGAACGGAAACCAAGGCAAACCTGTTAAGGGTGATGATAATGCAATTAATGCAAGAAATCCGCTTGCAAAGAACAAGCTGTAAGGCTTACCCAATAATTGAGATTGCAAATCCGCACCCAATGACGGGCTTGCAGCTGTTGAACGGGTCATTACGATACCTGCCGAAACAGCCATAAGCAATGACGGAAGTTGGGCTGACAAACCATCACCAACGGTTAGCATTGTATATTTTTGAACAGCTTCCGCAGGCTCCATACCATTTTGAACAATACCGATTAACAAACCGCCGACAATGTTGATAACAGTAATGATGATACCTGCCATGGTATCACCTTTTACGAACTTCATAGCACCATCCATTGAACCGAACAAACTTGATTCTCTTTGTAAATCTTCACGGCGTTTAACCGCTTCTTCCGGTGAAATCAAACCTGCGTTAAAATCGGCGTCGATAGTCATCTGTTTACCCGGCATAGCGTCCAATGCAAATCTTGCAGAAACTTCGGCGATACGTTCAGCACCTTTTGTAATTACCATAAACTGAACAACCGTAATAATAAGGAATATTACGAAACCTACAATTAAGTTACCGCCTGTAACGAAATTCGCAAATGCATTAATTACTTCACCTGCTTCACCTTTTGCCAAAATTGAACGGGTTGAAGCAATAGACATAACCAAACGGAACATTGTACCGATAAGGATTACTGACGGAAATGCAGATAATTCAAGCGGCTTGGTAATATACAAGGATATCATCAGCAAAACAATTCCAAGCGTCATGTTAAAAGCAATAGCCATGTTAATGCAAAACGGAGGTAACTCGACAATCAATATGACGACGAGCAAAATAACAAATATTGCTAATCCTATTTCACTAAGCGGATTACTTGCCGGTTGAGCCTGTGCCACTTGTTTTTCCTACCCCTGTTGTTGTAAATTTTTGAACGCTTGTTCCAAAATCGTTAATCCCGTATCTATCGTTGCATCGATAATTCCGTTATCTGTTACTATTATAGCACCACCCGTCGAAATATTGTCATCAGGTACAACTTTTATATCAACATCTTCTGAATTTATCGATAAAAATTCGGGCAAACCCTCTTTAACAGCAACCACATCTTGGGGTAATACTTTTACCGTAATGTGATTACTTACCTTAAAAGAATCTCCCATTGCCGACTTTATCAAACTTAACAAAGCCGTTTTATCCTGCTCTATTTCTTTATTAATAATTTTTTTAGCAATTTCAACTGATATATCCAAAATGTGAGGTGCAACAACTGCAAACATTTCATCTTTGTATGTAAAAAAACCTTGAATTGCATCTGTTAATGCCTGAATTTCGGCATGAGCATTCTCAAGACCTAATTTATGCCCCTCTTTAACTGCTTGCTCTCTGATAGAATTGGCTTCTTCCTGTGCTCTTGAAACTATATTTCTGTCATCAATACGTCTGTAACCACGGCGTCTGCTGCCTTGACGGCGTTCCATTCTCGAATCAAAAACGATATCTTCAAAACTCAACGGAACTTGGACTTCTTCTTTTTGAGGTTTTGGTGCCGCAGACGGAGTCAGAACAATATCTTCCTGAACTTTTTTAGGTTGTTCGGAAGCCGATTGAGTATTTTTTTTAACTTCAGACTGACTGCGTTTTATAATCATTGACTTTTTCTTCTATATAAGAACAAATTACATTAATAAAAGGGGTTGAAACCTTCCATTTATCATAACCTTTCGGATTATTTACGACTTCTGCAACAAAAGGTCTTTCATAATAGGTGATTTCTGATAATAAATCTTTCGGAACACCTCGAATGTTTCTTCCGAATTTTCTCATTATTTTAGGTAAAACCAAGGTTTGGTCTTTTGGCGTATTAGCTTGAAAATCTTTCAAACATTGTGTCAATAATGACGGATCGATTTTGCTTTCTAAATCATCAAGCTGCATATATTGTAACACAACATTAGCATCAGATTGAGAAAATTGAGTCAGCAAAGTTGTAACCTTATCATTAGGCAATTTCCTCGCAATCAATGCAAATGCGGCTAATTTCAAAATCTTCAAATCACTTGCGTTATTAAGAGCATCGCTGTCAGCTTTTGCCATATCATCAATATTAGATTGGTTTGCTGCAACTTGAGCCTGTTTTTGCGATAATATACCACGTTTGGTTAATTCTGCCAAAGCATCATTATAAGCCTTTTTAACGTGGTGCTCAACAAGACCTATCATTTGATCTTGCGGAATATTTTTAAATGTTGCCTGCTTTGCTATTTCAAAAATAGTAAAAGCAATTTTTTGCATAATTCCGTCACGATATTGTTGAGGAACTTTGCCCCTGATGATATCTAACGATTTGTGAAAAGACCATTCTCCGATGAATTGAGTAATAATCGAGGCTTGGTCAACTGTATAAGTATGTTCTGTATCGTTTGCAAGAGCTTCACCTGCCAAGTAACAAAAGTTATGAACGGTTGTGTAAACATATTCTTGTTCTTCCGGTGTAATATCTGTCGGGACAACAGCTTTCGCCTGTCCCGATAAATCTTCCGCAAACTCTTTAAAATTAAAACCTTCTGCTGCCATTTGAAAACCTGCCTGTTATGATTTTTCAATCCAGCTTTTTACTTGTTCGGTCAATTCTTCAGTATCGGTAAGATTCATATCAGCGGTTACATCTTCAATAACGTCCTGCAAATCTTCATTTGTCTGCTGTTGAACCTGCTGCTGCGGAATTGCGGCTTGCTGCTGGTTTGAGATTTGAGCAACAACCTGTTGTGACAATGCCTGTTGTTCCATCAAACCTTGTGCGATTTGAGCTGCCTTTTCACTTAATTGCGATGCTTTTAAGTTTACATCTCTTAATTGTTTTTCTTGTGCTGCTGCTTTTTGTCTTAAATCTTCTACTTCTTTTTGTTGTTTTTCCGATTTTTCTTTTAATTTCTTCGAAACAACTACAAAACCGAAAATCAAGCCCAATACAACGAGTACAACCGTAAGCCACCAAGGATTACCCGATTCATCAGGTTTTGGCAAATTAACAGGTTTATCAGATGCCAAATAAGGTTCAATAGAATCTGCATAAGCAATAGAAACATTTTCTGCCGAAACTTTCGGAGATGCTGCACCTGCTATCAACTCTTTTAATTCCTGCAATGTTACGTTTGCGGGCATGGCTGATGATTCAATAGTAACAGCAATCGAAATGTCTTCTATAACACCTGTTTTTGAATATTCATTAATTTGAGTTTTGGAAACACCATATTGAGTTTCACGAGCTGTTCTGTTGTAATTTCTGTTTTGAGAAGAATCACTTCCTGCTGCAGGTAAACCGTTCGGCAAGTATATACTTACGGCATTTAAACCCGAATTACTGTCACGAGTTTTATCACCCAAACCTTCCGTAAAAGTTTGTTCCGTTACGGCTGTTTTTTGAGTCGGGTCATAAATAATACTTGTTTTTTCCACAGGAACTTGACGTAAAAACGTACTAACGGTTACTACATAGTTGCCTTTTCCAATCAATCTGTCGAGCTGTGAAGCGACTTTTGACTGCATATATTGATCGCTTTCTTGAAGTTTTGAAAGCTGGTCATCGACTGAATTTATAATACTGTTATAAACATTACCGTTTGTATCGGTAATTGAAATATTTTCCGCTAACAACCCTGAAACACTGCCGAGCAAAAGGTTTTCGATAGCCTTAACTTTTGTTCTTTCAAGTTTTGTTCCAGACGGGATACAAATTTGAACAGTCGCCGTAACAGGCTTTTTATCGGAAGAAAACATTGTTTGCTCAGGAATAGAAACGAATACCGAAGCATTTTCAATCGGGTCGATTTTTCTGATTAATCTTGAAAGCTCCCCATTGATTGCTCTTACAAGACGAATTCTTTTATCTTCTTTTGTCGAAGTAAAATCACCTTTATCAAAAATTTCAAGTCCGACATATTGATCCATTAAGCCGCTTGAAACAATTGTTAACAAAGCACGGTCACGCTCACTCGGTTTATATTTTTTCAATGATAATGTAGTTTTAGAACCTTCAGCAGTTCTGTCTGCCACAATACCTTCTCTTGCAAGTAAAGCCTGAACTTCGATAGCCTTTCCTGCATTATCGGTCGTGAACAAAATAAAAGGTTGTTCAATAGTTTTTTCGTAAGTTTGTGAATTATCTTTCGGCTTGCTGACAGCCATAATAATAACAACGATTATAATCACAAGAATAAGTACCGCAACACCGATTGCGGCATACAATACATTCTTATTCTTTAGTAATTCTTGTAGTTTCTCCATACCCCTATTTTGCCCTTAGAAACTTATTCTTATTTAATTATACTATTTTTTTTTAAATAGGGCGACATGTTTATATAGATATTTGCATGATTTTTTCGTAAGCAGCGATAATTTTAGTCGCAACGTTAGTCGCCATTTGAACTTCAACCGATGCTTTGTTTGAAGCAATGATAATATCATGGATATCAACGTTTTCATTGCCCATCATCTGTTGTTTTAACAATTCATCAGGTTTGGAAATATCTTGATTTAAGTTTTCAACAAGTCCCGTAAAAACAGCCTTGAAATCATTGGTTTCAGGTTGTTCAATGCTTTTAAAACGAAGTCCTTGTACACCCATATCTGTGTATTTCGTCGGCTCCATTCTGTTAAAAACATCTATGTTCGGTACTAATCTGTTTGAAATCATCTTTATATCCTTATCCTAAGTAATTTGCTAAAATATTCTTAACATAATTTTGAGTTTCTTTATAAGGAGGAACTCCACCATGCTTATCTACCGCTCCGGGACCTGCATTGTATGCAGCCAAAGCAAGTATTAAATTTCCGTTATACTTCTTCATCATTGACTTTAAATAACGAACTCCACCGTCAACATTCTGAACAGGGTCTTTTACGTCAGTTACACCTAATGACTTCGCTGTTGCGGGCATGAGCTGCATTAAGCCTGCTGCACCGACTTTTGATACCGCATTCGGATTAAATCCCGATTCTTGTTTGATTAAAGCTTTAACCAATTTTTCGTTAACACCATGTTTTTTTGCAATATCTGAAATGATGTCAGAAATTTCTTGTTTCGTATAAGTCTTTTGCTTATTAGAATTAAAACCGCTTAAAGATTGAAGATTATCAGCGTTTGAAACACTGCCTGTCGGTTTTACAAGGGTTCCGAAAACTGCTTTTTGCGGGTCAGTTTCTCTAAATCTGTAAACACCGTTTGCACTTTCGTTTAAGACTTCAGAAAATTTAGGAACATTTTCGGTTGAGGGATTTTGTACGGCAATACTTCTGTTGAAATTATCGACATATTTGATTAACTGTGCCGCTCTTGCTTTTGCTGCATCTTCACCGCTTGTATTTATTAAATTTTGAATGTTTGGTGAAAACATCTCCCCTTGCCCCTAATTTTATTGATTTTTATAATGACATTTTACAATTTTAAAGCTAATAAAACATTAACCTATGAGCCGATTTGTACAGCTTGGTCAACCATTTCTTTTGTAATTTTCATAACCGCTAAACTGGCTTCATAAGCACGTTGTGCCATAGCAGCATCTGCAAACTCAACCATAGGGTTAACGTTTGAAGCTCTGATGTAACCGTTTTCATCAGCATCAGGGTGTCCCGGGCGATACATTTTATCACCCAATGTCGGATCTTCTACAACACCTGATAAAGCAACACCGCCGCTTACAAACGGAATTGACGAAGAACTGAACAAATCATCTTTCATTGCCGATAAAAGTCCTGCAAATGAAATACAATCCGTAGCATTGATTACGGGAATTTTTCTAACATAATTCGGTGTATCTACGTTTGCAATGTTTTTTGCAACGATGTCCATTCTTGTTCCGTGAACACCGACTGCTTTTTCACCTATTCCAAATGCGCCTAATAATGTCATAATTATGATCCTACGTTAATTACCGTTTTAAGTTCCGTTAAAGTTGCGTTGATTCTTTTGATTGCCGTTCTGTATGTTACAGAGTTTTTATGCAGTTCCGATAATTCATATACAGAATCCACACCACCTTGTTGGTCTTGAATTACAGCCGACGGTCCGAGTTTTTCAGATAACTTGGTTTCGAGCGGGCTGTTCATGCTGCCGAGATATTGTGAAAAATCAATATCTTTTCTTATATATCCCGGGGTATCAATATTAGAAATATTTCCGGCTAAAGCTCTTTGACGGTGAGCCGCCAAGTCTAACATTAAATTACATCTGTCGAGTGAGTTATTCGGTGTAAACATTTTTTCCTCTGTTTCTAACTATTTATTAGCCTTGAAGTTTGATTGATTTATCATACATATCATTTATGGCTTTTATCATTTGAAATCCTGCGAGCATGGAAGCATTTAATCTCATTACTTCATTAACTTCCGCAAAAGTATTATTATTTGAAGATTCCAACTTTTGATGTTCAATCCTATCATGATTTAAAATCAAAACAGGCTCTCCCGAATCCTCTGTCGGTATGAATTTATTTCCGTCAACCGCTTTTAAGCCGTCAGGGTTTTGGAAGTTTACTATCGGAATTCTGCCAATTTTTTCGGGTTTATCACCGAATTCTTTTGCAACAACGACATCGCCGTTTGATTTTATCCAAAAATCACTGTAATTAATCGGTAATTTAATACCGTCACCGATTAAATATCCGTCAGTTGTAGTTAAATAACCTTCTTTATTTTGTTTCATTGAACCGTCACGAGTGTATTTAACATCGCCGTTTTCCGACGTTACGGGAATATAACCTTGTCCGTTAATACCGAAGTCAAATTTATCGTCAGTAACTCTTAAGATTGACGGTCTGTGGTCATTTCTGACAACGCCTCTTAAATATCCGTCCTCAGTTAAAATTTGTTCAAATCTTACCGACTTATAACCTGTTGTGTTTTGGTTTGAAATATTATTGGTAATATAGCCAAGTCTTTCAAACTGAACATTAGCATTTACAATATTTTTTCTTATTAAGCCTTGAAATGTTGCCATAATTGCTCACTCCTACATTTGACTCAATTTTTGGACTGCTGTCGATGTTAAAGAATAACATTGTTGAAACATTAAACGGTTTGCATCAAATGTTTTCTTTACAGGGAAAGCTCTCATAAATTCTTCACTCAAAACAACGTTTGAATCTTCGGTAAATCCTTGTCTGATTCCTGGATCAAGAACAGCTGCACCTGATGTACTTACAACGGATAAAGTACCAACTTTTACAACTCTGTTATTTGCTCTGTCCGTAACCGAAATTTTACCTGACAAATCAATTTTCACATCATCAGGAGTTTCGGGAACACAAGGCAATGTAATCGGAGTACCGTCGTTTGCCATAACTCTTTCATTATCAAGAGTCAAAAGATTGCCTTCTTTATCATAATGAAAACGACCATCTCTCGTTAATCTTATACCTTCTTTTCCTAAAACTTGGAAATAACCTTTATTTGAAATTGCTAAATCCAAAGGATGTTCGGAAATGGAAATTCTTCCGGGTTGGTCATCAACAGCTTCCGATAAAGCATGTGCTCCGACATATTCCGTAAATGAGGAAACGACAGCATCTTTTCTTTGATAACCGACTTTATCAAAGCCGCTGACGTTACCCGAGTGAATACCCATAATTTCGGTCTGAAGATGCATTGCTCTCAATGTCGTCCTCATACCCGGCTCGAAATAATCAATTCCTCCTTTTATAATCATGATAATTCACCCCTTGTCACTTACTCTTTAATGATAACTTATGAAAAGTCAAAAATAAATTATTTTGGGCAAAAATCAACCCTTTAGAGGACATGTGAAGATAATATTCATAATGAATTTTAAAATGATATAATTACGATGTTATGAATAAGTTTTTTACAAAAATTTTTATATGTGCAATCGCATTAACAGTTGTTTCCGCACCAAAAGCAGAAGCTATAAAAATAGGTTTACAATCAGGTTTATCCGATGTTAGCCTTGCAACTTCGACAAAAGGTGTTGTTTCCGACAAAAGAACAGGTCAAATTTTATGTTCTTTGCAACCAATGCAATCTTACAGATTTACAAAAAAAAATGATTACATTGAAGTCACAATAGAGAAAAAGAAATACCCTTTAAATACAAGATCAATAGCTATTTCTACGGTCGGTGACGGATTTGTTTGTGCAAAAAACAAATGGTATCGAGGGAAATTAATTGTCGAAAACCGCAATAAAACCTTGAGTGTAATAAATGACGTTAAATTGGAAGATTATTTACTCGGTGTTGTCCCTTGCGAAATGCCATATTCTTGGCCAAGTGAAGCACTTAAAGCTCAAGCAATTGCAGCAAGAAGTTATGCCGTTGCAAACCTTGGAAAACATGCTTCTCAAGGGTATGATTTAAAGGACAATACCGAAGACCAAGCCTATGGCGGGGCTTCAAGTGAAACAGATAAAACCAATAAAATTGTTGCTCAAACATACGGTATAGTCGTAACACAAAATAAACAGGTTATAACAGCTTTTTATTGTGCAAGTGCAGGAGGAAAAACAACAAACACGGGAGATGTATGGAGTAAAGATTTACCATATTTGCATTCGGTACCGTCTTTTGACGGAAATGTCGGAAAAATGGGGCATGGTATCGGCATGAGCCAGCATGGAGCTAACAATTTAGCAAAACAAGGTTACAATGCTTATCAAATTTTAAAATATTATTATAAAGATATAAAATTCGGAAAATTAAGTGAAAAGTGGAATTCTATTTAAGTTTTTTTTAAATTTTATAAAAAAAATTTATATTTTGTTTAAGTATTTGACATTCTTGAGGTTTATAATACAATTTTATTGTGTTAGATAAGGAGATTGAGCATGAACAAAGCTGAATTAGTTAAAGAAGTATCACAAAAAACAAAAGTTTCACAAAAGACAGCAGCAGAAGTACTCGATGCAGTATTAGAAACTGTTGAAACAACTGTTGCAGCAGGAAATAAAGTTACTTTAGTCGGATTTGGTACTTTTGAAGCAAGAAAAAGAGGAGCAAGAACAGGACGTAATCCTCAAACAGGTGCAGAAATCAGAATTGAAGAAAAAACAGTTCCTGTATTCTCTGCCGGTAAAAAATTCAAAGAAACAGTTAAATAGTTTTAATTGTAACTTTTTTTTAAAGGTATCCTTATTCGGATACCTTTTTTGTTGTGGTTAAAAGTAAGAATATAAAAACAGGATTTTATTATGAGAAGAAACTATTAATAAATCATCAAAACCAAGAAGAAACAGTAATTCCGAAACATTATCAAATAAAATTAAGTCAATAATATCGGAGGTGTATTAAAAACTAAATACATTCAAGAAGCCTGCGAAATGGGAAAAATTCATAACAGATAAAAATTTATAACAGACAAAAAAGACCACCGTTATTTAAGCGGCGGTCTTTTTAATATTAATTGAGCTTATGCCTTCAATGAGTCAATTAATTCCTTAATTGTATTTTCTTCAATCGTAAGCTCATCAATTCTCGATTTAGTTTGTTCAAGAACTTCAGCAGGAGCATGTTCCACAAAGTTTTTATTGTTCATTCTTCCGACAAGTCCGCCTTTTTCCTTAGCGAGCTTATCAAGTTTTTTGTTTTGACGTGCAATTTCTTGGTCTATATCAATCAAACCTGCAAGAGGAACAATAAGTTTTGCATTTCCAACTGCTGCCGAACCTGCTTGTTTTACAACGGTTTTGCTATCGATGTATTCAATATTTTCAACTCTTGCAAGACGTCTGATATAAGATTCTGCTTTTTTGAAGATTTCCGTTTGATGTTCATCTGCTGCAATTTTTACGTCAACAGGTGATTTAACGGGAACGTTGAAACTTTGTCTTACGTTTCTAAGCGATTTAACAGTTTCAAAAACGGTATCTGTTTGCTCTGCCGCATCTTCAAAGACGAATTTGTCGCTATAAGTCGGGAAATGTGCTTTTATCAAAGTTTCCGTATCAAATTTTGCAGGTAAAAGTTGTCTGATTTGCTCTGTAATGTGAGGCATTACAGGGTGTAACAATCTCATAACCGCATCTGTTACATACAAGAGAACTCTTTGGGTGTTTGCTTTGAGGTTTTCATCAGCAAGTTGAATTTTTGCGATTTCAACGTACTTATCGCAATAAGAGCCTCTGAAAAAGTCATAGAGAGTTTGTGCATATTCGCCGATTCTGTATGTGGAAATTTGGTCATTTACGGTTTTGACGGTTTTATTGAGTTCGTGCAAAATCCATTTATCAATGATTGTCAAATTAGCAAAATCAATCGGTTTGTCATCAACGCCTTCCAAGTTCATAAGGACAAATCTTGAAGCGTTCCAGATTTTGTTTGCAAAGTTTCTTCCGTATTCAAAACGTTCTTCACTGATTTTAATATCTTGACCGCCGTATGTGCAAAGCGATGTGAGCGTAAATCTCATAGCATCACAGCCGTATTTGTCGATTAAAAGTACAGGGTCAATTGTGTTACCTTTTGATTTTGACATCTTTTGACCGTTTTCATCACGGATTAAGCCGTGGATAAATACAGTCGGGAATGGCACTTCGCCTGTCAATTCACAGCCCATCATAACCATTCTTGCAACCCAAAAGAAAATGATATCAAACGCAGTTACAAGAACGCTTGTAGGATAGAATTTTTTATAATCGGGTGCATCAGTGTTTGGCCAGCCCATTGTTTCAAACGGCCATAAGCCTGATGAGAACCAAGTATCCAAAACGTCCGTTTCCTGTGTGTATTTTGAAGGATCCGGATTTTCTTTTGCAACAACCATTTCTCCTGTTTCGTTGTTGTAATAAGCGGGAATTTGATGTCCCCACCAAAGTTGACGGGAAATACACCAATCTCTCATTTCGCTCATCCAGCCGAGGAAGTTTTTCGTCCATCTTTCGGGAACGAATTTTAATTTACCCGTTTCAACGGCTTCTATACCTGCTTTTGCGAGTTTGCTTGTTCTTACAAACCATTGTTCCGACAAAAGCGGTTCGATTGTTGTATTACATCTTTGGCATTTGCCGACATTGTGTTCGTGATCTAAAGTGCGGAGCAAAAGTCCGTTCAAATTCAACCAGTCGATAGTCTTTTTACGTGCTTCGTATCTGTCCATACCGTGAAGTTCTTTCGGAACTTCATCGCAGGCTTTCATACAACCTTTTTCATCAATAACCCAAACAGGTTTGAGATTATGACGTTTGCCGACTTCGTAGTCATTGGGGTCGTGTGCGGGAGTGATTTTAACTGCACCTGTACCAAATGATTTATCAACGTATTCATCTGCAATAATAGGAATTTCTTTGCCTGTAATCGGCATGCATACTGTTTTTCCGATTAAATCTTTGTATTTGTAGTCATTCGGGTGAACTGCGATTGCAACGTCGCCGTATATTGTTTCAGGTCTTGTTGTTGCAACAACTATTGCTCCTCTTTCATCTTTCAAATGATATTGAATTTCCCAAAGATGTCCTTCTTCGGTTTCGTATTCCGTTTCAATATCCGAAATAGCACTTTGACAACGAGGACACCAGTTTACAATGTAAGCACCTTTGTAAATCAAATCTTTTTCATAAAATCTTATAAAAGCTTCTTTTACAGCTTCCGAACAGCCTTCGTCGAGAGTAAATCTTTGACGGCTTCTGTCAAATGAAACACCGAGTCTTTTAAATTGGTCTAAAATTGCGCCTTTGTGCTCATTTGCCCATTCCCAAGTTGTTTCGAGAAATTTTTCACGACCTAAATCGTGGCGGGTTTTGCCCTCTGCACGCAATTTCTTTTCAACAACGTTTTGAGTTGCAATACCTGCGTGGTCTGTTCCGGGAACCCAAAGTGCTTCGTAGCCTGACATTCTGTGGTAACGAATTAAAATATCCTGTAAAGTGTTATCAAGAGCGTGCCCGATATGGAGAACGCCTGTTACGTTCGGGGGTGGAATTACGATTGAATATGGTTTTTTGGCAGAAGTTTCATCTGCTCTGAAACAATCGTTTTCTTCCCAAAATTTGTATATTTTTTCTTCTGTTTCTTTCGGATTGTAAACTGTGGGTAAGTCATTAATATCTGTCATAATCTTTGCCTCTTTATGTACAATATAAAAATACCATAAAAACATCAGAAAAAGTTAAAAAAGAAAAAAAACGGGTATAATATTAATCCGAGGTGTGAAAAGTGGAAATAAACCAAGAAGAATTAATGAGTTTAGAAACATCTTTAAGAAATTTTTTTCTTAAAGAAAAAGGTCGTTTTGTAAAAAACAATGAAAACTATGTATTAATGAAATACAGAGGACTTTCACTTACAATGAATGACGATAACCCGAGAAACGTATTATTTATTGTCAGAATTGCAGCATTAGAAGCACAATTCCAAGTTCGTGACGGATTAAAAATCCAAGGAAGTTTAGGCGGCGACGAAAGACTCGTTCAACAATGGTTTGAACAGGGAACGAATAAACAAACGATGGTTACCGTTGCAACGAAAAAGAAACTTAAAAAGAAAATCGAATTCAAAGGTGATTACCAATTGGAAACAGATAAAAAATCTATTTTCAAACAACCGAAAGGCTCTTTGTAAAGATTATTGAAAACATGCTTTTAATAAATTTATATCGTGTATAATTTATTATTATGAGTCTTAAGAAATTTTTTTTACAAAAAACAGCTATCAAATTAACAGTTGTTGTGTTTTTATTAACAGGTCAAAATCTTGCAGGTTATGCAATACAAGATTTAAACACAATACAGGGCGGAACGACAATAACACTTGAAGATTGCCTTGACTACGCATTTTCACACAGTCCAATCATACAAAAGGCACAAAATAATGTTCTTGCGGCAAAAAGCAAAAAAGGTCAGGCTAAATCGACTTATTTTCCGACGTTATCGGCAAGTACGGGCTACTACATTCAACAAAACGGAAAAAATTGGGACAGAAGTAACAACTACCACGGTGTTACGGTTGGATTAAGCCAAAAGATTTTTGACTTCGGGAAAATGAATGCGACTTTAAACGCAAGCAAATACAATATTCAAGCGGCAGAACTTTCTCTTGAATACGCTTATGTTCAGACTGCATACAATGTCAAAATGTCATATTACAAATGTTTAAATTATTGGGCAAGAGTATTAATAAATCAAAGAAATACGGCAATTCAACAACTTCAATACGACAGGGCAAAAGCTCTTTTTGATGAAGGTTTAAAATCAAGAATTGATGTTGTCGATGCGGAAGTAGCTTTGAACAATGCGAAATTTGCACTTGCAGAAGCATACAGCGACTACTATACGGAAGTAATGATTTTAAAAAACAGCATGTACTGGTCAAACTGCCCTGAACAATACGTATTTGCACCGACAGAAACATTTAATATTCTGACAGATTATAAATATGAAGCTGATTTGTCAAAATCTATTGATAACGGCGATTTCAATACAGTTTTGACTCAAGGCATAACAAAAGCTAATGTTTTAGGAAATAAAAGAAGTGATTTTCTTGAACTTCCGCACGATGCAGACTGGTATCTTGAACAATCAAGACAAAACAACCCGTATGTATTGGGTATTCAGCTCATAGAAAAAGCTGCAGCCGAAAATTTAAAAGGTGTTAAAAGAATGTACAATCCCGATATTGATTTAGATTTGGGATATAATTTGAAAAACACAAATATTGCTGTATCAAACGGATTTAATGCAGGTATAAAATTCGGTTTCGGCTCTGTTAATGCAATGCTTTTGAAAACTAAAATCGACGAAGCTAAAGCAAATCTTGCAATGGCAAAAAACGATACAGAAACTTATCTTATTGACAACGAATGGGATATTAGAGATAAAATCGGCTGGATGAAGAAATTCCCGAATGAGATTAACATTAAACTTGACCAAATAGAGAGGTCACTTGAGTACTTGCAGCTTGCAGACGGTCGTTATACCGTCGGAACAGGTAATTTCATCGAACTCCAAAAAGCAGCGAATGAATATTACAAAGCTCAACTTGAATATGTTGATATAATCAGCGAATACAACCAAGTTTTAGCAATGTTAAACAAGTCAATAGGTATAAGATAAATGAAGAAAAAAATAATAGCAGCCATAATTATTTTGATTGTAATTGTAGGCGTAATGATGGTTTTGCCGAAAAAATCAAAATCTCAGCAAACGCAGACAGCAGAAATTATCAAACATAATTTAAGCCAAACGGTAGAAGCTTCAGGAACGGTAAATCCTGTTCAATCGGTTAATATCGGTTCTCAAGTTTCAGGCAGAATTTACAAACTTTATGTTGATTACAATTCAAAAGTGAAAAAAGGTCAGCTGCTTGCCGAAATCGACCCTGCACTTTTTCAAGCATCGGTTGACAAAGCAACGGCAGACTTAAACAATGCTAAATCAAATTATAACAAAGTTCTTGCACAAGTTAATTACAAAAAAGCAAATTACGAAAGATATTCAAGACTTTTGCAAAAACACTACGTTTCAAAAGATGAAACAGAATCTGCATATTCAAATTATTTGGCAAGCAAAGCCGAACTTGAGGCAATGACGGCAAATATCAATCAGGCAAAAGCTAATTTGGAAACAGCTCAAACAAATTTATTTTATACAAAAATCACATCACCTGTTGACGGTATTGTCGTTTCAAGAGCGGTTGATGTAGGTCAAACAGTTGCAGCAAGTTTCCAAACTCCCGAATTGTTTGTAGTTGCTGAAGATTTGACTAAAATGCAAATTGAAGTCAGCGTTTCGGAAGCTGATATCGGAAAAATTAAAGAAGGTCAAAATGCCGAATATACTCTTGACGGTTACCCTGATGAAACTTTTGAAGGCAAAGTTTCTCAAGTCAGAATTAACCCGACGACAGTATCAAACGTCACTACATACACTGTTGTCGTTTCGGTAAACAACGATGAAGAAATTTTGAAGCCGGGCATGAATGCCAACGTGACTATTATCACGCAAAATAAACAAGATGCTCTTTGCGTTCCGACTCTCGCATTGAAATATGTTCCCGACGGAATGACCGAAAGATTTCAAGAACACGGAATTTGGGTTTTAAACGGTAAAAAAACCGAAAGAATTACCGTTCAAACAGGTTTGAAAGACGGCGACTACACAGAAATTATTTCTGATAAAATACAAGCGGGCATGAAGGTTTTAATGCCTGTTAAAAAAGGTAAAAATAAAAATCAACACCCGCCGAGAATCTTTTAATGCAAAAAGTTATCGAAATTCAAAATTTAATAAAAACCTATCAAACGGGTGATACGTCGTTCAACGCACTGAATGACGTGTCTTTGACGGTTGAAAAAGGCGAGTTTGTTGCAATTATGGGAGCTTCAGGCTCAGGTAAATCAACTTTTATGAATATGATAGGCTGTCTTGATAAACCAACCTCAGGCAAATATTTCCTTGACGGAATTGACGTCAGCACGATGTCTGCCGATGAACTTGCTCATATCAGGAATAAAAAATTAAGTTTTGTATTTCAAGGTTTTAATTTGATATCAAGGACAACTGCACTTGAAAATGTCCAGCTGCCAATGATTTATGCAGGAATAAAAGAAGAAGAACGAATTATAAGAGCCAAAAAGGCATTAAAAATTGTAGGATTGGAAAAGCGTGAAAACCACATGCCAAACCAAATGTCAGGCGGACAGCAACAAAGGGTTGCAATAGCAAGAGCGATTGTAAATGATGCCCCGATTATCCTCGCAGACGAACCGACAGGTAATTTGGACACAAAAACAAGTATAGAAGTTATGGAATTTTTTGTTGAATTAAACGAAAAGCACGGCAAAACAATAGTTCTCGTAACTCACGAGCCTGACATTGCCGAATATTGCAAACGAGTTGTAAAATTTCGTGACGGCAATATTGAAAGTGATATTTTGAGGGTACAGCAATGATAGATTTTAAATCAACATTAAGAATGTCATTAAATTCACTCAAAATAAACAAAATGCGGTCAGCTTTAACAAGTTTGGGCATTATAATCGGTGTAAGTGCAGTAATTATAATGCTCGGCATAGGAACGGGAGCAAGCCAAAAAGTTAAAGCAAATATGGAGTCAATGGGGTCAAACATTTTGACAGTACGCTCCACGTCTGCAAAATCAGGCGGAGTTAAACAAGGCTTAGGCTCAAAACCGTCTTTGACATTAAAAGATGCCGCTGAAATAGAAAAAACAGCTGATAATATTGAATCGGTTGCAGTTGCATCTTCATCTGCCAAGCAGCTTATGTATGGAAATCAAAACTGGTCAACAACAGTTTACGGTATTTCTGAATCATATTTATATATAAAAAATTATGAAGTTACGAACGGCAGAAGTTTTACCCCCGAAGACAGTAGAAATTATGCCAAAGTTGCAGTTATCGGCTCAACCGTTGCAGATGAACTTTTTGGAGATTTAGACCCCATAAACAGAGTTATGAGAATCGGAAATATACCGTTTAAAATAATCGGTGTTTTAAAATCAAAAGGGCAAATGGGACCTTTTGACCAGGATGATTTAGTTTTTATCCCGATAACAACCGCTCAAAGAAAAGTTTTTGGAACAGATTTCCCGGGAACTGTCAAAATGATTGTAGTTAAAGGTGAAGACTCGAACTCATTAACCAATCTTGAAAACGAAATTTCTGAAATTTTAACGGCAAGACATCACCTTGGCAAAAATCAGGAAAAGGATTTTGAAATAAGAAATTCTGCGGAATTTCAAGAAAAAATGGAATCAACTGTTCGGGTATTTTCAATTTTACTTGCCTCGATAGCCTCGGTATCATTGCTTGTCGGAGGTATCGGAATTATGAATATTATGCTTGTTTCCGTAACAGAAAGAACAAAAGAAATCGGAATAAGAATGGCGATAGGTGCAAATGTTCACGATATAAGACTTCAATTTTTGCTTGAATCATTTTTGCTTTCTATGATTGGCGGTTTAATAGGAATTGCTGTCGGAATAATCGGAGCAGAATCAATTCGTTTGCTTTCTGAGGATATGACACCTGTTGTAACATTCGGTTCAATCTTAATGTCATTAGGATTTTCAGCTCTTGTCGGAATAGGCTTCGGCTATTATCCTGCATATAAAGCTTCCCTTTTAAACCCGATAGATGCTTTGAGATACGAATAACTTTCATTTCAAAATTTAACAATCTTTTTGTAAAAAAGGTATTTGTGATAAAATATACTTGAATTTTAGAGTTATTATCCGAAAGGCAGTATTAAATATGAAAATGTCACAACTTTTTTTTGAAACATTAAGAGATTTTCCGTCAGATGCGGAAGTAATAAGCCATAAATTGCTTGTCAGAGCAGGCTATATAAGAAAACTTACAAACGGTATTTATAACTATTTACCTTTGATGTGGCGAGTTTTGAAAAAAGTTGAAAACATTGTTCGTGAAGAAATGGACAAAGCAGGTGCACAAGAAATTTTGATGCCGTTTTTGCAGCCGAAAGAACTTTGGGAACAATCAGGCAGATGGGAAGTTTACGGAAAAGAACTTATGCGTTTAAAAGACCGTCATAACAAAGAAATGTGCCTCGGACCAACTCACGAAGAAATCGTTACTGCTATTGCAAGAGAAGGTGTTCGCTCATACAAACAGCTTCCTCTTAATTTGTACCAAATTCAATCAAAATTCAGAGATGAAATACGCCCTCGTTTCGGTCTTTTAAGAGGCCGTGAATTTATTATGAAGGACGCATACAGTTTTGACCGTGATGAAGAAGGAATGCAAAAGTCATACAAAATTATGGCTGATGCTTATACTAAATTCTTCAAACGTTGCGGTTTGGAAACGAAACCTGTTCAATCAGATTCAGGTGCAATAGGCGGAAATTTAAGCCATGAATATATGGTAATCACACAAACAGACAGCGGTGAAGATGACGTATTCTATTGTGATTGCTGTGATTATGCGGCAAATTCAAACCATGCCGTATCAGTTTTGAATGATGCAAAAACGACAGGTGATTGGACAAAAGCTGAAAAAGTTGCAACACCTCATACAAAAACTATTGCAGAACTTGCAGAATTATTGAAAATAGAACCGTCATTAATTTGCAAATGTCTTGTTTATATCGCTGATAAAGTTCCCGTCTTAGTTTTAATCAGAGGGGATAAAACAGTTGAAGAAACAAAACTCATGAATGCCTTGAATGCTCAAGAAATCAGAACCGCTTCAGATGCAGAAATTGAAGAATTAATGGCAAACCACGGATTTAATGCAATTTCCGGATTTATCGGTCCGAACGGTTTTGACGATGTAAAAATCATTGCTGATAACACAGTAAAAGATTTAAAAAACTTTGTCGTTGCAATAAACGAAAACGATGTTCACGTAGTCGGAGCAAACTTCGGCACTGACGTAAAAATGCCGGAACATTTTGCAGACTTAAGAATTGCAGAAGCAGGCGAAAAATGCCCTCAATGCGGACAACCGTTGAAAGTTACAAGAGGTATTGAAGTCGGCAACATCTTCCAACTCGGAACAAAATACTCAAAAGCAATGAATGCAACTTACACAGATGAAAACGGAAACGAAGTCCCATTCGTTATGGGCTGCTACGGAATAGGTATTTCAAGAACTGCGGCAGCAGCAGTTGAAAGACATCACGATGAATACGGTATCAAATGGCCTGTTGCTATTGCTCCGTACCACGTAATTGTAATCCCCGTAAATGTTCAAGATGAACTTCAAATGAAAATAGCTGAAGACATTTACAACAAACTTCAAGCACAAGGAATTGAAGTTTTAATAGATGACAGAGATGACAGAGCAGGTGTTAAATTCAAAGATGCAGATTTGATAGGCATTCCGTTCAGAATTACGGCAGGTAAAACTGTCAATGAAGGTCTTGTTGAATTTAAAATCAGAGAAACAGGCGAAGTCGTTAAAATCACTCCCGATGAAGCGGTTGAAAAAGCTGTTTCAATGGTAAAGGCAGCTTTAAGCGTAGAATAAAATGGAAAAAGAACAATTATCACTTAAAATAGCTCATTTATACCCCAAATTGCTGAATATATATGGCGATTGGGGTAATGTGCTTACATTGAAACGCAGATGTGAATACAGAAATATAACCTGTACTGTCACAGAAATTAATCAAGGTGATGAAATTGATATAAACGCTTTTGACATATACTTTATCGGCGGCGGACAGGATAAACAGCAAATTGAAGTTGCAAACGAACTTCAAAAACAAAAAGATAAACTTACTCAAGCGGCAAAAGACGGTCGTGTCTTTTTAGCTATTTGCGGCGGTTATCAGCTTTTAGGCAAATATTACCAACCTCACGACGGTGAAAAATTATACGGAATAGGTTTGCTTGATGCATATACAGTTGCAGGAAACACAAGATTTATCGGTAATGTCACGGCAGAAACAGACTTTTTACCATCAAAAACTCTTGTAGGATTTGAAAATCATTCGGGATTAACATATCTTGAATACGGAACAGCTCCTATCGCAGCCGTTTCAACAGGCAACGGCAACAACGGAAAAGATAAAACCGAAGGCGGAAGAAAAAATAATGTTTTCGGAACTTATCTTCACGGCTCTGTTCTTCCCAAAAATCCCGAATTTGCGGACTATTTGATTAAAACAGCTTTATCTGTACGATACGGGCATGAAATTGAACTCGAAAAACTTGATGACACAATAGAAATCAATGCTCATAACGATTTGATTAATAAAAAATACTAAATCGCAACTTTTTCTTCACGTCTGCATTTATCGCAAGCAGGTTCAATGTGAATTACAGTATCAGTATTTCCAATCGTTTCGGAAAGTGCTTTTTCGGCTTTATTACAGAATTGATGACTCTCGTTGACTGTCATATTTCCGTCAACGCAAACCGTTATCTCTATGTTTTTTCGAACTCCCGAACATCTCGTTTTGAGCTTGCAAACCTTAAAAATTTTGTCTGTTTTTACATTTTCAACCAAATCAATAATTTGTTTTTCTACATCGGTCGGCAAACTTGTATCCAAAAGATTAGAAGTTGTTTTTTTGCAAATTTTCAAACCTGATTCAAAAATCAAAACAGAAACGCAAAGTGCAATAAACGGGTCTATAATGTAATTTCCCGTAAATTTAATTATTGCCAAACCGATTAAAATTCCGACAGAGGTTAAAACGTCGGTTCTTAAATGTTCCGCATCTGCGAAAATCGCCACTGACCCTGTTTTTTTGGAAGTCTTATATAAAAATCTGCTTACGAAAATATTAACGAAAATTGAAAAAATCATTACGTAAATAGCACCGTCAACATTAATTTCGGAATGAACACCTTTAATAATTTTCAAAATTGATTCATAAGAAATATATGCTGCCGCACAAATTATCAAAAATCCCTCTATTAATCCCGAAAAATCTTCATATTTCCCATGCCCGAAAGCGTGTTCTTTGTCGGCGGGTTCGGAAGCTTTTTTGACTGCAAAAAAAGCGATAAAAGATGCAAGGATATCACCAGTTGAGTGAACAGCTTCCGAAATAATACTGAAAGAGCCTGTCAAAAAGCCTGTAATTACTTTCAAAACGATAAGAGAAGCATTTGACATTACTGAAACAAATGCCGCTTTTTGATTAGGGTTGTTTAAATTTAAAAATTTCACGTTATTCATCTTCTTTCAATATTGTAACTTTTCCTGTATCAAAGTGGAAATGGGCACTTACGACTTTCAGGGAATTATCGTTAATAGCATTTTGAATGAATTTTGATTTTCGTTTCAAAATAGATGTAATGTTCAAAGTATGTTTCTTTGCAAGCTCGTTATAGCACAAAGTTTCGCAATCCAAAATTTCATGGACTTGAGAAGTTATATCGTGAAAATGCTCGCTGCCTTCGGGATTTTTAGCAGCATAGGTCACAACTCCGCAATTATCATGCCCGAGAACAAGCAAAAGCGGTATTTTAAGCTCATCGATAGCAAACTCGATACTTTCAATAACGTTTTGTCCGATAGTAGCGCCTGCTGTTCTTATGACGAAAAGCTCACCTATACCTGTGTCAAAAATTATTTCAGGCACAACTCTCGAATCAGAACAACTTAAAATAATGGCTTTAGGTTCCTGATAATTTTGAAATTTACGCAAAGTTTTGAGGCACTTATTTTCTGCCTGCAAATTTCCGTTAATAAAATTCTCATTTCCTTGCAAAAGTCTTTCAAGTTCGTCCATTTTTCACCTGTTGCTATAAATAATTTAGTACACTATAATTATGTAACATTTTAAGAGAGATTATAACATGATTAACAAAAAATTTATATTATTTATAAGTATTTTACTGCTGTTTTGCGGTTTAGCTAACTATTTCCTCATAAAACCGTCAGATTTGAACTTAAAATTCTACAAAACTTATGAGATAAAAAATGTTCCAAATCTCGGGCATGGATTCAAATTAGGCGGTTTTTCGGATTTATTTTTTTATAAAGATAAATTATATGCAATAACAGACAGAGGTCCAAATACAAATATTTATAACAAAGCAAACCGTGATATAAGAAACTTCCCGTTAGGCAAAGAATATAAACCGTTTTTGGTAGAATTTGAATTACTTGATGATGGTGAAGCCAAAATCACAAAAAGCAGAAATTTTGAACTTTCAGGACTTCCCGTTTCGGAAGAAAAAGACTGCGTGCCTTGTGATTTAAACGACAAGGAAATGCCTTTTGATAATGCAGGTATCGACTCGGAAGCCCTTGTTGCAGATAAATACGGGCATTTTTGGGTCGGAGATGAATATTATCCGTCTATCGTTGAGTTTGACAAAAATTTGAAGGTAGTAAACAGATTTGCACCCGTAGATTGTCCCTATAAATCAGAAAAAACCGTTTACAATCTTCCTAAAGAATTTTCAAATACACAAAAGAATTTAGGCTTTGAATCCATTGCCTACGACGGAGATAAAAATATTTATGCCTTTACACAAGGTCCGTTAAAAGGCGGAAAAAATGTAAAAGTCATAAAGTTCAACATTGATACAAAAAATGTTGAAAGAGTTTATGATTACTACATTGGCGGCGGAAAAAACATTATCAGTGCTGCGACATGTATTTCAAAAAGTGAAATCATAACAGCTGAAAGACGTGACGGAGAACATCAAATCAGAATAGTAAAATTAATTCCGAATATAACAAACCACAGCAATTTCGTATTCATGCTGAAAGGACTTCACGGAATAAAAGACGGAAATAAAATCGAAGGTATTGCTTATGACAAAAAAGATACAGTCTATGTTATAAACGACAACGACTTCGGAATAGATGAAGATAACCGCCAAGATTCGTTTATAATGGCTTTCAAAATCTTAAAAAAAGAAACTAAATAGCTTGCTGCAAAGTTGCAGTCAAAAGAGTATTAAATAATTCCGCATTCTCAACACTTAAAAGTTTTAAGTTCATAACAGATGCGGGATTATTTTTGAATTTTTTTTCAAGAACAGACATAGCTCTTTTAGAAAAATCAGCCGCATCAACGGCAGCACCGGATAATTTAGGAGTGTATTGATGCTTCAAACCTGAAGGAGCAGAAAGTCCCATTCTCAAAAGTTCTTCAGCACCATAAGTTGCAAGAGTAATTCCGACCAATGCTTTAGGAGTAATTTGGTCTGTACCCCATTCGCCTGTTTCAAGATATTCACTTACAAATGCTGTTGATAACTCAATTCCCGTTGTTCTTGCAACGTCCAAAACTCCGTTCAAAACCTTGTTTCCTGTTTCAGCAGTCGGAACAATGTCATAGAGCTTTGAACCGACAAAATATTCAGCACCGTAGATTAATGAATATTTTACGATTTCTTTAACCGAATCGTTTGTCAAATCAATTGAATCATCAATATTATTGGTTGCAAGATCGAGAGTATCCATTCCCATATAACTGAATGTTGTGACAGCCGCACCTGTTAAAGCCGGAAGTGTCGTTCCTGATGTTGCGATTGCTGCACCGACAATACCCGAAACCGCAATATCTTTAACTGCGATTGAACGGATTTGCTGGGTCAAAATATAATCGGCAACTTTCTTTTGAATATTATTTTTTGTTCCGAAAGCTTTTTCGTAAGCCGAATCATATTCTTTTTTCAATTCATCATCAGTTTTACCATGCTTTAAGGCTTCTGCCGTTTTTTCGGTTGTGTAAATCAGACCGTTTGCTATATCGTTGTAAACATCGAGTCTGTCCTCTCTTGAAAGCGTTGCGAAATCTTTTCTTCTTGCTGCTGCAAGTTTGTCAAAGTTTTCTTTACCGCCCGTGTATTTGTAAAGTGTTTGTTCGTATTTATTTAATTTTTCATCGATATTCTGTGTTTTTTTGTATCTGTCAAAATCTTCTGACTCCGGATTTATGGAATTTTTATTTTCTTCAAAGAAATCAATATATTTTGTGAGTGTTGTTTTTGTGTTATCAGCTAATTTTTGAGAAGATTCAACAAGTGCATACTTTTCTGAAACTGTTTTGAACTCATTAACGGCATTTTTATCGTATTTAACTCCGAAAATATCTTTAAATTCATCTTCGAAAGTGCCGTTCATAGCTGATTTTTTAAGATGCTCTATCTCTGCTCTGTTTGTCGCAATATCTCTCGTCACAATCGCTGATGTCTTTTTAGAACCGAATAATGAACAAATTTTTTCACCCAATTTTGCAGACCAGCCGTCCATTGCAAGTTGGGATTTAAAAGCTCTGTCTGCTTTATTGTTCATCGTATTTAAAACATCAACAGCCGTATTATACTTTCTTAAAATCGGTGTGCCGTCGTCAGAAACCTGATTTTCATTATTAAATAAATCAGATTTGCGTTCAAAAGTATCCGTAATGCTTTTAGAGATGTACCTTGTTGAAGGTGCATACTGTTTAGCAACATTATTAACTGTTGATAAATTTTTTACAGATTTTATATCCACAAAACACACTCAAATATCTGATTCTCTGATTTTAAGACTTCTAAATAAAATATTTTGCTATTTATTTAACACATTGTAACGAATTGTAAACATGAAAACACTCATGAATTAAAGTTTTTCATGAATTCTGCCGTAAAATACCATGTGTAGGTAAAAAAAATGCAGGTGTGAAATGGCAGATTTTTTAAAGTTATCGCAAACTAAAAGTTTGGAAAATATAAAAAAAGCGGCGAATGAATTAAAAACAGCTCAAAATTCAGCTGCCAATTCAGCATCTTCATCAACATCAATCTTCTCAATGGGAGATAATTCAGTTAATGTTTCAGATCTTAAAGATAACAATTTTATTGAAGCACTTTCAGGTAAAAAAGCAGAGGAATTATCGGATTTAGAAAAAGCTCAATATGAACTTATATCAGCTATGGCTGATACAGACGGCGACGGAAAAATAAGCAAGACTGAAATTCAAGGTCTTGATTCAGATAAAACAGGAAAAATTAATCAGACAGATATTGATGCAATGTTTGCCGAATTAGGAATAGGAACAGATTCATCAATTGATGATTTACTTGATGCTGTTGACAGCATTTTAACATCAGAAGAAAATCCTGTTGAAGAAGCGACCATAGCATCAAAATCAGGAGCAGCATATAACAAAGAAGACGGTACATACAGCTTAAAAGTAGAAGATTACCGTGACGGAAAAGTTCAAGATGACGGAGAAGGCGGAAAGAGATATCCTAACGGTTCATACTGGGGCATGGTAACAAATGCGTATCCGAATGTTTCAGAAGCAGATAAAGAAAAAGTTTATGAAATGATTGGAGAAATGAACGGTTTCGATTGGAAAACTCACACTTTATACACAGGTGATGAGATTAAACTTCCTATTTTGGAATATGACAAAGACGGAAACGTTACGGGCTATCATAAGTCAGAAAAAGTTGAAGATAAACAACAAGGAACAAAACCTGCAACAACAAATACAGGTTCCACAACTGCGTCATCTTCAACCGGTGTTCAAAGAGGTTCTACATCAGCAACTTCCGCTACAAATGTAAAATCATCTTCAACATCAGCTAATTCTTCAACAACAATTTATTCAACAACTAAATCAAGCACAACAGAAAAAGCTAACACAGATTATTCAGAATTGAATAAATTTGTTCAACAATGTAAAGACGGAGGTTTTGTCAGTGTTGATTCTTTAGAAAAATTGTTATCTAAAGTTGAAACAGGAAATTACAACATAAAAGATTTCATTGCAGAATACGATAAAAATAACAGTCCGAAATTTATGGAAACATTTGACGTCAAAGAGTTATATACAACTGAAGAAGGTCAAGAAGTTGCAAATAAATTTGCAGATTTGTTCATAGAAGCATACGGCGGAGCTGATAGCACAGAGCTTGCTAAATATGTAGATAAAGCTTGTGAAAACAAAGACATGGGCGGATTTTATTTGGCAGGTGCTCCGACATTAATGCAAAGTATTTATCAAAATGCATCAGATGAAATTTTAGCAAAAGCAGTAAAAGACCCGACAAATCAAACATCATTATCAAGTTTCTATCAAAACGGTGTTTATGACAACACTTACGAGTCAGGTTTACAAGGCTTACACAAAGCTGAAGCAGACTATCAGGAAAACGTAAAAATAATGAACGAATTCCAAGAATTATATCAAAAATACCAAAATGATTCCGTGACAAAGAACCAAGTTGAATATGACAACTACGGATGTACAGACGGGAAATGGGATCCGTTCCACAAAAATTACGAAGGTAAAAACTCAATAGCCGACATTTATGAAAAATTCACAAAAGACGGCATGGGCAACGGCTCAATAAATTACTCAAAATATCACATCTCTATGTACAAAGAAGCATTAGAAAAATTAAGAGAATATGATAAATTAATGGGTTAATTTATACAAATCAATCAAATAGCAAAGACCGTTTTAAAGCGGTCTTCTTTATTATTTTTTCCTTTTAAAAAGAAAATTATCAAATCTTTCTTTTAAAGTCATTTTAAGTTGATATTTCTTTAAAATTTTACCGAGAAGTTTTTCGTTAACTACATAATCGGGAATGACTTTTCGCTTGTGATAAAAGCGGTAATCGAAAGTATATTTTTCAATGTTATCGGAAATTTTTTCGTGAATTCGTTTTCTATAAGGTAAATCCTGCCGCCAAGAAAAAATCAATAAATCAACTTTAGCTTTTGGAAATTTATTTTGAAGCAGCTCCAAACCTTTTTTAAAATCCTCATCGTTTTTAGGTTTCCAATTACTCCCGGGAGAATCGACCCAAACAACCAATATTTTATCGGAATGTTTAGCAAGCCTCAAAAGCCTTTCGGAGCGGCGATGATATTTTAGAAAAACTTTGTCAAAATATTCTTCAAACTCGCAATCAGCAGGAAAATCGTGGTTAAAAACAAGCCCGTTAGAAGTATCTTCATAGATATCACAAAGATGAGCCGCTATCCCGTTATTACCACGTTTTTCAAGGCTGTTGCGGTGAATAAAACTCGAAAAATCATCACATAAAATTTTAGTTCTATCAACAAATGTTGAACCGAAAATCCAGTCAAAAGGAAAAGATTGAATTTGCAAATCTGACGACCTCAAAGAAGATGAACACGAACATGCTTCGCCAAGACCGAATATCAAATCATAAGTTTTTCTGAGAAAGAACATCAATTTATCTCCTCAAACTTCAATTTTTTTGATTGTTTTTTGATTTTAGCAGGCTGAAATTCCGTAAAAATCAATCTCCAGCCAAATTTGTCACCCGCTTTTTTATCGGTAACATTTTCGTCGGGACTATATTTTTCAACTGTTTTAACAATAATTTTAGGATTATCAAACTGCAATTTTTGCGAGAAAGCTTTTTCACAAACCAAAACCAATCTAAAATCATTAGAACAAATCGACGAAAGTTTTTGATATAACCAATTTAGATTATCAAGTAAATTCGGGTTTTGAGCTTCTTTTGCAGAAATTTTTCTTATAAAAACAGTGCTTTTGCCATTTGAGCAATATTTATAAAATTTCTCTTTTAAATACTCAATTCTTGAACGCAATTCGGCTTTTTCTTTTTCCAATGCTTCTTTGTCAATTTGTAAAACATCTGTTACAGCCGTTAAATCAGTTCTTCCGTGAAAAGAAATCCCCGAATTTTTGCAAGTAAACATACCATGCTCAAGGAAAAAATCGCCTGTTGCAACTTTATCAGGATTTTCGAGGAAAAATTTTAATTGTTCAAAAGTTACATAAGTCCAAGCAAACAATGAAGAATCAACAAATTTATATTGTCTGAAAAAACGGTATGCAACTTCACAATTATAGCCAAGCATAACAATATTTTCATACTTTTTGGCATTTAATAATGCGTTTATGTAAAGTTTAAATTTATGAAAACTCATCATTCACTCCGATAAATAACAATTAAATTTTACATTACACAAACAAATAAAAAAAGCCCGATAAAAATCGAGCTTTAAACAATATTTCAAAAATATTTATTTGTACCAGTGTTTTGTGTGCAAACTTGTATCAAGTGCATAACCTGTAATAAGTCCATTCGGGTCATTTATTGCAATTCGGTTATCATTTTGGTCAATGAAAATAGCACCGTCATTTTCTTCACTGACTTGTTTCATTTTATCTTCAAAAATTTCAGTAACTTTAATATTAGTGTTTTCAGCTACACCTTCGCCTAAAGTTTGAGTAGCCAAAAAGTCAATCATAGCACATTTTATTGATTGACCGTTGTAATCACCTCTTGCAATTGCCTTCGGATTAATTTTAAGTTCTGAACCGTCATCATTTAAAATTAACATTTTTTCAACACAACCCGGAAGTGCATCATAAGCTTCTTTTGCAGCTTTCAAATCAGAATTTGCCGTTTTTAAAGCTATTTGATTACCTGCTTTAGTTGCTTCTTTAACAGCTTTTTCAGCTCTCATTACATCAAGTTTTGCTTCATGACGAGCTTTCGCCTTGTCCGCATCGACAGAATAGGTCATACCGCTGCATTGAACAAGTTGTGATTCATCCAAATAAATACATTGTGCTTTTTCTTCAAATATTTCATAGAATTTATCAATAGACAAATCTGCCATATGAACATCACCGCCAAACGGCACCATACGTCCGATAATATCATAATTAGTCAACATTCTGTTATCATAAACCGCTGTATCTTTAACAGTCGGAGCATGACAGAAAGCAACTTGAGCACCTTTATCACGAGTAGCCTCGAGCATTGCATCAGCCATGTAATTCAAAACAGGATTACAATAATTACGTTCTGTGCTATCCGTATTATAACCGTAACCTTCCGGAACGGGAGCTATATCAACTCTTTTACCGACATTTTTCTCAACTGCTTGTTCTGCAACTGATTCTGCCGACTTAGCTGCAGACAGAGCTTGATTGCGAACATCAGTTTGATATAAATTTTCCAAATCAGAACAAATACCATCCATTCCATTGTTTAAATCAAGCATTTTTGCAGAAGTTTTAATACTTCCGTCATCTGCAATATCCATTTTAACAATAGCAGCAAGTGCATTATTTGCACCGCATTGAAGAACTTCAACATTTCTGCCGTTTTTAGAAGTATAACTATTATCTTCAATTTTATGAGTATGTCCGCCTAAAATCAAATTTACGGTATCGCTATTTTCAGCAACAGCTTTATCTGCATCAGAACCCATGTGACTCAAAAATACGACAGGTAAATTATCATTTAAACCTTGAGATTTTCTTTCTTCTTTTATTCTTGAAACTTCTGTATCGATAGCTTTTGCAATTTCAACAGGGTCATCAATAGGTGACAAAGGTTGAGCACCAACCGTAATAAATTCTTGATTGCCTTGTTTGCAAATCATTGACGGCATAACAGAGCAATTAGCTTTTTCATCCGCAGTTGCATTTATTGCGAGCAATTCCGGTTTTAAATCATCAGCAAGCTGTTTTAAATTTTCATCAGAACGGCTTCTTTCGTGATTTCCGAGAGCTGTAGCCTGCATACCCATTTGGTTTACAATGTCAACAGTTGCAGAAATAACTTTTTGTTGTTTTCCGGAAATCAAATCTCCTGCACCAAGAACTGTCAAATTATCTTTGCCACCGCAATATTCCATACAAGCATCTTTTGCAGATGCTAATTTTGAAAGTCCTGCGAGCTCACCGTGGGTATCACTGAAATAAAATATATTGATTGTATTTGCCTTTGACTCTGATGGTTTTACTTCATTTTGAACAGCTTGTGTTTTTTGAATATTACCAAATTTAACCTTTGCTAACCCATAAGATAAAAAAGCCTTACTACAATCAGAAGAAAATTGTTGAACTCCTTGATTTTGATTGTTCGTTTTTTTATCTTGAACCTGTTTAGGTTGAATAAAATTTGTTTTCACACCATTGAGTTTTGTAATTTGCATGAATACCACCAATAAATATCTCTCACTATACTTTTTATATCGTAATAACAAAAGCAAACTTTAATCATGTTTTTAAAATGTTTACATTCTTTAACAAAGAATGTAATAAAAATTATGGTAAACGCAGGTAATTTATGCAATAATAAGAGGTATGGAAAAGAAAACAGCAAATATTTTAGGATACAGAGTTGATTTATTAAGTTCTAACGATGCAATCAACTATATATATGAACAATCTCAAACAAAGAGTGTTCAAACAGTCACAATAAACCCCGAAATGATAGCATTAGCGGACAATAATGAGGAATTTGCACAATCCTTGAGAAACGCAGATTTAATCATTCCTGACGGTGTCGGCATAAAAATCGCATTGAAAATAAAAGGAATAAAACAAGAACAAATTCCGGGGATTGAATTTTCAAAAAAAATAATGGCATTATGTGCGGAAAAAGGCGAAAATGTCGCTTTAATCGGAGCAAAAGAAGAAATTTTGCAAAAAGCTTGTTCTAATTTAAAGAGCGAAATTCCAAACTTAAATATATCTTATGCAAGAAACGGTTATTTCAAAGAAGCTGATGAAAGAGAAATTGTAGAAAATTTAAAAAAATCAAATGCAAAACTCGTGCTTGCAGCACTTGGAATTCCCAAACAAGAAGTATTTATAAGAAAGTATATGAATGAATTTCCGAACACAATATTTATCGGTGTCGGAGGAAGTTTTGACGTATGGTCGGGAGAAGTAAAAAGAGCTCCGCAGATATTCAGAAAAGCAGGCTGTGAGTGGCTTTGGAGATTGATAAAAACTCCTTCAAGATTTAAAAGAATGTTTCCTACTTTACCCTTATTTTTGTTTAGGGTTATAATGGAAAAGAAATAAAGAAAAATTTATTATGTTGTATGCAGTATAGAAGAAAACAGGTGATTTATGTTAAAAACGTTATCGACAGAAGAAATCAAAGAAATTGAAAAAGTTACCAAAAAACTTCGTGCAAACATTGTAAGAATGATACACAACGCACAATCGGGACACCCGGGCGGAAGCCTTTCGGCGATTGATATTCTTACAGTTTTGTACACAAAAGTTATGAAACAGTATCCTGATTGGGATAAAAACCCCGATTTTGAAAACAGAGACAGATTTGTATTATCAAAAGGACATGCTTCAGCGGCAATTTATTCTATTTTGGCACATTGCGGATATTTTCCGGAAGCAGATTTGTTAGAATACAGAAAGTTCGGAACAAAACTTCAAGGACACCCTTGCTGCACAAAACTCAAAGGTATTGAAGTTTCAACAGGTTCATTGGGACAAGGACTTTCAATAGCATGCGGTATGGCAATCGGATTGAAGTTAGATAAAAAAGATGCTCACGTATTTGCACTTATGGGTGACGGCGAACTTCAAGAAGGCAGCATTTGGGAAGCAGCAATGAACGCAGGTCATTACAAATTGAACAACCTTATCGGCATTGTTGACAGAAACAGACTTCAAATCGACGGAAACACGGAAGACGTAATGGCAGTCGGTGACGTAGCAGCAAAATTTGCAGCATTCGGCTGGAACACAATCGAAATTGACGGACACAATATTGAAGCAATATACGAAGCATTGGAACAAGCAAAAGAATCTAAAGATAAACCGACCGTTATCGTTGCAAATACGATAAAAGGCAAAGGCATATCATTTATGGAAAACCAAGCAGGCTGGCACGGAAAAGCTCCTAATGACGAGCAATTAGCACAAGCATTAGAAGAATTGAAATAGGAGAGGCAAACATGACAGAAGTTATAAAAAAATCGGCAAGAGGTGAATACGGCTTAACGCTCGCAGACCTCGGAAAAACGAATAAAAACATAGTAGTTATAGATTGTGACCTCTCAGGTTCGACAATGACAAAGCATTTTAAAGCTGCATTTCCTGAAAGATTTTTCAACGCAGGTATTGCAGAACAAGATGCAGTAACAATGGCAGTCGGACTTTCAACAACAGGCAAAATACCTTTTGTATCTACATTTGCAGTATTTGCATCAGGCAGAGCATGGGAACAAATCAGAAATGGAGTTTGTTATCCGAAATTCAACGTAAAAGTAGTTGCAACACACTGCGGTATCACAGTTGGAGAAGACGGAGCAAGCCATCAGGCACTTGAAGATGTGGCAATTATGAGAGCAATTCCTAACATGACAGTTATTGCACCTGCTGATGCAACTGAAGTTCGAGAAGTTATTAAATGGGCAGCAGAATACAATGGACCTGTTTACGTTCGTGTATCAAGAGCTAATTTACCTGTAATTTTCAAAGAAGGCGAATACAAATTCAATCCTTACAAAGCAGTTGTTATGAAAGAAGGCAAAGATATTACCGTCGTAACAAACGGAGAGACGACTTGCGAAGTTTTAAAAGCAGCTGAAATTCTTGAAAAAGAAGGAATTAGCCTTGAAGTAGTACACGTTCCCGTAGTTAAGCCGTTAGATGCAGAAACAATTATAAAATCAGCACAAAAGACCGGCAGAGTTGTAACTGTTGAAAACCACTCAATCATAGGCGGTTTAGGCGGAGCCGTATGCGAAGCATTAAGTGAACAATGTCCGACCAAGGTTACAAGAATAGGTATTAATGACCAATTCGGACAAACCGGTACGGCAGATGAACTTATGGCATACTACGGATTAACAGGTGACAAACTTGCAGAAAAAATCAAAGGACTCGTAAAATAATATGATACAGATGAGAGCCGTTACAAAACGGTATAAAAATAATTATGCGTTAAAAAATATAAATCTTGACATTATGTCGGGAGAATTTGTATTCCTAACAGGCTCAAGCGGTGCAGGCAAATCAACGCTTATGAAACTTTTATATCGAGAAGAAGTACCGACATCAGGTACAGTAATGATAGGCTCTACAAATGTAGCAGAATTACCCGATGATAAAGTTCCGAAACTCAGAAGATGTATGGGAATTGTTTTCCAAGATTACAAACTTTTACAAAATCAAAGTGTATTTGATAACGTAGCTTATGTAATCAGAACGCTCGGAATGAGCAGTAGAGAAATTGAAGCCCGTACAATGGGAGCATTAAAAGTGGTTGGTTTGGCAGGCAAAATGCGTGCCAAACCGACTGAATTATCAGGCGGGGAACAGCAAAGAGTCAGCATCGCAAGAGCAATAGTCAACGGGCCGCCGCTTTTAATAGCAGATGAACCTACGGGAAATTTAGACCCTAAAAACTCTATGGAAGTTATGCAGATTTTGGAACAAATCAATCAAAAGGGAATAACCATTTTGATTGCAACGCACGACCATGCTATGGTTGATTACTTTAGAAAACGTGTAATAACAATGGATCAGGGACAAATTGTAAGGGACATTCAGGCAGGTACTTATGACTGATATATCAATAAAATTCAAGAAAAAAGTAAAAGCAGGCATTCCGAAAGACTGGCTTGGCGAATTAAGAATTACATCAAGAATAATGATGGAAACTTTGAAGGGGATATGCAGAACAGGTTGGATAAACATAGCCATAATCACAACAATGGCAGCTATTTTGACTATTTTTGGAGCATTATTCAGAACGACATTATCATTAACAGAATTTGTAAAACAATTTGGCAATATGCTTGAAATATCTGTATATTTAAAGCCCGACGTGTCACCGCAGCATTTATCAAGCCGTATAAAAGAGCTTGATCACGTTGAAAAAGTAACAATTATAACAAAAGAAGCAGCTTGGGCAAAAATGAAAAGTGAATTTGACGTAGCAGACTTGTCAAACCCTTTGCCCGACACACTTCATGTAAAAGTTGATAATCCGGAAAACATTAATGATGTATTTACCAAAATCAAACCTATTCCGGGGGTTGAAGATTTGGCATACGCAACAGATATTGCCAAAAAGATGGAAACTTTCAATCACGTTGTAAATACAATGACATTGATTGTAGTAATATTTGTAGCGGTTTTGACGATAGCTATTATTAACAACACAATCCAGCTGGTAATTCAAAACCAAAAGGAAGAAATTGAAATAATGCGGCTTATGGGCGTAAGCAACTGGTATATTAAAATTCCGCTTATATTGCAGGGTGCAATTTACGGATTTGTATCGGCATTGATAGCTTTAATTCCGATGAGCGTAGTTCAAAAGTGGCTTTTACAGGTTCATGAATACTTTATGGTGCCATCACCTGTTTTAGCGGCAAATGTTGTAACTTTCACATTGTTTGTAATCGCAATAGGATTTGGAGCAGGCGGAAGTATGCTGTCAATCAAAAAGCATTTAAGCGTATAACACTAAACTCGTGATATAATGGAAAAAACGAGGATAAAATGAGTCAATATTATAAATGCGATTATATGGACAGCGGAATAAACTTCGAGAGATGGGGTGTTTTTGTATGCTGTAAAACAGCCCACGAAGGCGGCGGCATGCCCGTTTTAGCTAATGACTATAACGAATTTGATTTTGACAAAATATTTGAGATAAAGAAAAAGTGGAAAGAGCAGATAGCAAGCGGAAATCCGCCTGAAAGATGCAAAGGCTGTCCGAATATTGTTGAAACAGATGAGTTAGTAGAAGATTTAGCCTTTAATTTTGTAGATGTAAACAGTTTTGTAAACTGCAACAGCAAATGCATTTATTGTGATGTTTGGTCAACGGAAGGTTTTACAGAAACTTCCTTGTTGCCGAAATTTGAAGAATTATTTGAAAAAGGTTTGTTAAAAAATTCAAACCACGGATACATACAATTCGCAGGCGGCGAACCCGCATTAATGAAAGACTTTGAAAAAATAGTTGATTTATGTTTATCAAACGGAATACAAAGATACATTGTAAATTCTAACGGAATAAAGTATTCCGAGGGAATAAACAGACTTATTTCAGAAGCTCAAACAAACCTTTGCGTTTCTTTGGACAGCGGAACAGCGGAAACTTATCAGAAAATCAAGCAAGTTCCTTGTTTTGAAAAAGTTGTTGAAAATTTAAAAAGATATGCAAGTTCGCAAAAAGACGGACAAAGCACGGTAAAATCGAAATACATAATATTAAAAGATATAAATGACAACATTGAAGAAATTGATAAATGGTATGATTTATCGTTGGAAATCGGGATAAAATTTGTTGTACTTGATGTCGAAAGAGAATGGTTTAAACACAATAATCGAGAAATCAACGAAAAAATGAAAGAATTGATAGAACATATTCAAAACCGCTGCAAAGAGGACGGAATAGCTCTTGATTACTACGAGCAGTTAAAGTGTTTATACAGACTTCATTAAACATTAGAGCATAACGGGAGTTTAAATTGGTATCACAGGTCACAACAGGAGTTTTAACGGGATTAACGGCACATAAAGTCACGGCAGAAGTTGATATGAACAATTCACTTCCGAGCGTAATAATTGTCGGACTTCCTGACACTGCGGTATCAGAAGCAAAAGAAAGAGTTCGTTCTGCGATAAGGAATTCAGGCTACTCATTTCCTGCTAAAAAAATCACAATCAATCTTGCTCCTGCCGACATAAGAAAAGAGGGAAGTGCTTATGATTTGCCGATTGCGATAGGAATTATAGCAATAGACGGCGAATTAAATTGTGAAAAATTTGCAGATTATTCTTTTATCGGAGAATTATCGCTCGATGGCTCATTGAGAGGTGTAAGCGGCATTTTACCGTTGGTTTCTGGATTAAAGGAACTTGGATTAAAAAAATTCATCGTGCCATTGGATAATGCAAAGGAAGCGGCGTTAATTCAAGATATAGAGGTTTATGGAGCAAAAAATTTAACTGAAGTCGTAAATCATTTTACAGACGACGTTGAAAAACAACAGTCGTTGAAACAAACAAAAATTGATTTACGCTCGTATATGGAAGCTGAAAACGGCGAATATCCGTTCGATTTCAAAGATGTAAAAGGACAGTTGAAAGCAAAAAAAGCACTTGAAATAGCGGCAGCAGGCGGACATAATATTTTAATGTCAGGACCACCTGGGTCAGGAAAAACCTTGCTTGCAAAATGCTTTTCGTCAATTTTGCCGCCGCCCGAACCTGATGAAGCGATAGAATTAACTAAAATTTATAGCATTGCAGGCTTGATAAACAGCGAAAAACCATTGATTACAAAACGTCCGTTCAGAACTGTTCATCATACAGCATCACAAGTCGGAATAACAGGCGGAGGCTCAAATCCGAAACCTGGGGAGATAACGCTTGCACATAGAGGAATTTTGTTTCTTGATGAAATTGTTGAATTTCCTCGTCAAGTTTTGGAAGTCTTAAGACAGCCTTTAGAAGACGGAGAAATTGTTATCTCAAGGGCACAAACAAGTTTAAAATACCCTGCCAAATTCATTTTGGTCGGCACAATGAACCCATGCCCGTGCGGATATTACGGTGACAAAGAGGAGAACTGCACTTGTACGGAAACACAAATTCAGAGGTACCGTTCAAAAATTTCAGGGCCGTTGTTAGACAGAATAGACATACAGATAGAAGTTCCTAAAATCAAAATAGATGAGCTTATCGGAAAAAATTTTGAAGGTGAAAGCTCCGCCTCGATAAGAGAACGTGTAACAAGGGCAAGAAACAGACAAACACAGAGATATAAAGGTCTTGGAATTTATACGAATTCCGAACTCGGACCCAAACAGATAAAAAAATATTGCAAACTTGATGAAGCATCGGAACAGCTTTTGAAAATGGCAAGCAAAAAGTTCAATATTTCAGGCAGAGGATACGACCGATTGCTGAAATTAGCAAGAACAATTGCTGATTTAGATGATAAAGATGAAATTTCGTCAAAGCACATTTCGCAGGCAATTCAATACAGAAACTTCATAGATAATTAATTATAAAGAATTTTTGCAATGAGGGCAGATTTTTGCCGAGCGTTTTACGTCGTTTCCGCAATACGGGCAAACTTTGTAAACTTCGCCGATTTCAGGCTGAAAATCACGTTCTTTTTGCTCTTTTCTTTCGTAATATTTGTTTTTAGCTTTAGTAAAGATATTATAAACAATAGCCAAAAAGATTAAAAAGCCTACTACATAATACAATTTCAATGCAATGAAAATCCATACGAACAAAACCGTCCACAATAAGCAGCCTATCGGACTGATTTGTCTAAAATAAAACATTACGCACCAACCTTTTTAGGCGGAGTAATTGACGGAGGCTGAATATAGAGCGGTTTTGCTTTTGCCCAAAAGTAGTCGTTTTCGGGATTTTGCAATTTTTTATAAACAATCTCATAAAGGAATTTGCCGAGCGGATAATCATCAGCTTCATAATTTACAGAAGAAATTTCCATCTTTTGTAATTTTTCGTGCATTGAAGAATCTGTAATAATCTGATATTCATCTTGTGCAACCAAATCCGACAACTCATCGATATTAATTGATTTTGGTGAAATAACAACCTCATCACCATTATAAACTGCAATGTAAGCTTTTTGTTTTCTTGCATCGAGAGCTACCAAAGATTTTTTATCCGTGGAATTAATTTTTGATAAAATCTCAAGTGACGGAACAGGAACAACCTTTATGCCGAGCTGTTGAGCCGCTGTTCTTGCAATTACGGTACAAATTCTTATCCCAGTAAAACTTCCCGGGCCTTCATTGATACCGATTGCATCAAGATATTGAAGCATTATGTTCTCTGATTTCAAAATATCAATAATTTCAGGAATTAAATATGCACTGTGATATTTTTCTGAATCAGAACAAATTTCTTTTTTTACAATAATTTTGTCATCGACACCGTATGTAATATATGTTTTATTTAAAGATGTATCAAAAGTTAAAATTTTCATAATTTTGCCAATTCATTTACAATTTTTTCCGATTTTTCACCAATTGCGGAAAATTCAAATACACGTTCAGTATCCGACAAATAAGAAATTTTTACAATTACCCTGTCGAACGGTAACTCTGTATCAGGTGAAAATTCAGCCCACTCGACCATTGTCAAAACTTTACCTTCGGAATATTCTTCAAGCTCGTCAGAAATTGTCGATACACCTTCATTTTCAAGTCTGTATAAATCAAAATGATATACCGGAAGTTTACCGCTTTTGTATTCATTCAAAATTACAAAACTCGGACTTGTAACTTTTTGCTTTACATCTAAATGTTTGCAAACCAATTTTGTAAAAGCTGTTTTTCCTGCACCGATATCACCGTGCAAACACACAAAAGCACCCGAATTTTCAACAACTTTTGCGAATTCTTCAGCAACTTTCTCTGTATCTTCAAGACTTTCACAATTAAATGAAACAGCCATTAGAACAAATCTCCGATGCCGAATGTAAACGCACCTTTGCTGTTGCCTTTGCCAACATTTGTGAGCGGATAACCATAATCGATACTCAATGGTCCTACACCGGGAACAAATACTTTGATACCTGCACCAAATGCTACACCATAACCGGGTCTGTTATACATTTTGTCCGAAATGGTTGTATTAAATAATTTACCTGCATCAACAAACATAGCAAACTTAACATTATCAAGGAATTTAAGCTGTTTAACTCTGTCTAAGAAGAAGAACGGAGTAGTCAACTCAACCGAACCAGTTACATAAGAATTACCCGTACCGATAGAACTCATCTTGTAACCTCTTACGGAATACGGACCGCCGAGTCTGAATGCCATAACTTCAGGAATATCGCCGTGGATAGTACCGCCTGCACGAGCAGTTACTGACAAAGCTGATTTTGTCATAACAGGAATATATCTTCTTAATCCTGCAGTTAAAATACCGTGAGTTGAACCTAAATCATTCAAACCAAAGTTTTCTGTAAATTTAAGGTTTGCAACAACACCATCACGAGGATTGATAATTCTATCTCTTGTATCATAAACAAGCGACGGAGCTAATGCGAGGAACGTACCGCCTTTAAGTTGATTAGCTCTCTCCGTAATTGGAATTCCGTGCATTGCATACAAATTAGCAATTTGGAAGAAATCTCCTTCTTTCAAATTAACATTTTCTAAACCGATTTTAAACGAACCTGATAAGTTTCTAAATTTCTTGAATTGCTTAGACGCAACGGCTTCTATACCAAAACGTCTTTCCATAGCAAGAGGAATTTGGTAGCTGGCAAAATCCTGCCAATAACCTTTATACAACATAGAAACATCTGTTCCCATAAATCTCGGTTCAAAGAAACTGATATCACCCTGCAAATTTGCTCTGTTCAAGGTCGAATCATCAGACATCAAAACACCTGTACCAGCAAGGAAGTTTATAGAAATTCTTTGACCTTTGCCAAGGAAATTATTCTCAACGAAACCTGCTTGTCCGAAGAAACCCGTTGCAGTATCAAGACCTGCACCAAGGCTGACAGTCGCTGTTCTTTGTTCGATAAGATTTATTGTAATATCATAGTAATCCGTGTCGTCGCATTTTTCGATTGTACGATTTACATCTTTAAATGCTTGAGTACCATACAATCTGATTAAATCTTCCCTTATTGTATTTTCGTTATAAACAGTACCGGGAACTGATAAAATATTTCTATCTACGACATAGTCTTTTGTTTTATCATTACCTTCAAATTTAACTGTATTAATAATACCTTCAGCAATATTGAGGTTTACACAGCCATCGGGATCATCTTGAACATTATCAACACGAGCAAGAATATAACCTTTTGAAGAATATAATTCTTCAATTTTTTCAACCGCATCATTTAAAGTTGAAATATTTTGAGGCTGATTTTCAAGCGGAGCAAGAAGTTCCGTGATTTCACCGGCAGAAACTACAGAATTACCTGTAACCGTAAATTCAGTAATCGGTCTGTTTTCTTCAACGTAAATTTTTAAAACAACATTATTATCTTTGTCTTTAATCGGAACGGCACGCATTTTGTCCGTAAACCAACCCATATTATAGATTTCCGTCAAACTTTTTTGAATAGCTTCGGGCGAATAAACATCTCCGACCTGCATATCCATAGCCTGCATAATGTCATTATTTCTGATAATTCTGTTTCCCTCAATGTTGATACCGGAAATAACAGATTTTTTTGTTTTGGATTTTTTTGATTTATCAGAGTTGCTAGCTTGCTTTTTAGTTTTTTCAACTTTTTTATCGGACTTAGCTGCACCCGAGTTATCAAAAATATTTTGATTAGTTTCATCTTCGGGGAGCGGGGGCATAAAGTCCTCAACAGCGTATGCCGGAGCAAACATGCCCGTCAACACTAAACAACTTGTGATATATAAAGATTTTAATTTATTACTTAATTTCATACTGACCATGGATTTATCTGACAAAATTATAACACAGATAACTTTTTATTAGTATAATTCAAAATTAATAAATAGACAAAAAGGTTTAAAAGTTTAAGTTTTTGTAATATTTTGTATTATAATTAGAGAAAGTAAAAAGACAGAGGATAAAAGATGTTAATTCCGAGTATAGATTTAATTGGCGGCAAAGCCGTACAATTAAGACAAGGCAAAGAAAAAGTTCTTGAAAGAGAAGATGTGGAAGAACTTGCAAGAGAATTTGGAAAATACGGAGAAATAGCCGTAATAGATTTAGATGCAGCAATGGGAAAAGGTGATAACGAAGATGTTATCAGAAGAATTTGTAAAATTGCAAAATGTCGTGTCGGCGGCGGAATCAGAACCCGTGAAAAAGCAAAAAGAATGCTTGCATTAGGTGCAAAAAAAATCATAATCGGAACAGCAGCAAGTGAAGAATTTTTATCAAAACTTCCGAAAGATAAGGTTTTGCTTGCAATAGATGCAAAAAACGGAAAAATTTCACAAAAAGGCTGGACAGAAGAAATAGACAAGACTCCTGCCGATTTCGTGAAAGAATTTGACCACCTTTGCTCAGGATATCTCTATACAATCGTGGAAAACGAAGGCATGATGCAGGGTACAAAAATTGACGAAATCAAAAAAATAAGAGAAATAACAAAACACGAACTCGTTGCAGCAGGCGGAATTTCTACTGTTGAAGAAATTGTCGAACTTGAAAAAATGAACGTTTCTTCACAGCTCGGCATGTCAATTTACACAGGTGCAATAAATTTAAAAGACGCATTTATAGCAAATTTGGACTTTGAAAAACAAAACGGACTTATCCCGACGATTGTTCAAGACGTTGATACAAAACAAGTTTTAATGCTTGCATATTCAAACAAAGAAAGCCTTGAAAAAACCTTTGATACAGGGCTTGCGACGTATTTCAGCCGTTCAAGAAATGAACTTTGGACAAAAGGTTTAACGTCAGGAAATACCCAAGATTTTGTAACAGCAAGATTTGACTGCGACAAAGATTCGATTTTATTCTACGTAAAACAAAAAGGCAATGCTTGTCATTTAGACAGATATTCTTGTTTTGAAGAAAAAGAATTTTGCATTAACGAGCTTTACGAATTACTTTTGGACAGAAAGAAAAATCTTCCCGAAAACTCTTTCACGACAAAACTTTTCAAAGATGAATTTTACTTAAAAAGAAAAATTATGGAAGAAGCCTTTGAATCGGTTAATTTTGAACAAGGTGACGGACTTGAATGGGAAGCAAGCGATTTAACATACTTTATGTTGACCTTTATGGCAATGCACGGTGTCACCCCGAAAGACATTATCAGCAACCTTGCATCGAGGACAAAATAATGAAAATCGTAAAAGAACTTACAGAAGAATTTTTCACGGAAACACAAGACGTCACCCAAACGGTACAAGAAATAATAAATGACGTTAAATCAAATGGTGATGAGGCTGTCAGACGTTATACCAAACAATTTGATAAACTTGATTTACAAGATTTTGAAATAACGGAAGAAGAGGCTCAAAATGCCGTAAATTCTTTGGATAAGGAAGTTTTAGAGGCTATTGAATTTTCTGTAAACAACGTAAAAGAATTTGCGAAAGCACAATTAGGCTCGGTCAAAAACACCGTTTACCAAAGCGAAGGTGCAACATTAGGACATAAAATTATTCCGATAGAAAAAGTCGGTTGTTATATCCCCGGAGGCAATTATCCGCTTCCGAGTACGGCAATTATGACAATCGTTCCAGCCAAAGTTGCAGGTGTTAAAGAAATCATAGCTGTTTCACCCAAAGCACAGCCTGTCACAATAGCAGCGGCAAAACTTTCGGGTGCAACAAAAATTTATAAAATCGGCGGAGTTCAAGCCATTGCGGCATTAGCATACGGAACAGAAACTATTTCGGCAGTAGATAAAATTACAGGCCCCGGAAATAAATATGTTGCAACAGCTAAAAAAATCGTTTACGGAGATTGCGGAATAGACTTTGTTGCAGGTCCGTCGGAAGTAATGGTTATTGCAGACGAAAGTGCAAACCCCGAATTTGTTGCGGCAGATTTACTTGCACAATGTGAACACGATAGAGATGCAAGAGCATATTTGATTTGCTTTAGCGAAGATTTTGCAAAAAAAGTTGATGAATATGCTAAAAAGTTTTTGACAGAATTAAAAACAGCAGAAATTGCAAAAATTTCATACGAAAAATCTACGGCATGTATTGTCAAAACTATTGATGAGGCTGTAGAAATAGCAAATAAAAAAGCCCCTGAACATTTGGAAATTATTTTAAACGATTATCAAAACCACGTTGATAAATTTACAAATTACGGTTCGCTCTTTATCGGAAATTATTCAGCGGAAGTATTCGGAGATTATGTAAGCGGCACAAACCACACTTTGCCGACAAGCCGAGCAGCAAGATACACGGGAGGTTTGAGCGTTTTTGATTATATAAAAATTCAGACTTTCCAAAAAATAGAAAATCCCGAAAAATTTGCGAAATATGCCTCGATTTTAGCAGAACAAGAGGGTCTTATGGCACACAAATTAGCAGCAGATGTGAGAAAATAATGGCAACCTTTTTGATAAAAACTTTTGGCTGTAAAACAAACCAAACCGAATCGGCAGTTATGGAAGAAAAACTCTTGAACTGCGGATTTTCGCCTGCCGAAAATATTGAAAAATGTGATTATTATATTTTCAATTCTTGTGCTGTCACATTAGAAGCTGAAAAGAAGTTATTGCAAGCAATTAAATCGGTTAAACACAAAAATCCGAATATAAAAATTCTTTTAACAGGCTGTTACGCCCAGCTTCACAAAAATGAAGAAAATCCTTTATTTGACAAAGTTTTCGGAATTTATGAAAAACCTGATATTGTTGAAATTATAAGAAATGACAATAAAATTTCGGTGTCAGATATAAATTCACACAAAAACTTCAGATATGAAAAGCTCACAAGATTTAACCGAACACGAGCAACGATAAAAATACAAGACGGCTGCAATAACCGCTGCAGTTATTGTACGATTTGCATCGCAAGAGGATTATCAAGAAGCTGTAAATTGGAAGACATTATCGAGCAAGTTCGAGAACTTACTCAAAACGGCTATAACGAAATAGTTTTGACAGGTATTCACGTCGGTCAATGGGGGCTTGATTTAACACCTAAAATGTCGCTTATTGATTTATTCAAAGAACTTGATAAAACAGATGTAAAAACAATCAGGACAGGCTCTTTAGACCCTAATGAATTAACCGATGAATTGATTGATTTTATGTCAAAATCAGAAAAATTCTGTCCGCATTTTCATCTTTCGCTCCAATCACTATGCGACACAACGCTGAAAAACATGAACAGACATTATAAATTTGAAAAAATAAAAAATATCGTTGAAAAACTCAATGATAAATTCAAAAATGTTTTCATAGGCTGTGACATAATTGTCGGATTTCCAAACGAAACAATCGAGGATTTTGAATTAACATTAAACCGATTAAAAGAGCTAAAACTCTCTCAAATTCACGTTTTCCCGTATTCTATCAGACCTAATACGCCTGCCGCAAAAATGGATAAGCAAATTGAACAAAACGAAAAACACAGAAGAATGCAGCTCGTAAAAGATTTATCAACCGCTAAACATCTCGAGTTCTTAAAGGAAAATATCGGGCATGAGTGTTTTGTAACAGTTGAAAAAAATCCCGATAAAAAAACAGGACTTTATAAAGCCGTAACACCCAATTATATTAAGGTTTTATTTGAAGCAACACCTGATTTAAAAAATCAATATCACAAAATTCAACTTGTCAAAATTGATGAAGAAAAAGAATTTGCAATCGGAAAAATAATTAATTAATTAATCAAACAAGGATTGTTGAATATTTTCAATATTTTTAAGATTCAACGCTTTTGCTGCATAAGGAGTTATTTTTCTTCCTCTTGAAGTTCTTTGAATAAATCCCTCTTGCAATAAAAACGGTTCATAAACTTCTTCAATAGTTCTTGAATCTTCACCGAGAGCAGCCGCAAGCGTTTCAAGCCCGACAGGTCCGCCTTGGTATTTTTCTGCAATCATATTCAAAAGCATTCTGTCAGTAGTATCTAAGCCGAATTTATCAATATTAAGATTATCCAAAGCATCATTTGCAACTTTTTCATTCACAACACCGTCTGCGATAACTATTGCATAGTCGGCAACACGCTTAACGAGGCGGTTTGCAATTCTCGGAGTACCTCTTGAACGTTTTGAAACAGCACTCGCCCCATCATCTGTAATTTTTATGTTCAAAATGGAAGCAGTTCGTTTTACAACCTCTCGAAGTTCTTCTTCCGAATAGAATTCAAGCCTGTGAATAATCCCGAAACGGTCACGCAAAGGCCCCGACAAAGCACCCGCTTTTGTTGTTGCACCAATCAATGTAAATTTAGGAACAGGAACACGCAAAGTCTTTAATGTCTGACCTTTTCCCGTGTTCATATCAAGGAAAAAATCTTCCATTGCAGGATAAAGAATTTCTTCCGCCACCTTATTCAAACGGTGGATTTCATCAATAAAAAGAACTTGTCCTGCTTTTAAAGACATTAAAATTCCGATAATATCTCTTGGCCGCTCAAGTGCAGGAGCAGAAGTAATTTTGATTTCAGCCCCTGTTTCATTTGCGATTACGCATGCCAAAGTTGTTTTACCAAGCCCCGGAGGTCCGTAAAATAATAAATGATCCAAAGGAGTTTCACGTCTTTTGGCAGCTTCGATAGAAATTTTGAGCATGTTTTTTAAATTAGTCTGCCCAATGTAACTGTCGAAAGTTTTCGGACGAATGTTATTTTCAAACGTCATGTCAAACTCGGTAGCCGAAGGTGTCATTTTATTGGATTTAGACTTCTTTTCGGGTTTAATTTTTAAATTTGCATCATTATCAGAAATTATCATTTTGTTTCCGTTTCTGAAAATTATTTTACCATCTTTTCGCAAAATAATCTAATTGTTGTATAATGAAGTTGATTAGAAATAATGAAAAATTTTCACAAAAATAAAAGGAAAATATATGGGAAAATTCAGAAGAATAAAAACAAAAATAGTCGCAACACTCGGACCTGCATCTTCAAAATATGAAACGATTTTGAACATGGCAAAAGCAGGAGCAACAGTATTCAGATTAAACAGTTCTCACGGCACTCCGGAAGAACACAAAAAGAGAATTGATTTGATAAGAGAAGCAGCAAGAGAGCTTAATATGTATCTTGCGATTTTAGTAGATTTGCAAGGTCCAAAAATCAGAGTCGGAGCAATTACAAACCCTATTCCTATAAAAGAAGGTCAAATTTTGTGTTTAAAACATGGTTCGGATTGTTCAAATGCCGATGTTATCCCCGTTGATTATGCAGGAATAGCAAACGATGTAAAAGAGGGCGACAAAATTCTTCTTGATGACGGTAAAATCGGACTTAAAGTTCTTGAAGTTAAAAATGACGTTGTTAAAACAGAAGTTCTTTACGGTGAGCTTTTAAAACCGAGAAAAGGTATAAATATCCCCGGAACACAAGCAAGTTTACCCTGCGTAACAGACAGAGATAAAGAATATATCAAATTTGCAGTTCAAAATGATGCTGATTTTTTGGCACTTTCATTTGTCAGAGATGCAAATGATATAAAAATGGCAAAAGCTTATATGAAAACACTCGGAGCAGACATTCCGATTATTGCAAAAATCGAAAAACCGCAAGCAGTAGAAAACCTTAAATCAATTATTAAAGAATCTTACGGTGTAATGGTTGCAAGAGGAGATTTGGGCATAGAAATGTCACCCGAACAAGTTCCTATTGCACAAAAAGAGATTATAAAAGAAGCTTCAAACCAAAGAAAAACCTGTATCGTTGCAACACAAATGCTTGAATCAATGATAGAAGAACCTATTCCGACAAGAGCAGAAGCAAGTGACGTTGCAAATGCTATTTTGGACGGAGCTGATGCAGTTATGTTATCAGGCGAAACAGCAGCAGGGAAATACCCTGTTCAAGCTGTCAAAATGATGAATCAAATTTCAGACAGCATTGAAACAAGCCGTTTCTGCCCTGAATATCTTGATTTGGAAGTAACAGACGAATATGAAATTACGCCGCAGGCTATTGCAAATGCAGCAGCAAAAATGGCTCACGATTTACACGCAAAAGCAATTTTTGCCTTCACTCACACAGGCTACACACCGAGATTACTTTCAAAAATCAGACCGCAAATTCCGATTGTAGCACTTTCTGATCAAAGCAAAACCTGCAGAAAATTAAACCTTTCTTGGAATTTATGCCCGTTCTTCTGCGATTGGGATACAACTCTTGATGAAACTATGTTGAAAAAAATCGACAAATTAATTTTGGAAAGAACCGACTTTAAAAAAGACGAAAGAATTATCATTATCGGCTCAATTCCTCAATTAATTACAGGCAGAACAAACTTCATCAGAGTTCACAGAATAGGTGCTTAATCAATAATTAATCAAATTTCAAAAGTGCATTTTCGAAAGAATTTGCACTTTTTTTATTAATAATGTTTGTATGTATTTCTTGCATCAAAACACGAAAAATTAAACAAACCGCAGATTAAACCGAATAAAAAGAAAACGCAAAACATTATGAAAATAAAATATATATAGAAAAATGCTAAAACTTTATTACAGTTTATTTTGTTTGCCAATTTAACAGCATAAAATACAAACAATAATAAAACAGCAAACGGTAATAAAAGCAATATCAAAATATCTTCATTGATAAATACACCGGTTAAAAGTACGAAAATAAAGAAAATAAATGCAATTAACGGAAAGAATATTAATAAATATTCATTAATTGATTTTTTACCCGTTCTTGTAGAAAATTCTTTTGCATAGTACAAAGACATACTGAAAACTTTTTTAAGAAAGGGTAAAGACGAGCATTCGTGGTGAAAAACTCTGATTTTAGGCACAAATCTGATTTTATAATTATTTTTGACCATTCTGTCGGAAAACTCATTATCTTCAGCCAAATAAAGAGTTTCGTCCATACCGCCTAATTTGTCATATACAGATTTTCTCATTATTAAATTTGATGTCATAAATTCGTAGCAATCCTGCTCTTTGACATTCAAATCAATGACTTTACACCATTTTGAATAAGTAAATAATTTACAAAATCTTATTAAACGCAGACATTGTTTTTCGAAATTATCATTTTCAGGCAAAAGTTGATTACCTGTAACGGCAGAATAATCTTGGTTTTTATCCAAAAAATCGACTGCAGACTCAATCCAATTTTCGCAGGGATAAGCATCCGAATCTATAAAACCTAAATATTCTGTTTGAGCTAAACGAGCACCTTGATTACGTTTTGCCGACATATTCAAATTCTCGGATTTTAATATAGTAACATTTTCATCAAAATCCCTATTTTTATTCTCATCAATTTTATCAAGAATAACGATAATCTTGACAAAAGGATATAATTTTCTAATTTCTGAAACCGATTCCAAAAGCAAAAAATCAACAGAGCGAGATGGAATAATCAAGGTTATTTTATTTTGAAAATTCACATCGCTACACATTTTTGCCTCTTTTTGAATTAATATCATTTATTATACAACTTAATAATTCAAAATAATATCTCGGAGAAGAAAAAATATTCAAAAGCCAACTGCATTCAAAGGTACAGAAACATTTTGAATTTTTTACACAATTACATATTTTTTTCGCATTTTGAGAATGCCAGCATTTTGAATAATCATAGTCGAAATCTGCCAAATTACCGATTTTCGAACTCAAAAGTTCGCACGGAAAAACATCGCCTCGACTGTAAATAACTCCGAACAAACTTCCTGCTGTACAAGGTGAAATATATTTATTTTCATTGAAAGTTTTTAAAACATATTTCCAAAGCATTTTATTTTTTGCGTTCAAAAGCACAGAGGTCAAAGATTTATCAGAAAACCCCTCTATTTTTCCGAATTCAAAATCTTTATCCATAGCCGAATGAATTTTTTGATAAGATTGAGCAATGCCTTGCTTAACATTGGCATCAAGCATTTTGACAGCATTTCCCCTTACGAGCGTGCAATTAATATTTTGAATATTCAGGTTATCTCTGATGTACAAATATGTTTCAAACGCACTGTCAAAATTATCGGGAGTAACCGTCAAATTAAATGTTCCGTTGAACTTCGGATAATATTTATGCACAATTTCATAAGATTTTAAAACATTCTCGTGCAAATTCTTTAAATGTCTGTATTCAGAATGCTTTTCTCCAATATAATCGTATGAAAAGAAAAATGAAATCGGCAAATTTTCCTTATCTGCCCTTTTGCAAAAATCTTCAATTCGGTCGGGCATGCTGCCGTTTGTACAAACAGCGATTGATTGGGCTGTTGAATTTTTGTACCAAATATCGGCAATTTCAAAAAAATCATTTCGCAAAAAAGGTTCACCGCCTGTCAATGAAACATTTCTCAAGGCCGCTCCGCTTGTCGAAGCAATTTTTTCTATTTGTTCTAAAGTTATTTCATTTTCGATATTTTTAAAATCGACAAAACAATGAGGACATCTTGCATTACAGCTTTCCGTAACGAAATGAGTTATAGAAACGGGATTAGAATGCAAAACAAGTGCATTTAACAAATTATAAAAATAATTCCATTTCTTTTTCATTAACTAAAGACCTCTAAAAAATTATATAATGAATAATTTTAATGTAAAATAATATCATACAGCACAACATCGGTATAAAATAATGATAAAATTTGATTCTCTTACATTAAAAGCATTTATAAATGAAAATACGGATTATCTTAAAAATTCATCAGTTCGAAAAATTCAACAGCCGTCAAGACGAGAGCTTATTTTGCATCTTCGAAACAATGGCATTAACAAAAAACTGTACATAAATATCAACCCTGAATTTTTTCACGTTTGTTTTTTGGAAAACGTTGAAAAAAGAGGAATTATAATACCTAACGCCGCTCCGATGTTTTGCATGCTTTTGAGAAAATATATTTTAAATTGCAAAATATCAAAAGTCGAACAGCCAAACGGTGAAAGAATTTTAGAATTATATTTTGAATACAGTGATGCAATCGGGGAAACCGAAACCCTTTGCCTAGCAATAGAATTAATGGGAAAATACAGTAACATAATTTTATACAACAAAAAAACGGGAATAATTTTGGGCTGTGCACACAATGTAGGAGAAGAAAAGAGCAAAGTTCGAGAATTAGCAGGCACTCTGCCGTACATTTATCCCGAAAAGCAAGAAAAATCAGACATAATGCAAACAACAGAAACGGAATTTGCGAACAATCTCGACGGAAATTTTGATGAAACTTCGTTGAGCTTCACACTCTCAACAGAATACGATTATTTGACTATCCCGCTTGCAAAACAAGCTATTTCAAAAGCAGTTGAAAAATCTTCGGAAGATAATCAACAAGAATTTTTAAAAAATTTGTACGAAATATTAAGCAAAACTATTCGATTAAAAACTTTTACCCCCTCAATAAAAACAGATTATTCAGAATTTTCACTTATTGAAAATTTAAAAAATTTTACAGCACAAAACTCTGTAAATGCAATGATTGACAAGTATTTTGAATATCAGCAAATTCAAAATATCCTAAAACAAAAAAAAGGTAAATTATCAAAAATTCTCGAAAACAAAATGAAAAAAGTAACAAAACTTTCTGACATTCAAAAAGAAAAAATAAATTTGTCCGAAAAAGCTGATAAATACAAACAAAAAGCAGATACTCTGATGATGAATTTAAATGCTGAAATCACACCCAAGATGACACTTACAAACCCATACGACAACACCGTAATAGAAATAGAACCTGATATAAATTTAACCGTCATTCAAAATGCAAATAAATACTACAAATTGTATAAGAAAATGAAAACGGCTTCCGAATATGCAGCCAAAATGATTGAAGAAACAAAAGAAACACTTGCCTCTCTTGATGAACAAATGTTCTATGTCAGCATAGCGTCAAATCTTGATGAAATTTCGGAACTTGAAACAGAATTTGGAATAACAGCAGCCGAACAAAATAAAAACAAGAACAAAAAGCATACAGTCAATCTCAAATGCCACGAAATTGACGGTTTCAAAATTTATCTCGGAAAAAATTCAATACAGAATGACTACCTTTTGTCAAAAATTGCAGCCCCTGAAGATTTATGGTTTCACCCCTCAAACATGCCAGGAGCACACGTAATATTGAAAAAGAACAATTCAAAAGAAATAATTCCTGATAAAGTTTTGCTGCAATGTGCAAAACTCACGAAAAGATTTTCCAAAACACAAAACGACTCAAGAATTCCTGTTATTTATACAGAAAGAAAATACGTAAAAAAAGCAAATTCTAAAATTGCATTCGTAACATATAAAAACGAAAAAGAAATTTATTGCTAAAAAATTACCGCACAAATTTAAAAATCCGTGCGGCAACTAATAGTGTTATCTATTGCAATTAGAAGTTTTTCGGCTTAACACCATTCTTCCAATTTTCTTCAATTTGTTCAAGTGAAAGACCTTTGGTTTCCGGAACCATAAAGTAGATGAAAATCAAAGATATTACACAAAGAACACCGAAGATTGCAAAAGTTACGCCTTCACTCAATTTGCTTATCATAACGGGGAATGCCAAAAGAATGAAGATATTAGAAAGATAATTTGCTGAAACAGGGAAAATCATAAGCATACCTTTTGCTTCTAACGGGAAAATTTCCGAAACGATAACCCAAGCAACAGGACCAAGAGAATATGCAAAAGAGCAGATAAAACCGATAATTGAAATTACTGCAAGCCATTTTTGATATTCGCCAAGCGATGCTCCAAACAAGAAGGAGAAAGCAATTAAGAACATGCTGATTCCCATAATTGTTGCCCCTGAAAGCAATAACGGTTTTCTTCCGACTTTGTCGCTAAAGTACATTGCAACAAATGTCATCAAGAAGTTTACAAGTCCGATGATGATTGCAATTTTTGTAGCAGAAGATTCATCTGCAAAACCTGCCATTTGGAAGATTTTTGAAGCATAACAGATAATAACGTTAATACCTGTTAAAATTTGAGCGAACATAATTCCGACCCCAATCAAAACAGGAGCTATCATCCATTTTTTAAAGCCGACTTTTTCGTTTCCGCCTTTATTTTTTGTACTTTCTTTTACTTCATCAATTCTTTGCTGAACGTCTTCTTCAGCTTCAATTCTTTCAAAAACTTTTTTTGCTTCTTCATCACGACCTTTCAAAATAAGCCATCTCGGAGATTCCGAAAGGAAAATAAATGCGATTAAAACGATGATAGCAGGGATAATTCCCGAAAGCAGCATTGTTCTCCAATCTGCAGAAGCTGAGAAAATATATCCTGTTAAATATGAAACCAAAATTCCGAAAGTAAGTGATAATTGATACAACGAGGCAAAAAATCCTCTGACTTTTTGAGGTGAAAGTTCCGATAAATACATAGGAACAATCGAAGTTGACATACCGACCGCAATGCCGCTTAAAATTCTTGCGGAAATCAACATAGTTGCACTCGTAGCATGCGAACTTATACAACAGCCGACTAAATAAATCAAACCTAAAAGTCCGAGAACTTTTTTTCGCCCGATTCTATCTGCAAGAAAACCATTAACAAATACGCCGATAAACGCACCAATCATTGCAGCAGCAACAAGTAAACCTTCCTTTTCGGGAGTAAGTGCCAAATCATTTGTAACAAATAATTGAGCTCCCGATATGATACCCGTGTCATATCCGACAAGAAGTCCGCCGAAAGATCCTGCCAATGCAATGAGTGCCAAATTAAATAATGCCTTTTTGTTCATAAATTAACACTCCGTTATTAAATACCTATAAGACGTTATGAGTATAAATCAAAAATGCTGTGTTTTGCATTATTTTAACATTTCTTTGTTACGTTTTTTAACAAAAAATATATACACAAAAAAGAACCCTGCAAGCAAGGTTCTTTAGGATAATTTAAAAGATTAATATTTATAAATTTGTTCCGTTATCGGTTTTCCGTAAGCATCAATGCCTTCAATATTATTTTTGGAAGAATAAACATCTTGCAATACAGGGAAAAACTTCGTTACTTGCGGTTTAATTATATTAAAATCGCATTCTGCAACGAAATCTTGACCGTTCACTTGTTTTGCAACCGAACCATCGGCATTGTATTGATTTTCAAAACATGCACTAACATTGACTTTAACAGGATTACCCGCATCATCATTGACATTCATATTAAAACTTTCAGAAAAAGAAGTATAGCCTGAACAATAATTCGGATAATTTTCAGATGCACCGAGAGTCCAGCAATAAGCATCTTTAAAGGTCAAATTTTTGCCTGCGGAAGTTCTGACAATAGATGCAGGGTGGCGTAAAGATTGAAGAACATTGTCAGCACCGTCAGATGAACGTTGTAAAATATTTCTGATTTTGACAACGCCCATGAAATATTTTGTATTTTCTGCAGGATCACCAAGCGGCAGCACTTCGCCGTTATCAAACACGGCAAAAGAAATTATATCTTTTCCGACCTCATTAGGTTTGGAATATCCGTTCAAATCAGCAGAAACAATACGATAAGGCTTAGCCGCCCCTGTTCCTGTCGGCACAACTCTATTTGAAACGTAAATAAAGTTTTTGTTCAATAACGTAAAATTGGGTACGGTGTCAGCATTAATTCCGCCGTAAATATTTTCTAAAGTTGCATTATTCAAATCAGCAGCAGTGCATTTTACGGCACTTGCCGTCGCCATAAAAGACGCTAAACCTTTACAAAAGCCCGTGCCTGTTTTGTAGTTCAAAAGAAATTCATTTTCGGTAGAATTTTGCCCTGCCGTCATACAAGTCGTATAATCATCGGGATTGTCAGAATCTGCAGCTCTATCACAAGAAAAAGATGCCAAACTTCCGCCGACGGTTTGAGATGCCATGTGCCCGACCGTAATTTTTAAATCTCTAAAAAAATGATAACAAGTAAAGCCAAATGTTGTTTTTTGCATTTTTATCGTTTGCAAAGACAACACTGTAATTACACCCACAATTATAAGTGTCAAAAGAATTTCAGCCAATGTAAATCCGTAACGTTTATTTTTCATTTAATGCCTTTTTCATATACTCTAAACAATCATCATAAGACTTTATTTTTATTATAACATCATCTAAACCGAGATTGGAAGAATTTGCGTTCAAAACAGTCTTGTTATTTTCAACTGCCAAAACTTTAATACCCTTATTTAAAGCATTTGTAACAACAGACGAACCGAGAGAATCATAAGGCATAATCAAATATTCAACATCTTTAATATTCACGGCATCTCCAACATGCCCGTCAACAATCAAAGGTGCGTTTTGAAGCCCAAACAGCAGACAAGGTAAAAAAGTCGGTGTAATAAACTCTGCAGCGGCTTTAGGGTGAACTAAATCAGGTTTTATTTGATAATCATCAAAGGCAGGAGCATGGACGACAGGAACGTGGAGTTTTTTGCTCAAATAGTGAGAAATCAAAGCTTCCGCACCGCCTATGACATCAACGCCTTCACCGTCGGAATAATTATCTTCTTCAGCCTCGTCGAATTTACAAACAACGGCAAGAACATCAGCCCCTTTTGAAAGGAGTTTTTTACCCGCATCAACTAAAGTATCAGGATTATTAATTCTGCCTGATGACAAGCCGTTTTCGGTTGTAAAAAATTCAACATCGGCACATTCCGAGCTTATTTCATAACCGATAACATCAATATCGTAAACCGTTTTGACAGCATTTACTGTATTGATATGAACATTCAAAACATCTTTAGAAACAGCTTTGTCAAAAATCACACCGATTTTGTTGTTTTTAGACAATTTCAGAGAAATATTACCTTTAAAAAATTCCGTTAAAGCATAACCCTCGACATAAAGCATATTTTCATTAATCGAGGAAAAACAAGCGGCATTAACGACATTCGGATTAACAATCAACGGAAATTCTTTTGAGATTTTTGAAGCGAAACGACCCGCATCACCTGCAAAACCGCCGATTTCCGCACCGACACCTGTCGGAACTATAAAAGCTGAATATTTTTGTTTTTTCATACTATATTTTCATTTCATCGTTAATTTGCATAATTTGACAAGTTTTTCCCAATGCCTGAATTTTCGATTTAAAATCCGAAACGTCTGCATTTATTGCATCAAACGTATTGTAATGCATTGGAATGATTGTTTCGGCACCAAGCATTTTTGAGGCAATCACAGCATCATCAACCCCCATTGTAAAATGCCCGCCGATTGGGAGCATTGCAATTTCAGGTTTATAAAATTCACCAATAAGCTCAAAGTCTTTCGTGAGAGCCGTATCACCTGCAAAAAATATCTTTTTGCCTGAAAGATTTACAAGGATTGAACCAGCTATTCCGCCATATTGACCGTTTGGCAAGCTGTTAGAGTGAATAGCTCCGAAAAATCTTGCCGAACCGAACTCAAATTTAATTTCCGACCCCATAGCAACGCCAACCGCATTTACCCCCTGATTAGAGCAGAAATTGGCAGTTTCATAGACAGCAATAACTTTTGCACCCGTAGCTTTTGAAATTTCCAAGGTTTCTCCGAAATGGTCACCATGCCCGTGAGATAAAAGGATATGAGTAACATTTTCTTTTTTGTAGTCAAAATTCACATTTGGATTATTAGAAAGCCAAGGGTCAAAAAGCAAGCCAAAATTATCAGATTTGATATAAAAAGCACTGTGTCCGAGATATTTAATAAAATTTGCCATAAAAAACTCCTTATAATAAAGATATTATAAAATAAAAATCATTTTTTTGGTTGTTGACGGAGCATCGTTTTATCATTAAATTACAGAAAGAAGCAGATGAAAGGAAAGAATATGCAGCAAGGATTTGCCCAAAATTATAAAATCAGAACGTCGGTACTTGTATTTTTAAAGAACTCAATAGCTCCGTTAGTATTGTATTTTGACAATCCGAAACAAGAATACGAAGAATTGCTTGAGATTTACAAAACACAAAACAATGTTGCAAAAATTATAGAAAAAGAAACAACAGGACCGATTAAAAAAGTTGCATTTTTGTCAAACCAAATTTCGGCAGTAGCTATTCAGGAAGAACCGATAATGAACTAATTTTTTTGTTTTTTTCGATGTATTCCTTGAGAGTTTCTTCGTAACCGTATTTACCAAGCTGTGCAAATGTATAATTTTGAAGATTTTCATACCTTGTATGAGAAAACGGATTAATATTATACAAAGCAGCTTGGATTGGCATATTAATCATATATAAAGCCATAAACTGCCCTAAATCATAGGGTGAAATTTGAGGCAGAGTAATAAGAATATTCGGACGTTTATTTTCTGTCAAAATGGTTTTAATTGAATTTATTTGTATTTCAATAAGATTTGTAAGTGTTTTACCGCTTAAATACCCGGCACAGGTACTATCGTAATAGTCGGGGATTACATAATCAGTATCAAATTTTTCAACTTTTAAAATATTTATGATTTTATTGTTCGGACCCTCTGTCAGCATTTGGAGCAAAGAATGCTGGTCGCCGCTTCCGTATGTTGCATAAGGGATTTGACCTGTCGGAAGATATTTTCCATCATTATTAATATTTTTAATAAGCGACTCGCCTTTAATTTGGGTACACCAATAAGGCAGACATTTTAACCTTGTCGAATAAGGCATTATGACAGAAATATATTTATTTTTTTGTTTGTATAACAAAAAGTGGAAAAGAGCTGTTTGAGCAGCGGGGTTTTTATAAATCGAAGGTATTAGAGAAAGCTCAAAAAAGTCCTTTACACCGTTTAGTAATTCAATAATATCAATTCCGAAAAGAGCCAGCGGCACAAGTCCGCAAGATGTAAAAAGCGAAAATCTCGGAATAGCAGATTCAGGAACATCAAAGCATTTATACCCCTCTTGGTTGGCAATTTGCCTTAACAAAGATGTTTGTTGAGTACAAACAACAATATTTTCACGAGCTTTGCTGCCTATTTCAAATTCCAAACGTCGTTTAGCAAGCATAAAAAGAGCCATTGAATCAGGATTTAATCCGTCTTGTGAAATTATCAAAAATAAACTCTTATCAATATTTTTAAAGTTTGTAATCCCTGCAACATTATCAGGGTCAATATCTCCCATAAAAACTATATTGGGATAATTATTTTTTGCTTCTCTGTCTAACGAGTTCCAAAACGGTTTCAGCAAAGAATCAAGTAAAGTTCTTATGCCCAAAATAGGAGCACCTATTCCGACAATAACAATATTTAAAAATTTACCTCTGACACTTTCCGCATACTCAAGTATATCTTGAACGATTTTGTTTTCCGGAGAATAATCAAGCCAATGATAAGTCGGAGCATGAATTTTCCTTTGATGATTAATATCATTTATAATCGTTGCAATTTTCTGAGAATAATTAGCAAATTCAAATTCAATATCTATACCATGTTCATAACCGATAACTTCTTGTTGAATGTTGGTATAATCAAATTTAAGCATATATTTTATATAAAATCCTTGTTAATACATAATTATTTTAACAAAAAGCAAACAATTTTAAAGTGGAATTTCAAGAAAAAAAAGTAAGTTTTTACATTTTTTTAACATATTTATAAAAAGATATTTTATGGTAAGATTAATTTATGAAAGAAACAGAATTTATAGAAATAATAAAAGAAACTTTAGATGACAGCAGATACATAGGCGATGATTGTGCAGATATAAAAGAATCAAACCTTTTTGTAACACAAGATACGCTTGTAGAAGATGTCCATTTTAAAATGTGTTGGACAACCCCGTTCAAACTTGGCAAAAAAGCAGTTGCGGTAAACATCAGCGACTTAGCCGTCACTATTTGCAACCCTGCTTATATTTCAATCGGACTTTCTTTGCCGCAAGATACATCAGCTGATTTTGTAAGAGAGTTTTACAGAGGGGTAAATGAAGCATGCCGAGAATACAATGTTGTTGTAACAGGCGGAGATATCACGGCTGCGGATAAAATTTTTGTTTCCATAACAGCAATCGGAACAAGACGTCACGATATAAATGTTTCAAGAAAATTTGCAAAACCGGGGTATTTCATTTTATCAACAGGAAATTACGGAGCAAGTGCTGCCGGTTTATTTGCATTACAGAAAGCAATTCCCGCATCAGATGAAGTCATAAATGCACATCTTTTGCCCAAAGCAAAACTTGAAGAAGCTCATTATATGGGTCAATTTGTAGAAGAAAATATTGCCGTAACGGATACTTCCGACGGACTTGCAGATGCTTTATACAAAATTTCTAAAGACTCAAAAGTTTCAATAAAAGTAAATTTTGATGATATTCCGGTCTTAGACGAGGTTAAAAAGTTAGCGAAAGACAACAATGTACCGCTTGAAGATTGGGTTTTATGGGGCGGAGAAGACTATGAAATTATTTTCTGTGTTTCATATTATTATTTCTCAATTTTAGAAACAGATAAAATCAAGTATATCGGCTATATTGAAGATTATTCCGACACACCGTCCGTAGAAATCACAAAAGACGGTGAAAAGTACATCATTGATGAAAATGTTTTTTCGGATAAAGCCTTCAAACACTTTGGAGGCTGAATGCCAACAGTAAAAGCAGTAGTAACAGCAGGCGGAACGTCAAGAAGATACGGTTCCACGAATAAACTTTTTGAAGATTTATGCGGAAAACCGGTTATTAAATATTCGGTTGATTTGTTTACCGAAATGGGCTTTGAAATAGTAATCCCGTGCCATAGCTCATTTCAAGAAGAAACGGCAGAATTATTTAAAGATTATAAAAATGTAAAAGTTATTCAAGGCGGAGATTCTCGTCAGCAATCGGTTTTCAAAGGTTTAAAGGCAGTCGGAGATTGTGATTTTGTGATAATTCACGATGCAGCAAGACCGCTTATACAAGAAAAAACCGTTAAAAGATGTTTAGAAACAGCTTTTGAAAAAAAAGCCGTTATTACAGCCGTTAAAACGACCGATACCATCAAAACAGTTGATGAAACGAATAAAATCACATCAACTCCGAACAGAGCAAACCTCATAAATGTTCAAACACCGCAAATTTTTGAATATAGAAAAATTTTAGAAGCTCACGAAAAATTTCAAAACGAAAATTTCACAGATGATGCGTGTTTAATAGAGGCATGCGGCGGAACGGTTTATTATTCAGATGGCGAATATTCAAATATAAAAATCACTAACCACTCAGATACTGCATACGCAAAAATACTTCTTGAAACGGAACTATGCTTTTGATATCCTTATTTTCGTAAGAAATTAAGGGGAAGTGTATATGGTTAACGCTATTGGGGCATCAACGCCTTATGATAATTGTTTTACAACATTTTCAAGCGGAGATGAAAATTATCAATCAATTTTTTATGTAAATGATGTGCATGGACAGCTGCCGTCGATGGATAAATTGAATAATGCATCGACACAATTCGACAGTTTCACAAGTGAAAAAGACAATATAGATGCTTTTAAGTTTTCAGCAGGAGATATTTTTATCGGCTCAAATAAAAAAGCAAATGAAGCATCAGCACAATTTTTGAACGCAACAGGCATACAAGCAACCGCAATAGGAAACCATGAATTTGACATAGGAGCAACGATATTATCTTCACTTCTGGCAGGAGTAAGAGCCGTAAAAGTTGCTGCAAACGCTTTTATACCGCAAACAAATCCTTTAAAAGGACAAGTGATTAAATCAACTGTTATGACAGGTAAAAGCGGTGAAAAATACGGAATTATCGGTGCACAATCGCCGACTTTAATTGAAAGAATGAAAGATAAAACGCTGTTTGAAGGTATAAAAATTTCAGGCGGAAAAGAAGCATACGCAGAGCTTCAAAAAGAGTCTGATAAGCTCCAAAAGCAAGGTATAAACAAAGTCATAATGCTTTCTCATTCGGGATATGAAGAAGAAAAAGACTTTGCAAAAAACGTTTCGGGAGTTGATGTTATTATAGGCGGACACTCACACGACTTGGTTTTAGACATAAAAAAAGGTGAAAACCTGCAATATTCACCGAAAGGCGAACCTGTTGTCATAACACAGGCAGGACGTGACGGTAAAAACTTTGGTATTTTAAACGTGCAATATGACGAAAAAGGTATAATTACCAAAGCTCAAAACAACGTTTTTGATACATCAAAATTTGCAAAAGGCATGCTTATGACGACAACGACAAATGTTGCACTCGGCAAATCACCCGTTTTAGGCAAAATAAAAACCATTGAGCCTTTGACAACAAGAATGAATGTAGAAGAAAACCCTTACGCTGACGTATTTATGGACGTAGTCAGAGAATCCACGGGTGCAGATATCGTTTTGATGAACTCGGCAAATTTCAGAGGCGGACTTGAACTCGGAGAATTTACGGAACGAGATATCAATGGTATTTTCCCGTTCAAAAATTCAATGTGCATTGTCGAATTGTCGGAAAAGAACTTAATTGATGCTCTCAATCACGGCGGAACATCTTTGACAAAGCCTGATTTGAAGCCTTCTATCATACAAGTTTCGGGCATGACTTATACAATGTCACAAGACGGAAAAGTAACACAAGCCTCAATATTGAACAAAGACGGCACAAAACACGAAATAGACGTTAATAACCCGTCAACAGAAAAAACATATAAAGCTGCTTATGACGACTATCTTTTAAAGGGCGGCGACGGATTTACATCTTTGTCTGACGTAAAAGTTTTAAAAATGTTTAATTATGACAAAGACCAAATCACAATCGATTATTTCAAAAACAGAAAAAGCGATGAACCAATAGAAATCAAACGTGACGGCAGAATTAAAGTTCAATAAAGGAGATAAAAGATGACGTATTTTTCTTCAGCTTATCACTTTCACAATGGTTATTATTATTATTACCCAAAACATGATATCAGATTATATATAGAACGTCTGCCTTACATGTTTTTAATAGTCATTATATTTTTAATAATAAATTTTCCTTTATTTTTTCGACCAAAACTACTATCGGAAGTAAAAGAGAAACATGGAGAACCAAAAGAATATCTGTTTTTATTAAAATCATGTGGAAGAATAGTAATTCCGAATATCCCGCTGGTAATTGCATTTTATGATGATTATATAGTTCTAAAGCAAGTATTTTCTAAAAAAGAGTACATCTTTAATAAAAGAGATATAAATACCAAAATCCATAAAGGATTATTCGTTAATGCAATCGAGTTTTCTGATAAATTTCAAAAGCTGCAAGTATTTACAGAAAACAAAGAACAGACAGGCATTATTTTGCAAAATTTAAAAACAAAATAAAAATCAGATATAGACAATTTATTATGTTTTTACTATGATTTTATTACTTCTAAAATATTACAAAGGAGAAATATAATGGAAATTATTTTAACAAAAGATGTTCAAAATATCGGAGAAGCAGGCGATATCGTAAAAGTTAAAGACGGTTATGCAAGAAACTTTTTGCTTCCGCAAAACTTAGCAACAAAAGCAACAGCAGGAGCAATCAAAAACAGAGAACAAAACCTTGCAAGAATTAAAGCAAAACAAGAAAAACTTCACCAAGAAGCACTTGCAATTTGCGAAAAACTTAACGAACTCGCAACTTTGGAAATCGCAGCAAAAGCAGGTGAAAGCGGAAAATTATTCGGAACAATCACAACAAAGAGATTGGCAGAAGAAATTCTTGATAAAACAGGTATTGAAGTTGATAGAAAAGAAATCACTTTAAGCTCACCTTTGAACAAATTAGGCAAATTTGTTATGACAATCAAATTAACTTCAAAAGTTAAAGCAGAAATGAACGTAAACATTGTTGCATCAGAAATCATCAAAGAAGAAATCATTTCTGAAGAAGAAGAAAAAGCTGAAGAAGCATAATTTACTTATTATCATAACCGTTTATATTAAAGAAAAGCAGGTACGAGAGTATCTGCTTTTTTCGTACAAAAAAAATATTACGTTAATATTTCATAACATTTTTTATAAATTGAGCATTTTTCAAAGTTCATTGTTTTATAAGAAACAGGTAAGTGAGAAGAACATGAACGAAATATTAAATTTAAGAGCACATCATTTGTTGTGTTTACCGGGATATGAAGGCAAAGGTTACGACGGTCAACACAAAACGAGCTGGGACACAATATCGGAACAATTAAAGGAACACCCCGACACATTTGTAAGAATAACAGACGGCAAAGACGACTTATGTAAAAATTGTCCGAATGCTGTTGGAAAAAACGGAAAAAGATGCAATTCGGATTTTCTTGCAACATTAGATGAAAAAGTAAAAGGACTTTTGAATATTGCAACAGGAACGATAATGACTTGGCAGGAATATATGCAAAAAGTTTTTTCGATAATGAATAAAGATAATCATAAAGAACTTTGCGGAAAATGCGAATGGCGAAAATACGGTCTTTGCGAAGATACATTTGATACAAATTCAAAGAAAAAAGCTGCATAATAATGCCTCAAGCAGCAAAAGCAAGATTATTATTTAAAAGAGTGAAATTGTTATGAAACATAAAGTTAAAGTAACGGTAATAGATAAAAAATTATATCCCGAATTACAACAAGAATATTGTTCTGACCCCAATTCAGGAGCATGCCCGTGCTACAACGTCGGCGATGAATTTATATTTGAACGAGAAGACGGAAAAGATGATTTTTGGCACATGGGAATAAATACACTTACAAAAACGGAATATGATGCAAACACAATTGCAGGCGGCCCGAAAATGCCTCATTGTTCCGAAGCTTGGGACGCTATTGCAAGATATATATATACAGGATTACAAGGCGGTTCTATTATGAGAGGCTGGATGAAAGACGAGAATACAATGATAACCTGCTGTTCAGACGGAACAAGACCTGTAATTTTCAAAATAGAAAGAATTGACTATTAGTTTAGGGTTTGGTTTTTAACAGTTAGTCAGTAAATTGGGTTTTAACAAGCCTACATACTTGGCACTACGCAAATCCACATCACTCAATGGCATCGGAAAAGAAGTTGTCATCACGAGCGGATTTGCGTAGGGTGGAGTCGAGCAGAGCGAGCGAACCCGAAGTAGCAAAAAACATAGCGAATGGTTGCGAAATGAGCGACTGTATTTTGTGAAGCAAATCCAAGACAGCGGAGCGTGGTGATCCCAAAATTTATCTTATGCTACAAATATTGTAACTGTTCTTTCTAATTTGTTTCACTTTTGCTCCTTGTTCTGTTGGGTTTAAACCCAACCTACGGACTCCTCTTTTTCACAAAATGCATATTTTTCATTGCTCAATTATACAAAATGCCCCTTTATTTGTCTATGATTTTATGAATTTCAACGTTACAGGTTTCTTATTAACTCAATAATGAGCATTGTCATCACGAGGAGTGAAACGACGTGGTGATCCAGTGATTAAGTGAAAAATTTATAAAAAAACAAATCGAGCATATTGGAGCGAGTATTTGTTGTTTTCGAAGTTTGCGTTAAAAAATTTCAATGTTTGAGGACAAAGTCCGAGTTTTGAAATTTTAGCAAACGAGAAATTACAAACAAATAACGAGCGGAAATCAGCGAGAGAGTTTCTTTGTGCAACGTTTCTTTGCGGTCAAAGAAATGTTGCGTTAGTTTATATTTTGTAAATATCAGTTTCCGTTGGGTTTAAACCCAACCTACGACTGCCGTTGGAGCTGAATTCGTTTCACTCATAGACAAAACTTCGTTTTGTTTATTATTTTTTGATTACCACGGGCAACAAGTTTTTCTGTTGGGTTAAAACCCAACCTACGGACTCCTTTCGTATTAGGAATACATTAACTAATATTTACTCTCATAGTTGGTACACATAGAAAACATTTTGTCTTCATTTGGACATATACTGTTTACGGAACTGTTTTTTATATGAATTTTTGTGTTTTCAGATAAAAATTCATCTTCTAAATATGTATTTATTCTACTTATTGAATCTGTCATAATATTAAAATATTTATTATTGCAATAGGTTTTATCAAATTTTGAAAGATTATAAATTTCTCCCGGCTTATTATTATCAATTACTTTATTTTTAATTAAATCTCTAATAACTATCTTGTGACTATACTGAAATAAAACAACACTATCTAAATAAAAGTGATTTGTTGCTTTTTTAAAATATTTGTATTCTTCTGGTTCTTCTTTTTTTATATAATCTGTTTGACTTATAAACAAATTAAGTAAAGTTTCAAATTTTTTCATTCTTTTATCTTCAAAAAAAGAATTACGATCGTATTTGTGTAATTTAATAATCCATGCATTTCCAACTCCTACACGATATTTCCATAATGTAATGACCAGTTGATTATACCTACGGGATCGCAAATGTTTATCTCTTATTTTTAATGTTGCTAATTTTAAAATATGTTCATATACTTCATCATTATATTTTTCGATTTTGTTTAGATTTTTAAAATCCCAATAAGTAGCCCGAATAGTGTGCAATTTATATAAAGCAGGAAGAACAAAATCATCATATTCCTTAAATCTAACGGCAAACCACCAGCTTTCTCTTTCTCCTTCATATTTAGGAAGAAAAAATAATCCGGTTTGATACAAAAGTTCCCGGACAGGATAAAAAGGTTTTGCAAAAATATTATTCCAACCAAAAAGTTTACTTAATGGAAAAATATATAAAGTATTAACAGCAACAGCATTACTCAGAAAAAATTTTGCTATAGGATAAGGTCTAAATAGACTGTTTGCAAAACCAACAATCAAAAATACATTCAAATTAAAAAGTAAAAAGAATTTAAAAAATTTTGTTTTAAAAAATCCTTTGACATCAGATATAAAATAATTTTTAAAGTAAATTTTTATTTCTTGAAGTATTGTATTTTTTTGAACTTCAAGAATACTATTACAATTTTTGCAAGTTTGAGATTTGTTGTACAAAATGGTTTTACAGCAAGGACATTCTATATACTTATTTCTATAGCTTGTTTTTAGTTTGTAGACTTTATCTTCTTCGTAATTATCCGTCATTATTTTTTACTCCTTAAAATTTAAATACGTGCTTGTGACATTCTCACTCTTATTGTGAAAAAAGGCTTGTATGTATCGGTTTGTACACAAAAAATTTATCCAACTACATATCCCGGTTTGTAGGACTTTTTATAATTTTGGCAAAATTGGTCAAACTCAACATTTTTATTTTCATTGTGATTTTCCTGATTTTCCGCATTAAAGCTATTCCCGTTTTGCGGGGAATTATCTGCCATATTAACTCCTCTTTTTCACAAAATGCATTTTTTTCATTGCTTTATTATACAAAATGGTTTCGTAATTGTCTATGATTTTGTGAATTTATGAATTTGAGAATTGGGCAACAAGTTGCCTTTCAGTTTAGATAATTTGTTTTATTCATAAGTTTTGAGCTTTAATTTGAAATATTCTGAATGGATTGCCACGAAAATCAAAGATTTTCTCGCAATGACATCGGAAAGGAAATTGTCGTCACGAGCGAGGTTTTTCGCAATGACATCGGAAAAAAAGTTGTCATCACGAGGAGTGAAGCGACGTGGTGATCCAGTGGTGAGGCGGAATATTCATAAGGATAAGTATAAAATTAAAAAAATATGTTTTTCTGTATTGCCACGGGCAACAAGCTGCCTTTCAGTTTAGCCAATCTGTTTTTATTTGAAAGTATTTGCACGTTTTTCTCGCAATGACATAATAAATAAATGCGTCATCACGAGGAGCGAAGTAAATTTGCGAGGATTTATGTATTTTTTTTTATTTCTTCTTAAAACAAATTATCAATAAAAATTATTTTCATCATTTGCCGAAGATATTTTGTTTTCGATGCAAAAGTTTTGTTAAGTTTGTAAATTTTTCAAATTAAGTGTACCGCATG
>CAKVIE010000007.1 GCA_934754505.1 uncultured Candidatus Melainabacteria bacterium
ATCAAATTCATTTCTAAACTCGGTAAATAATCATTTTCAATATTTAAAAAACCGCTCTTTTTTAGGGCGGTTTTTTTGTGCAAAAATTTTAAATTTAATCGTAACAAAATGATAACAAATGTTTAGAAAAAATATTTGTTCATGATAAAATTTAGGTGTGTGGATGATGAGGTTTAAAAGTGCCTGACACGGAAATCACAATGAAAAATTTCAATATTTCCGACTACAAGGAGTTTATAGAAACTCTTGCGAAAGTAGAATTCAAAAAAATTTCTGCTCGGCATCTTGTTGAATACGAAGAAATCGTAAATATTGCAACTCAGGTTATTCACCGTTTATGCTCCACAACACCCGAGGGAACTTACAATAAGTCCTACATTTCGACTGCCGTAAAATGGGCTGTAAGAAACGAAATCAGAAGAAGATACAAATGGTATGTTCTCAGAAATAAACAGAATAATTTATTTGAAAATCAAGACCCCGTAAATGTTAGAGCGGCTGTATATCAAACAATTTTATCAGTTGACGAACTTGCAGAAAATGAAAATCCGACTCAAATAAAAGACAGTCACGAAACACCTGAAGAACAAGTTGTTTTTCACGAAATGAGCCACGCAATAAAAGAGGCGATGAAGCTTTTACCGCCTCGTGAAAGAGAATTTATAGAAGCGAAATTTTTTGATGAAAAAAAATTAAGAGAAATGGCTGCTGAATACAACCTTTCTCCGTCAAGAATTTCAAGAATTATACAATCAGGATTAAATAAAATAAAAAAAGAGCTAATCAGGCGAAAACTAACCTGATTTTAGAAAGAAAGGTAAATATGGCAAAATTTAATTTGATGTCTTACATACTTCCACCGTCTAACGACGTTTTCTATCAACTTTTTGAAGAAAGTTCGGAAACATGTAAGCAGGCAGCTTTGCTGTTCAAAAAAATATTAGAAGAAAATGTAAATGAAGATACTTTGGTAACAGCTCGTCAATATAAGCATAAAAGCAATAAAATTCTCAAAAAAACCTTGAAAGTTTTGAACCAAACCTTCATAACTCCGATTGAAAGAGAAGATATTCAAAATATTGCAACTATGTTAAATCGAATTACAAAAAAGATTATCAAAGCAACATTGAATTTCAAAGTTTACAGAATAGACAAAGCAACCGACCACATGCTTCAACAGTCGAATACATTGATTTCCGCAACAGAGGAACTCGACTATATTATGCATAATTTCAGACAAAAAACGACTGTTTCCAAAATCACGGACAGAAACCTCAAAATGAAAGAAATTGAAACAAGAGGGGACGAAATTCACTATGCAGCACTTGATTCGCTTTTCTCAGGCGAATACGATGCTTTAACAGTAATAAAATTCAGAGATATTCACAAAGATATCGAAAATGCATTGGATACCTGCTATCACGTTTCCGATGCGGTTATGAACGTTATTCTGAAAGAAAGTTAGAGGATAATATGACTGTTTTAACAATTGTATTATTATGTGCCGTAATAATAACTGCTATCGCTTTCGAATACATTAACGGTTTTCACGATAGTGCAAATGCAATAGCAGCAGTCGTTTCAACAAAAGTTTTGAGTCCGAGAACAGCTGTTTTGTATTCTGCATTTTTAAACTTTATCGGTGCTATGATTGGTGTCAGCGTAGCAAAAACAATCGGTGCAGGAATAATCGCAGCAGATACCATAACACTGCAAGTTATTCTCAGTGCTTTAATCGCTGCAGTTATCTGGAATTTAATAACATGGTGGTTCGGACTTCCGTCAAGTTCTTCGCACGCACTTATCGGCGGATTAATCGGCGCTTCCGTTATTCACGCAGGTGTAAATTGCGTAAACCTTAAATTACTCATAAACAAAGTCATTATCCCAATGTTTGCATCTCCTGTCGCAGGGTTTTTGGTAGGCTTCACCGTAATGGCAATATTCTTATGGGTTTTCTGCACAAAAAGACCGGATGCAGTAAACAGAAAATTTTCTAAAGTACAAATAGTGGCTTCGGGCATGGTTGCTTTAAGCCACGGTATGAATGATGCTCAAAAAACTATGGGTATTATCACAATGGCATTGGTTACATGCGGCGTGATAACTATGAGCGGAGAATTTTATGTCCCCGTTTATGTAAAAATTATTTGTGCAATAACAATGGCATTAGGAACTATGTCAGGCGGTTGGAAAATCATCAAAACAATGGGCAAGAAAATCATCAAAATGAAGCCTATAAATGGTGCAGCAGCTGATTTTTCGAGTGCTGCTATCATTATGACGGCATCACATTTCGGAATTCCGTTAAGCACGACCCACATCGTTTCAACCGTTATTATGGGTGTTGGCTCAACCGTTAAAGCCCATGCAGTAAAATGGGGTGTTGTAGGCAACATCGTAACAGCTTGGGTGCTGACAATTCCTTGCTGTATCGCAATTTCAGCAGCAGCATACGCCGTTTTAAGATTATTTACACACGCCTAATAAAATTATATCCTCAATATCTAAAAGCTGTATCAAACCGATACAGCTTTTTATTTTACAATGGATAACACGATTAGTTGTATCAATTTTACAGTCAAAGAAAGACACAAAAACACTAATAGTGTTATAACCTTTTATCTACTACAATCAAAGCAATAAAATGCATTAACACTAATAGTGTTTTTTAATCTTGATAAATAGATTGTTCACCCATAAGGAAAGTATTAACGAATTGTTCTATTGATAAAGGTCGTCCGTACAAATATCCTTGAGCAATATCACAGCCGCAATCCTTCAAAAATTGAGCTTGTCCCGGAGTTTCAATACCTTCTGCAACCGTTTCCATATCTAATTCTTTAGCCATTTTCAAAACATATCGAACAATTGTTTCGCCTTTTTTCTCTCCGATAGAATCTGTTATAAAGTTTCTATCAAGTTTCAAAACATCAACAGGAAGATGTCTTAACATGTTTAAAGACGAATACCCCGTTCCAAAATCGTCCATATTTATAATAAAACCATACTCTTTAAGTTTCGTAATTATCTTGATAAAACGATTTTCATCATTTAAGCAAGCCGATTCTGTCAATTCAAGTTCAAGATATTGAGGTTCTAAATCGTATTCCTTTATCAAACCCAAAAGCTCGTCAATAAAAGCATCATTGTTCAAATGTACTCTCGAAACATTTACGGAAATCGGAAATAACACACCGCCATCAATTTTTCTTTGAGAAAGAAATTCGCAGGCAAGACGCCACATATATTTATCAAGTTCAATAATGAAACCGTTTTTCTCAAAAAGCGGAATAAAATCATTCGGCGGCAACATTCCACGCTTTGGGTGAATCCATCTGACAAGAGCCTCAGCCCCCGCTAATTCCATCGTTTCCATATTAAACTTCGGTTGGAGATACATTTTAAATTGTTTATCATTCAAAGCATGATACATCTCATCTTCAATAGCCTTATCTTGCAGAATTTGTGCTCTTATACCGTCATCATAAAACTGATAAATACTCATAACATCAGTTTTCATATTTCTCTTCGCAAGTGATGCTCTATCGCACATTTGAGCTATCGGCAAAGTTTTATCCGTAATCAAATAAATACCGAAAATTGCAGATAATTTAGATATAACACGCAAATTAGCATTTTCGGAAATCGTTGACATAACTTCATTATTGTATTTTTCAATTTCTGCAACGACGTTATTTATAAAATATTTAACAATAAAATCTTTTTGCTCATACCGAAAGAGTATTGCATAAGTTGCGGCAAAATCTCTCGCACAAACGCTGCCTTTGCTCAAATTCTTTTTCACAATATTGAAAACGTCTTTTAATATTACGTTAGCACGATTATATCCGTAAAGCTCGTTTATGACTTTGAATTTCGTTATATCCATTGAAATCATTGCATAATTAGCATCGGAATATCTGGTTAAAAGTTCTCTTGCATCAAGCAAAAACTTAGTTTTATTAATACTTTCAGTAACCTCGTCCGTAAAAGCAACTTTATAAATAACCGTTTCATTTTCACGATTAAGTTTTTCACTGTATCTCAAAAGCAATAGCAGCAAAGCACCAATCGTCAAAACTATAACGGATATTGCCCCTAAAATATTATTAATATGCATTAAAATAACGTCTTTCGGCACATCTGACAAAACAAAAGAATTATTATGACCGATAAACGAATATGCAGCTACGTATTTTTTTCCGTCCTTCCATTTGAACTGGAATGTACCGCTGTCCCTTGTTTTTAAATCCTCTTTTAATTTTTCTTCGGTAGTATTTATAAATTTAATCTTTTGGTCAAAGAAATTTGAAAAAATATTCGTTTCATTAGCTGATTTTACTAAATAATTTCCATCTGAATCAATAATGTGCGAATAGCCTTTATCTCCGAAATTATTATATGAAAGGATAGTCTTAAAGACGTCTGAATCAATCATTGAGCCTAAAACACCGACAACCTGATGTTTTGAATTAAAAACAGGAACATAGTATCTGTTTACAAATCCGGAACGGGCAAGAGGTTCTTCCGTAACATCGGCAAAACAAGGTGCTCCGCTCATCGCAACTTCAAAACAGGATAAACCTTCCATATTCGCAGAAGGTAATTTGCCGATTTTCTCCTGAACTCTGATATTTTTTCCGTCAGGATAAGTAAATGATAATCTGTGAAATTTTTCATCGGCAACTTTCGCAAGCAAATAATCCGTGACAGCTTTTTCAGAAAAAGAAGGGATTTCCGTAGATAAATTTCCCGATAAAACAGCCAGCATCTGCATATCACTTTTTACACGTCCACGCAAATTAGAAGATGTTTGCTTAACATTTTGCTCCATATATTTTAAACAAGCTCTTTCTTCGGCTTTTATCGTATATATGGTAAACGAAATCCCTGCAATGATTAACAATACTGTTATAACAGATATGATTTTGCACATTCTGTTTATCAAAAATTCTTTATTGGCTCTAAATCTTATATCTGTCATACAAACACCCCTGTTTTTATTAATCAAATTATATCACGTTTACAAAAAATTTTGACTTAAAAAGAAGTTTTATTAATAAAATATAACAAGCATTAAACTTGACAAAACCGCTATTCGGAATAATATAATAACAAACAGCTTTTAGATGCACGTCGAAAATTCGTCACAATCATCGAAAATGCAGCTGAAATAAAATTCAAAAATAAACATACAAAACAAAAGCCTCTGTAGCTCAGCCGGATAGAGCGGTTCCGTCCTAAGGAAATTGTCGTAGGTTCGAATCCTATCAGGGGCTTATTACAAATAAAAAACCGACGATGATGACGTCGGTTTTCTTTTTATACAATCAATGTTTGCAAGCAATAACACTATCTGTAGTTTGTAAATTGCAAGGCAACATCATATTTATCTTCGTTTTGTTTCATAAGTTTAATGATTTCTTGTAAATCATCACGGCTTTTGCCCGAAACTCTTACTTGGTCGCCTTGAATAGCTGCTTGGACTTTCAATTTTGAAGCTTTTATATCTGCCGTAATTTTTTTCGCAAGCTCCATTGACAAACCTTTTTTCAAATTGAAAACTTGACGGACATTTCCGCCTAATGCGTTTTCAACAGGCTGTGCATCTAAAATTTTTATGCTCAAATTTCTTTTAATCATTTTTGATTGAATAATATCAACAATATTTCTCAATTTCATATCATCTTTAACCGTAACGGTAATTGATTTATCCGAATCTAAAATAACTTCTGCACCGCTGTCTTTCAAATCAAAACGAGAAACAATATCTCTTTTAACTTGGTCTATCGCATTTACAAGTTCTTGTTTATCAAATTCCGAAACTATATCAAAACTGCAATCTTTTGCCATTTGTACGTCCTTTCCGATTTATATTTTCTGAAAAAATATTATACCATATTAATGCAAATATTTAAAATCAGTTCTTAAATATCTTGCCTGTTCCTGCACGTATTGCCTTATCGCAGGTGTAATTATTAAGTCCGGCTCCGTTTCACAAAACTCGTCAAGAATGGTCAATTCGGTCTTGATTTGCCCCATTGCACCATATAAAAGAGCAATCGTAATATCATCAAGTTTGTTTTTTCTGTATTTTTTGTGATATTTAAGTCTTTCTTCTATACAATTTTGCTTCCCGTAAGCATCTACAAGATTTTTATAAAATTCAAAATTAAGCGGATATTTTCTTATAGCTTGCAAAAATTTGGCTTCTGCAAGTTCCGGATACCCAATAGCAATATATGTTCTGCCCAAATTGTTGAAATATATGGCAGATGCTTGAGAATTAGGGTTCAAGTTAATAGCTATCTCAAACTCCTTTATCGCACCAAAATAATACCTTTCCTGCAAATATGCCAAACCTAAATTATTATGTCTTGCAGCATTGGCTTCTGCATCGATTACATAATTCATATCGGTTGCCCCGCAAAGGACAAACGAAGATACAAAAAGAGATAGCACTATTAGTGTTTTCTTCATAATAACTCTGTTTCACAACCTTCATAAGCCATAAAACAGCCTTCAAATTGGGATTTATAATACTGTTCAATGTTTTTCAATTTTTCATCATCATAAGACGGGTCAAAATGGAAAAATGCAAGTTGTTCCACCTGAGCTGTTTTAGCATTTTCAATCGCCATTTCAAATGTAGAATGTCCAAAACCTTGTTTAGGAGCAATCGGCGACATGTAATCTTCACCCGTATATTGACTGTCATGAATTAATAAATTCGCATTTCTTGCGAAAAATGCAAGTCTTTTATCTCCACCGATGTAACTTTCTTTATCTGTCGCATAAACCAAGGTTTTATTTTTATATGCTATTTTATAAACCATTACACCCTCTGTTCCGTGAGCATAGGATTTCATACAGCTTACGATAACTTCATTTCCAACGGGAATAATGTCATCGGCAGAAATAACACGTTTTCTTAACGGAATAGGGCTGTTTTCAGAAAATATCAATACTTCACTTTCGTTTATATTTGATATTTTAAAATCTGCTGCAATGTCATTTAACGAAACGGGAAAAGACTTTCCGTACAAAAGTGTATGGATATTATCTTCCAGAGATTCGTCATAATCACTTGAGCCGTAAACTCTGATTTTAGAAGTCAAAATTCCTAAAGGTTTAAAGAAATTCAAACCTTGTATATGGTCGGCATGAATATGGCTCAACAAAATTGTTGCATATATGGGAGTTCTCTGAAACATCTCATCGGAAGAAGCAATATGTCTTTTCATAAGTTCGTTTCCGAGAGAAATTATACCCGTCCCCGCATCAAGAATAATCAAATGTCCGCCGACATTGACCTCTACACATGACGTATTTCCGCCGATTTCAAGAAATCCTTTATTCGGAGTCGGGTATGAACCTCTTATGCCTCTGAATTTAACAGTAAATTTACCGTTATTCTCCATATTCTTCGCTTTCCGTTATTTCGTTTTGCATTTACATTTTTTATCAATAGTAATTGTTGTGAGTCTGTCGGTTGCATTTCCGTAAACCCATTTGTGACCCCATGTAAGTTTTTGTTTTGCTAAAGCTTGCAAATCCTTATGAGTTGTTTCTCTATAATCAATTGTAAATGTTGTTTTATCCTTTTGATTATCTATTGTGAAAAATCTGAAAGCATTCGGATAGCTTACCAATGCAGGTGAAGCAACTTCTACAATGTTATCGCCGACTCTCTCAACCTTGCAGGCATGGAAGTGACCGCCGATTACAAGAATAGGATTATCATATTTTGTCAAAATTTTCTTGAAATCAGTATCATTTATAACATTGTGGTCTGATGCTTGTGCAGGATATGTTAAAGGGTGATGTAAAAAGATTACAATAACATCATCTTTAGCATTTTTGATTGTATTGTCAACAAATTTAAGTTGTTCAGGCGGCAAATAGCCTTGTGACGTAATTTTCGTATCATAAGTCGCATCAAGACCGATAAAAGTCATATCTCTTTTAGGTGTGAAAGAGTAATATGTTTTACCCTTGCCAAAACCTTTCGGGTTAATTTCATTTAACAATTCTGTTTGTTTAGCTTTAGAAAGTTCGCCGTTAATAGCGACATCATGATTTCCAAGGCAATAATACCAAGGTTTCGGAAGAACTTTATTCAAGTATCTGTAGATAAAATCAAAATCTTTTACGAGAGGTTTATCAGCAGCATCACCTGTTACAAGAATAAACTTCACATCTTTTTCATTTTTGATTTGCTCTGCTGCATCATCTAAAAACTTCAATGAATAATACTTTAATTTAAAACTCTTTTCATCTTTCGGAGCTTTCGGCTGATAGTGAATATCAGAGATTTGAGCAAACTTCAAAACCGTAGCAAATACTGCAGGTGTTGAAAAAAGCATAATCAAAAATAAAGTACATAACTTTACAAATAAATTCTTTTTCATCATCATACTCCTTGTTTATTTTAAAATTATATCAGAATTTTAATACAAGATAAAGTCAAAAGAAAGATAAATATGACATTCGGTAACGAAATTATAATAATTGAATTAATCGGAATAATTGCATTTGCCATATCAGGAGCGATAGTTGGAATAAAACGAAATTTCGACATATTCGGAATTATCGTATTAGGTGTCATAACAGCCGTCGGCGGCGGTGCGTTAAGAGATATAATTTTAGGAATTATTCCTCCAACCATGTTCAAAAACTCTCTATACGTTTTTGCTGCATTTATAACCTCTTGTTTAGCTTTTGCGGCAGCAGCAGTTGCAACCGTAAAATTCAAAAAGAACCAACAATTTTTTATTGAAGTCGTAAATTTCTTTGATGCGGTAGGATTAGGAATTTTTGCCGTAACAGGTACAAACACGGCAATAATTAACGGTTTTGCCGAGAATGCATTTCTTTCTATTTTTGTCGGAGTCATAACAGGTATCGGCGGCGGAATGCTCCGTGACATTTTGGCAGGGAAAGCACCATTCGTGTTATACAAAGATATATATGCTTCTGCGGCAATAGCAGGTGCTTGTATTTACTACTTTATGTACACCCATAATGTCAAAACATCTCTTGCTGTCACAACAACGATTTTGATAACAATTTTAATAAGATTATTCGCATCATATTATCACTTAGGTTTGCCCAAAATCCCATCTGTTAAAATTTTGACAGATGACACAAAAAACAATAAATCATAGTTTTTGACAAATAATATTCTTTGTTATATGAATATTTACTAAAAAACTATTTTCAGACTTTAGAGAGTTTTATTAATGAGAATTATGATAAAAATTTTTCAAATACTGTCTTATCTGCTTTCTGCATTAGCGTGCTATAAAATCTTATCTCCGATTTATCCCAATATTGTACCGAGAAATGAATCGTTATTTATGCCGTTCTTATCCTGTTCTCATAGTATTCCATCAGATTCAATACTTCAAATTTTCACATCAAGTGACCATTTTTATGTTATTCTTTCTGTTTTGCATGTTTTCACACAAAGATACCTACCGGAATTATTAAAAATTCATCCCGTTGAATGTTATGAAAAATATACAGTATGGTTATTATTTATTTCTGTTTATTTTCTTCTTATTGTTTTTGTAAAAAATCTGTTTAAATATATCTCAAACAACAAATTTGTTGATATTTTTGCTCCATTTTTATCTGTTCTGTTCATATTTGTTATTTTAAAATTTACTCATAGAATCGGCTCTACATGGATTTTGCAGCACGATTGTTGGACATACGCATATATTTTATTACCTGCAATAGCCTTTATTCTTTTTTATGAATTTGAAAAATATTACGTTCTTGAAAAATCTTTAAATAAAAGACAAATTTTTGTTTTTTGTTCATTACTAATTATTGATGCTTTTTCAAACGAATATTTCAGATTTATAATTTGTTGCGGATTGTTTTTGGGATTTATATTACATTTATTAATTTTAAAAACTAATATTAGCAAAAACAAATTTCTTTTGACATGGATCGGAATTTCAATTTTAAATTGCTTGGTTTTTTTCACCTCAAATTTTCAAGATTGGTTTGCAGAAAGAAATAATCACTATACTTTATCAGATTTAATTAATATTTTTCCAAATTTTATTTCTACATATTTTAATGAAGTTATAATGGAAAACAAATGGTTTTTTATTTTTATTGCACTATTTTTAATTGCAGTAGGATTATTTGTAAAAAATAAAGACAGAAATAAGCGTATTTTTATATACACAATATCTGTCATTATATCAGCACTTCTTTTTCAAATATTGATTATCGTTGGCTTAGAAGAAGGATACAATATTCAATATTCTTTCCAACATCAAGGAATAAAAATGCTGACCAAAACGACCCTTTTTAACCTAATTTTATCACTTTGGGGTTACTTGTTTGCTTATTGCAAAAACAAATATACAATAATAAGGCTTACCATAATATTTATATTGGTGTCTAATTATATATATGATAAAGAAAATTACAACTTTAAATACAACAATGAAGAAGTACTTAATTACAAAAGAGAGTTATATATTTTAGACAGATGCTTTATAAGTATTTCCAAAAAAACAGATATTTTTTATACCTATCAAAAATCTTGGGTAGTTTGCCCCTATTTTTCTTTTTCATATTTTTCAAATCTTTATGGTAATGAACAAGGAAATGAATACAGACAAAAAGTTTATGTTTGCAACGACAACGATAATACGGAAGTTTGCGAAAATAAAATGAAAGATTTTATAAAACAAAAGACAGGATATATCTTTTCGGAAGAAGAATTAAAAAAACTTGATTTTTCTGTTTATGAGAAATACATAAGGTACTAAAAAACCACTTGTTACAAACAAAATCAATAAAATTTTTACATGACAAAATATTTCTGATAATATAAAAACAATTAATAACTGATAAAGGAGTAGTAAATGAAGCAATCAGTAAGATTAGATAAAATTCCGCCATATCTTTTTGCAGAAATTGACAGAAAGATTGACGAAGCAAAAGCAAAAGGCTACGACATAATAAGCCTCGGAATAGGCGATCCCGACACTCCGACACTTGAAGATGTTGTTGCTGAAATGCACAAAGCTATTGATGAACCGAAAAACCACGACTATCCGCCATACAACGGAACAAAAGATTTCAGACAAGCAGCATGCAAATGGATGAAAAACCGTTTCGGAGTAGAACTTGATGCTGATACGGAAATGCTTGCAAACATTGGCTCGAAAGAAGCTATCGCTCACGTATTTTTCGCATACGTTGATGAAGGCGATTACACCCTTGTTCCGGATCCCGGATATCCTGTTTACAAAAACGCAACTATTTTTGCAGGCGGTACACCTTATTCAATGCCGCTTTCTGCAGAAAATCATTTTCTTCCAGATTTTGATAAAATCCCCGAAGATATCGCAAAAAAAGCAAAAATTATGTTCTTAAACTACCCGAACAACCCGACAGGAGCTGTTTGCGACTTGGATTTCTTCAAAAAAGCCGTTGATTTTTGTAAGAAATATGACATTTTACTTTGCCATGACCAAGCATATTGCGAAATGACATACGACGGATACGTTGCACCGTCTGTATTACAGGTTGAAGGTGCAAAAGATATCGCAATCGAATTTTTCTCACATTCAAAATCATACAACATGACGGGCTGGAGAGTCGGTTTTGTATGCGGAAACAAAGATGCGATAAAAGCACTCGGTACAATCAAAAACAATATCGATTCAGGTGTATTCAAAGCTATTCAACAAGCAGCAGTTGCAGCATTTAACACACCGAAAGAAAGAATTCAAAAGCTCAACGATATGTACAAAGAACGTAAAGAACTTATGGAAGCAGGCTTGAGAGAATTAGGCTGGAATATTGAAACATCAAAAGCTACATTCTATCTTTGGGTTCCTGTACCGAAAGGCTTTACATCAGAAGAATTTGTAACAGTAATGCTTGAAAAAGCTCACGTTGTAGTTCCGCCCGGAAACGGTTACGGCAAATACGGCGAAGGATTTTTCAGAATTGCACTTACAAAACCTGCAGATGTAATCAAAGAAGCTCTCAAGAGAATGAAAGAAGCAGGTATCAGCTACAATATGACGAAATAATCGTTCGATTGTATCAATGGTATAAAGAAAAGCCCTCATTTAGAGGGCTTTTTTAGTTATTCTCTCTCAATTCGTATTTTATGAATGAAAAATTGATTTAAAAATATCAAAGATATTTTTCTTTCTCGAAATAAAAACATCTGCCGAAAGTAAATTAAGAAAATGTTTATTTAACCCCTTATGTTCCAAAGGTCTTGCTGTAAATTCCCTATCGGTAACAAAATCAGTAGCTTTTAATAATTCGTTCGTCAACATATTTAATTCCTTTCAAATACACAATATCATTTTTTTAGCTAAAAAAAATCATCTGTTTTAAGGGTTATGAAATTTACACACACGGGTATCACCCGATAGAATTACGACAAAATGAGATAATTTCAACGAAAAGATTAAACGTAATAATCCGAAAGTTAAATGACAGAGATTGTTTGACGTGGTACAATAAATGTCAAACGAGGATTTTGTCATTATGGAAAGAATAAAAAAGATTTTTGTATTTTTACTCACAATAATTGGAATTGTGCTGTCTTTAGAGCTTTGCAAAATATATTATGATGCAAATTTCAACCCTTACGCACTTTCAAGTTTTTGTTCGGTAAATAACGTCATAGACTGTGACGGAGTTGCAAAAACTTCCTACTCACAGTTTTTCGGAATTCCGTTATGTTTGTGGGGATTATTTTTCTATTCATTTATAATTTTTCTTTTTACAGCACCGTTTCTCGCAAAATTTAAAATATTCAAATTTGCAGAAGTATTCAAAAATCCTCAAGCCTACATTTTCTGCTTGTCGTCACTTGCTTTTACAATATCAATGTGCCTTGCATTTATTTCATTTTTCATAATCAACAAAATCTGCATTCTTTGTTTAATAACGTATTTCGTCGATTTATTCATAGCTTTATCAACAAAAAATTACAAAGAAAAATGGTACTTTGAGCTAAAAACTTCGATTGAAGATTTCAAATCAGCAATTTCAATAAAAAAATATTTAATAGCTTTCATAGCTGTAATCCTTTTAGGTATAGGCATTTTGACATATACAAGCTTAAGTTATGTTCTCACGCCTCAAATAAAACCATTGAAATTAAAATACTCTATAACAACGGATTTTGAAACAAAAGACAACACAATGGGCAGTGAAAATGCCAAAATAATTATCCATGAATATATGGATTACAACTGTGCATCATGCTATATGGTAAATTTATCGTTAAAGAGAATTTTGTCGGAACTCAACGGAATAAAAGTAATTCAGCACAATATGCCGCTTGACGGAGAATGTAATCCTTTGGTTACAAAAGGACACGACGGCTCTTGCAGAATGGCGAAATACGCTCTCGCAGCAAAAAAACAAGGTAAATATTGGGAAGTTAATGAAAGACTTTTCGACCAAACTCCCGATAGCGACGAAAAAATTATAAGAACCTTAAAAGGTATAAAAGGCTTGAATATGAAGCAATTAAAAGCCGATGCCGCATCTGATGAAATTACGGCAGAATTGAAAAACGAAATTGAGGAAGGCTTGAAACAAAATATTGAAGCAACCCCGACAATAATAATTAATATGGAGAAAATAACAGGAAATATTCCATATTATGATTTGAAAGAAAAACTTATAAAATTAGGTGCAGAAGGGAAAAAACAATAATGCAACAAATAGTGTTACACGCCTGCTGTGCTGTGTGTGCGGGGTATCCCTTGCAGCTTTTAACAGAAGCCGAGTTTGAGCCGACGATATATTTTTTCAATCCGAATATTTACCCCAAAGCCGAACATGACAGAAGATTAGCCGAACTCATCAGATATTGCGGCAAAATGAACTATAAACTTATAATTGAAGATGATAACGAAAACGACTGGTATAACTACGTTAAAGGATTAGAAAAAGAGCCTGAAAGAGGCAAAAGATGTCAAAAATGCTTTGAATTTCGTCTTATGCAAACAGCAAAAAAAGCAAAAGAATTAGGAATTGAAAAATTCACTACAACTTTATTCATAAGTCCGCATAAAATTCGTCAAGACATAATAAATGCAGGTGTTTTGGCAGCAGAAAAATACAATTTGACTTTTGTTGATACCGACTTTAGAAAGAAAAACGGGTTTTTAAAAACCATGCAGATTGCAAAAGCCGAAAACTTTTACAGACAAAGCTATTGCGGCTGCGTATTCGCCAAAGAAGAACAAGAAAAGAAAAAACAATTATTACAATCTACTTAATAATCGTTTTTAAAATCTCTATGTGCATGCTAAAATGCTCTCAGGAAGCAGATTATGATTAAAAAAAATATTTTACCGATAATATTTTTCTTAACCTTATTATTGTGGTGCTTTGCCTCTGCATTCCCTATTCAGCCCGATTTTGACCTGTGGGCAAGATTGATTGCGGGCATGTCAGTTATAGAAAATCATACAATTTTAAAGCATGATTTTTATTCCTACACAACTTCAAATTATTGGTTCGACCACGAATGGGGTGCAAGTGCTTTTATATATTGGTTTTCAAAGCTAAATAATCTTTTTGGAATATCAAAATTAGAAACTCTCTCAATTCTAAAATCGAGTATGATGTTTTTAATTTTTGCAATAACCGCATTATGCGTTTGGCTGAGAAAACTCAAAAATTCGACACCTTTTCAAATTTTATACTTTGTTATTGCCGCAGCCGCAGCGAATTTCGTCTTTGCTCTGACTGTAAGATGTCACATGTTCACTTTTTTATTTTTCGCAATTTTGCTGACGATATTAGAAGCCTACCGAATTTATAACAAAAAACTGTTACTCGCAATTATTCCGCCTTTAATGTTAGTGTGGATAAACACCCACGGCGGTTGTTTAAGCGGATATGGAATTTTGCTTTTATACATCTTTGGAGAATATTTAAACGATAAAGACATTAAACCATACATTATAACACTAATAGTGTCATTGCTTGCGGCGTTTATAAATCCATACGGTATAGGTTATGTAAAATTCTTATTTTCAGCAGGCGTAATGCAAAGAGAATTTATCTCCGAATGGTGTTCTCCGTTTGCAAATTCAAATATTTTGTACGGATTGAAGTTTAAAATTTATGCAATTTTTATGACACTAATAGTGTTTTCATCTGCAATCATTGAGAAATTCGATGTAAAAAAAGCTGATAAAACAAAAATATTTTTACTTTTTACAACGGGGTATTTAGCAATAGCTCACACAAAGCTCATTCCGTTTTTTGTTATCACGGCATCTGTATTTTTATTTGATGACGTTTATAAAGTTTTGGCAAAAGTAAAATTTTTGAAAGTTTTTACAGATGCAAAAAATAAATTCATATACGGAATAATAATTTTAATGGCTTTAGCCTCATTGCAAATGGGCAGAGAAATGAAATACTCGACAATCGATAACAGTATTTATCCGTTTTCTGCAATAGAATTTATAAAAGCTAACAAAATTCAAGGCAACTTATACATCGATATGACTTACGGAAGTTTCTGTGCCTATAAATTATATCCGCAAAACAAAATCTTTATGGACGGACGATATGAGGAAGTTTATCCGATAAAATTGTTGGAAACGGAACAAAGATTTGAAACTCAAAACGAAGAAAACACTAATAGTGTTTTGAATGATTATAAAACAGATTTGGTAATTTTATACAAACCGATTTATGAAATAAAAAAACCTGATTTTGACAGCAGTTTATTGACAATGGATAAAATATACGAAGACAATTATTGGTTATTGTTTGCGAAAAAAGATTTAAATCAAAAAGATTTCAAAATTCCGACATTTGACAAAAACAAAATTTATGAAAGTCTTTTTGAAACATCAATAACACCCGATTTACTAAAAGAAACACAAAAGTGAAACTTTTTTTATTAACTTACGGTCTAAATATTCTGATGATGAAAAATTTTTCATTTGTACTATAATAAAATCAGGAGAACAACCGTGAAAAAACTTTTAATAACAACAGCTTTAATAATATCGACGGTATTGCCTGGCATGGCATCACCGCAAACAATGTTATATGACCAAGTTTGGAAATTAATCAACGCAAAATACGTTGACCAGACAAACAATCATCAAAATTGGTACAAATGGAGAAAGAAATACGACAATCATATCAAAACCGACGAAGATGCTTACGTTGCAATTGATACGATGTTGGCAAGTTTGAATGATCCATATACAAAATTTTTGGACCCGAAAGAATTCAAAGAAGAAACAAGCAGTATTAAAGGTTCTTTAAAGGGTATCGGTGTACAAATCGGAACTCGTGACGGAAAATTATTCGTAATAGCTCCAATGGAAGACACCCCCGGCGAACGTGCAGGTTTAAAAGCCGAAGACGAAATTTTGGAAATTGACGGTCGTTCCACAAAAGGTATCACGGTTGATAAAGCAGCAGATTTAATCCGAGGTGAAGAAGGAACTGTTGTAAGACTTTTGATAAAAAGAAAAAATGTACCGAACAAACTTTATACAGTAAAAAGAGCAAAAATCGACATCAAATCGGTATCGACAAAACTCCCGACAGACACGGTTAAACTTGACCCGAGAGTCGGATATATAAGATTAAGTTCTTTCATCAGCCAAAATGCAATAGATGAATTTAAAAAAGCATTAACAGAGCAGCAAACTAAAAAAGGATACATAATTGATATTCGTTCAAACCCCGGAGGATTATTAACAAACGCAATCACTTTATCCGATATGTTTTTGAATGGCGGAGTTATCGTAAGCACGGTTGACCGTGAAAATTACAAAGACATAATGAGAGCTTCAAGACAATATGTATGCGACAAACCGATTGTTATTTTAATCAACGGCGGAAGTGCATCGGCAAGTGAAATTTTCTCAGGTGCTATGAAAGATAATAACCGAGCATTAATTGTAGGCGAAAAATCTTTCGGAAAAGGACTTGTTCAAGAAATTAACAAATTACCTGCAGGTTCAGGCTGCAATATCACAATTCAAAAATATTTGACACCTAACGGAACAGATATTCATAAAAAAGGAATTTCGCCCGATATTACCGTCAAATTTTCCGATGCGGATATCAAGGCGAAACGAGATGTTCAATTAATAAAAGCCAATGAATTATTGGTCAGAATGATAACTTACCAACCTAAAAAAGGTTAATTATCAATCTAAAATTTTAAGTTTATCCTGAATGATATGAACAGCGTTCAAAAGCGGGTCTATCGCCGTCGAAAATGGCGGTGCATAAGGTAAATCAAGACTCATAATATCATCAACTTTTACAAAATCTACAATGGCTGCCGAAATCGTTGCAACACGCTTTTCGGCATCTCCATTTCCTATACCTTGCAAACCTAAAATATCACGAGAATTTACATCAACAACAAGTTTTAAAGTGATTTCGGCACATTCGGGCATGTAACCTGCTCTATCCTCTTTTGTAACCGTTGCGGTTACGACATCATAGCCTAAACCTTTAGCTTCTGTTTCGGTTATTCCTGTTTTGGCAAGTGTGTAATCAAAATATCGGCTGACGGTTGTTCCTAAAACACCTTCAAAATCACAGTTGTAATTAGCAATGTTAATAGCGGCACAACGTCCTTCTTTATTGGCTGTTGAACCTAACGGAAGCCAGCATTGATGTTTAGTGACAATATGCCTTTTCGTACAGCAGTCACCAACTGAATAAATATCAGGTTGAGAAGTTTTCAAATGGTTATCAACCCAAATGCTGTTATTTACCCCCGTTTTAAGACCTGCCTCGACGGCAATTTCGCTATTTGGCACGACGCCTGTCGATAAAACTATAAAATCAGTTTCAAACTCATGCCCGTCAGAAGTCACAACTTTTTGAGCGATATTATTTTCGCCGACAAATCTTGTAGCATATTGTCCTGTAAACAGTTTAATTTTATCGCCGTCACGGGTTTCAATATATTTTTGAATTTGAACAGCAATATCATCGTCAAAAGCCGAGCCGAGTAAATGCTTATTGTTGTCGATAATATTAACGCTCAAACCGTTTTTTATAAAGGCTTCAAGTATTTCAACCCCAATATAGCCAAATCCGACAATCGTCGCATTTTTCGATTTAAGCATTTTTTCTCTTATTGCAACACCGTCAGCAAGTTTTCGCAAAGTATAAACATTTTTGAAATCATGATTTTGGATAGACGGCACCCGAGGTCTTGCACCTGTTGCAATTACGAGAATATCGTAATAAACCTCTTTTTCTTCGTCAGTTTTAACATTTTTAAAAATAACCGACTTATTTTCTTTGTTGATTTTAATAGCTTTTTCGCCTAAAAACACTCGAACTCCCCGACTTTCAAATTGAGCAGGCGAGCGGACAAGCAATTCATCAATATGAGGAATAATACCGCTTATATAGTATGGAAGCCCGCATGCCGAATATGATATGTCATATTCGTCAGTGTACATTTCTATAATAATATCGGGATTTTGACGGCGTAATTTTGCGGCAGTTTTCGGGCCTGCAGCTCCACCACCGATTATAACAACTCTTTTTGTCATATATTTTAAAAAAGGCTTTTCTCGTAAGAAAAGCCTAATCCTTTCTGTTTTTAAATATCAAACTGCATTCTTTGAATTTCAATTCCATCAATATTTAAAAGCTGATTTGCAATATTGACAGCCTTTTCATCATTTGGTATTTCTAAAATCATAAGTGCATATTTCGGGCAAACACCTTCTCCAATATCATGAAGTCCGAGTCTTGTTCTTACAAAACAACCGTAATCCGTTAATATTTTTTGTATGCACTCCGATGATTTAAAACGATTTTCTGTTTTTAATCCGAGAATTGTTGTCATTATTCTTTAATCTCTATCTTTCTTTGCTTTTCTTCTTCTTTTTCGACCTTTTTCAATTCAATCGATAAAACCCCGTTTTTCAAAGTTGCATCGCATTTATCGACATCAACATCTTCAGGAAAATACAATGTTCTCTGATATTTTCCATAACGAAATTCACTTTTATGATATTTTTTCTTTGAATTTTCATCATCTTTTTCTAACATCTTTTCAGCTTCAATTTTCAAAGAATTTTTATGCAAGTCTAAAACGATGTCTTTTCTGTCTATCCCCGGTAATTCGACTTTTACATCGTATTTGTCCTCAAATTCTTTTATATCAACGGGCATGACCATACCTTTCATTTCCTGTTCAAAAACATATTCAGGAAATAAATTATCAAAACTTTTGTGCAAAATTGATGTAATATCATCATTTAACATGCTTATAAAAGTGTCGGGCTTTTTTATTAAATACTTCATTTTTCTTCCTTTCGTTTGACAGAACCACTTTCATATTCAACAAAAAAAACGGTACTCACATTACCCATGAGTACCGTTTACGAAAGGTTAGTTATTTTATTAACAGATTATGCTTCTTCTTCCATAGCATCAATTTCTTCAAGCTGTTTTTTCTTGAGATTGTGCAATACCATATCTGCCAATAAATCAAATGATTTTAAGCTTTTAATATCCGGTGAAAATTCTTTTACCAAAGATTCTCTAACCATTCTTTCCAAATATAATTCTGTTGCTTCAACATTGTTTTCTTTCGTTCCGCAAATCATATCGAAATAATCACTGTTGAGTTTGTAATCTTCAACTTCTGAAAACATTAACCACTTTAATTTGGGTTGAAGATTCTTGATTTCTTTTACAACTTTCAAATTCTTTAAATTAAACATATTACACTTACCTTTCGTTATTATTATAATCTCTAAACCGATTTATTTCATTACCCTGTCGGTTTGATTTTCTCATTCACTACACTTTTGACATGATTATAAATGTTTCTCAAGTTCAAAAATTTACTTTTTTGCAAAACATGCTTAACAAAACTTAACAATTTATAAAAAGATGATATTGATTTTTCGGTTTGAATAAATACAATTTAGTAACGACACAAAGGAAAAGATATGGGCAAGTGTAAGAAGCGGACGTTAAACAAACCGATTTTAGAGAGTTCGCTGTCAAGAAAAGATGCAATAGACTTAATAATACATAAAATTCAATCGGATATACTTGATAAAGAAACAAAAGATGTTTTAACATTGTTTGGAATTACACCCGAGGAATTGACGGAAGCAGGAGCGACTTATGAAGAAGTTCTTGTTTTGAAACGCCACATGTAAAAATTTTAAATTATTAATTATTAATCTGACAAAACGGAAAGTTTGTACTAAAATAATGTTAATACAAACTTTAAGGGGACAGCTATGCAAGAAGAATTATTATCCATAATAGAAAAAAACAGCAGAATTGACTTAAAAGAATTGGCGGTTTTGCTCGGAACAAATGAAGAAACTGTTTTCAATAAAATTACGGAGCTTGAAAAAGCAGGTGTTATATGCGGTTATCACACTTTAATCGACTGGGATAAAATTTCCGACGAAAAAGTAACAGCATTAATTGAAGTTCGTGTAACTCCGCAAAGAGGACAAGGTTTTGATTCTATTGCAGAAAGAATTTACAACTACCCCGAAGTTAATTCGGTTTACTTAATTTCAGGCGGATACGATTTGCTCATCACTTTGCAAGGAAAATCTCTCCGTGAAGTTTCGGCATTCGTTTCAAACAAATTATCACCGCTTGAAGCCGTTTTGAGTACAGCAACTCACTTTATACTCAAAAAATACAAAGACCACGGCACAATTATGGAAGTTAAACAAAAAGACAGCAGAGAGGTCATTTCATGAGAAATCCTTTATCTGAAAAAATAACACAGGTAAAACCTTCAGGAATAAGAAAGTTTTTCGACTTAGTCAGCGAAATGGACGACGTAATTTCTTTAGGCGTGGGCGAACCTGATTTTGATACTCCTTGGCACATTAGAGATGAAGGTATTTATTCCCTTGAAAAAGGTAAAACTTTCTACACGTCTAATTCGGGTTTGTCTGAATTAAAACAAGAAATTGCTAACTATATTAAACGTTCTCAAAACGTTACCTACAATCCGAAAAATGAAATCATGGTAACAGTCGGGGGGTCAGAAGCTATTGATATAGCTTTCAGGGCAATGTTAAACGACGGCGATGAAGTTCTTATCCCGCAGCCGAGCTACGTTTCCTACAAGCCTTGTGCTTTCTTGGCAGGCGGAAAACCCGTTATCATAAACCTTCAAGCAAAAAATGATTTCAGACTGACTCCTGAAGAAATTCTTGAAAATGTTACCGACAAAACTAAAATCTTAGTTTTACCGTTCCCAAACAACCCAACAGGCTCAATCTTAAACAAAGAAGAACTTGAAGCTATTGCTAAAGTCGTTATAGAAAAAGATTTGTATGTCTTGTCTGACGAAATTTATGCAGAATTAACCTACCAAGGTAAACACGTTTCTATAACTTCGATTGCGGGCATGAAAGAAAGAACGATTTTAATAAACGGTTTTTCAAAAGCCTATGCAATGACAGGTTGGCGTTTAGGCTATGCCTGCGGTCCTAAAAAGATTTTGGAACAAATGCTCAAAATCCACCAATACGCAATTATGTGTGCTCCGACAACAAGCCAATATGCTGCCGTTGAAGCCTTGAAAAACGGTGATAAAGACGTTGAAGAAATGCGTCGCTCATATAACCACAGAAGAAGATTTTTGATGAACGCATTTAAAGAAATGGGGCTTGAATGTTTTGAACCATTCGGTGCCTTCTACGTTTTTCCCTGCATAAAAGAATTCGGCATGACAAGTGAAGAATTTGCAACAAGATTTTTACAGGAAGAAAACGTTGCAACTGTCCCCGGAACAGCTTTCGGCGAAAGTGGCGAAGGATTTTTGAGAATATCCTACGCATATTCATTAGAAACATTAAAAATCGCAATGGACAGATTAAAGAAATTCATCACAAATTTAAGAAATTCATAATTATATATCTAAATAAATACAAAATATAAAGCATGCTTTTTTGAAGCATGCTTTAAAATTAAAAAATCTAAAAGCCCTCAAAGAAGGGCTTTTAGACGTGATTAACAAATCTGAATAAACCTTATTCAGCGAGCAATTTATTAACTGCCTTTGTCAATCTTGATTTTTTTCTTGCAGCCGTATTTTTGTGGAAAATACCTTTTGAAACACCTTTATCGCAAAGTTTGTAAACGTTGCTGAGTGATTCGTTAACTGCGTCTTGATTTTTGGCTGCAGCATTTTCGAGAACTTTTTTAACTGCTGTTTTAACCGCTGATTTGAAAGCAACGTTTCTATCGTGGTTTCTTTCTGCTGTTAATATTCTTTTCTTTGCTGATTTAATATTTGCCATTGTTTTGTCCTTTCTGTTGCATTTTCTTGTGGTAACAATAACCCGCTCGGTTTTGCCGAACAAGTTCCGATACTGACCGAGTTGCAAAATCTTTCGATTTTACTGCCAATCTGTACCGATAGTTTCCAAAATCTGCACAGAGGATTGGTGAGTAACTAAATTTTAATACATAAAAAAATTATTGTAAATATTTTATTAAATTTTTATGCAACAATAGCAATTTTTTTTCAAAATGGATTTATAATAAAATGTGAAAGTGTAAGAAATACAATTTATAATAAGAAATCAGGTAAGTATGAACGTAACACCAATTAATGCAGCATTAGAAGTAAGATCAGCACAAAATAATGACAAGGCTGCCGCAAAAAAACAGCAAGCACCTGTTATGCAACAAGAACAACAAATTACGGCACATGCCTCAGCAGAACAATTCCAATCAATGCTTGGTATAAAACCGCCGAAATTAACAGCTGATGATCCTTGTAATGCAAGAGCATTTTTGAACAGTCACCCTGCATCTCCTTTTATTAAGGGTGAAAACAGAGAAAATCTTATAAAAGTTATGGAACAAGGTTCAGTTGAAACAAGTAACGTAGAAATGCAGCTTGAACTCATAAAGGAAAAGAAATTAACGCCTCAAACTTTATCTTCATATTGGGCAACAGGTAAAATGTGCGACCAAATGGAAGAAGACATCGTTATGATGTATGAATGTGCAGCTGAAGGAAAAAATGTAAATGATGTTTACTGCCCTGAAGTTAAGTCAGTTGAAGAAGGCAGCAAAAACAGAAAAACAGGTGATGTTTTCAAAGTTGCAGACGAAGATATGATTTACGTTAAAGATGACGGCGACAAAGCTCACCAATTAAAAATGGATAAAGAAACCTTCATTAAACTTTTCCCGCCGGCACAAAGATTTGCATCGGCTCAATATGCAATAGGTGATTGCTATTGTGTTGCAACATTAAACTCTGTTATGGAAAATCCGAAAACAAGAATTGCACTCTATGATGCAATTGAACAAGACGGAGATGACATTCACGTTAAATATCCTAACGGAAAAGCTGATTACGTTGCTAAAAACGGTCAACTTCAAGACGAAACAGACGTTAGAATGGTAATGCGTGGTGCACAAGGTATGCGTTTACTTGAAGATGCTTTCGGACTTGAACTCAAAGTTAAAGCAGAAGATGATTTCAGAACAATAATGGGGCAAAAAATCGCAGCAAAAGAAGAAGAATACAATAACGAAACTGATGCTAATGCAAAAGCAGAATTGAAAAAAGACTGCGATGGAATGAAAAACAGACTTGCTGAATTTGAAAAATCAGTCGCTAACCCATACAATCAAACAGTTGTTGTAAGAGATGACCTCGGTGACAAAATCGTTTATAAAGAAGACAAATACGGAATGATGTTTGCACCGTTAAATCAAGCTCCTGATAACAAAAAAGAATTCACAACCGAAAAAGAATATTACAGAGGTTCTTTAGGCGGATATCAACACCAAGTTATGGAAGTTCTCGGAATTGAAGGCAAGCCGCTTGATTCAGTCAAAGACAAACAAGCAATTCTTGACCTTTTGAAAGATGAACCGTCAGGAAAATATATGTTATGCGGCGGAACATGGCCCGATGGCAGCAGAACAGAAAACCCTGTTGCAAAAGATAAAGGTGTTTACTCATTCCACGCATATACTCTTGAAGCTGTAAGAAATAAAGAAGGTGAAGTAAACATCAGAGCAACTAACCCGTGGAATACAGCTGTTGATGCCGATTTGACAGTTGATGAAATGTTTAAATTCTTCCAATTTGTCGAAGTTTATGACATTGATTCATACAAAGGCATAACAAGAGCAGATGCTTAATTTGAAAAATTAAAATAAAAACAAAAAGAGGAACATTTATTGCTCCTCTTTTTTGTTGCAAATATTCTTTTTATTTTCTAATAAATTTAATAAAAATTCTTCTTATTTTTCTGTGATAAAAAAGTAAGAAAATAGGGAACAGAAATCCGAATAAAGTTAAGACTACTATTTTATCACTCTTTCCGCCATTTTTGATTTTCAAATCAAAGGAGAAAACTTTTTCTAAAAAAATTCTATTTTCCAAAAATCCTAAGCTGACAATTACATTTTAAATTTCCATAGTTTAATAATAGTTTGAAAATATGAAATAATGAAAGCCCATAGACATCTCTTAGATTTACCTTTAACTCTTTTGTTAAAACATACAGGGATTTCCGTAATTTTGATATCTCGAAATTTATATCTCAACTTAATCAAAATTTCTTCAACCAAGTCAAAATTATCACATTCGATTTTTATACTTTTTAACTTTTCGGAATCGTACATTCTCATTGAATTTGAAACATCTTTGACATTCAAATCAAACAAAATTCGAAATGTTAAATTCAAACAATAACTCATTAACTTCAAGATGAAATTATTGTCCGTATCTCCGCCTTTCATATAACGAGAACCGATACATAAATCATATCCCTCGTCCATCTTTTCATAAAGTCTTACCATATCCTCAGGATTATGCGAACCGTCTGCGTCCATAACTGATGCCCGTGAATACTTGACCGTTTCAATCCCCGTTCTTATCGCATCTCCGTATAAATTTCCGTTTTTACGAACTACATAAGTCGCACCGTTCGCTTCACAAACAGCTTTCGTATTGTCCATTGGCTCTACCGTATCTAAAACTAAAATTTCATACGGGCATGGGAGTTTTTTAAAAGCTTCATGAATTTTTGGCAAAATCGTCTGCAAATTTTCAGCTTCCTTATACGCAGGTAAAATCAAAGATACTCCATTTTCCATACTACATCTCCTTTACCCAGTTAATCATTTTAGAAAGCCCCGTTTTTGCATCAACAACAGGAATCCAGCCTGTGTCTTTTGAAATTTTTGCAATATCAGCCACAAAAACCTTTTGGTCGCTGCATCTTACGGGGAGCTGCTTGTATTTCATCTCAATACCTAACATCTCATTTAAAATATCAAAAAGCTCAAGCAATGAAAGCGATTTATCATAACCTCCGCCGATGTTGTAAACGTTTCCGTTTGTTTTATCAATATTTTTCAACGCAGAATAATACAAATTAATCATATCTTCCGCATGGAGAATATCTCTCACCTGTTTTCCGTTACCTGAAATTGTAAACGGTTCGACTTTCGGATTTTTATATAATTCAACAGCTTTTGCACAAAACCAGCCTACCCAGCCTTGGTCATAAGTTGCAAATTGTCGACCGCCATACATCGATGAATGTCTGAATACAACCGTTTTCAAGCCGAATATTCTGTGAAAATCAAGCAAATATTGATCTGCTGCACCTTTTGAACAACCGTAAGGAGAACGAAAATCAAGAGGAACAGACTCATCAAAACCTTTTGGAAACTCATCACAAATATATCTTTTTTCTGTTTCCGTATAATGATACTGTTCTAAATCACCATAAACTTTATTTGTAGAAGAATAAAAAACAGCCGTGTCGGGACTATATTTTCTAACTGTATCAAGCACGTTGAATGTGCCTAAAGTATTTGTTTCAAAATCTTTTCTCGGATTTGAAATAGAAGTTGTCATAGCAACCTGACCTGCTAAATGGAAAATTGCATCAAAATTTTTGCCTCTGATTGCTTGCTCGACATCGTTGCAATTTCTCGTATCACCTGCAATATATTCCAAATCACCTTGTTCTTTTAACCAAGAAAGATTATCGGCAGAGCCGAAACGTGATAAATTATCTAAAACTGTAATTTCATAACCGTTTTTAATGCCATAGTTCGCTAAATTTGAGCCTAAAAATCCACAGCCGCCATTGATTAATATCTTCATTTAAAATTTTCCTTTTCAATAATAAGTTTTATAGCATCTTCTAAACTTATTTTTGGAATCCAACCCCATTTTCTTAATTGAGTATTATCCGAACAAGAATACATTATTTCATGTTCTCTATATGGAAGATAGCCAAATCTCAACTTTGTTGTTGACTTTGTCATCTTCTTTATTAATTCACAAACTTCTCTAATTCTGTATGGAATACCTGAACCAAGAGCTATTTCACAATATTGCCCCTGAATTTTATCCAAATGATGAATAATACATAAGTAAGCCTCTACAACATCATCAATATAAACAAAATCTCTAAGCTGCATACCGTTTGTCAAATCAAGTGTTTCAACATTTTGCCCCATTTTATGCACAAGCATTGAAATAAAATTATTATCAGAACAATGAGGTCCTAAAAAATGTTCCAAAACAATGTTAATGAACTGAATTGGTTTATGTTCGGAATAGAATTTTCCCCATTCCGAAAATTGATTTTTGCTTAAAGTATAACTGTTAATTAGCGAAGTAATTGATGTTGCAGTATTTATAAAATATCTGACATTGTTTTTTGCTGCCCATTCCAAAACTTTTAAAGGATAAAGAATATTTGCACCTATCATATCACAGCAATCTTCGCCGTTTTGACCATAACTGACAGCACAATTTATTATAATCTGAAATTTTTCTTTTATATCTTCAAGTTCATCAATAGAAAAAACACATTTTTCATCAGAAAGAATTTTTTCATGCGTTAGGAAAAACACATCTTGCCCTTCATTTTTTAATGCGGCACCGATGTGTTTACCCAAATAACTGTTTTTGCCTAAGATTAAAATTTTCAAATGCAAAAACCTCTAAAAATTTATTCTTTCTTTTTCAACAACTACAGGCTTTTTATTGACTCTTGTGTAAATCGCTCCGACATATTCTCCGACAATTCCGATAAAGAATAATTGAACAGATGCAAAGAAGAACAAACCTATTACAAGAGGAGCTTGACCTACATTAAAGGTATCCCAATAGCATAATTTATATATAAAATAAATCAAAGCTATAATCATACTTATACCTGATAAAATAAATCCCATAAAAGTAGCCATACGAAGCGGTACTTTTGAGTGTTTAACAATACCGATCATTGCATTATCATACATGGTATAGAAATTATTATGAGTAATTCCTCTTTCTCTACACGGTTGAGTAAAAGGAATAATGGCTTTTTCAAAGCCTATATCGCAAATAAAACCTCTTAAATACGGATAAGGATCATCAATAGAGCGGACAATATCAATAATTTGTTTATCATACAAACCAAAGCCCGTACATTGTTTAATTTGTTCCGTATCATCGTCAACAATATGTTTCATCAAGGAATAGAACATTTTTCTAACAAGATACATTGATTTAGACTCTTTAGAAGCGGTTTTTTGACCGAGTGCCATCTTGTATCCTTGTTCCCATTTTTCGATAAATAGGGGAAGCATCTCAGGCGGGTCTTGCAAATCAGATGCCATGTAAATAATTGCATCGCCGCTACCATTGATAATAGCCCAATAAGGTGAACGAATATGACCAAAATTTCTTGCATTGATAATAACTTTAACATGATTATCTTTTGCAGCAAGTGCTTTTAACTTTTCGGCAGTATTATCTGTTGAACCGTTATCAACAAGAATTTGTTCCCAATCATATTTACCTTGATATTTATCCATTTGAGCTTTTACACGCTCATAAAGAATATCAACGTTTTCCGATTCATTATAACAACTTGAAACTACACTTATTTTTTTCATTTTATACCTCTGAATTTTTAGATTTTTCAATAAACACAAATTTTTTCATCAAGAAAAATGATACTACGGCCATAGGGAATATCAAAATAAATCCCGCCAAATACATATCAAAATTTACCATTTTAAACAATTTTAAACCGCAAACATTCAAACCGTAAACAATTGCATACACACCGAAGAACCTGAAAATCAAATGATTATCATTGTTTTTAAACACAATTAGTCCTGTCGTTTTGAAGTTAAACAATATTCCGAAAACGGTTGACAAAAATGAAGCAACCGCAAAATGGAATTTTAAAAATATAAACAGAGCAAAAATACCATACCCGAAGGCAGTATTCAATCCGCCTACGAATAAAAATTTAATAAATTTCCAATCTATATGATATTTCTCACATTGTTGTTTAATTAGGGTAAACATTATTTTTTCCTTTTATTTATATTTGGATAATAAACCTGCTTTAAGATTGGAATATGTTTCATTACAATTCCGATCATCAAAGAAAACAAAATCAGATATATTGCAAAAATAAAATAATTATAACGCAAACAAGACAATTCCGGAGTGTTTACAATTATTCTGTTATGCATAACAAGAATAATTAAAGTTTCAACTCCAAGATAGGAAAATATCTTGTTGAAAACTGAAAACAAAGACAAACTTTGAATTTTGTAACATACTGAAAATAGTATTACAGATGCTAATATTGCACAACTGAAAGCATATATCATATTATGATAATCACGATTATTCATAGACAATAGAGAATTAGACATCAAAACATACCACAAAATACAACCAATAATTAATCCTATAAAATATATAACAGTATTTTTATTATTCGAAAGTTTTTCAATGATTTGATTTCTTCGTAATTCATAACCAATAAAAATAAAGAAAATGGAAACCATGGAAATATCAAAACTCAAAGGTAAAAAGATTTTTTTACCAATTAATATTCCCAAATATGAAATTATAAAATATAAAACATATTTTATCCAAATATTCCAATTTTTCATAAATTTACATGAAAAATAAAACAATAATTCTGCACCAAAAAGAGCCACTAAAAACCACAAAGGACCAATAGGTTCTATATTAAATTTATTTATTGCTCCAACTCCATACAATGCTCCAATAATATTAGCTTTAAATATATTTATAATTGCAGAAGCAGGGGTATCTACAAATGGGTTCGGGCATTGGTAAAGCAGATAATACAACAAAAACAAGATTATTGACATAAAATAAGGTAAAATCAATCTTAAAAATCTACCCTTAAAAAATTCTTTAAAATTATTTTCGTATTTTTCAAAATTAAATAAATAGCCGGCAATTATAAAAAATAATGGCATATGAAAAGAAAAAATACAAAATACAACAAAACTGTTAATTGGTGCAGTATGTCCCAATACTACTAAAAAAATAGCAATTCCTTTAAGAATATCAACGAATTTCAACCTCATTATTTTTTCCTTTTCCAAACGGTTAACAAATAAGAACTTTCAACGGGTTCATAATCATTTCTGACAGAATTGAAAATATCACGCATTAACAAAAGTCTTTGATATCTCCAATATGATTCATGAAATAAATGATGAAATTCGTATTCGTTATACAAAATATCATTTGCAAAATCTCTGTCTATATCTTTATCAACAAAAAGATATTCAGCCTTTGCATTTTTCAAAACTTTTATATTATTATCAACTTCTTTTTTACTTGTTAAAAAGTTAGAAACCTCAATATACGGCATATTGCTGTATTTTCCTGATATTACGGGAATAAAACTATCATATTTTGAAACAATATATATACCGTTATCTTTTGAATATTTTTGAATTAATTTAACAGAATCTTCGAAATATTGCGGATTCATCGTTGAAACGAAATTCGTATGAGGTAATGTCCATTCATAAACTTTGTGTGTTCTGAAAATTTTATTAAAATGATACAAATTCGGATAATATTTACATAAACTTACGATATAGAAGCACGCTGAAAAAACTAAAATCGAAGATATCAAAGTCGTATGAACTTTAGGATATTTTATTTTCAAATTAGAATCAAATAAATATGATAAAACAACGAAAGAAAATATCGGGAAATATACTAACAAATGCTTAAAGTCAGAACCCCACATATAATAGAACAACAATGCTTGAACATAGAAAAATGCCGTAACATAGAAGTAAACAAACGGAGATTTTTCATCTTTGCTCAAAAATTGCTTAAGCAGTACGACATAACCCAATGCTATCAACAATATGGAAACCAATATTGCAGTCTTTGATGTAGGAAATCCCAATAATCCCGAAAGAAAATATACTGCTGTATAATCTGATTTATTTTCACCGATTAATTTAACAAAGTAACCTAACGGCAATGATAAAACCAAAATTATTATTTCAAAAGGATTTTTCTTATCGAAAATAAAGTTTTTAACGAACAAAGCTCCAATAACAGACAACAATATGAACAATCCTGTCATTGATTCGTTTAATATAGCTAACATTGTTGCTAAAACAGCTAAAACTAACATTATTTTTTGATTTTTTCTTAAGTATAAATACATAAACATAAGAACAAAAATATCAAAGAAATGCCTTAACGGGTTCGCCCCCGGAGCTATCCGCAAAAACTCATCCGTCGTAAAATTAAAACTTGCAACTGTTAAAAACAGCCACGATAATATATAGTCTTTTCTTTTGAAAAAACAAAAAACCATAACGGAAAACATTGCAATGTAAATATAATAAAAAGAGTATGAAACACTCATATATTTAGAAAAATCAAATCCTCCGAGTTTATCTAAGATTTTAGATAAAACAAGAGCATTCATTTTGCCGTATTGAGAAAATACATTATCAATATTTTTGCCTAACATCAACTCATTCACAGGAGCATACAAATGGTTTTGATGATGAATATAATATCTGTTCAAAATCTGCCAATGGATTTCAAATTTGTTGTTTTTTATAAATTTTTTGTAAACAAGATAATCTTTCACATCTTCGTATCTGTTTGAATTTCTGAAGAAATAAACGTATTCCAGCAAATTATGCATTTTTGTTTGGATATTTTCAATATCCGTTTTTTCTTTCTTTGAAGATGCGATTTTTTTCAATGCATTTTTTTGAGTATCGGAAATTTGCCCGATAAAGTATAATTTATTATCTTTATAATAAATGAAGTTCTCATCAGCATGATTTTTTTTGTTCGGTAAATCATAGAGATTTACGTAAAAAGATTGTCTTTGTAAAAAATCTTCCAAATTTTTAGAATAAGCAAACGGAATACAAAAAACATCAGGTGCTTTATCAGCCTTACGTATATCGTACCTGCTTTGCAAACCGTTTATATGATATTTATTAATAAAATCAATATTATCAACTTCCTGTTTTCCATTATTTGTGTCTATTAAAGTTATTTCGGGAATGTCATAAAATTCGTTAATTATCTTTACTTTTTGAAAAACAAACGGATAAAAAATACTAAAAAATTGCAAAGATATCACAATTACAAAGAAAACAAATGTAATATTTTGGGCTTTTTCTGACATTTTAAACTTACTATAATCTGTCTTGAAACAAGAAAAAGCAAAAATAAATAATAATAAAAATAAAACAACTATTTTATAAAGTTTATCAGAAGAAATAAAGATTATTAATAAAGTAAAAAGAACAAAGAAAGGAACAACTTTATTTCGCAAACTGATTTTTTCCATTAACGATTCGTTTTTAAAAACAAAATAACTGCAAACAGCAGCTATTGCAAGAATAAACAAAAATGCACCGTATTTAATAAAAGTTATATACTTATACGGGTTTACAAAGCTCAAAACATAATCATTAAAACAATAATCCGAAATATTTATAGCTGGAAAAACAGTAGAAAAAAGTAAATTTAACACAGCGAGTAAACCAATCGTAAAGAAGAAAAAGACTACTCCCAATGTTCGTTTTTTATCAAAAAAACCTTTTATTTTTTCCAATTTTTCCGCTATAAGATTTTTCATTATAAATCATTAATCCTTAATCATGTTTTTATCGTAGTCATCTCTGTCAATAAACGGAAACATATCTTCCAAACTCGGAGAAATCATTGTTCCGTCATCAAGTTTTCTTGCAGAAAGTTTCGGTAAAAATGCGTATTCTTTTTGAACCATAACTTCGCAAACAATAGCACCTTCTGCATTTAAAACAGATTGGATTTTTTCGTCCAAATTATCAGCAGAATCTATTTTAACACAAGGCAAACCAAAACCTTCAGCAAGTTTGCAGAAATCAGGCATTCCGACACCGCTGTCATCGCCTGAACCAGTCATTCTTCCGCTGAAGAAATTTCTTTGAGTTTGTCTTATTGAAGAATACCCCGCATTGTTGATAATAAACAATTTTATCGGCAATTTGTTAAAAGCAATGGTTTCAAGTTCTTGAATGTTCATCATAATTGAACCGTCACCTGCAAGACAAATTGTTCTTCTTCCGCCGCCCGCAATTTGAGCTCCTATTGCGGCAGGCAAATCATACCCCATAGAGGCATTGCCTGAATTTAAAATGTATCTTTGATTTTTTTTGATTTTTGCAACTTGGAAAGTACAAACACAAGCAGAACCGTTTGCCATAACGAAAATATCATTTTCTTTTGTATTTTCCGTTAATTTCCTAACAAAATAATACGGATTAATCGGGCTGTTTTCAGATTGTTTATAAGCGTCTTCAGTATAAAAATCATATTTAGCCTTTATATTTTTACAATAGTCAAGCCAATTTTGAGGAGCTGAAATATTTGATATTTTATCAGTTATTTCAGGTAAAAATTCAGTTAAATCCGCACAAATCGGGAAATCAGGTTTGACAAGCGGCTTTTTAAGTTCGGCTTCATCAATATCAACAACGATTTTATATGCATTTTTACCAAAATTTTCCCAATTATAGCTTACCTGTCGAATATTGTTTCTCGTTCCGAGTTCTAATAAAACATCAGCATTTTGAAGTGCAAAGTTACCTGCTCTTTGACCGATTGTACCAATTCTTCCGACATAATGAGAATTTTCATCGTCAATAACATCAAAACCGTTGAAAGTCGTTACAACAGGAATATTCACTTTTTCAAGCAATTTTGCAAATGTTTCTTGCATTTTAGAAAGTCTTATGCCATGACCTGCAACAATTAAAGGTCTTTTAGCATTTTGAAGCTTTTCAATAACAGCGGCTATTGGCAAATTCTTCTTTGCTTCTTTTTTAGTGCAGTCAAATTCGACTAAATCATTTTCTTCAATAATTGCTCCTTGAACATTCATCGGAACATTTATCCAAACAGGACCTTTTCTTCCTGTTGTTGCTTCGTAGATTGCTCTATCTATATGATATTTTATTTCATTAGGTTCAAAGACTGTTACAGCATACTTTGTCAGAGGCTTTACACAAGAAATAATGTCAACTTCCTGATCACCAAGCTGACGGAGCGGTATTTCCTTACAACTATCCATTGTTGTCGAGAATTTTACCTGACCAGAAATATACAAAACAGGAACACTATCCGTCCATTCACCAAAAACACCGTTAAGACAATTCAATCCACCGGGGCCTGTTGTTACATTTACAACGGCAAGCTCTTGATTAACTCTTGAAAAACCTTCTGCAGCAATAGAACAAGCCTGCTCGTGATGGTTTGCTATATAATGTTCAATTCCATGACCCAAGCTGTCATTGAGATGCATTGCACCGCCGCCTGAAACCATAAAAAAGTTTTTAACATTATATTTTTCTCTTAAATGTTTTGCAATGAAATCAGATAATTTAACGCCCATTTTACTCGTACCTTATTTACAATTTTCTACTAAAAGCTCTTTTGCTGTTTCAGGCTTCATATCGGTAATTTTAACCATTTCATAACCGTCTTTCAGCATTACTAAAGCTAAACCTTTTCCCAAATTCTTTTTATCCTGTCCCATTGCTGCAACTGTTTTATCTGCATCTATTTCAGGAATTTTTACAACCAGAACCGGTTCAAGAACATTTTTTCTGATGAATTCTTCCGTATCAGGCTTTAGTATACCCATTTCGACTGCTTCTTTATTTGCTAAAATCATTCCGAGAACAACAGCCTGCCCGTGTGAAATTGCAAAATCTGTTGAACTTTCGATTGCATGCCCGAAACAATGCCCGTAATTGAGCATATTTCTTTTTCCTGTATCAAATTCATCATCTTCAATATAAGATTTTTTAATTTTCAAACAATTTTGCGTTCTTTCTAAAAGAACTTTACTATCAAGTTTATCAATCAGAGGCAAATCTTCAATGAATTTTTTAGTATCATTTTCTCCGTTCATGAGATGTAATTTCGCCATTTCCCCAACACCTGAATAGAAATCCTCTCTTGTAAGAGTCTTTAAAAATTCAGGATAAATATGAATTTCAGAAGGAGGATAAAAAGTTCCGACCAAATTTTTAAAATGTTTAAAGTTCAGAGATGTTTTAGCACCTATGCAACTGTCAACCTGAGCTAAAAGTGTTGTAGGAACAAAAATCCAATTAACACCACGATACAAAGAAGAAGCAACAAAACCTGTTAAATCTTGTGTGATTCCTCCACCGATAGAAACCAAATTTAAATTTTTTCTCGGAGCAAACTGCATAATTTTTTCATACAATTCACAAACAGTATCCATGTTTTTTCTATCTTCCGAAATTTCAAGCTCAATTAACCTGTCTTTAGGAATATATTTTAAACAATCATCTTTATGCAGTCTATAAACATTCTCGTCTATAACATAAACCGAGTTGTTCAACTCGGCAAGTCTTTTCAAAAAACTATCATCATTTTCAAAGTGTGCTGTATAATCTTTCAGATTTGATTTTATCAAAATTGTATTCATACGCAAGAAAATCCCCCGTCTATAAATATTGTCTGTCCTGTCATAAATGAATTTTTTTCACTTGCTAAAAAATAAACAAATTCAGCAATCTCAATCGGCTCACCCATACGCTTTATAGGCAAAGCCTCTTCTAAAATTTTTATCTGTTCGGGAGAATTGTTTTGTGAAGTCATTTCCGTATTAATAAATCCCGGAGCTACAGCGTTACAAAGAATATTGAACTTTGAAAGCTCAACAGCAGTTGCGGTTGTTAAACCTTTAACACCTGCTTTTGCTATAGAATACATTATTCGTCTTTCTTTTGAAAAATCACACCAGATTGAAGCAAAGTTGACAATTCTGCCGTAATTATCAGCTTTCATATAGGGAGTAACATATTTTATCAACATTGTTTGAGAAACAAGATTGACTTGAAGCATTTCTTGGAGCTTTTCAAGTGACATTTCATCAATTGACGCCAAATCATTAATTCCTGCACAATTAACCAATATATCGACACCTTTTATGGTGTCAATATATTGCTTTATACTATCATTTGAAGCTAAATCCATTTCTTTTCTTGTTGGAGAATACACTTCAATGCCATTTTTTTCAAAAAGCTCTTTTATAACTTTTCCAATTCCTCTTGAAGCCCCGGTTATAAGTGCTTTATGCATAAACTCCGCCTGCCTCTTCGATAAGTCTTTTGTATCTTGCTTCAAGCATTGTAAGTCTTTGAGCATCTTCATCATAAATCATCTTATAGAATTCTCTCTTGTTCTTGAGCCACATAAGTTCAAATCCGACAGCTTTCAAAATGCCTTTTTCAACGTCAGGGTCTTTTAACGCCTTTTGAGCGTCGAAAATGATTTTTCTTGTTTCAAATTTTGTCAAAGAATGTTCAGGCAAATTTCTGAAGAAAGGAAGTGAATGTGCAGAAACACCGCCGCCGATAACCATTGCTTTATTTACTTTTTGCATTTTTTCAGCCATCGTATTAGCTATTTCAAAAACTGTATCACTGTTAATATCTTCTCTTGTTAAACCCATAGAACCTGTCATATCAACACGTCCGAGAACACAGCCTGAAACATCTGAAAAATACGGAGATTCTATCATTTTATCAAGATTTTCGTATCCTGTAATAGTTTCAATATTAACTAAAAACTTCATATCAAGTCTTTCTTCATCAGGGAATACGAATTTTGTTGCTTGAACAAATTTTTTCATTGCATAAGGTGTTTCAATCATAGGAGCAACGATAGTATTTACACCGATTGTTCTTGCATCAAACATATCTTTTATTGCTTCGCAGCCGCCAATTTTAATTGTTAAATCAAGACCTGCTTTTGTTACTACTTCTTTTAATCTTAAAGCTTCTTCAAGTCTTGTACCTTCTGCTTCAAATTCAGCTTTTATGCCAATGACATGATGATTTTCTTTCATGTCTTTTAATGTCTCAATCATTTTCTTTTCAAGTAAATTCATAGTTTCTCCTAACAATATTTATATTATTATAATTTTAAAGCAATTGAGTTTTATTGTATTCATACAACTTTTTGAGTCCGTCTTTTGCTGTCGTGAATACTAAACTCGGAAAATTCTTTTTCAACAATGTATTATCGCCGGTATATTCATTATTCATAACCGGATTTTTGATAATTATCTCAACTTTTTTATCTGAAAAACCGTTTACGATTTCTGATATTTCCAAAAGACTTATGCTGTCGGTAGGTGTAATATTTATTATATTATCTGACGGTTTATTTTCAATAAAATATTCAATGATTCTTTGCATATCTTCAACAAAAAGGTAATCAAAAACGACATTTTGATTAATTTCTATCGGTTTATTATTCAAAACACAATTTATTGCATAACTCGGGAAACGATTTTCTTTCTCGCCATAGCCGTAACAAGCAAAAATATTTAAACACAAAACATCATCTCTATCTTTGATTTTTTGAGCTATCATCATCTTAGACTTACCGTACAAATCTTGCGGCAATACATCTCCAATAGAACTTTCGGGAACTTTATGCAAAGCTCTTGATTTATCATACATTGCACCTGAACCGAATAATATTACACGAACTCCGTCTTTTTTGTATTTCAAAATATTATCAACCATTGCAAGATTATCTTCAACAGTCGAATCTCTATCTGCAATTCCTCTTGCTCCGCCTGTTGAACCGCAATGAACTACGAAATCAATATCATTTTTTGAAAAATAATCCTTAACTGCCGATTCAGACGTTAAATCAAGCTCAAAACTTCTGGGTGTCAAAAGCTCGTATTTGTCTTGCAAATACGACTTAAGATTTTTTCCGATAAAACCGCCCGAACCTGTTAATAATATTTTCATCAAATTTAACCTCTAAAATACTCGTGAATTAATTCTGAAGTCTTATCGAGCTGTTTTTCTCCGAGTGCAGGGAATGTGCCGACCCAGAATGTATTATTCATAATATAATCCGTATTCGGAAGCATTTTGTAATGTTCTTCCGTCAAATCTTTAGAATTGATTACATCAGACTTTCCTATTTTCAACTCGATTTCATTGTCAACAATTACAGGTTGTCTTAAAAGATTTCCTGCAAACAACTGTCTTGTTCCGACACCGTTTGATTCCAAATATTCAACAAGAGCTTGCTTGCTGTATTTTTCTGACGGTTTAACAGAAATCAAATAACCAAACCAAGACGGTTTAACACCTTCATGGATTTTCGGTAAAATAATATAATCAGTTAAATCTGATAATTTTTTAGTTAAATATTCAGCATTTGCAGTTCTCTTTGCCAAAAATGACGGAAGCTTTTTAAGCTGTGAACAACCGAGTGCAGCTTGCCAATCCGTAATTTTAAGGTTAAATCCCAAATGAGAATATGTATATTTGTGATCATATCCGAAAGGAAGATTTCCGAGTTGCTGCTTAAATCTTTTTCCGCAAACGTTGTCTTTTCCGGGAGGACAACAGCAATCTCTGCCCCAATCTCTGAAAGACATAATAATTCTGTATAATTTAGAATCGTTTGTCACAACGGCTCCGCCTTCACCCATTGTAATGTGGTGAGCAGGATAGAAACTATATGTTCCGATATGTCCTATTGTACCAACCTTTTTACCTTTGTATTCTGCACCTAAAGCATCGCAGCTGTCTTCAATTAACCATAAATTGTGTTTTTCGCAAATTGCAACAATTTTATCAAGGTCAAAAGTATTTCCGAGCGTATGAGCCAAGAAAATCGCCTTTGTTTTCGGAGTAATTGCTTCTTCGATTTTTGAAGCATCAATATTATAAGTTCCGATTTCACAATCAACGAAAACAGGTACCATACCTTGTTGAATTATCGGGTTTACAGTCGTCGGGAAACCTGCCGCAACAGTAATAACTTCATCACCTTTTTTGAGTTGTCTGTCACCCAATTTATGCGAAGTTAATGCTGAAAAAGCAAGTAAATTTGCACTTGAACCTGAATTTGTCGAAAGAGCATATTTTACACCCAAAAATTGAGCAAATTTTTTCTCAAATTCTACATTGAAACGACCTGCTGTGAGCCACATATCAAGAGATGCCTCAATCATGCCCGTCAAATCGTCTTCATCTAACAATTTACCTGAAGCGGGGATATAATTAAATTGTCTTTCACCGCCGTAAACATTTTTATAATATTCTTTTGCAGCTTCTATTACTTTGTTGCGAAGTTCTTGTTCCATGCTATATTTTCCTCATATTCGGATATTTGATTCATTGTTAATTCAAACATATCCTGTTCTTTGTTTTCATAAAAATTCTTATACCATTCAACAGATTTTTCAATGGCTTTATCTGCAGAATAAGTAGGTTTCCAGCCTAAAACTTTTTCAGCCTTTTCAATGTTAAGCATCAAAAGGTTTGCTTCGTGCAAGTCATCTCTTTTATGAACGACAACTTCACCTTTTCCATAGTATTCAACAACTTTTTGAGCAACATCAGCAACTTTCAAAACGCTGTCTTCATTAGGTCCGAAGTTAAAGCCTTCTGCATATTTTTTGCCGTCTTCAAATAATTTTTGACCTAAAAGCAAATAACCTGATAAAGGTTCCAAAACGTGCTGCCAAGGTCTTACGGCAATAGGATTTCTGATTTCTATTTGTTTTCCTTCATTAATATATCTTACGCAATCGGGAATTAATCTATCAGCTGCCCAATCACCACCGCCGATTACATTACCTGCTCTTGCCGTTGCCATTGCATATCCGTCATCACCCTGCAAAAACGAACGTCTGAATGATGATGACATAATTTCAACACAGCCTTTTGACGACGAATACATATCGTATCCGCCCATTGGTTCATCTTCTTTATAACCTCTTGCAACTTCTTTGTTTTCATAACATTTATCTGTTGTTACGTTAACAAAAGAAACAACGCTGCCGCATTGTTTTGCAGCTTCTAAAACATTCAATGACCCAATCACATTTGTTTCGTAAGTCATTATCGGCTCTGAATAAGATAATCTTACAATCGGTTGTGCTGCCAAGTGGAATACAATTTCCGGCTTAAATTGCTTCATAGCCGAAAGTAATTTTTTAAAATCTAAAATATTTCCGAATTCATTTCTGCATTGACCGTAAATTCTCAATTCTTCAAACATTGAAGGCTGAGTATTTGGTTCTAAAGAATAACCGAGAACTTCCGCTCCCATAGACTTTAACCACAAGGTAAGCCAGCTTCCTTTAAAACCTGTATGTCCTGTTACAAAAACTTTTTTTCCTTTATAAAAATCTTTAAACATCTTATTTTACCCATTTTGCCCAAGGAGCTTGATTTGATTCCCAAAGTTCCGTTAATTCTTTTTTATCACGCAAGGTGTCCATCGGCTGCCAGAAACCTCTGTGTTTAAACGCATTTAATTGTTTATCCTTTGCGAGATTTTCAAGCGGAGCTCTTTCAAATATTGTTTTATCGCCATCTTTGATGTAATCAAAAACCTCCGGCTGACATACGAAAAATCCGCCGTTAATCCAGCTTTCTTCACCTTTCGGTTTTTCCATAAATGATGTAATCATATTATCATCTTTTATAACCAATGCACCGAATCTGCCTGAAAGTTGAACTGCTGTCATTGTAACAAGTTTGCCTGATTCTTTGTGACATTTAATAAGTTCATCAATATTAACATCGGAAACACCGTCACCATAAGTAAGCATAAACGGTTCATTACCGATATAATCTTGAGCTTTCTTAATTCTTCCGCCTGTCATGGTGTCTTTGCCCGTATAAAGCATTGTAACTTTCCACGGTTCATTTCTTGTTTTATGAACTTCAACCGTATTAGTTGCCATATCAACCGTTACATCAGAATAACGATTGTAATAATTGATAAAATATTCTTTTATAACGTGTGACTTATATCCTGTTAAAACGATAAAATCATTAAAACCATAGTGAGAATAAATTTTCATAATGTGCCACAAAATCGGTTTTCCTCCGATTTCAACCATCGGTTTCGGTTTTAATACCGTTTCTTCACTAAGTCTTGTTCCAAGTCCACCTGCTAATATAACAACTTTCATGACAGCTCCTATTTTTATATACCATTAAACATGTTAATGTCTTTAACTATACTAAGAATATAGAATAAAATCAATATTGTATTATCGTAACATAATTTTTAAATTTGCAAAACAATATTGAATACAAAATGAATATATCAAAACATTGATTATTTGAATACCATATATATGGTGTTATTATGAAAGAATTTAAACCTACAAAACAAGAAAAAACTGTAATCAGCATAAGAATTGACATTGAAACGCTCAAAAAGATAGATTCTCTATCCGTTCAAACAGACATTAGCCGAAATGAGTTCATTATTCAATGCATAGATTATGCAATTGAAAACATTAAAAAGTAGTTTCAGTCCTCAATCTGTTTAAAAATTCATCGACATTATCTGCTGTTATTTCATCATACAATTTTGTCGATAAACTTTGAACTTGCTCTTTTGTCAAAGTATTAAAATCAAACTCGGTAAGTTTTTTTATTACCTCAGGCTCAAATCTGTATTTTAAAATTTTAGCAGGATTTCCGACAACAATTGCATAAGGAGGAACATCTTTAGTCACAAGACTTCCTGCTCCGATTATCGCACCCTGCCCGATTTTCACACCCGAAAAAATCGTCGCACCATATCCTATCCAAACATCGTCCTCAACAATGATTGAACCTTTTGAGCCTGCTTCATTTTCATAACCTAAAAATTTAACCTTAAACGGATATGTGGAAAGTCCTTTATAAAAATGTTCTGAAGCAAGCAAAAACGTCACATTCGGGGCAATAGAACAATAATTGCCTATAATTAATTTTTCATCGCCGTTACCAGAATGATAAACATTAATATTGCCGTATGAATAATTTCCAACAAAAACATGTCCGATTTTAACGTGATTAGAAACAGTCGTTTCATTGTGCTTATTCAAATCCCGCCATAAAAAATTCACGTTGCCTTTTTTAACTTGTTTTTCGACTCTTTTTTGATGAAAAAACTGTTTAACTATTTTGGGAAATAATTTCACAAGAGCAAGCCAAAAATAAGGTTTCAAAGCATAATCAACAGCAAGATACTTGAAATAGCCTGTTCTGTCAAAAGCATAAATATTTTTGAAATCGAAATAGAATTCATTTATAAAATTCAACAAAATTTTCTTTTTTTCCAATTCAAATGCAGATTTAGAAAGAGCTTTGGTATTCAAAAAATCCTTCAACACCGACAAATAATTTTTGCCGAAAACTTCTGCAATATTGTAACCGCCTTTTCTCGTGCAAACAATATTTTCAAAGTATTTTTCATTTACAATAACAGCTTTTTCCTTGCAAGAAACCTGATTTAAAATAACATCAACTTGAGTAAGCTGCTTAGATGAACATCTGTTGAAGTCAGAAATTTTTTCGAAATCAGATTTCCATATCCCGAAATTTCCTATTGCGGTCATACCATAAGACATTTTTGCAACAAAATCCGACAAATCGCTGCAAAAAACATATTTTTCATCAGACTGAACAAATCCCGAAACAAAACAAAGAACAGGCTTTTCTGATTTAAAAGACATTATATCCCTGCACATTTTTTCAAATGAGTTTTTATAAAACCTCAATGTGTCGTTGCAAAGTTTCAAATACTCGCCATTACCTAAAGATAAAGCTTTTTCAAAATTTTTATCTTTAATATTTTCATCATTTCTGTGATAAAAAACCTTTTCCGGAAACATATTTGCATACTTTTGACAAATTTCATGCGTATTATCCGACGAACAATTATCAGAAATAACAATTTCCACCGCATTAGTTTTTTGAAAAAATTCTTGAGATGTCAAAGTTTTCAAAGAGCTGTCCAAAAGTTTTGCCCTGTTATAAGTCGGAATGCAAATCGACAAGAGAGGTTTTTCAAACTTTTCGGGAAATTCATCTGAATATTTTGCAACATTAATTTTACAAGGATATTTTTTCTTCAAAAACTTATCAAACTCTGCCACACTTTTTCTGCTGACTTTTGCAACAGACGGTTTATGCAAAAATTCCGAAAGAACATACAAACAATCAGGAATACTTTTTTTGTAAATTACGTTATGCAACGCTTTGAAAAAATCATCATAATCCTGTTTTTTTCTTGCAGAAATGTAGCTTCCGCCATGAACCCGCCATAAAGTATCTTTGTACGGAATATAAACAATATTTGAATTCATTTTCAAAATTTGCACCCACAAATACCAATCGAGGTTAGGCTTTGATGGAGAGTTAAAATCACATTTTTCCAAATATTCTTTTTTTACCATCATACAAGAAAAAGTCGGAAAATAATTGTTATTAATAAATTCTTTGAAATCGAAAAAATCTCTTTCAAATAATTCTTTTTGTTTTTCAAAATATGATTTTTGTCTTTCAGCATACTGATTTACATAATTATCTTCACCAATCAGCTGTAAATCATTGACAAAAATTGAAGCATTCGGATTTTGTCTGATAGCATTAACTTTATGCAAAAGTGCATTTTCAGCCCATTTATCATCACTTTCAAGGAAAGCTATATATTCACCGGAACATTTTGAAATACCAAGTTTTAAAGTTTCACAAAGCCCCTTGTTTTGATTGTTTTCATGGGTAAAAAGTTTTATCCTTGAATCTTTTTCACAATAAGATTTTATCAGATTTACGGAATTATCTTTTGAGCCGTCATCTGCAATCACAAGCTCCCAATCCTGATAAGATTGAGATAAAACACTTTCTATCAACTCGGATAGAAAGTGTTCGTAATTAAAACTTGCCGTGATTATTGAAATTTTCATTGATTACAAACCATGTTCCTGTTTAAAATTATCAATGTCTTGCAAAATTTCTGTAATATCATAGTACTTATTTTGTTTACTGATAACAGCCCACGGAATAAATACCTCTTTATCCGAAATACTATATATATCAGAAAGAAAATTATTTGACATATTTTCCGAATCGTAAGAAAGAATCATTTTGTCAACAGAATAATTTTCGGACAACAAAATTGAAAGAGGTATCGTAAGATAATTTGCACCATAATACAAACCTGTATCCCAATTTTGAAGAGCTTTATTTTCTTGTTCAACATAAATTCTGCCTTGATAAGAATTTAAAGCTGTTTTAATAAAATCATAATTTTTCTTCCATATTATCGAAAAATAAGATGAACATATTGAAATAAAAATCACATGCAATAAAACGATTGTTAATAAGTTTTTTACAGAAAAACCTTGATTATCTTTACAGACTTTTTCATCTTTAGAATTCAATTCAGCATTTTCAACAGATTTACGAATTATTGAAAAATACAGAATAGTTATACTTAAAAGAATTAAAGAGAACAAGTGTATAAATACATATTTCGAAATCTGTATCGTACATAAAGAATAAGTAAAATATATCAAAAATATAAATAAGGTTTTAATTGTTCCGTTGCAATAATCAATTTTTTCTTTATTATCATTTAATTTTTCGACCTGTATATAATCGAAAATCATATAACCGGAGAGAAAAAACAAAATTGCAAACGGTAAAACATATTCAAAAGCTGTTTTATCAAGAACGAAAATTCCAATTGCCGCAGATAAATATAACACAGTCAATAAAACTAATAAAAATATCGGCATTTTACGGTTTTCGACAAATAAATTTTTAATACCCGATGACAAAGTTAATAATTTATTTTCATCTTTCGGTAAATGATTATAAGCTCCAACAACAGCAGCAACAATCAAAAAGACAGATGTAATTACCGGAACAATAATGTTGAAAAGCAATTCAAAATCGGTACCCGATAAAGAAAATATAAAAACTCCGGGAGTTTTGAAAATGTTGTACAAAACAATTGAATATAATATCAGCATTACAGCCAAAGCTTTTTTGTTGAAAGATTGGTTAATAAAAATCAAGCAAACACCGATTGCTGATACAATATATACAGGATTTGTATATAATTTAAAATCATGAATATTATTCATTAAATTAGTATAAAAATTATTAAAAGCATATAAATTCATACAATATTGCACGCTTATTGTATATAAAGCAGCTATGAAAATCATTACGGCACTAAAAATTTTCAGATTTTTATTTTCAACTTTGGGATTAATAGCAAGATAAAGCATAACAGCTATAAAATAAACTATACCCAAAAGCATATTTACTTGAGAATTGGCAAACTGCAAGGACAACAAAAAAGCGAGAAAAACATAATCTTTTGTTTTATATTCCAAACCCGAATTTAAATATTGAACGAGCAAAAGGAATACTTGCAATCCGAGAATTTGATTCATTAAATTTTGTAAAAATACAAAACTAAAACTCGGTATTATTGCAAACGCATATATAAAAAGTTGAAAATAGAAAAAAGCCTTTTGATTTGATTTATTTGCTAATTTGTAGCTTGCAAATAACAACAAAAGCGGATACAAAAGGTAACAAACACCGAAAATATTGACCATTGTCATTTTATTTGAAACAAAAAATTGAGCTATATAGAACGGTATTTTAAATATTAAATCAGTCATAAACGCAGTACTTGCGTTGAAATTCAAGCTTTCAATATTTTTGAATATTACCAAAGCTCCGACAGTACCTGTATTTTGCAAATAAGCAGAAGTTGTAAAGACAAAAATCATATTAATTAAACAAGCTAATGCAGCAATTATTGCTAATAAAAAAACTCTGTTTTTTAAAACATTCTTGAAGTCCATAAATATACTCCTTTTGTGAAAATATTATCACAATAAAAGCAAAATATTCAAGGATTGTTTCTTATTATTACAAAGTTTAGAAACACGGCAAAAATGCACCAAATAAAATAAGGCAGAAACAAGAATGCCGCAACTGCGGAAATTTTTTGAAAGAATAAAAAGCAAAGTCCCACGACAAAAGCCAATATTACCGCAACATAAAAAGCATACTTTATATTTTCGCAAAGGAAAAATACAACCGGCCAAAGAATATTCAAAAAAAGCTGCAACATAAACAAAGCCAAAGCATAGAGTTTCAAAGTATTATTCTCTGCAAACAAAATCAATAAAAGCGATACAAACATCAACAAATAAAGGATTGACCATACGTATTTAAAAACAGCAGGCCTCGGCGTTATAGAAGGTAAATTTAAAGACTTGTAAAAATCATTAACGAACATAAATGAATAATACAAATATTTTCTTCTTCTTTCATTGGCTAAACGGGCAATAATTTATAAAAATTAATAAAAAAATGGGCATAATAGAAATTTTAATGTATAATAAGCATAAAGTAATGACTGAAAGAGGCGGAAAATGACAACATTAACAGAGCAAGAAGGCATTATTACGCAGATTATCGGACCTGTAATCGATGTCGAATTTAAAAACGGAAATCTTCCTAAAATATATGATGCACTTGAAATTCATAACAATAACGGAGTAAAAATTATTGCAGAAGTTCAGCAACATCTCGGAGAAAATAAAGTTCGTTCTGTTGCAATGTCGTCAACTGACGGACTTCAAAGAGGAATGATTGCAAAAGATACGCAAAATCCTATTTCAATTCCTGTCGGTCAACCGATTTTAGGCAGAATTTTAAACGTACTCGGCGACCCTGTTGATAATGCAGGAGATATACATACGGAAACAAAACTTCCTATTCACAGAGATGCTCCGACTTTGACGGAACAAAATACCGAAATAGAAATTCTTGAAACAGGTATTAAAGCAATCGACCTTATCCAACCATATCAAAAAGGCGGAAAAGTCGGATTATTCGGTGGTGCAGGTGTTGGGAAAACAGTTCTTATCCAAGAATTAATTCACAATATCGCAATGGCACACAACGGTGTTTCGGTATTCGGCGGTGTAGGAGAAAGAACTCGTGAAGGTAACGACCTTTGGAACGAATTTAAAGAGTCAGGTGTAATTGATAAAGTGGCCTTGATATACGGACAAATGAACGAACCGCCCGGAGCAAGAATGAGAGTCGGTTTGTCAGCACTTACGGCGGCAGAATATTTCCGTGATTACTCAAAGCAAGACGTTTTGTTATTTATTGATAACATTTTCCGTTTTGTACAAGCAGGTTCGGAAGTTTCGGCACTTTTGGGACGTATGCCGTCAGCAGTAGGTTATCAACCGACACTTGCAAATGAAGTCGGAGAACTTCAAGAACGTATTACATCAACTAAAGAAGGTTCAATCACTTCAATTCAGGCAATTTATGTACCGGCAGATGACTTGACTGACCCTGCACCTGCAACGACATTTACGCACCTTGATGCATCAACCGTTTTATCAAGACAAATTGCATCACTCGGTTTGTACCCTGCAGTTGACCCGCTTGATTCAAACAGCCGTGTACTTGATCCGAATATTATCGGAGAAGAACACTACAATACTGCAAGAAAAGTTCTTGAAATACTTCAAAAATATAAAGAATTGCAAGATATTATCGCAATTTTGGGTATGGACGAACTTTCGGAAGAAGATAAAGAAACAGTAAACAGAGCAAGAAAAATCCAAAAATTCTTGTCTCAACCGTTCTTCGTTGCCGAAAAATTCTCAGGCATTAACGGTGCTTATGTTAAATTGGAAGACACAATTAAAGGCTTTAAAGAAATTATCGAAGGAAAACACGATAATGTTCCGGAACAAGCTTTCTATATGGTCGGAACTATTGAAGATGCACTTAAAAAAGCAGAAGAAATGCAAAAATAATAGAGGCAATTAATGTCAGATAAAAAAATACATTTAAAAATAATAACTCACGAAAAAATCGTTTATGAAAACGATATTGATGAGCTTTATTGTACAGGTATAGACGGTTCTTTCGGAATATTACCTGACCATACTCCGTTTATGAGTGCATTGGCAATCGGTGTTGCAAAAGCTGTTACAGACGGAAAAAATGACTATATTGCAGTTATAGGCGGTGTTTTGCAATTTATGAATAACAATGCGGTAATTCTTTCGGAAGAAGCAGAAAACGGGAAAGACATTGATTTAACCGTTGCAAAAGCCGAAAAAGAAAGACTTGAAGCAAGAATCGGCTCACCCGAAGCACAAAAGAATATACAAGCAGAAAATAAAGCATTGGCAATGGCTCTTGCTAAATTTAAAGCAGCTATGAATGAAACAAAATAGGAGAGTATTTATGGGATTTTGGAAAAACGTAAAACAAACAATGACTAACCTTTCTTTCAAAGGACGTTCATCAAGAAAAGAACTCATACATTATGTCATTTTTAGTTTCTTATGGGGAATTATTTCCGGACTTTTTTGTTTCTTTCCAATATTTTTTTCTGTCGGACTTTCAGTTGCACAAACAGGAAAGATTGATTTTACAAATATTTCAACAGGTTTCATTATCTATGCAATAATTTCAATCTTTATTGTCTTAACTGTTGGAATTTGGTTATTTATTGCAAATATAACTCTTTATGTAAGACGTTTTCACGACTTAAATTACAGTGGTTGGGCATATTTTATTTACTGTATAATCGTTTTTGTAATAACTCTCGGACCACAAAAATATCAATCACTTTGTTCAACAATATCATCACTCTTAGGTTTTGCATTAATGGTATTTTTAATGTCTGCAAAAGGTACATACGGACCAAACAAATACGGAGAATCAAAGCTCCCTGAAGAAATCACAACGCAACCCGCTCAAGAAGCTTAATAACACTATTAGTTGCATATAAATGTTTTACAAAATACCTCGTTAAAAGCGAGGTATTTTAATATATAACACGATTAGTTTTATTTTATGACATCAGAGAATAAAATACAAATGCGGATAAGCATTTATATTTACTCTCAAGCAATAACACTATTAGTTGTTTTATTGTTTAAAAATAAAAAAAACGGGTACTATAAATATAGCAAAGCCCACATACTTATTCATCGACCGATTATTAGTCAATATAGGAGAATATATATGATAACATCGTTCGTTAAAACTATGTGTGATTTTTCATTCAGAGGACGTTCCACGTCAAAAGAATTTTTAAATTTTACAATGATATGGTTATTAATCACTTTATTGGCATCAACATTTATTTTGACAATGGGTATTTCTGTATTCGGAATAGGTTATAACGCAAGCGGAGAGTTAATAATTTCAGGCAATATGAGGGCACTTGGAATATTACCGATAGCGATTATGTCGTTATTAACGGCTTGTTTTATAATGTTTCAAATTTGGGCATTTATATCAGCGTCATTACTTTCGATAAGACGTTTACACGATATTAATTTTTCGGGAGTATGTTATTGGGTTTGGATTTCCGCAATTTTGTTTTTAGCAGTCGGAGAATGTTCGCTTCTTACGGCAATTTTATTCTACTTTGTAACAGGCGGAGTTATTGTGCTTGCTTCAGCTAAAAGCTATACAAAACCGAATAAATATGGTAATGTTATAAAAACAGATATTTATCTCGGATTAAAAAATGGACAAGCAATCTATTAACGAAAAAACTAAGAAAACAAAAAAAGTTAATATAAAAAATATGGGCGTAAATATTGACAAAAACGAGTATTATGAAATCGTTTTGTCTAATTCCGCACACCCTGAAGACACCTACAACAGAAGATTTAAGGGCTATTAATTAAAATAAAACAGCGGCTAATAAAGCAAAAACAATTAACGGTATATTGTAGTGCAAAAATGTCGGAATGCAGGTATCTTTAATGTGATTGTGCTGACCGTCGGCATTAAGACCTGCAGTAGGACCGAGTGTTGTATCAGAAGCAGGAGAGCCTGCATCACCAAGAGCAGCGGCAGCAGCCAAAATTACGATTGTTGCGGATACCGAAAATCCTGCACTTTGGCAAATGGGAACAAATAATACAGCCAAAATCGGAATTGTACCAAACGATGTACCTATACCGATTGTTATAAAAAGCCCGACTATAAGCATCAAAACAGCCGCAATGAGTCTATTGCCCTGCATTAATGGTTGAATTGCACTTATCAAAGATTCAACACTTCCTGTTGATTGCAATACCATTGCATAACCTGCTGCAATTAGCATTACAAATGCGATATAACCCATCAAGCCAACACCTTCATCTATCATTTTGTCTGTTTTTTCATGGCTTATAACACCTGTTGCAAAAATAATTGTCAAACCTGCAATAGCACCTAAAGGCAAAGACTTTGTTATAATTTGTGTCATAAATGTAACAAATGCTGCAAATAAAGTTATCGCATGTTTTTTAGTAAACTCAAGCGAACTATTGTCCTCAACAACTTCAACATGCTCATTTTCATAAATTCTCGGTTTGCGATAGGTGATGAAAACGGAAATTAACAACCCCGATAACATAGCAAGACCTAATATCCATACGGATTTCCAAATTTCGTCCGTAGATACGGGCATGCCGTAACGAGTTAAATTATCAGCAATTAAGCCCTGAAAAATAAGACCAAATCCTGCAGGGATAACGATGTATGGAGTTTTTAACCCGAAAGCCAAAGCACAAGCAACAGCACGTCTGTCTATTTGTAATTTATTCATCAAACCCAATAAAGGCGGAATTAAAATCGGGATAAATGCAATGTGAACAGGAATAAGGTTTTGTGAAAATACTGCAATGACTGTCAAAATCAAAATCAAAAAATATTTATTATTTCCGACAACTTTTGATATTCTGTCAGCCAAAACTCTTGTCAAACCTGTATGCATCATAGCAGCCGCAAAAGTTCCCAATAAAATATAACTTAAAGCGGTTTCCGAATTTCCACCCATGCCCGAAACGAAAGTTTTCATAATATCACCGAACGGGACATTTGCCAAATGGGTTAAAATATCAGAGAACGACCAATGTTCAGAAATCATCAAATCGATAGGAATATAAGCCATGACACCTGCAATTATTGCAGCCAAAATCAAAGCCAATAAGACGTTGACCTTTCTCACGCATAGAATGCATAAAAGCACTACAGAAATTATTACAGGATTAAATAAAATACTTATACTCATATATTAAGTGTATCATAAACAATTTATAATTACAAAAGAAAATAAAAAACTAATAGTGTTATTGACTATTATAAGCAATCGAGATAAGATATTTTTGTTATGGAAAAAGAATATATAGAAAAAGTATTAAATAAAATAAAAGATTTACGCAATTCATCAAACATGAAACAAGCAGAAATTGCGGCAAAAGCAGGCTTTACAACATCGTATTACGGAATGATTGAAAGAGGCAGCAGAACTTTAAGTTTGGAATACCTTTGTAAAATCGCAAAAGCATTTGATTGCGATGTAGTTGATTTGCTTATGATGTGTGAAAACGACTAATACACACAAAAGCAGCAAATAAAAACTTGGAAAATTTCAAGTTATTTTTTGCTGAAATAATTACGGACAAATTGATTCCCAATCGATATCGTCTTCATCAGGCTCGCCGGGTTCTTTAATTTCACAATCATCATCGGAAAGCATAACCATAAGAGTCCAACGGAGTTGTTTTTTGTAATTGGCTCTTGCGGCTTCTTGCGTTTTGGCACAAAAAGCAAAACTCGGTATTTCCTTGATTTCAATATAATGGTATATATTGCCGTTAAAATCCAAATCTGTGCCCTCGATTAATGTCCAATCAAGGTTCATATAATATTCAATATCTTTTTTTTCTTTACTCATCTAATGATTTCTCACTTAAAGGTTGTGAAACAGAGATACCTTCTCCGCCGATAATATCAGCCTGTCTGCCGTTTATATGCAAATATACAGGCTTATTTGTGTTTGCTAAAGCTGTTTTTATAAGCTGACGCATTCTTGAATAAATACTGTCAGAGCCGCCGCCGTATTCAAAAGCGGAATTGACATTGATAATGACTTTATCCGCAGAAGTTGTAATTGACAACACTTTGGAAGACGAAGGAATTTCCGAGTAAATTCCTTTTGCAGTTTCAGACTTTGTTTCACCTTTAAATAAAGCATTTACGGCAAATGAAAGTTTGTCGTTGCCTGACGGTAATTCTCTCGCAACAGGTTTTAAGAACTGAGTGCCGTTTTTATCAGTAGTCAAAAGATATATATAAACGGTTTCAACGGTTTTTGGCTGTTCTTCTTTAGGTTCTTCTTTTTGTTCAGGTTCTTCCGTATTTGACGGAGTTGGAACCTGTTCAACCTCTTCGTTTTGAGGACCTATTACGGGCATTTTAAATTTTCCGCCGCCAAAAGTGTCATAGCCCCACCAAAGCGCCAAACAAATTACTATAAAAACTATAAATTTAGAAAAATTATTCATATTACACCTTATTTGTTATAACACAATTTTTCGGAATAAGAAATACTCCTTTTATATGCAATTTATTATCTTTAATATAAATATCCGTGAAATCCAATTTACCATTGGCATTTTCGGCAAGTTCAACCGTGTAATTCAACGGGTTATTTTGAGTCAGCATAAGTAAAATTTTGTTTACATCTTTATACAATCTTCTATCAACACCTGAAATATATGTAAGAGTCGGACGTCCGTTTTTAACAGCAATACCTGTTGTTAAAGTTATTCTTGTATTGATTTTAAACATTCTGATTTCACATATCACACGCAATTTGTTATTTTCGATTTTCCACAAAATATTATTAACTTTCACAACATTATGTCTGCCAATCGGATAAGTAAACAAATTTTTGTTTTGTGAATAAAAGTAACTCGTCATATAATTCAAATCATCATTGGTTAAAGACGTTTCAAATTTAACGGGAATATCATAAGGAAATCCTATCAAATCCTTTTTATACAAAAATCTGTTATAAGGACAAATGCTCTCCGCCTTGAAATCCGACAACGATACACCTTCAAATTTGATTTTTGAAGAAGTTATTTTCAATTTTTCAAACTCACCGTTTCGAAGTGCCTTTGCACTTTTTGTCTTTAATTGCAGCTTTATCGGTGATTTATAAGTCGCTCTCAAATATACTTGTGCAAATTTTTCAACGGTTTTTCTTTCGAGAAAATCCACACCCGTAACCTTTTCAAGAAACATACCCTTTGTCGGATTATATTTTTCACAAGTATAACAACTCGAAGCAAATGCTGTTTGAGCATTAACAAAGAGCAATAACACTAATAGTGTTTTTAAACTATTGAAGAAAAACTTTTTTAATTTTAACAACTTTTTCACTACTTTCCGCAAATGCTATAATTTCAGATTTATAGAAAATATATTTATACCCGTCTTGGACATCTTTAGTAATCGAATTTCCGTTTTTAACCTTTTGATACTCTGCATCTGTTATTTCTATTTTTTCAAAAGGAATAATTTTTTCAGGAGAAATAAGATTATTTTCTACATCTTGGACAGTAATATCATCTGTCAAAGACATCGAATTTACAACCGTCATTCCGCCCGACAAAACCCTCTCAAGTCCCGACATAACAGCACCTGTTCCGAGTTTTTGCCCAATATCGTGAATAATAGAGCGGATATATGTACCTTTGGAACAATTTACCAAAATTTTTCCTGTTTGGCTTGCCTCATCAAATTTTAAAAGCTCAATTTTAGAAACGAAAATTGTTCTTTCGGGAATTTCAGCCGTTTCGCCTGCCCGTGCAAATTCATATAATTTTTTACCGCCGACTTTAATAGCACTGTAAATCGGAGGTTTTTGACGAATTTCTCCGCAAAAAGAAGGCAAAATATTGTTAATATCCCCGCAAGTACAAACTTTATCCGAATATTTTTCAAGCTCAACTTCCGTATCATAAGATGCGGAAATATAACCGAGTTTGAAATCGGCAACATATTCTTTTTCCGAAGGCAAATAATCAAGTAATTTCGTCGCACCTGATACAGCTATCGGCAAAACACCGCTCGCCATAGGATCAAGAGTTCCTGCATGCCCGATTTGTTTTATTTTCAAAACACGACGCAACCTGCTTATAACATCGTGAGAAGTTATCCCGACAGGTTTATTCACGTTCAAAAAGCCAAACACTATTTTATTTCACCTTTTGAAATTTTATTGATTAATTCGGTAACTTTTGCACCACGCTCGATAGAATTATCCAAAATAAATCTAAGTTCCGGCGTCAAACGCAATCTTATTCTTCTTCCGACTTCATAACGAATTTTCGGAGCATCTTCTTCTATTGCGGCAATGGTTTTTTCTTTCACATCATCAGGTGCAAAAACCGAATAATAAACCTTCGCAAAAGAATTATCATGTGCAATTTCCAAATCGGTTATTGAAACAACTCCGCCAATTCTTGAATCGTTCAATTTCTTTTGAATTATGTCTGAAATTTCCTTTATTAATGTTTTTCTTATCTTTTCATTACGAAATGCAGCCATAATTACCTCTATACAAGCTCTTGACGTTCAACAAGTTCAACTGTTGTAACTTTGATAATATCTCCGATTTCAAGGTCATTGAACTTAGCAAAAGAAATACCGCATTCAAAACCCTGTGCAACTTCTTTTACATCGTCTTTGAAACGCTTGAGCTGGTCAATTGCCCCCTTAAAGATTTCCTTGCCGTTTCTCATTACAATAGCCATTTTGTTTCTTGCAACTTTGCCTTCCGTTACATAACAGCCTGCAATCTTCGTTACCTTGCCTATCGTAAAGATTTGTCTTACTTCTGCCTTACCTATTTCAACAATCTTTTCTTCAGGCTTCAACAAGTTCAACATTGTCTTTTCTAAATCTTCAAGAATTTGGTAAATAATATCAAATTTCTTTATAGTGACATTGTATTTTTCGGCAGCTGCCATTGCATTCGGGTCTTCTTTTACCGTAAATCCCAAAATTATAGCATTACCTGCACTTGCAAGCATTACATCAGCTTCCGAAATATCACCGACTCCAACGTGGATAATCTTTGTGATAATTTCTTTTGATTCCATTTGATTTACTGCTTGTGCTACTGCTTCTGCCGCACCGTGTGTATTTGCCTTGATAATCAAGTTCAACTGCTTAACATCAGAATCTTTATCTCCGATTGCATCATTTCTGATGTGTGCAGGCATGGTCGCTTCAAGTCTTGATGTACGTTCTTTTTCTTTTCTGTCTGCAATGATTTGGTGCATAACTTTTTCATTTTCAACAGCTTCAAAATGTTCACCCGATTGAGGAACTTCAGCCAAGCCCAAAATTTCAACAGGAGTTGAAGGACCTGCTTTTTTTATTCTTTCTCCGCTGTCTGAAATCAAAGCTCTTACCTTACCGCCGACTGTTCCTACAACGAAACAATCACCGGTGTGTAAAGTACCGTTTTGAACAAGCAGTGTCGCAACAGGACCTTTACCTTTATCAAGATTTGATTCAATAATTACACCTGTCGCTTTTGCTGACGGATTAGCTTTATAACCGTTTACTTCTGCCAACAACAAGATGTATTCGAGTAAATCTTCAATACCTGTTTTTTGCAATGCACTGACTTTAATGCAAGCCGTATCACCGCCCCATTCTTCAGGAACAAGTCCGTATTCCGTCAATTGCTGCAAAATTCTGTCAGGATCCGCATCAGGTTTATCACATTTGTTTACGGCAACAATAATAGGAACTTCCGCAGCTCTTGCGTGGTTAATTGCTTCAATAGTTTGAGGCATAATACCGTCATCTGCCGCAACAACCAAAATTGCAATATCTGTAGCTTTTGCACCTCTTGCACGCATTGCCGTAAATGCTTCGTGCCCCGGAGTATCGATAAATACAATCTTTTTGCCGTTGTGATGTACCGTATAAGCACCGATTGATTGGGTAATACCGCCAACTTCGGTTGAGGTAATTTTTTGTCCTGTTTGTCTGATTGAATCCAACAATGTTGTCTTACCGTGGTCAACGTGACCTAAAATACTTACAACAGGTGCTCTCGTCTTTAATAATTTTTCGTCAACTTCTGAAAGTTCTTTGAGTTTTTCCTCTTTCTTCATTTCTTCTTCAATGAAAGCATCCAAATCTTCCTCTTGAACTTCAATTTCAAAGTTTTGACATACTTTTTTCTGTGTATCTATATCTATTACCTGATTTACTGTCGCTAAAATACCGTTCATCATCAAGAATTTAACGATTTCTGCTGATGATTTTCCAATCTTATCAGCAAGTTCGCCGACAGTCATCACCGAATTGATTACTACCGATTTGATTTCCTCTTGAACAACTTCAACTTTTTCTTTCTTTCTGTGTTTTTGAGCCATAGCTTTTTCAAGACTGATAAGCTCTTGTTGTTCTTCTTTGGATTTGTAATCTTTATCCTTTTTATTTGTATCTTTACGTTTATTATATCCCGGTTTATTTTCGTAAATATCTTGAGAAATAAAATGGCGTTTTACAGGTTCTTTTCTTGAATCGGGATTACCTTGAGGTCTTTGACCCTGACCTTGATTTAAACCTTGTTGAGGTCTTTGAGGTCTGTTGTTATCGCCAAAACGTCTTTCAGGACGTTGAAATCTGTTTCCGTCGCCTCTGTTCGGTCTGTTTGGATTGTTAGAATTGTTTTGGTTCGGATTTTGTTGTTGTCTTGCAGCTCTTTCCGCATTTCTCTTATCCTTTAACAACTTTTCCTGTTCACGTTTTTTACGCATATTTTCTGCCATAATTTCGGCTCTGCGTTTTTGGCTGTTTTGATTATTGTATTCTAACAATGAACGAATGCTTGTCGGCTCGGGAGTTTTTGCTGTTTCTGAAACTTCTGTTTTTTCTTCCGCAGCTTTTTCTTGAACTTGTTCTGATTTTTCAACAACAACGTTCTTTTTAACAGTAGCAACTTCTTCTTTTACTGCTTCTTTTTTAACTGTATCAGGTGCCGTTTGTTCAGTCTTTTCATCTGTTGTTTTAGCAGCTTCAGCTTGTTGTACCTTAGCCTTTTTAACAATAAATGCTTTAGGCTTCTTCGGTGCTGTCGAAGCAGGAGCCTTCATCGCTTCTTTAATCTTTTTGTATTGTATGGTCGTCAAAGTGCTTGAGTGTGATTTTACTTTCACACCGATTTTCTTTTCCAGCTGTTCTATCATTTCTTTTGTCGTTAAGCCGAGTTCCTTTGCGACTTCATATACTCTTATATTTTCCATTTATTTCTTTCTATACTTATCTATTATTGTTTTAACACAATCAAAGTGTTAAGTACAGTAATTATTTTTTCTTTTAACGAATTTTCGACATTTTTTCTTAATATTTTAGAAATTTTTGATTTTTTAAATGCCATATCGACACATTTTTCATCTTTGCAGACATAACATGAACGTCCGAAATGTCTGCCGTCGGGATTAATAAAAATTCCATCTTCGTTTTTCACCGAAGTAATTTTTATCAAATCTTTTTTTTCGGCATATTTTCCGCAGCCTACACATTTTCTCAAAAATTTCTTATCACTGCTCATTTTCTGCCTCATAATCCTTTAAAAATTCTATATTCTCAAGAAGTATTTCTTTTGCTCTTTTCAAAGTTTTCGCTTTTTGGGTCAAAATAACGTGTGACATACCGGTATAAGAAACGTCCAAATCATCATCGCCAAGTGCTTTCAACGCCTCATCAGAAATTTTTTCCACGATATGAGAGAAAGTATGTCCGTTATCGAACTCAACCAAACTGTATTCATCAGACAAAGACCCGTAAACAGCAGATAAAAACAGTCCGTACAAATCAGTTTTTATCATAGGCAAAATCGCCTGCAAATGCATTTTTTTGAAAAACGGATTGAACTCAATAACATTATAAATATCATCTTTCACAAAAATATCTATGCCCAAAATCCCGCAATATACCCCTGCTCGCTCGGAAATGTCATCTATCAAAGGATACACCGTTTCCTTTAAAATCTTTTCTTCGAGTTCTTTTGAAATACAATTATCGGGATAAAAAACAGTCAAAGGATACGAATAATCCTCATTGCTCATACAACTTCCAATAGGAAAAACACTGTACCCGTCTGTTAAAAAGTAAAGAGATACTTCCTTTGCGTCAATATAATCTTCTATAATAATCTTATTTTCGGGAGAAATTGCAGCTTTTTCGATTGCAGTTTTTGCCTTTGCAAAAGATGTTGCAAAATACGGTCTATCTCCGGGGATATGGGTATCCTGCTTAATAACCAATGCTTTTCTTGCATTTGAAGCATAAGCCACAGCTTGATTTTCTCTTTCAAAAATTCCAAATTTCATTGTCGGAATTTGAAGCCGATACATAGTTTTTTTAGCCGCCGATTTATAAATCGCAACCGTTGCAGCATCTGCCGTCGGAGCAAGTATAGGAAGCTCCGCTTTATTAAAAGCTTCAGCTATATCATTCTGAATTGCCGTTAACGATGTGACAACCGTCAAAGCTATTTCATTCGCTTTTGCAAATTCCACCAATTCCTCGGTATCGTTCTCTGAAATATCAATATTTTCTGCATAATCGGAAGTTCTTTCCGTACCGCTTGCAACAAAAATCATCTCGTCAGGATTTTTTTGACGAAAATATTTTGCCAAAGAATATGCATTAGAATCTGAACCTACAATTAATATACTCATAGGTCAATTATACAACGAAAAAGATTTTTTATAAATTAAGCTCTTTTCAAGTCGGGACGAAGTCTTTCAGCTTCTCTCAAATAAACATGTTTTATTTCTTTTTGAGATTTATCGGAATTTGTCACCACCAAAACTCTTATACATTTTTTCAAGCCGTTTTCAAACTCAAATTCACGATAGCACATCATAGGAACTGTATGCCAGCCAAGCTCTGTACGAGCGAACTTTGCAGGAGTAGAACTCTTGATATCTTCCGTTATCGAAAATTCCGCATAAGCAAAATCGTCTGTATTTAAATCATTATCGGAAATTATTTTTGATAAAAGTTCAACCGTTGCCTCTTTGACATTCTCAACAGTATCTTCTTCAACGGTTATTGCACCTCTGATTCCTCTTATCATAAAATATCTCCTTTTTTGAGCCTCATTCCGTTTGCAAAATCACAAGCACACATCTTTGACTTGCTTTCGGGCTTCACAGTCTTGAGTAAAATTGCTTTATCAGCACATTTTACAATCAAACCGAATTTATTTATACAAATTATCTCGCCTTGTTTTGCATCGGCACACTCCATAGGACTGATTTCCGTTTCAATAACCTGAATGTTTTTGCCGTTGCGGCACAAATAAGCCATTGGCCAAGGCTGCAATCCTCTAACGTGATTATGAAATTTTTGAGCCGTCAAATTAAAATCGACAATCCCGTCTTCTTTTTTGAACTTTGGAGCAAATGTTACGTCATCTTCATTCTGAACAATCGGTGTAATTTCATTCGCATAAATTCCCTGCAAAGTCTTATGTATCAAATTCGGAGCCTTTTCCGAAATTATTTTTACAAGTTCCGGAACGCTCATATTTTCCGTAACTTCGATTTTATCAGTAAGACAAATATCACCCGCATCCATTTTCAAAACGGTTTTCATCGTTGTAATACCTGTTTCTTTATCACCGTTGATAACCGCCCATTGAATAGGGTTTGCACCTCGATACTTAGGCAAAAGAGATGCATGAAGATTTATCGTTCCAAACTTCGGAATATCAAGAACTTCTTGCGATAATAACTGACCAAACGCAAATGTTACAAAGAAATCAGGCTCTAATGCCTTAATTTTATCCATAACTTCTCTGTCTTTCGATATTGAAGGCGTTTGAAACAACTGAACATTATTTCTTACCGCACACTGCTTTATCGGAGATGCCTTGACTTCACAGCCTCTGCCTGCAGGTCTGTCGGGCATGGTAACAGCCGCTATAACATCAATATCTTCGCATTTTACAAGTTCTTTCATAGCATTTACAGCAATTTTAGGTGTAGCAAGAAATACAGCTTTAATCATCATCTTCCTCTGCTTTGTCGGTTATAATCGCATTGTTTTTTGCAATTTCTTCTTCAAGTGCATCTTCTTCAATTAATTTATCAGGCTCAACCGCAGGCAAACCTTTTTCCTTCAACAATTCATCAGCCTCAAAACGGTTTCTTACGTGGTCAACAAATAAAATACCGTCCAAATGGTCAAATTCGTGTTGAATTGCTCTTGCCAAAAGCTCTCCGTCTTTTGCTTCAACAATGAACGGACGACCCTTTAAGTCCATTGCCTTAATTTTCACATTTTTATATCTTCTTACATAAGTAAAGACTTCAGGAAAACTCAAACATCCCTCGTTACAAGCTATTGCACCGTCTTTGTGAATAATTTTCGGATTGATAAAAACCATCGGGTTATATTTTTCTTTAGGCAAAGAAACATCAATAACAAACATTCTCAAAAGTTCTCCAACTTGAGGAGCTGCCAAACCTACACCGTTATTTGCATACATAGTATCTAACATATCTTCTGCCAAAATTTGAATTTTTTTAGAGATTTTTGATACTTCTTTCGATTTTTGTCTTAAAACGGGATCACCGTATTTCAAAATTTTTCTTATTGACATATTAGCCTACTTTCTTGCCTGAAAATTCAATATAAGCATTACAACAGCCAAAGCTATCGCATATATAAAATATTTTACAACAGAATGATTAACAAGATAAACACTTATTCCGCCTGTCAAAACCGCAATTCCCGAAAGGAATAATACAGTTTGGTTTTGAGAAAATCCTGCTTTTAAAAGCCTGTGATGAACGTGTTCCGCATCTGCAACAAAAGGTGATTTACCTTTGGCAATTCTTCTGACAGATGCAAAGGTAATATCAAAAACAGGGACAAATAATACCAAAACGGGAACCCACATCAAAACAGAATCCGTTTGCATAATGCCCGTAACGGAAAGCGTTGCAAGCATAAATCCTGCAAACAAAGCCCCTGAATCGCCCATGAAAATTCTTGCAGGATTGAAGTTATACGTCAAGAATGCCAACATAGCACCTGCTAAAATAAAAGCAATCAAAGGACTAACCATGCCCGATGCCGTTGTAGCGGCAATCAAGCCCAAAGTCACCGCACTTATAGAAATTACAGACCCTGCAAGTCCGTCAATACCGTCGATAAAGTTCACGGCATTAGAGACGCCGACAATCCAAGCGGTCGTAACGAACCAAGATAAAAATCCCAAATGATACGAAATTCCGAACGGAAGATAAACATCTTCTATTCTTATGCCCAAACAAAAGACTATTGTTGCGATTGCAAGCTGAATAAACAACTTAAATTTTGCATCTAAACAATAAATATCGTCAATAAGTCCCAAAAGGAACATAAGCGAGCTTCCGAGCAAAATTCCCGAAAGCAAAGAGCCGTAAGGATAATAGCTCAAGAAAACCAAAAACAGGAAGGTCAGCATTGTGCTAAACCAAACAGCAACACCGCCGAGTCTTGGTACGGGGTGGTCGTGAATTTTCCTTTCACCCGGAGCATCGTACAAACCTTGTTTTTTGGAAAAATAAATTACGGCAGGCACGATAAAAATCGCAAGCAAAAACGAAATTACCGCTCCTATAATATGTGCCTCAGATAATTGTAATATTGTTGTCATTTTTTATTGTCCTTGATATAAGGGATATTTCTTACACAATTTTAATGCTCGTTCTCTGAGATTTTCAAGTGCAACTTCATTATCCCATACGGTAATTGCAGATGCAATAATTTTACCGACTTCGTACATATCTTCTTCTTTAAAACCTCTCGTTGTAACGGCAGGAGTACCAATTCTTACACCGCTTGTAACAAAAGGACTTTGAGGGTCATTCGGAACAGTATTTTTATTTGCCGTAATACCGACTCTTTCAAGAAGATTTGCAACATCTTTACCTGTCTTGCCTGTTTTTCTCAAATCGATGGTCATTACGTGATTTTCAGTACCATTTCCGACAATATCAATATTTTCATCAAGTAAAGACTGAGCAAGTGCCTTTGCGTTCTTAACAATTTGAGCCGCATATTCTTTAAATTCAGGCTGCAAAGCCTCTTTAAAAGCAACAGCTTTTGCGGCAATAATATGTTCCAGAGGTCCGCCTTGAATTCCGGGGAAAACAGCCTTATCAATACCTGCGGCATGCTCATTTGAACACATAATTACACCGCCTCGAGGTCCTCTCAAAGATTTGTGAGTTGTTGTTGTTATAAAATCCGCATATCCGACAGGCGAAGGGTGAACTCCGCCTGCAACAAGCCCTGCGATATGAGCAATATCAGCCATCAAATATGCACCGACTTTATCGGCAATTTCTTTAAATCGTTTGAAATCAATGATTTTAGAATAGTTACTTGCACCGCAGATAATCATCTTCGGTTTGTTTTCAACAGCAAGTCTTTCAACTTCATCATAATCAATCTCGCCTTGTTCATTAACACCGTAAGAAACGATATTAAAATACATGCCCGAGAAATTAACAGGCGAGCCGTGAGTTAAGTGACCGCCGTTTGACAAATCCATACCCAAAACGGTATCACCGTGTTTCAGAGCATAGAAAAAGACTGCCATATTTGCTTGAGCACCGCTGTGAGGCTGAACGTTGGCATGTTCAACACCGAAAAGTTTTTTAACTCTTTCAACAGCTATTGACTCGATTTTATCAACGAAATCACAGCCGTTGTAAAAACGTTTATACGGCTTACCTTCTGCATATTTATTTGTCAAAACCGTACCTGCTGCTGCAATTACAGCTTTTGAAGCTATGTTTTCGCTTGCAATAAGTTCAATTGTATTTTCTTGTCTGTGTAATTCACCTTCAATTAATTCGGCGATTTCAGAGTCTGTATTTTTAATAATATCTGTTTCCATGCCTACACCTCTTTTTTTATTCCTATTTTATATGAAAATAGATTTATTTCAAAATAGGTAAAACGGCTAATAAATATTTTTGCCGAAAAGATTGATATTTAAAAAATAATCCGTAAAATAAATTCAGGAGAACGGAATTTGAAAAATTATACAGAAAAAGACTACTATGGAATATTAGGTCTTAAATTTGATGCAACTCAGGAAGAAATCAAAAAGGCTTTTCGTAAAGCAACTGTTAAGTTTCACCCCGATGTAAACAAAGACGGTGCTGAAATTTTTATGAAAATTAAAGAAGCCTACGAAGTTCTCTCCGATGAAAACGAACGAAAGAATTATGATTTCATAAAAGGTTACGATTTACTCAAAAAACAAAAAAAATTTCAAGAATATAAAGAAAAAACGGCAAATTTTGAACATAAAAATACTTATAATAAATATAATAACGGTTATGCAAAAAAATCTTATGAGAAAAATGTAAACAACGAAGAAAAAAAACAAAAAAACAGTACTTCAAACTCAAGAAATTCAAACGAAAACACGAATAGTGTTAAAAGCAATCAGACGAGTTTTCATGAAGAAAACAAAAACTTCAAAAATACGTTTTCGGACATTTTTTCAAATTTGTTTACAGGCAAAAAGCAGCCTAAACACGAACATCAAGCAATTCATGGCAAGCCTGTTGACGGAAATGATATAACAATGCCAATCGAAATATCATTTAAAGAAGCGATAAACGGCACAAATCGAAAAATCAACGTATTACATACAGAAATTTGTCCGATATGCGAAGGCAAAAAATTTGCAAACGGCTCTGACTGCAGATATTGCAAAGGAACAGGAGAAGTTTCGGTTCACAAAAAATTAAACGTAAAAATTCCGCCGCACACTGAAAACAATAAGAAAATCAGACTTGCAGGCGAAGGCACAAAAGGTTTAAAAGGAGGCAAAAACGGGAATTTATATTTAGTAGTCAAAATAACAGACGACTCTTATTTCAAATTTGACGGCAACAATGTCTTGAGCGAAGCTGAAATAACTCCATACGAAGCAGCTTTAGGCACTGAAAAAGAAATAAAAACCTTAAATGGAACAGCTAAATTAAAAATCCCGCAAGGAACGTCATCAGGTCAAAAATTCAGACTCGCAAACGAAGGCTTGTTTGACGAAGCGAAGAAAATCAAAGGTCATCACATCGTAACAATAAAAATCAAAGTTGATGAAAATTTAACAGAACGTGAAAAGCAATTATACGAGCAATTAAAAGATATAGCAAAAGGTAAGTAGATAAATAGGAAAACGAAATGACAACAAAAACAGAAATCAAAGAAATTTTCACATCAATTCAAGGTGAAGGCGAACTTGTCGGCTACACGCAGCTTTTCATCAGATTTTGCAAATGCGATTACAACTGCAAATACTGTGATACCGATTATAAAAAGGACAACACCTGCGAAACCTATACACCAAATTCTCTTGCAGAAAGAATTAAAAGTTTTGATACAAAAAATATCCACTCAATTTGCCTTACAGGCGGCGAACCTTTGATGGAAACATCGTTTTTGAAAGAATTTTTGAGAAATGTTACACTTCCCGTTTATCTTGAAACAAATGCAACACGAACGGACGAGCTTGCAGAAATTATCAATATGGTTAAATATATTTCGGCAAACATCAAACTTCCCTCTGCATACGGCGGAAAAGATTGTTTTGAAGAGCATGCCGAATTTTTAAGATTATGCAAACAAGCTCGCAAAGAATTTTATATGAAAGTAGTTTTTGACGAAAATATTACAGATTACGAAATTGATAAATGTATCGAAATAGCTAAAAACAGCGATACGGAAATTATTCTTCAGCCTGTAACAAAAAATGGCAAAATCCTTATGAAATCAAGAATCATGCCCGAAGTTTTAGAGCGTTTCAGAAAAAAATACTGGCACGTAAGACTTATTCCGCAAGTTCATAAGATGCTTGCCGTCAGATAAAATTTAATTAAGTTGAAATAAATCCCCGATTTTTTTATAATAAAATTCGGGGATTTTTAATTAGAAAAATCCAAAATCAAACGGAGAAATTTAATGACATTAACGATAGCCGTAACAGGTAAGAGTGGAAGCGGAAAAACAACGACAGTAAAGAATTTGCAGGTATATTTGAGAAAGAAATATCCCGAAAAAACTATTCTTTTGGTAGATAATGATTTATCTTGCGAACTCGGACACACTTTCGGAAAAGATGTAAGAAAAACCCTTTACGGCATAAGAAGCGGCAAACACGAATACAAAACAGGTATTCCCGAAAATATGACAAAACAAGAGTTCATCGAATGGGCTATTGAAGATATTATTGAACCAATCGACGAAAACACCGATTTAATCGTAAGCTGGCTTGTCGGCTCAAAAGATTGCCGCTGCCCGATTACAAAGCAAATGAACGATGCCGTTTTCAAACTTATTACAAGATATGATATTGTCATTTTTGATTGCGAATTTGACTTAAAATATTTATATCAACTTGTCGATATTCCAATAGACATAACACTTATCGTAACTCGTCCATGGGAAGAATCAGTCAGACTTGCGGAAAGAATTGAAGAATATTCCGCAAAATACGCCGCTGAAGGTCAAATGGGAGTTTTACTCAACGCCGTTCAGGAAGAAGATAAACAAAATGCCTATAATTTGTCTGAAAAATACGGACTTTCGGTATTGGGAATTATTCCGTTTGATAAAGTATTGACTCAAGGCACGGAAGACAAGCTCTCCGAAAAAGTCCAAGATGCAATAGAAGAATTTTATTTCAGACTTAATGTTCCGAGGAGTGATTTAGCATGACAAAAATTGCAAACGGAAAAGCTCTCGCTGAAAAAATTTATGAAAACGTAAAAAAAGAAGTTCAAACACTTAAAAAACGTCCCAAATTAACGGTTATAATAACTGATGACAACGAAGCGGGAAAAGTTTATGTCCGCAATAAGCAACGGGCATGCGAAAAAACAGGAATTGAATCGGTTACGGTATATTTTCCGTCAGATGTTCCCGAACAGGATATTTTGGCAAAAATTGATGAACTAAATAACGACGAAAGTGTTGATGCAATTCTTGTTCAGCTCCCATTGCCGCCGCATATCGATACGGAAAAAGTCCTGAATTCTATCTCGGCAGAAAAAGATGCGGACGGTTTTCACTATGAAAATGCAGGAAAAATGTTTACGGGTCAAAGACCCTCGTCCATTGCCTGCACTCCGAAAGGAATAATCAGACTGCTTGATGAATGTAAATTTGATTTAACAGGCAAAGATGCAGTCGTGATAGGACGTTCAAATATCGTCGGCAAACCCGTGGCACAGCTTTTAACCCAAAGAAATGCAACCGTAACACTCTGCCATTCAAAGACGAAAAATATAGATTTTTATACAAAAAATGCAGATTTAATCGTCGTTGCAATCGGAAAACCAAAGTTTTTAACAGGCGATATGGTAAAAAACGGTGTAACCGTTATTGACGTTGGAATTTCAAGAGTAGATGGGAAATTATCGGGTGATGTGGATTTTGACTCCGTTGCACCGAAAGCCGATTTAATAACCCCCGTTCCGGGAGGTGTCGGCCCTATGACCGTTGCAATGCTTATTCAAAACACACTTGAACTCGCAAAAAGTCACCAAAAGATTTAAAAATTTTTAACAACATCATTAAAATTCGGATTGAGATACAATGCAGATAGAATGTCACTAATTTCATTTTTGGGAAGATTTATTGATTCATTTTCAGCAAATAATTTTAAAATGTATTTTACTGCAGTTATAGTCATTTTATGTTTCTTTATAAGAAGCCTAATGCCTCTTAACCACTCAACATCACTTTGGGAATATAACCTTTTTTGAACCTCTCCGGTTTTAATTCTATGAGTCAAAATCAATTTCTCAGCATCATAAGTTCTCAATCTGTCCGGTGTAATTTCCAACATTGCTGCGACTATACTTGTTGTTAATAGTGGACTATTTTTTGTAAAATTATTTTTAAAATAATCGTCATTATAATTCATTTTTTAATGTTATAATATTTTTTCTTTTATGCCTATTGGGATATTATTATTTAGCAAAACCATATTTGCAAATTTATGCTTTTCGTTTATTATAATATTGGGGGCAAAAACATTATGCTAAAAAATCTTAATTTTTTCAGAATTTGGTTTACAATAACCATTTTATACGGACATATAATGCAACATTTTTTAATTCCAATGTTTCCGGATTTACCAGCAATTATTTATATAAAAAATCATATCAGTTATGCTTTTGGATACATGTGTGATATGTTTTTTATAATATCTGGTTTCTTTTTATTTTTTTCATTCTTTAAAGATTCTAATTTTAAAAATTTTATAATAAAAAAAGTAGCCAGACTTTCCCCTGTTTTATTATTTTCTTTATTCGGTTTTATGATACTTTCGCCATTTATTGAAAATATACATTTTTATAAATATCAAAACATTTTATCCGTATTTTTCATAAGAAGCTCTTTTATAACAAATATTGAAACAAACAATGGTGCAGCTTGGTACATAAATGTTATGTTTTGGGGTTATATTTTTTATTACAGTCTGTTTAATAGTATTCCAAAAGAAAAAAGAAAATATATTACAGCAATAATAGTATTTATTATGTATTCAATTTTAATAAATAAACAAAACTTATATGACCAACCTCAATTTATTCTTGATGGAATATTAACAATTCCAATGATAAGAGCACTTGCAGGAATGGGTTTGGGTTATATTATTGCAGAATTTTACAATTCATCTAATTGTCAAAACAGCAAAAGTATTTTTTCAAAAATAGGTTATACAATAATAGAAATAATTACAATTATTTTTCTATTTAAATTCTCTATTATAAAACCATTATCATATTCTTTTCCGATATTAACTATTCTTTTTATAATCATTTTTTATTGCTTTTTAACAAAAAAAGGTTATATATCACGATTTTTAGACAATAATGTAGTTTTTCAACTTGGAAAATATTGTTTCAGTATTTATATGATGCAAGATTTTTGCTTTCAGCTTCTAAATAAATTTCTATGGAACAATATTCATTTTGGTATAATAGAACACCCCATTTTTAACATTTTAGCCGGTATCCTATTTTGTATAATTGTAGGCATTATCACGTACTATATAATTGAAGAACCTTGTAAAAGGTTAATTCTTGCAAAACTCGCAAAAAGTCACCAAAAGATTTAAAAACACTATTAGTGCTTTTCGTTTAACATTAGCTAATAACACTAATAGTATTATTAGCTATAAAGACAAATAATAATCTTTTAAAAGTTTTGCATCGTCCTCAATATTCGGGCTTTCGCAAACTACAACACCTTTTACGTTAAATTGCTTAAAGGCTTTCAATAAATCCTTATAATTCATATCACTTTCTTCAAGAATTAAATGTTTCTTTTCTCCTTTTGCAGAATATTCAATTCCTGCCAAATGTGCATGAAAATTATTCAAAGCAACATCGCCAAGCTCGTTTCCGATAAATTCAAAGATTTTACAAAATTCATCGTAAGTGTTGTAACTTCCGTTTGAACGGGCATGAAGATGGGCAAAATCAACACAAGGCAATACATTATCAAACATCTTGGAAAGTTTTACTATTTCTTCCAAATCCCCCCATTGAGTAGCTTTTCCCGTTGTTTCGGGACGTATCCAAACGTTATTTTCTTCTTCTTTTAAAGTTTGAATAATTGTTTCGGTATGTTTTGCCACCGTATCAAAAACATTTCCTTTTTCACCGCCCATATAAAAAGCAGCATGATATGTTATTGAATAAGCACCGAGAGTTTTGGCAATTCTTGCAGTATCCGAAATTCTCTTTATGCTTGCTTCAACTTTATCAGGTTCTTTTGCATTCAAATTTATATAATAAGGTCCGTGACAAGTTACAACAAAACCATCTGCAACAGCTTTTTGAACTTCTAAAACACTATCCGTGCTAATCCTTACGCCATGGACAAATTCAGCCTCAAGTCCATCCAAATTCATAGATTTTAAAACATCAAATCCGACTTTATACCCTTTTTTATCAGCCAAAATCGGGATACCCGCCGTCAAAAATTTCAATTCGTTCATTAATCCATCCTTTCTCCGACTTTACATCTTGAAAGCCTTATAAATTGTTTTGCTTCACCTATAAAATACGACCCCGCTTGAAGAACTTTTATATGCAAAATCCCCTTTTTGCAAGCAACCGCAAGTGTTTCATCAGTCGAAACAATCGTTCCTGCAGGAAAACCCGAATCTCTGTCTTCAACAGTTGCAGTATGTATTTTCAAATAATTTCCACGGTAACTGCAAACAGCATGAATAAAAGGATTTAAAGCTCTGACAAGTCTTTCCGAATATACGGCAGGTTTATTCCAATCTATCATTGTTTCGGGCGAAAGCTCTTTTATCACAGGTGCTTTAACAAAAAAACCTTTTGGCTGTTTAATTCTTTCGATAGTTTCACCTTTTTCATACTTTGTCAAAAATTCAATAAGCATATCAGCACTCAAATAATTTAATCGGTTAAAAAGTGTTCCCATCGTCTCCGTATCTCGGATTGCGAATTTTTTTTGCATTATGATATCGCCCGTGTCAAAAGTCTTATCCATATAATGCAGCGTCACACCCGTTTCTTTTTCACCGTTTATTATAACGTGAGAATAAGGATTTCCGCCTCTATATCTCGGTAAAAGCGAGGGGTGAACATTCACAAAACCGTCCTTTGTCGTGTTTAAAAACACATCAGGAAAAAGTTTTCCATACGAACAAACAACTGCCAAATCAAGCTCTAAATCAGTAATTTTTTTTATAAAATCCTCATCAGAAAGCGAATTTTCATAAGGAATTATGTTCATATCAAGCTTTTTTGCAAAATCACAAAAAAGTTTATAAGTTCCGTTATTTCTGTCAGGCGGCACACAAGCTACAATATTAACGTGTTCCGCAACTGCCCGAGCCAAGCAAACTAACCCCATATCGGGCATACCGATAAAAAGAATACGTTTTTTAAAGTTTGTTTGCATAATAAGCTCCGAGGGCTACCGCTGATAAGCATAAAATTATACTTACTAACGAATATATCACAAAAAGGTGGTATTTTGCTGATTTTACGTATTCAAGGCACTCTACGGAGAATGTGGAAAAAGTCGTTAATCCGCCACAAAAACCGACCGTCAAAGAAAGTTTCAGCCAATTAGGCAAAGAAGATTTTAGACAAAAATAAGCACCTAAAAAGCCTAAAATAAAGCTTCCGACAACATTTACGAAAGATGTTGCCCAAACAGAATTTACCCCAAAACAGCGAAAAGCATTATTTGCAGCTAATCTCATTGCCGCACCTAATCCTCCGCCTATAAAAACTGCTAAATAACTAATCATTTTAATACCATTATCGATTGTTAAAACAGGGTTATAAGCCCTGTTTTACAATCAAAGAATTACAATTCTTCTTCTGCTTTAAGTTTTCTGTTCATTAATTTATCAAGAACTTCTTTAGGCGTTATATCTGTATAAACTGCCTCGTAAATGGCACTTGAAACGGGAACTTCAATGTTTAATTTTTTAGCAAGTTCACAAACTGCCTTTGAAGTTTTAACACCTTCTGCAACAGAGCCTAATTCTCTTAAAATATCGTCTATTTTTTTGCCTTTACCAAGCATTGAACCAACCGTATAATTTCGGCTTAACGGGCTTGAACAAGTTGCAATCAAATCACCCATGCCCGAAAGTCCATAGAGAGTTGCAGGGTGAGCACCTAAAGCAACGCTGACACGAACGATTTCAGCCATACCTCTTGTAAGCAAAGCACCACGGCAGTTATCACCGAGTCCCATTTCGCTTGCAAAACCTGAAGCAATAGCGATTACGTTTTTCAAACTGCCGCCGAGTTCAACACCGATGACATCAGAGTTTGTATATAATCTGAATTTACCAGCAACATTCAAATATTTTTGAGCTTTTAGAGCTTTTTCTTCATCCTCGCAAGCAACAGAAGCTGCCGTCGGAAGTCCTGCCAAAACTTCTTTTGCAAGAGTCGGTCCCGAAAGAATAACCGGTTTTACATTTGGCAATTCTTGTTTTATAACTTCGGACATTCTCATCAAAGACGGTAATTCCAAGCCTTTTGATGTATTTACGAGAATTTGTTCATCACGAAGCCCGATTTCGGCAATTTGCTTTGAAACTGCTCTTATACCTGATGTTGCAATTACCATTAAAATAAAATCCGCATCAGAAATTGCTTCCTTCAAATCAGAAGTTATTTCAGTTTTTTTATCGAGTTCAACAACAACAGGAATTGATGTTTTCTTCTCAGTTCTTAATTCGTCTGAAATATCTTGTTCTCTGCCCCAAACACATACTCTGTCAAAGTTTGGAGTTAGTAATCTTGCGAGAGTTAGCCCCCAGCATCCGGGACCTAAAACGGTTAATTTCATATTAAACCTCTTTTCCAAATACTTTTGCAACTTCTTCTCTGTCGTCAAAATGTATTGTTTTGTCTTTTAAAATTTGATAATCTTCGTGGCCTTTTCCTGCGACAAGGATTATATCGTTCGGTTTTGATATTTTTTTCAAAAGTTCGATGGCCTTGCCACGTTCAACTTCAACAAAAACTCTTTCGGGATTGACTGATTTTATACCTGCCATGATGTCTGAAATAATCAAACTCGGATCTTCACTTCTCGGATTATCGGAAGTTACTACGATAATATCAGCCATTTCATCAGCTATTTTGCCCATTTTCGGACGTTTTGTAGCATCTCTGTCGCCGCCGCAGCCGAACAAACAGATTAATCTTGCATCATCATTTTTTAATTCTTTTGCGGCTTTTAATACATTCTGAAGTCCGTCAGGAGTATGTGCATAATCGACAATAACAAGCGGATGTTTATGAACCGCTTCAAATCTTCCTGCAACACCTTTTGTTACTTCCAAAACCTCTATAATTGTATCGAGGTCAATGCCGTTGACTTTAGCTGCCGCAATAGCTGCAAGAGTATTATAAACACTGAACATTCCGTTTAATTGCAAATTGATTTTTCTATCACCGTCTTTTGTTTTCAAAACATATTCCGCACCATGCATAGAAAAACTTATGTTTTCAGCCTTAAAATCCGCAGCTTTTTTAACGCCGTAAGTAACAACATTTACACCTTGAGGAACAACAGAAATAAATCTTTCCGCATATTCATCATCATTATTGATAATTGCATAAGCACCTTGTTTCAAACCTCTGAACAAAATTGCTTTTGCCTCAAAATAATTATTCATTGTAATGTGATAATCCAAATGGTCTTGGGTTAAATTGGTCAAAACAGCCGTATTAAAAGTTGTTCCGCCGACTCGGTTTTGTTCCAAAGAATGTGAACTTACTTCTGCTGCAATATTATCAACTCCGTTATCAAGAGCTTTTTTCAATAATGCTTGAAATTCAGGAGCTTGAGGTGTCGTGTGTTTTGCATCAGCATAATTGTCTGTGCTATTAAATTTATGACCCAATGTACCGATTAAACCACATTTTTTGTTTGCAGCTTCAAATATTTTTTGAATTAAATGTGTAACGGTAGTTTTGCCGTTGGTTCCCGTAACACCAATAATATTAAGCGACTTTGACGGATGAGCATAAAATGCCGCAGCAATTTCAGCAATTTGATGTCTTGTTGATTTTACAACAATTTGCGGAATATTTATATCGAGTTCACGTTCCACCATTAAGGCAACAGCTCCGTTATCGACAGCCATTTGTGCAAAATCATGCCCGTCGGAATTTTCACCGACCAAGCAGATAAAGACATCGCCTGCTTTGGTTGTTTTAGAATTATAGGAAATTCCTGTTACATCAACATCTTCAAATTTTACGCTTTTAGCATTATTTATTTCCGAAATTAATTTACTTAATAACATAATTCACTCTTTCAATTTATAGATTTAATTCCTTTTCTTTTTAACAATTTTCCCCGAAGCCGAACTTTTAGCTTGAGGTTTAACGTCTTGTCGTTTTACTTTTTCAAATTTAAAATTTGATTTCTTCTGAACCGTTTTATTTTTCTTTTCGTCTTTCAAAATATTATTAAACGGAGAAATCTTCACATTTTGCTCAGCTTTTTCAGCTTCCAAATCAGGTAAAGGTCTTGTGCAAGGTGTAAATCCCGAATTCGGAGATTTATCGCTTTTCAAATTCAAAATTCTTGCCGTTTGTTTTGCAACTTCCGCAAAGACCGGAACCGCAACGGTTGAACCCCAAATTTCCCAACCTGATGCCGAATCGACAACAACGTATATCAAAATTTGCGGATCAGATGCAGGTAAATAACCGATTGCAGAAGTGTACAATTTGTTTGTATAACCTCTTGCACCCTCCATAGTTTTTCTCGAAGTACCTGTTTTTGATGCAACCTGATAATCAGGTAAATTCAACGGCAACTTTGTTCTTGAGGTACTTTTTGTCAAAAATTCCGTAACAAGTCTTGCTTTTTCGGGATCCATAACACGTTCTTTTTTAACGTGTTTCGGAAGTTCTTCTTCAGAATATTTAACAACGTGAGGAGTAATTTTCAACCCGTCATTAGCGATAGCAGCAACAGCCGCAACCATTTGCAGCGGCGTTACTGAAGCTCCGTAGCCGTAGCCCATTGAAGCATGTCTTGAAATATCCCATGTTTCGGGTTTCGGCAAAAGCCCCGAAGATTCTCCGGGTAAATCAATTCCCGTTTTTCTACCTATTCCGAATTTATACAAAATGTCATAAAATTCTTTCGGCGTCATCAAAAGAGCAACTTTTAAACTACCGACGTTACTTGAATGTTGGAACAAATATTCCATACTAATATTTCCCGGGCATGGGAATTTGTGATAATCGTAATTTGAAATTGTCCAGCCGCCGATTACAACTTGTCCTGTATCGCAGACCGTACTGTTTCTCGTAATTTTTCCTGCTTGAACTGCAGATGCAACCGTCAACACCTTAAATGTTGACCCCGGTGGAAATACGTCAGTTAAAGTCCAATTTTTAATTTGTTCATAAGTCGCTTCTTTATAATGATTAGGGTTATATGTCGGATATACGGCATAGCCCAAAATTTCACCGTTATTAGGATTTAAAACAACAACAGCACCTCTTAATGCTTGTTTTTCATTAATCATCTTCAAAAGCTCGGTTTCGCAAACGTGCTGAATTGCTGAATCTATCGTCAATACAACAGTTTTTCCAACCGTCGGTGAGGTTATTTTTTGAGGATCGGTACGGAAATCGTAAATTACATCGCCGCCTCTTGTCGTTTCAATGATAATGTCTTTATCAACTTTTTCAAGTTCTTTCTTCATTGTAAATTCAACACCCGCAGCAACATCGGCATCAGGATTGTAATAGCCCAAAATATGAGCCGCCATTGAATCTTGAGGATACACACGACAATTTTTTCTGTCCGTACTGATTTCTCTTAAACCAAGCTTTTTCATATTATCAACAGTCGGTCTGTCAATATCTTTTTTCAGAAGAATTATGCTGTTAGGGCTTTTCATCTTCTTAACAAGTTCTGCTTCGCTCATTCCGAGATATTTTGAAAGTTTAGCGGCAAGCTCCTCAGGAGTGTGATCCTGATATTGTTTATGAAGATAAACATTGTAAGAAAGCTGGTCAGAAGCGAGTTTTATACCGTTTCTGTCCAAAATAGACCCCCTCATAACAAACTTTTTGGAAAGTCGTTGAGCCTTTGCCTTTTTTGAATAGTGTTTGATATCTATAATTTGAACAGAGAACAAATAAACAGCCAAAAGCAGCCCAAACACAGTAAAAGCAACCTTTAACCATAAAAGCCGTTTATCAAAAATTTTTATTCGTTCTTGTTCCGTTAAACGTTTATTTGACATATGTCTATCTTTCAAATGCATCAAATTATGTTGAATTCTTTAAAATAATAGCATATATAAATATTTCGGAAAATTTTTTAATCAATCTTAATCAAAATTATTAAAATCCTAAAGCCCATTTATAATAGCTTGAATCATCGATTCTCTTATTCTTCTTCTTTTTCTTTGCATGAAAATTCGGACTGTCATTAATTTCTATTACCTGATTTGCAGGCCCTAATATTCCGGAATTTCCGACAAGTTCCTCAACGTGGTTGTAAGACATTTGATTATCAAGTTTGTTTTGAAGCTCGACATTTTCATTATTTAATTTAATGGTTTCACCGCTCAATTTTGTTAATTTTACCTGCATCAAAGTCGTAATATAGTAACTTATAAACATTACTATCATTATAAGAACCAAAATCCAACAAAGCGTTTTGTTCAATTTTGATAAAGTATGAGGCACCTTTGGCGGTATAAAATCTTCGTTCATAATATTAACCTGCTATTTAATAACTTTTGCATATCGTAATTTTGCAGAACGTGACGGAGGATTTATTTTTAACTCATCTTCACTCGCCGTTAAAGGCTTTTTGGTCAAAATTTCCAATTTGCCGTCGTCGTGAAACCTTGCAGAATTATCTCTGAAAAAATTCTTTACAATCCTATCTTCCGCAGAATGGAATGTCACTGCTGAAATTATAGCACCTGTTTCTAAAATTGGCAGAATATTTTTTAAAGTGTTTTTTATATTTTCAAGTTCTTGATTAACTTCAATTCTGACAGCTTGAAAAACCCTCGTTGCAGGGTGAATTTTACTCTTAATTCTCGGTGTGGATTGAATAATCAAATCCGATAGCTCAAGTGTTGTTTTTATTGGTGAAATTCTTCGCTTTTCAACTATCGCTTTTGCTATTCTTTTGGAAAATCTTTCTTCTCCATATTCACTGAAAATTCTTACCAAATCGTCCTCTCGATAAGAATTTATCACGTCATAAGCCGAAAAATCGGCACCTTTATCAAACCTCATGTCCAAAGGAGCTTCTTTTTGAAAAGAAAACCCTCTTTCATCAGACGTTAACTGGAAAAATGATGCACCAAAATCGTAAACGACTCCGCCCGTTATTTTATCCGAACCGATTTCTGTCAAATGTTTATTAATATTAACGTGACTGTCTTTTATAATTGTTAAGTTTTTATAAGATTTAAGTTTTTCCGAAGCCGCACAAATTGCATCATCATCAATATCAAATGCAAACAACTTTCCGTTCGGTTGAATTTTTTCCAAAATCAATGCAGAATAACCGCCGCCGCCTAAAGTTCCGTCAACGTATATTTTCCCGTCCTCGGGAGAAAGTGCATCAACGGCTTCTTTTGCCATAACGGGAAAGTGTTTGAATTCAGCCATTAGTCATCAATCTCTGCAAGTTTTTCCAATTTAAGTTTTTGGTCATGTGCAACGAGCAAATCGATTAATTCATCCAAATCACCGTCTATAACCGTCCAAACATTGAGGTTATGATTGATTCTGTGGTCTGTTAATCTTCCTTGAGGGAAATTATAAGTTCTGATACGCTCGGAACGATCCCCCGTACCGACTTGAGAACGACGTAAATCCGTTATTTCCTGCATTTGTTTTTGACGTTCCAAATCGTATAATTTAGCTTTCAAAATTTGCATTGCACGTTCTTTGTTTTGGAGTTGAGAACGTTCTTCCGTACAGAAAATCATAATTCCTGTCGGTTTGTGATAAAGTCTTGCCGCCGTTTCAACTTTGTTTACGTTTTGACCGCCTGCACCGCCTGAACGAGCTGTTGACATTTCGATATCTTCAGGTCTGATTTCGACTTCTACATCATCAACTTCCGGCATAACCGCAACTGTTGCAGTTGATGTGTGAACTCTGCCTTGTGATTCTGTTTCGGGAACTCTTTGTACTCTGTGAACGCCAGATTCGTACTTTAATCTGCTGTAAATGCTGTCGCCTTTTACAGAAATAATAACTTCCGAAACACCGCCCATTTCCGATTCGGTTTTACTTAAAACTTCTGTTTTCCAGCCCATTTTATCGGCATAACGCATATACATTCTCATTAAATCGCCTGCAAAGATGTTAGCTTCGTCACCGCCTGCAGAACCTCTGATTTCAAGCATGATGTCTTTGTCGTCCATCGGATCTCTCGGAAGCAAAAGAATTTTCATTTTTTCGGAATATTCTTTGATTTTTTCTTCGTTTGAAGCGATTTCGGATTTCAAAAAGGCTCTCATTTCTTCATCTTGTTCACCTTTTAAAAGCTCATTGGCATCTTTTATGGCATTTGTTGCTTCCTGCCATTGGTGGTAAAGTTCAACGGTTTCTTCCATTGATTTACGTTGTTTTGATAAATCTCGAAATTTGTTATAGTCTTGAATTATTTCGGGCTTACTCAAAATTTCACCCAATTCAACATATTTTTCTTCAATTTTGACTATTTTATCAAGCATTTCTTCCATTTAATTATCCTCTTTGAGCTTTTCTTCCGCAGGATTTATCCTCATCGCAAAATCCTAATTTTTCACATTTTGGAACAAGGTAATCTTTTAACCACGGTTCAACCGAAATAAGTTCGTCACACATTTTTTTAACAAGAACACGAATTTCCTTCTGTGCTCTCGTACATAATCTCAAATTTGCCAAGTGAATTAATTCTCTGAGATTTAAACTTGCTACCATAGAAGTCGCCGTCGCATTTGGCAAAATAAATCTTGCATCTTCCGCAGGAACGCCTTTTTCTGTCATTTCAAGGTAAAATTCGGAAGTTTTTGCCATAAAATCTCTGTATTTTTGAGCAAGTTCTTCATTTTGTGCAATTTTTTCAGGTATTACATAATCAAATTGTTCTTTTTCTCTGACGTAACGTTGTGATTTTTGAGAGAAAGACATCAATCTGTGTCTTACAAGCTGATGCGAGCATGCCCGTGAAATTCCGCTGATTGCAAAAGACACCTGAATATGTTCAATAGTGCTGTAATGGCCTGACGAAACGACTTTTTTGATTAATGAAAGAGCTTTTTCTTTGTCGTTAGCATTTTCTGACTTATTGATATTTTCGGGAATATCGGCAGAATAGCATGTTCTGCAGGCTGTATATATAGTTTTGAGCATGTCATCGGGTTTTGAAATCAAAACGGCATGCGGAGTTACTTCGTGATTAGTCATATAATACCTTCTTATACGCAAATACCCGCTATTAAGCTGCGGGTACTTGAATTACCGCACAAGTGCGGTTGTTACAATTGTTATTTTTGATAACGTTTTTTGAATCTTTCAACACGTCCTTCAGTATCAACGATTTTTTGGTTGCCTGTGTAGAACGGGTGGCAGTGGTTGCAAATTTCAACCGTGATGTTGTCTGAAATTGAACCTGTTTCGATTTCGTTACCACATACACATTTTATAACTGTTTTCTTGTAATCGGGATGAATATCTTTTTTCATGGGTTTTTCCTCTACTGTTTGAAATCTTTCTAATAAATTATAAACACGTGAAAAATTAATATCAAGTATCAGAAAAAAATAGTTAAAAAAAAGTAAAAAACGATGTTAATTTTATGATGAATGTGGTATTATCATGGAAAGGGCAATTTTTTTGTCCGAATTTAATTAGCATAAAAAGGAATATATTTTATGAAAACAAGAAAAGCAATGTCTTTAGCAGAAGTTTTGATAACTCTTGTTGTCATAGGTGTTTTAATGATGGTTCTTATACCTGTCATCACCAAAACGACTGCGAACAAAGAAAGATTTCTTTACAAAAAAGCCGTAAACACATTGCAGAACGCAGTTTCCGCAGTAATGAACGAAAACGGCGTTGCAAACTCAACAAACTTCTGGCCTGAAATGGGTTCTTTAAGAAAAGAAATCGGCTCAAAAATTATCACACTTGACGGTGTACACAGCGGAAACGATTCAACGGCAACAGACCCTGACTTCCGTTCAAGCGATGGTATGATTTGGTACGGAATTCCCGAAACATGGCCTGATGGAGCAAAATATGTTGACGTTCAAGTTGACGTAAACGGTGAAGGCGGAACCAATTTGAGCTCGGAAGATGCAGGTGAATATGGTCAACCTGGGGCAAAACGTCCTGACAGACTCAGAATCAGACTTATGAAAGACGGTCGTGTTGTCGTTCCTGCTTATGCGGATTCAAGCATGGGCTTTGAAGCTGACGGCGATTATGATTGGTCTTTTGAAAGCGAATATTTAACTTCACAAAAATCCCAAGCTAACTAATTTAATCATTAAAAATTTTCAGGCTCACTTTGTGAGCCTTTTTGTGTTCGTTTAATTGATTTTAGTATCAATAAACACTTGTATATCTTTTTTTCTTATGTTATTATTCACCATAAACAACCTATAACATTAAAGAAAGGGAATTTTTAATGGAAACTAATGAAAGACAAGCGACAATCGGTATTATCGGCGGTACAGGCTTTTATTCTTTTTTTGAAGGCAAAGAAACACAGCAAGTCAATATAGATACGCCTTATGGAAAACCGAGCGACATCATTACAATCGGACAAATAGGCAATCATAAAGTTGCATTTTTACCAAGACACGGTCTTGACCACAGATTTTTACCGCACACCGTTAATTACAGAGCGAACGTTTGGGCATTAAAATCTTTAGGTTGTGACAGAGTTATCTCACCTTGTGCAGCAGGCAGCTTCCAAAAACACGTTAAACCCGGAAGTTTTGTCGTACCTGACCAATTTGTTGATTGGACTGACGGCAGAAAAAACACTTTTTTTGAAGGACCTATTTGCATTCACCCGAGTGCAGCTGATCCTTACTGCCCCGAAATGAGAAAAATTGCAATTGAAGCTGCAAAAGAACACGGCATTGAAGTTCACGAAACAGGTACAGTTGTTACAATTAACGGACCACGTTTCTGCACAAAAGCTGAATCTCAATTCTTCACAAGACAAGGTTGGGAAGTTGCAAGTATGACACAATTCCCTGAAGTTCATCTCGTCAGAGAACTTGATATGTGCCCTGTAACAATCGCTCTTATCACAGACCACGATTGTGGCTTGGAAGGTGATGTAGAGCCTGTTACACACCAACAAGTTTGCAAAATCTTCAACCAAAACATTGACAATTTGAAGAAAATGTTAATTACAATTTTGGAAAACACTCCGCTTGAAAGACATAATTGTAATTGTATGAATACGACAAAAACGTCATAGTCGATAAAATTTTTCGCCGCTGTTTTCATAACAGCGGCTTTTTTAAAGGAGAAATCATGGGATACATTATTTTAAAAAGCGTAGCATATTTATTTCAAGCAACTTTTTTCATTTTAATCGTAAGTTGTTTTTTAACTTGGCTGCCAAATATCGACTGGTACAAACAGCCTTTTAGATTTTTTGCTGATTTCAGCAATTTCTTTTTCGCTCCGTGCAGAAAAATAGTCCCACCGATATACGGAATTGACCTTTCTCCGATATTAGCCTTTATAATTTTAGGAGTTCTTGAAAAAATAATCATCGGATTATTAGCAGCTATTTTATTATAAAATCTTATATTGATGTCAAAATCCAAATAAATTTTCTAAAGAATTTTGCAACAAACATAAAAATTACACCTAACACAAAGTCGTAAACTGCTCTGATTAAACTTTCATAAAGCAGCCAATCCATTATATAAGAAGAATTTTCGTGTCTTATTAGCGAAACCAGAAGCATATAGAAAAATCCTGTAATATGGATAGCCAATACACCTGATAAAGCAGCAATAATAATGTTTTTAGCACTTCTTTCTTTAGAAGTTATTCCGCCGGCAACAAGAGCAGCAGGAATAAAGCCTAAAATATATCCGAAAACAGGTTGAACGACATAATCAAAGCCGCCGCCCAAGCCAAAAACTGGAATTAGAGCAAGCCCGATTACGATATAGAAAAATACAGAAGTAACACAGCATGCTGCTCCCAACAAAACCGCCGTAAATAAAATTATCGGCACCTGAGGGATATAAAAATACGATTTCAAAGCAAAAACAGAAGCGAAATCTGTTGCGATTGACGGATGCAGCAAACATTCCAAAGGATAAAGACAATTTAAGACTTTTATTCTGGTAAATGTTGCAATTATCAATAAAACCGTGCAAAAGGCGGTTAAGGTCAAAATACCTATCAACCTCAAAGGTGAATACCTTGCTTCGGTTTTTTGCGGTTCGTTATGCATAGTTGTTTGATAATCAGTCATTTTTCTTCTCTTTTAATTCTTCTTTTACGGCTTTGAAATTTGTTTTAAATTTGTCATACCAAATATTTTCGGTAAACATAATTAAAGCATCTTCATTATTATCCTGATAATATTTTTTTCGTGTTCCGATTGTTGAAAAACCGAATTTTTCATACAAGGAAATTGCAGGAACATTGCTTGCTCGAACCTCAAGAGTAACGTATTTAATCATTTTTTTATAACATTCATCAATTAAATCCGCCATAAGTCTTTTTGCAATGCCTTGACGTCTAAAGTCAGGATGAGTAGCTATTGTTGTGATATGAGCTTCTTCAAGAATTTGCCAAAATCCGTAAAACCCCGTCATTTTACCGTCTTTTGTCATAAAACATTTATAAGTTGCTAATTTATTTTCAATTTCACTCTCAAAAGATTTTTTTGACCAATGATGATTTGGATAAGATATTTCTTCAATTTCCATAACCATATCGAGGTCATTTTTTGTTATTCTTTTTAATCTCAATGTTTTATCCATAACGAGATTATTTTAGCATAGCTTACGGATTTTGGCAGAACTTTTTATTTTGTAAAAAATTTTACATATTGGAAAAAATAATTTATCCTATTAATAATAAGGGGAAATTTATGAAAAAAAGTATTTTAATTTTAGCTTTAATATTAGCAGTCGCACCTGCAAATGCAAAAGATTCTATTTTTGACGGCACGATAGATTTAATGGCGGAACCGCAAGTTTCTGCAACTAAAAAAATCGACAAGGTTGAAAAAGAAATAGAAAATATTCAAGAAAACATAAAAAAACAAGAAGCTTCTATCGAAAAAATCACAAATGACGAAGCGGATAAAATGATTAATAATGCTATTCTTTCGGTTAAACAACAAAAATATTATGCAAAACAAATGAAAAAAATAAAGGCAAAAGAAGAAAAATTTGCAAAAAAACAAGCAAAATTAAAGGCTAAACTTGAAGAAAAGCAATTAAAACTTGAAAAAGAGAAAGCTGAAGTTGAAATAAAAAAACAACTCCTTCAAGCTTCACTTGAAGCAAGACATTCCGCAGTAAAAAATGCAGAAGAAACAGCTGAAAAAAACACATCAGATACTATTAAAAAAGCAAAAGAATATAAAAATAATTTATCAGACAAAGAAGAAAATATTTCCGACACAACTTCAAACATAACTAACGAAAAAAATATTTCAGACAAAAAACAAACCGAAACAAAAGTTGAAAAAGAGCAAAATGCCGTTGACATTACTCAAATACCCCCTGTTTCAATCGAAAAAACTGCAAAAGATTATAAAAAACAAATAAAAAATGCAGGCTTGAAATTCAACAAAGAAGAATTCATTAAACAAGCTGAAATGAATAATACACAGATGATTGAAGCCTTTTTAAAAGCAGGCATGAAACCTGATGTTACAAATGAGTCCGGTACAACACCTTTGATATGGGCAAGTTTCAACGGAAATTCCGAAATCGTCAAAATGCTTATCGAATCAGGTGCAAATGTGAATGCAGTCAACCGTGACGGCTTTACGCCATTACATGCAGCCGTTGAAAGCGAAAATGTTGCCATCGTAAGATATCTTTTGAAAAACGGTGCAAATTTGAAAACAGAAACCTACGCAGATAAAACAACTCCGCTACATACCGCTTGCTTCAAGGGAAATAAAGAAATAGCTCAGATTTTGGTTGTTGCCGGTGCAGATGTGAATGCAAAAAATATTCATGGTGCAACACCTGTTGTAACAGCTGCTTTTTACGGCAAAAAAGGTCTTGTTGAATATTTAACAACAGCAGGTGCTAATTTAGATGCAAAATCCGAGGACGGAAAAATCCTTGCCGTTTCTGCTATTTCGACGGGCAAAACAAATGTTTTTGAAGAATTAATTGATGCGGGAGCAAATGTTAATCAAAAAGACGAAAACGGAAAAACAATGTTGCACGCAGCGGTTGAAAAAGCCGATATTAAAACAGCTCAAGAGTTACTTTTAAAAGGTGCAGATGTCAATGCAACCTTCAAAAAAGGTGAAAATACAGAATTAACTCCGCTTCATTTGGCAGCTTTAAACAAAGATAAAGCAATGGTTAAAATGCTTTTGAAAAATGATGCCGACAAAAATGCAAAAGACGGATTAAACGGTGCAACACCGTTAGAAGCTGCAATTCTTGTCGGAGATAATGATTCTGCAACGATTTTAATTGAAAATGGAGCTGATGTTAATACTCTTGATAAAAACAACTTTACTCCCGCAGATATTGCACTTGCATTAAAAAATGAATTTTTATTGAAAAAAATTGTAACAAACGGTGGGTTGTTCGGCAAAAAAACAGGCGGAATTTTAGTTCCATACGGTTGTTCAATAGTTTATAACGAAGAAAAAGATTTATACAACATTGATATCAAAAATGCGATTTCTGCCGTCAAAAGGCTTGAAGAAACACCGAGTAAAGAGTATAACGACTATATGATGAAAACGAATTCTTTCAGAAATGAAAGAGGATTTGTTTTGGATAAACACGCATACAAAGTTTATCCGTTATTGTTTGAGTCGATAGAATAATGCCGACAAGCGTTTACATACATATTCCATTTTGCAGGCGAAAGTGTAATTATTGCACTTTCGCTTCATATTCCGATTTACAGCTTATTGATGAATATGTTCTTGCTTTGACATCGGAAATTTCACAAAGGTATAAAGGTGAAAATCTCAAAACTCTTTATATAGGCGGAGGAACACCATCTCTTTTGCCTGCCGGTCATTTAAAAAAAATAATTTCATTATTTAATTATAAAAACAATGCGGAAATCACTTGCGAGGCAAATCCTGAAAATCTTTCTTATGATTGGCTTTCAGAAGTGTTTCAAAACGGAATAAACCGTTTAAGTCTTGGTGTACAGAGTTTTGATGATAAAATTCTCAAAATAATCGGTCGAAAACATACCGTAAAAGCGGCTTTTGATGCAATTTTCAATGCAAGAAAAGCAGGTTTTAAAAATATTAACGTAGATTTAATTTACGGACTTCCGACTCAAACCATGCCCGACCTTTCAACATCTGTCATAACGGCATGTGAACTTGGAGTAGAACATATTTCATCTTATGGGTTGAAGATTGAAGATGGTTCATATTTTGCAAAGAATCCGCCCGAAAAGCTTCCTGATGAAGATATGCAGGCAGATATGTATTTGAAATTGATAGAACTTACAAAAAAATACGGCTATAAGCATTACGAAATCAGCAATTTCGCCCAAACGGGGTACGAATCAAAACACAATTTGACCTACTGGAGAGGTGAAAATTATTACGGCTTTGGCTGTGCTGCAAGCGGTTTTGAGGGGAATTTAAGATATTCTCACGCAAGAACAATCCCAGAATATTTAAAAGGACCTGTTTTATTGACTGAAAAAGAATTTTTAACAGATGAAATATTGCTTGAAGAAGCTGTTTTTTTAGGTTTGAGAAAAGCTGACGGAATTGACATAAATAAAATCAACAAAAGATTTTCGATAGATTTTGAAAAAAAATATGCAAAAATTCTGAAAAAATACGAAAAATATTTTATAAAAACCGACGTCGGCTATGCTTTTTCTGACGAAGGATTTTTAATCAGCAATTACATCTTGTCGGATTTTATTGAGTAGGCTATTATTAAATTATGATTGACACGCACGCACATATAGATATGGATTGTTATAAAGACAAATTTGACGCCTTGCTTGAGGATATAAAAAACTCTGGTGTCGAAAAAGTCATAATTCCGGGGGTTATTCCGCAGGATTTTCCAAAAATTATTGATTTGATTGACAAATACGATAATTTGTTTGGTGCAATAGGTGTTCACCCGTCGGAATTAAAAGATGTTGAAGAAAATTGGGAAGAACTTGTCGAAAAATATCTTTCTCACCCGAAAGTCGTTGCTGTCGGCGAAATAGGACTTGATTTCTATTGGGATAAAGAAGAAGAAAATCATATTTTGCAGCGAGAAGTTTTGACAAAGCAGGTTAAAATTGCAAAAAAATACAATCTTCCGATTTTAATTCACGATAGAGAAGCCCACGGTGATTGTTTTGATATTTTGTCAAAAGAAATCCACGGTGAAATTCCTGTCGTAATGCATTGTTTTTCAGGTTCACCCGAATTTGCGGAAAGATGCATAAAACAAGGCTGGTACATTGCTCTCGGAGGTGTTGTAACTTTCAAAAACGCAAAAAAAATGAAAGAAGTTGCAAAACAAATTCCGTTAGATAAGCTTTTATTGGAAACGGATTCACCATATTTGACTCCGACACCGTTTAGAGGAGAAGAAAATTCTCCTGCTTATGTAAAATATGTAGCAGAAGAAATTGCCAAAATTCGTGAAATATCTTTTGAAGAAGTTGACGAACAAACAACAAAAAATGCAGAGAAAATATTTAATTTCAGCGGAAAAAGATGAAAGACAGATTAGATAAAATTTTATTTGAATTAGGTTATTTTGAAACCAAAAACAAGGCACAAGCGGCAATTATGGCAGGTGATGTCAAAATTGACGATGTCAAAATGACCAAAGCAGGCACAAAAATTGAATATTCAGATAAAATGAAAATAGAAATTAAAACAATGCCTTTTGTATCAAGAGGCGGTTTTAAGCTTGCAAAGGCTGTTTCTGCATTTAATCTCGATTTAAAAGACAAAATTTGTCTTGATGCAGGTGCATCGACAGGCGGTTTTACAGATTGCATGCTCCAAAACGGAGCAAAAAAAGTTTATTCCGTTGACGTCGGATACGGGCAATTTGCTTGGAAACTCAGAACTGACAACCGTGTTAAAGTTGTTGAAAGAGTTAATATAAAAAATTGTGATGAAAAAGATATTTTTGATGAAAATGATGAACGTCCGAGCTTTTGTGCAACTGACCTTTCATTTATTTCTGTTACAAAAGTTCTTCCGAATATAAAAAAGATGCTGCAAACTGAAAATATTGAAATTGTCACCCTTATTAAACCTCAATTTGAAGCAGGAAAAGATGAAGTCGGCAAAAACGGTGTTGTCCGTGACAAAAATACTCATATAAAAGTAATAAATGAAGTTTTGGACTTCACATCAGGACTTGGTCTTAAGCCTTTGAATTTAACCGTTTCTCCCATAAAAGGACCTGCAGGAAATATAGAATATCTTGCTTATTTTTCAGATTTTGATGAAAAAAAATCCGATTTTAATATAGATGAAACCGTTGAAAATGCTTTTATAACTTTATCAAATAAAGATTAGTGATTATTTTTTGATTTTATAATACAATTTTTTTATGATAAAAACTGATTTACATGTTCATAGTAACTGCTCGGACGGCAGCGATTCGATTTCGGATTTGATTGAAAATATCAAAAAATCTGACATCAAAATTTTTTCGCTCACTGACCACGATACTATTGAAGGTGTTCGAGAAATTGAAAAAATAATCCCCTCAAACGTAACTTTTATCAAAGGGGTTGAATTGACCTGCCAGACTGAATTCTTCAAATGCCACATTTTAGGATTTGATTATAATCCTGATGATAAAGGCTTGAACGATTTAATAAAACTCGGCGAGGAACTTCGCAGAATTAAACTCGAAAAAAGAATTGATTATCTTCAAGATGTTTGGAATATCGATTTAACACAAGAAGAACTTGATTGGCTTTATTCAAGGAAAAGTGTTGTAAAAACTCATTTCGCAAATATTCTTGTTAATCGAAAACTCGCTGATGACAATGTTTCTGCAATGAAAAAATATCTTGATGCCTGCAAAACAGGAAACACAAAATTTGATGCAAAAGAAGCTGTTAATGTTTTGATAAATGCAGGAGCAATTCCGATTTGGGCACATCCGCTTGGCGGAGAAGGTGAAGTTCATTTGACAAAAGATGAATTCAAGCACCGTTTGGAATATATGAAAAGCATTGGTATTCAAGGCTTTGAATGTTTCTATTCAAGATACAACAAGGAAGAAGAACAATTTTTAAAACAATGTGCTGAAGAAAATAATATGTTAATAAGCGGCGGCAGTGACTATCACGGCACAAACAAACTCAACATTCAGCTTGGGAAATTAAACACTGACAATACCCCTATAAACGTAGCAGAATTAACAGTTCTCGACAAATTAGGAATAAAACAATAAAAAAACACCTGCCTTTTGACAGATGTTTTTTATTTTGAAAAATAAATTTATTATTCGCCAATCATTTCGTTGATTTCTGTAACCATTTCATCGGCATCAAAACCGTGAACTTTTGCACCGGCTTCTAAATTTTCAAATTTAGCAGCTGCACAACCGATACAACCCATGCCGTATTTTGCAAATATTTCGAGTGTTTCGGGGTGATTTTGAACGATATCGATAATGCTCATATCTTTTGAAACTTTTGCCATAATTTTCCTCTTTCCGATTGCTTTTTTGATTTTCATCATTAAAAATAAACTACTAAGATATTATACTACAAAGGAGTAAAAAAATGGAATTAGCCAAAACAAATTTATTTGAAAAATTACAAAAAGAAACTCCTATCGGACTTTGTGCCTTGGGTTTAGGCAAAAAACCAAATCTTTCAAAACAAAAAAAATCAAAAGGTTATCCGAAATTTTTCGGCTTTGACAGAGTCAGCCCGATTGCAAACTAAAAAAATACTCTAAGAATTTATAAAAAATCTTCGAGCATTCAATCTGTTTAAAACTTCAGAATTAGCTGTCTGAATCACCGTGTTCCTTTAATAATCTTTCAAAATCAGACGGTTTGATACTTTGGACAAAGTTTCTGAATTCTTGAGCTTCTTCCTCATCTTTTTGCTCGTTACAAGTAACAGAACCATTCATCAAGACTGTTTCCGTAACGTAAATAGGAGCTTCGGCTCTCAATGCAAGTGCTATCGCATCTGACGGACGAGCATCTACCTGCAATACATTGTTGTCCCTGTTTGATAAATAAACCGTTGAAAAATAAGTTTCGTTATCAACATCGTTTATCTCAATTTTTTCAATATCATAACCCGCAGCCTTGATAAAATTTATCATCAAATCGTGAGTCATCGGTCTTACAACCTTGATATTTTCGATTTTACGGATTATAGAACTCGCTTCGGCTGAACCAATCCATATCGGCAAAGCCTTTCTGTTTTCCATATCATTGAGAACAACAATCGGATTCCCCGTTCTCGTATCAATCGCTATTCCCATTACTTGCATTTGAATCATTTTTTGCCCTTTTTATAATACTATATCTTATTCGGGAAGTTTCGTCAAAATATCAGCTCCGTTGTCAGTTACAAGACAAGTATGCTCAAAGTGTGCCGCAAAAGACTTATCCTTCGTTACAACACCCCAATTATCGTCTAAAACTTCAACATCGTCGCCGCCTAAAGTCAACATCGGCTCAACAGCAATTGTCATGCCTCTTTTCAAAACAAACGGACTATTTATTCTGTAATTGAATACAAAAGGTTCTTCATGCATATTTGCACCGACTCCGTGACCGCCGTAATTACGAATAATGCCGAGATGGTTTTCATTTGCAACATCTTCAATCGCTCCTGAAACATCATCTAAAAGATTGCCTGACTTAAACTTTTCAAGTCCTGCATACAAAGATTTCTCCGTTATTTCGAGCAATCTTTTGTTTTCATCAGAAATTTCTCCGACAGGATATGTCCACGCCGAATCACCGACATAACCACGATATGTTGCACAAACATCAACCGTGATAATATCACCTTCTTTTAATATTTGTTTTTCTGACGGAATACCGTGAACGACCATATCATTTACTGACGCACAAATCGTTGCAGGAAATCCGTTATATCCCAAACAACTCGGTTCACATTTGTTATCCTTGATAACCTGATATGCAACTTCATCTAAATATTTCGTTGAAACACCCGGTTTAATAACATTTTTCATTTCCGCATGAACAAGAGCAACAACTCTGCCAGCTTCTCTCATTAATTTAATTTCGTAACCTGATTTTGCTTTTACACCCATTATTTTACTGCCTTTTTGAGATTTTCAAATACTTCATCAATAGTTCCGGTCGCATTGATTTTTACCAAAACACCACGTTTTTCATATAAATCAATCAACGGAGCTGTTTGTTCAAAATATGTATTGAAACGAGATTTCGCTGTTTCTTCGTTATCATCAGCTCTTTGAACAAGCTCTGCACCGCAAGCATCACATTTACCTGCATCTTTAAGTGTCATTGTTTTAATATTATAAATTGCACCGCAATCAGGGCAAGAACGTCTGTAAACAATTCTTTCTATAAGATTGTCGATAGGAATTTCAAAATATACAACTTTCAAATCAACTTCATTATCTGCATCAATTTCAGCCAAAATTTTGTCTAAAATTTCTGCCTGTTCTAAACTTCTCGGAAATCCGTCCAAGATAAAACCTTTTTTGCAATCGTCTTTAGAAAGTCTTTCTTTAATAATTCTTGCAACAATTTCAACAGGAACAAGCTGACCTTTATCCATAAAACTTTTTGCAATTTTACCTGCTTCCGTACCTGAAGCTACAGCTTCACGAAGCATTGAACCTGTATCAACATGCTTTAAGCCTGTTTCTTCAACAAGTTTCTTAGTTTGAGTGCCTTTTCCGCTTGCCGGAGGTCCAACCATAATAAGTTCTTTTTTAATCATAATTTTAACCTTTTTCCTGTCTTGTACAATTTGGATTATAACATAAAAAAAGAGGTAAATAAAAATTTACCTCTTTTATTTTTTTTGCAATTTATTATTTGTTTTTAAGGAAACTTTCATAATTTCTCGAAAGCAAGTGTGTTTTGACTTGATTTAAGAAGTCTAATGCAACACCAACCATGATGATTAACGAAGTAGCTCCCAAACCTTGCAAAGTTGTAATATTAGTAAGTTTTGCCGCTAATGACGGAATCAAAGCTACAATACCGAGTGCAAAAGCACCGATTAAAGTCGTTCTGCTTAAAATTCTATCAAGAGCTTCTGCCGTAGGTCTTCCGGGCTTAATACCTGGAATTGAAGAACCATATTTCTTCAAATTGTTTGCAATTTCTTTCGGCTGCATATTAGGAATAATAGATGCATAGAAGAAAGTTAATACGACAATTAACAAGAAGTAAACTGTATTATAAGTCCAAGTTGAAGCATTAAAATATGCAGACATCTGAACCATAATATCCTTCAAAGGACCTTCAGGGAAACTTGATTGACCGACTAAGCTCAAAACTGTCGTCGGGAATAATAATATTGCAATCGCAAAGATAATCGGCATTACACCACCGGGGTTAAGTTTAAACGGAATAAATGTATTCATACCGCCATAAACCTTATTACCGACTTGTCTTTTCGGATTAACAATTATGATTTTTCTTGCAGCTTCATGCATAATTACAATTAATACCATTGTTGCAAAGAAAATCACCAATAACGCCATAAGCCCTAATTGCAAATGGGAATCATTTACAACAAGTTTCGCTGTGTTTTTAAAGTAAAAAGGAATTCTCGATAAAATACCCCAAAAAATTATCATTGAAGCTCCGTTACCAATTCCTCTTTCCGTCAATAGTTCAGCAATCCACATTATAAATACGGCACCCGCTGTCAATATAAATACAGAGCCGATGACAAATATCACAGGGTTTACTCCCGGCAATAACGCAGCTTGAGCATTTCTCGTCAAAAATAAGACAAATACAAGCGATTGAAATATCGCAATTATTACAGTAAATAATCTGGTGTATTGCGATATTTTTCTTCTGCCTGCTTCGCCTTCTTCTTTTTGAAGTCGCTCTAACTGCGGAATAACAACTGCAAGTAATTGCATTACAATAGATGCGGTAATGTAAGGTCCGATACCGAGTGCAATTATCGATACGTTACCTAATGCACCGCCTGAAAACATATCCAAAAATCCGATTATGTTCTCTCCGCCCGCAATATGTGAAAAATTCATATTATTGATGCCAAACAACGGTAATTGCGTACAGAAACGGAAAACCATCATCATCAACAATGTGAAAATAAGTTTTCCTTTCAAGCCCGAAACTTGAAACATCGATTTCAAATCATCCACACTCGGCGGTTGTATCTTTGGTTGTTGCATTATACTAATTCAGCCTTTCCGCCTGCTTTTTCGATTTTTTCTTTTGCCGATGCAGTAAAGTATCTTGCTTTAACTGTTACAGCTTTTGAAATTTCACCGTTACCTAATACTCTGAGTTCATCTGATGATGAATGAGCCTTTTTCATTGATTTTAATACGTCTAAATCAACTTCTTCCAAGTTCAATGCTTCAATATCACTTACATTGATTTCTGCATAATTAAGAGCATTGAAGTTCTTGAAACCTTTTAATTTAGGCATTTGTCTGTAACCCGGCATCTGACCGCCTTCAAAACCTCTTTTTGAAGAACGTCCTGAACGTTGTCCTTCACCGTTATTACCACGGCAACAAGTTTTTCCGTGTCCTGATGCTCTGCCTCTGCCAACTCTTTTTGATTTTGATGTTGAGCCTTCAGCAGGTCTTAAATCTTCCAATGTTATTTGTTCTGACATTTTATGTACCTTTCATTCTGTTATTATTCAACAATTTCCAACATGTGTGAAATTCTGTTGACCATGCCCATTATTGTTGCTGAAGGTGCGTGTTCAACAACATCATTGGTTTTCTTCAAACCTAAAGCTTTTACAACTTTGATTTGATCTTTTGTTGCGCCGATAAGGCTTCTTTTAAGTTTTATTTTAACTGTTTTTTCTGACATTGTTCAATTCCCCTTCTTAGTTAAGCATTTCGTTGAGCGAAATTCCTCTTTTGTCTGCGACTTCTTTGAAGCTTCTTAATGATTTAAGTGCGTTCAATGTTGCGTTTGCTGCATTAAGAGGTGATTTTGAGCCTAATGATTTACTTAATATGTTTTCGATACCTGCAAGTTCGAGTACTGCACGAACTGCACCGCCTGCGATAACACCAGTACCTTGTGAAGCCGGTCTGAGCATTACGCTGCCTGCTCCCGAACGTCCTGTTATCGGGTGAGGAATTGTTGTCTTAAACAATCTAACGTCAACCAAGTTCTTTTTGCCGTCTGCAACTGCTTTTTGAATTGCTGTAATAACTTCTGCAGCTTTTGAACAGCCAACACCAACTTGTCCGTTTTTGTTTCCAACGATTACGATTGCTCTGAATGATAATTTCTTACCGCCTTTTACAACCTTTGTTACACGACGAATTTGTATTACGTGTTCTTTCCATTCGCTTTGCGCCGGAATTTCTTCTTTTGTTTCAATCTTTTTTCTTCTTGATTTTGAAGTAACTTCTTTTGTTTCTTTAGTTTCTTCCACTGTTTTGCCTTTCATTTGTAATTTTTAATAATTAAAAAAACATGAATTTTACCGAAAATTTTAGCGAATTTTCAAGTTCATGTTTATTGAAGGGTTTTTTATTTTTCTGACATGCTTAATCATATTACATAATAAATTATTTGCAATATTTTTGTATGTATTTTCTTAACATTATAATTCATATTTGTTTGAAAATTAATTTTATTTGTGCAAAAATGGATTTATTGTTAGTAAATTGATAAAGGGTTCGTGTTTTATGCTTAAAGCTATCGGAAATTATTTTAAAGCACCACCGATTTTACCGGTGACAGATGAAAAAGAAGTTATTGACAAAAGATATAAAAATTACAGAATCAGTGTATTTTCTGCAAGTTTTATCGGATATACCGTTTTTCACCTTACAAAAAAGAACATTGGTCCTGCATTACCGTCAATCCAAAATGAATTCGGCTATTCAAACCTTCAACTCGGTTTGCTCGGCAGTTCTTTATATTTTACATACGCATTCGGTAAATTTATCAATGGTATGATTGCTGACAAAGCTGATGCAAAGAAATTTATGACAGCTGCTTTGTTAGTTTCGGCTTTAGCAAACATTTTATTGGGATTCAGCCCACAATTAGTAAAAATGATTGTTTCGGTTTTTCCGAGCTTAGAATACATTGATACTCTCGGTCAACCGCTTTTACTTTTGGTAATGGCTTTCTGTTGGGGTATTAACGGATGGTTTCAATCAATGGGTTTCCCGGGAATTGCAAAGGCTCTCGCATTTTGGTTTTCCAACACGGAAAGAGGTACAAAATGGGCATTATGGTCAACATCTCACCAATTCGGTACTATGTTAGGGGCTTTGCTTGCAGGCTGGTGTATCGTTAATTTCGGTTGGCGTTCTGCTTTCATTATCCCCGGTGTTATAAACCTTTTGATGTGTATTTTTACATACGCAACAATGCACGATAAACCGCAAACTTTAGGTTTGCCTGAAGTTGAAGAATACAGAGAAGGTACTGTTCCTTCTCCCGAAGAAGCTGATGAAGAAGCTAATCTTTCTTATTTTGATATTCTTAAAAAATATATTTTCTTCAACAAAACAATTTGGATTTTAGCATTTGCTTACGTTTTCGTTTATATTTGCAGATACGGTACAGAAGACTGGATTATTAAATTCCTCGTTGAACGGGGTGATGATATGGCTCTCGCAACTAAAAAATTCGGCGCTCTCGCTTTCTTCGGAATTTTAGGTGCTATCTCGGCAGGTTTCTTCTCCGATAAATTCTTTAAAGGCAAAAGAACTCCCGTAAACCTTTTATTCCTCGCAGGTATCGCTGTCAGCGTTTACGTTATTATGCATAACCACGTCGGCGGTGCTATCGGGAATGCTATTGACGTTGCTTGTTTGGCGGGAATGGGCTTCTTCGTTGCAGGTCCTCAAATGCTTGTCGGCGGAATTTGTGCAGTCGAATCCGGTTCAAAAAAAGTTGCATCGGCCGCAACAGGTTTCTGCGGATTATCAGGATACATCGGAGCGATTGTATCAGGTGCAGGCACAGGTTGGTGTATTGACCAATTCGGCTGGAACGGTGCTTTCTGGTTCTGGATATTATCAGCCGCAGCTTGTATGTTAATTTTATTACCACTGATGAAAAAGGGTGTTTAATATAACAGTTATAATTAAAATAAAAAGCTCTCGACATTCGAGAGCTTTTTTGTAATAATCTTTCTATATTCAGTTTATTAAATTTGTGTGGAGTATTTCTATGTTAAAAAAACTTACAGATTTTTTCAAAGCACCTCCCGAATTACCCGTCACAATGGACGAAGAACAGGTGAAAAAGGCTTATAAAAAAGGTCGTATCGACATTTTTTCATCTTGTTTTATCGGATATACGGTTTTTCATTTAACAAGAAAAAACATTGCAACGGCATTACCTGCGTTAAGTACGGACTTGGGTTATTCTAACACTCAACTCGGTATTCTCGGAAGTGCATTATATTTTGCATACGCTTTCGGGAAATTTATTAACGGAGTTATTGCCGACAAAGCAGATGCAAGAAAATTTATCACAACGGCTCTTTTCTTCTCCTCTCTTGCAAACATTGCTTTTGCGTTAAGTTCATACTATATCCCCGTTGATAAAGTTGTTTTCGGTCAACCGCTTTTACTTACTGTAATGGCATTCTTCTGGGGTGTTAACGGTTGGTTCCAATCAATGGGCTTCCCCGGAATTGCCAAATCTTTGGCTTTCTGGTGGTCAAACAAGGAAAGAGGTACAGTTTGGTCATTATGGACAACATCTCACCAACTCGGTACTTGTCTTGCCTTCGTTCTCGCAGGTTATTTAATTCCGAGATTAGGCTGGCAGGCTGCATTCATTATCCCCGGTGTAATAAATTTAGTTGTCTGCATATATTTATATACTCACATGCACGATAAACCCGAATCGTTAGGACTTCCCGATGTTGAAATTTTCAAAGAAGGTAAAAAAGAAGAAGTTGGAGAAGTCGTTGATGAAGAAGCTCACATGTCATACATCGATATTTTGAAAAAATATGTATTTTTGAACCCGACAATGTGGCTTTTAGCTTTTGCTTTCACTTTTGTTTATATCTGCCGCTGCGGTACGGAAGATTGGATTATCAAATATTTATGCGAAATCAAACACAATTCACTTGAGCTTGCAAGCCAAAAACAAACATTCCTACCGTTCTTCGGTATTGCAGGAACACTTCTTGCAGGTGTATTCTCGGATAAAATTTTCAAAGGAAAAAGAATGCCTGTAACATTCATATTCCTTGCAGGTTTTGCACTTTGCGTTTTCGGATTGCTTGAAAATCAAGGCAACAGCTTATTAGCAACAATAATCGATTATGCTTGCATTGCAGGTATCGGTTTCTTTACTGCAGGTCCGCAAATGTTCGTAGGCGGTATCTGTGCAGTTGAAACAGGTTCCAAAAAAGTTGCTTCTGCTGCAACAGGTTTCTGCGGAATTTTCGGATATTTCGGAGCAATTTTATCAGGTATCGGAACAGGTATCTTTGTTGACAACTTCGGCTGGGCAGGAGCTTTATACTTCTGGATTGCGGCAGCTATCTGTTGTATGCTCGTTTTAATCCCTGTTTACAGAAAAGGTGTTTAAGCTCTTAAACACCTTTTTCTAAAAATTTAAACTATCGTTTTCAAAAACGGTAGTTTTTTAATATGGAGCTTTTGCCCCTGCTTCCAATAAATATTTATATATTTGAGAACCGTTTATCGTATAAAAAATCGGAGTTCGACCGTTATCATCAGTCAAATTCAAATTAACACCGCTATCTACAAGAACTTTAACCGCCTCAAAATTATTATTGATTACAGCTTCATGCAAAACAGTTTTTCCATCTTCATTTTTGCAATTAGTATCAGCCCCCGCATTTATCAAAGATGTTAAAATACCGATATTTTTCCCATTGGAAACTGCATAAAACATTGGTGTATTATCAGCTCCGTCAGCAGCATCCAAGTCACAATGTTTTGTCAAAATATATTGAACAATATCAAGTCGGTTGTTCATAACCGCATAATGCAAAGGCGTTAATCCTGCATCATCTTCAACATTGACATTTGCATTCATATCTATCAAAATTTGAGCCGTTCTGAAAGATTTCGCCTCGATAGCAGCCATCAAAGGTGATTTCATATCATCGTCCCTAACATTTATATCAGCTCCGCACAAAAGCAAAAATCGAACAGCCTTATCTCTGCCTTTTGAAGCCGCCATAAATACAGGTGTTTTGCCTGTTTCATTTTTCATATTCACAAAAACATTAGCCTCTGCAAATAATCCCAAAACTTTGACATCACCGTCTTCCGCAGCAGCAAAAAAGCCTCTGTCTGACGGCTCATATCCGTACATATCGATTTCTTTCGCCAAAGAATTAGGCAAAACCATTGCCGCATCAACCGCAATCGGACTTATCGCAATCATTGCTCCAAGCAAAGCCGCAGCTGATAATAAATTTCTGACTGTTATCTTTTTCATCTTCTTTTCTTCCTATATAGTCGGATAATCTATATCACAAACAAATGAACGCTCTGAAAGTTTTATCCCTGACGTCATTTGCTTTCTTTTAAATTCTGCCCTTAAAATTGTTTTAATTATTTGTCGAACAGGTTTTCCGGGGCATAAATACTCGATTTCTTCAACATCTATTCTTTCTTCAAAATATAATTTGATAACTTTATCCAAAACATCATAATCAGGTAAACTGTCTGAATCTTTTTGATTTGGACGAAGTTCTGCTGACGGCGGTTTAACAATTGTATTTACAGGAATAACAACACCGTCTTTATTTATACGTTCAACAATTTTATAAACATCTGTTTTATAAATATCAGAAAGCAGACACAAACCGCCGCAAGTATCTCCATACAACGTGCAGTAACCTGTCGCAACTTCCGACTTATTGCCTGTCGATAATAACAAAGCATTGTAACGGTTAGAATAATTCATCAAAATTAATCCGCGAATTCTCGATTGCAAATTTTCTTCCGCTAAATCATTGTATTTCTGCTTTTGAACTTCATCAACGAAACAAGTAAACAAACCCTTTATCGGAACAATAGAACATTCCATTCCCAAATTTTTCGCAAGCTCTAAACTGTCATCAACACTTCCCGAACTTGAATACTCACTTGGCATGGTAATTCCGAAAACATTTTTGCTACCTATCGCACGGCAAGCTATTGCTGCTGTCAAAGCAGAATCAATTCCACCCGATAACCCTAAAACTATTTTCTTAAATCCGCTCTTTTCACAAAAATCCTTTAATCCGAAAGTTATTGCATCTATTGTTTCATCATAAATATTTACAGCTTTTTCTTCTAATGCCGATTTATACTCTTTTTCATCGTCAAATCTGATTACACAATCTTTAAAAGCTGCCGCTTTTTCAACTTTTTTGCCTTTCTTTACTGCAAAATAACTTCTTCCGTCATACAAATAAGATCCGTTTAGTCCAACCGGATTGACTTTAATTTCCGCAAAATTTTTGTCTTTCAAACGCTTTACAATAGTGTCGGTTTGAAAATTTTCCGAAGCAAAATTAATTGCAAAGTCTGTCTTGCATTCATTTATATTATCAAGAGTTACGGTTATTAATCTGCCTCGATACTCAATATTTTCAGCACCTTTACCGCTCTTAAAATATTTTTTTTGACATTCCTGCAAATCTTTTTTTCGGCAAACAACTTTCATTTTACCATCCGACAAAAGAGCGATTGAAGAATACAATCCGTCGTCGGCTTTTTCTGCAAAACCTGTCAAAATATCCTTTTCATAAGACATTTCAACAAGTTCTTTCAATGCCTCGTTTTGACGTTCTATAAATTCCGAATCCGAAAAGTAATCACGACAATTATTTCCCGTTATTGCCAATTCAGGGAAAATTATTAATTCCGCCTCTTTTTCATCAGTAATATATCCTTTAATTTTTTCTAAATTATCCTCTATATCAGCCGATTTCGAGTTCATTTGAATTAATGACGTCTTCATTCTTTTCTCCTTCAATTTTCACATACTTCGTAACGTCCCAACGAAGATCGATGTATTTAATTTTTTGCTCAATCTTACTCAAATTAGGTAATATCGTGGTTATCGAAGCTAATCTTGTATATGCGGTGTCATTCATTTCTCCAAGTCTTATAAGTGCAGGCTTGGTTTTTATGTAAACATCATGAGGATTTCTTATATCAATATATTCAACTTCCGAACCTGTAAGCTCCTCTGCTTTGTCTGCCAATTCAAGCAAAGCATCTATTCGGTCCTCTTTCCACTTGATGAAATTATCTTTAGGATCAGAACCTGTCGTCAAAATTTTTAAAGGATATTTTTTTGCATCTTTTGGCAGCAAATCTGCACTCAACAATGTTGCACCCTCAACAAAAAATACTGCCGGCTTTGATTTTTCATCAGGAGCGATTATCAAAATCGGTTTTTTATCTTCTATAACAATCTGCAATCTTGCAGGAAACCAATATCTGCGGATATGTACGGATTTTACCGTTTCTATCTCGGAAATTCTGTCTTCAAAAGCCTTTACGTCCAACAAATATAACGGAACTTTCGGCATTTGAACCTTTCTCATTACAGCCAAAACTTTATCGTTCGGTGTAATATAAGTTCCCATTATAGCAAAATTTTTATTTTTTGCCGTTTTGAACATATCCTGAGGATAATACCACATCGGTAAAGTCAAAAGTTTATATCCGCTGAATATTAACAACGCAATAAATAAAGCACGTAAGAACAACAACGGTTTGCTTGAGCGAACCGCTATTCTTTTTTTCTTAGGTTTTTCTTTATGCTGATTGTTAGTGTCCATTATCTGTTTAATCCGGCATTATTTAATATCATTAAAACAAGTTCATCATAAGAAATGCCCATTGCAGCTGCTTGTGCAGGCAAATCACTTACGTCAGTCATTCCGGGGCTTGTATTTATTTCAAGCACATAAGGAACATCATCTGAAACAAGAAAATCAATCCTGCTGACACCCTTGCAGCCGCAAGCCTTACAAGCCTTAACGGCAATATCCTTAACTTTTGCCGTCATTTCATCTGAAAGTTCGGCAGGCAAAATAAACTCTGTCATACCTTTTGTATATTTTGCTTCGTAATCATACCATTCGTTTTTCGGACGTAATTCAAGAATTTCTGTCGCAAAAGTTTTGTCACCATCGTCTAAAACACCTACTGTCAATGATTTTCCGACTAAAAATTCTTCTACCATTACATCTTGACCGATTTCGGCAGATTTTTTGTAATTTTCTAAAAATTCTTCCTTCGTATTGACCTTATACATTCCAATACTTGAACCTTCGCTGACAGGCTTTAACATTACAGGGAACTTCAAATCTTTTACCTTTTCTTCTGCATTGTCGTCAGCCTTTATCAAAACCGATTTTATCAAAGGTACATATTCGAAATTTTTCAGAATATTTTTTGTAGTAGCTTTGTTCATACAAGCAGCACTCGCAAAAACTCCGCAGCCTGTATATTCAATACCTAAAAGCTCTAACAAACCTTGAATGCAGCCGTCCTCGCCAAATTTACCGTGAAGTGCGTTATAAGCAACCGTAACCTCGTTATCATGAAGATTTTCGGCTATTTCTTCATCAACATCTATTAAAATAGAATTTTCATACCCTAATCTTTGCAAAGCCTCAAAAACATTTTTGCCTGAACGCAAAGACACTTCCCGTTCATTTGACATTCCGCCACAAAGCACTGCAATTCTTGTATCTAACGGGTATTTTATTTGTTTGTCATTGTCTGCCATATTTCTTTTTCTTCCTCATTTGCAATTCCCAAAAATTTAATTTCTGGCTGTAATTCTATTGTATATCTGACTTTTACTTCGTTGTACATTTTATACATCAATTTTAATACATCATTCGAAGTTGCATAACCGATGTTTACAATAAAGTTTGCGTGATTTTCCCAAACTTTTGCACCACCGATTGTTTTTGCTTTCACACCTGATTTTTCAAGCAAACGTCCTGCCGAATCATTTTCAGGATTTTTGAAAACACTGCCTGCATTCGGAAGTGCAAGACTCGGCTGCTTTTGCTTGCGAAATTCCGCATTTCTCTCCATTAAAGCCTTTACTTCTTCTGCATCAGATTGTCGAAGTTTGAAATTTGCATCTAAAACAATGTAATCCTTTTTAGAAATTACTGTTTTTCGATATTCAAATTCCATTTCTTCTTTTGTTAAAACCCAAACTTTTTTGTTTTTTCTGTCATAAACACGACAAGACACAAATACATCCGAAATAGCTTGGCTGTGAGCAGAAGCATTCATATTGACAAGTCCGCCGACAGTTCCGGGAATACATGACATAAATTCAAAGCCCGAAAGACCTTTTTCCGCAACCGCTCTCGACAAAATCGGAGCTTTTACGCCGCAAGATGCGTGAACATTTTCTCCGTCAATTTCAAAATCAGTCAAACTCGTTGTAATAATTACACAACCCTTGACACCTTCGCTTGAAATCAAAACATCTGAACCGTTACCCAAAACAAGTGCGTCGGGATATTCCGATAATGCTTTTTCAAATTCTTCTTCTGTTTCGGGAAAACAAACTATATCAGCTTTTCCACCGATTTGAAATGTCGTATGTCTTTTTAATTCGTAATCTTTTTCAATCTTCATAATTTAATTTTCTCGTTAATTTCTTTCAAATATTTACCGACTTTTGTAACAGTTCCTGCACCGAGAGTTATTACAACATCTCCCGATTTCAAGTCATTATAAACCTTTTCTGCAACTTTTTCCATATCTCCCGAAATATATTCACAATCAGAAACTTTCTTCTTCAAATCTTTTATGAAATTTTCGGAATTAATTCCGTCTATCGGCTGTTCACAAGCATTATAGACATCTGTTACATAAACTTTATCAACCGTATCAAAGGCACTCAAAAAATCGTTCCACAAACCTTGAAGTCTTGTAAATCGATGAGGTTGGAAAACGGCAATTCTTCTTCCGCCCTTATACGATGCCAATCCCGACAAAGTCGTTTTAATTTCTTCGGGGTGATGAGCATAGTCATCAATCACTTTTATACCGTCAAATTCTGCAACCGTCTGAAATCTCCGACCCATGCCCGAAAAAGTTTTAAAGTGTTGAACAAATTCTTTCGGATTAAAGCCTGTCAAATCCAAGGCTGCAAAAACAGCCAAAGCATTATAAACATTATGTATTCCGGGGACAGATAATTCCATGGAAACTTTAAAGTTGCCGTTTACGAAAATATCAAATTTTGACGAAAAGCCTGTGAAGTCAACATTTTTTGCAATATAATCAGCATCTTTTTCAAGCCCGAAAGTAACAAATTTGCGATTATTCATTCTTTTCATAAATTCAACGCAGCCGTCATTGTCAGCATTTGTGACTAATATTGCTTTTTCCGATGTTCCGTCGATATATTTTTTGAAAGTTTTATAAATATCCTCCATACCGTTTTTGTAAAAATCGGGGTGATCATAAGACAAATTGTTGATTACATTGACATCAGGACGGTATTTGACAATCGTTCCGTCAGATTCATCAAGTTCGGCAATAAAAATTTTATCGGATTCATATTTTGAATTATCGTTTATATCGGGAATTATTCCGCCGACTGCATAAGACGGCTTTAAGCCTGATTTGCTCATCACATAAGAACAAAGTCCGCTTGTCGTTGTTTTGCCGTGAGTTCCCGAAAATCCGAAAAACAAAGCATCTTTATCATCAGAAAATTCATCTGAAATTATTTTAAGCATGTCTGAACGGTGTAAAACCTCAAGATTTAACCTTCTTGCCTCTTTTAATTCGGGGTTATCTTCCGAAATAGCACTGCTGATTACGATTGTCATATCAGGCTTAATATTTTCAGCCTTTTGACCTGTAAAAATTTCAGCACCTAAATCACGTAATAATTTAGTATATTTACTCTCGTTCAAATCCGAACCTGTAACAATGCAGCCTTTTTCCAGCAAAATCCTTGCCAAAGCACTCATTCCGACTCCGCCTGCCGCTATAAAATGATATTTTTTTTCTTTTGAATTTGTCATCTTCTTTGCCGTTCATAAAATTATCTGTCTTATAATAGTAGTACAAAACTTCTCCCATAGCAAAATATTTAAAAATCTTCGCATTTTTTAAAAAAATTAATACATTATTGCTATTTAAACGAAAAAACGGTACAATAGGGTACACGTCAGTATATATATAAAGGAATTTTAAATGAAACTACACATGCAGATTTTAATCGCATTAGGTCTGGGAATTAAACGTAACGGACATATTTTCATCGGACTTATTGCCGGTATCATTCTCGGTATCATTCTTCACAATTACAAAGTCACTCCCTCAGGTGATATTAACCAAATGGTTGCCTGCGTTATCGGAGTTCTTAACATAATCGGTCAAATGTTTATCAGATTAATTCAAATGATTGTAATTCCGTTGGTTTGTTCTTCAATCATCGTCGGAATTTCAAGCATAGGCGACAGTAAACAGCTTGGCAAATTCGGACTGAAAATGATTTTATATTACGGTTTCATAACAGTTCTTGCCGTAACAATCGGTTCATTATTAACAGTAATTTTCAAACCGGGTGCAGGTGTTCAATCATTTATTACAAATGCTTCTGCTACTGATGTTCAATCTCAAGTTGAACAAGCATTCATCGAACAACAAGGACACGTTGCTCAAATTTTCTTAAACATGATTCCGCAAAACCCGCTTTCATCACTCGCAACAGGCGATATGATTCCTATTTTGGTATTTGCTTTAATCTTTGCTGTTGCACTTGCTAAAATCGGTGAAGTTTCAAGACCTATCGTCGGTTTTTTTGAATCAGTATTTGCCGCAACAATGAAAGTTACAGATTGGGTTATGACTCTTGCAGCTCCCGGTGTATTTGCATTGACAGCAGTTGCGGTTTCATCATTCGGTACTGATATTTTAGGCGGAATTTCAAACTACTTCGTTGTTTTATTCTTAGGATTCTTAATCCAGCTTTGCATAGTTTACCCTGTATTTATGAAAATGTTCTGCAAAGTTCCTGTTGCAATATTCTTCTCTGCTATTACAGAAGCTATGATGGTTGCATTCGGTACTGCAAGCAGCTCTGCTACATTGCCTTTGACAATGGCTTGCTGCGAAAAGAGAGGTATTTCTCATAAAGTCTGCAGTTTCGTTCTTCCTCTCGGAGCAACATTAAATATGGACGCAACAGCATTATTCCAAACAGTTGCTGTAATCTTCTTAACACAGGCTTATGGTGTTGTTCTTGAACCTATGCAAATTGTACAAATTGCATTCTTCGCAATTATTGCATCAAGCACTTGTGCAGGTATTCCCGGAGCAGGCTTAATTACTATCGCAATCGTCCTCAACGGTTTAGGCTTAACTCCCGAACAACTTGTTGAAGGTTTTGCATTCCTCTTTGCTGTTGACAGAATTGTTGATATGTTCAGAACAATGCTTAACGTTACGAGTGATGCGGTTGTTGCAGCTGCTATTGCGGATAACGAAAACGAAATTAATTATGATTTATTAAATAACGTAGGCGAATACAAAGACGTTTTGGAATAAATCAAAATATTTTTTCAATAAAAAAGAGCCTCGAAAAAGGCTCTTTTTTATTGCGATATTTCTTCAAATCAATTTTGCACAAAAAATTATTTATGATTTTTCAAGATTTTTTTCAAATCTTTTTGAGGATTATTGCTGATTTTATTTACCTTATATAATTTTTTCAGTCCGTCAACCATTGTCGGATTAATGATACTTGAACAACATTCACCCAAATAAATATCTTTTATGCCGAGTATTTTCATATTAAACACATGTGAAATAGTTTGAAAGCCGCATTGCGTCAAAAATACCGTTGTTTTATCAAGAATTTCGGGATATTTTTGAAGTCTGCTAAAAATTTTATAAGCTATATTAAAGTCATAATAAGCATTTATATGCCAAATATTTTTCCTGTTTGCATTATATGAAAGCGAAATTGCAAAAGTGTTTTGCGGCAAAAGTTCTAAAAATTGTTCAAAATATTGAACCTGCTCCACGCTGTTATTCAACTGCCCGATTAAAAACAATCTTTCATATTCTTGTTTTTCAAATTTTGAAATCAAACCTGCCAATTTTCTGTCAAATTCTTCTTCATTATAGCCGATAGACATTGTTGCGACAGGAACATCTTTGACAAAACCTTGTTCTTGTTTTGCAGCTTCTATAATCGGGGAAAAATCATTTTCGCTGATTTTGCTTATACCATAGGCAGGATTATTATCGGGAGTAAAAATTCTGCCTCGAATTACATCTAAATGAGGGTGCGAATTTTTGGTTATCAAAACCGCTCCCGGAAAAGATGCAAAATCGAGCTGTAAATTATTCAACGAGCGTTGATAATGCCCTTTTAAATTTTTGTACTTTTGAAAAAATTCATACGTGTGAGCCGAAATCATATCATTATGAGTATAAATATTAATATTTTCATTTTTTGCAGCTTCCAAAAGCATTTCAAGATTTTTGAAATAATGTCCCGAAACCAAAATACATTTGCCTTTTTCAATGCTGAAATTGACCTCTGTTTCTATTGTCGGTCCGTATTTTTCCGCAATAACTGTATTTAATTTTTTCATAATATCGTTATTCGTTTTAGCAAAATCCATTATTTTCTTTTGCAAAGCCTTATCTGTCAAGTTATCATAATTTACTGTTTTCAAAATTTCGGGAATTCTGTATTTCATCTCACCGCAGTTAATTCCGTAGTTTTCAATTTCCGTTATACAAAGACAAGCATTGCTCAAAAGCATTACGGCAATATCACTCAACAGTTTTTTATTTTTAGTAAAAAGCGTATTTTTCATAATAGATTGTTTTTCGCCAAAATTGACTGCATCAATCCCGTTTTTTTTCGTTTCAAATGAAAGTTTTTCACCGACAATAAGTTCCGACGGCATTTCTTTTAACTTGCAAACGCTTATATATTCCTCTTTTACGCTCTCGACTTCGTTATACAAATTTTTTATCATATTTAAAAATTGATCTTTTCTAAAATCAAGATTTACAACTGCAAGCGTAATATAATTAATAATTTTATCTGTCAAAGTTTCGGTTTTTTCGCCAAGTTCACGCAATTTCACTTCGTAATAAGCCATTTGGCTCAATTCATATATCAAAAGTTCTTTCAACGAGGTTATTGACGGGTCAAACGAAAATACAACGGGGGTCGTTCCCTCATTGCAGACAGAATTGTCATAATTGAAAAATAGTCCCATTTTTTAATCCTCTTTTAATAATTCGTCAATCTGATTGCGTTCGACAAGCTGCTCTAAATCACTGCAGCCGCCAATTCGATTTTCTCCGACAATTATTTGAGGAAAGGTTACCATTCCTGTTATTTTGTATTTTTCTTTAATCTCTTTTGTCTTTGCGTCTTCATCAGAAGTTACATCAATTTCTTCAAATTGAATGTTTCTATCACGCAAAATATTCTTCGCCTTTTTGCAATAAGGACAATAATTTAAAGTATAAACAGTTACTTTTTTCATTTTCACCACGCCTTTCTTATTTTTTAATTATCAAAATTCCGAGGTGAAAATAAATCAGTCAATAGAGTAATATCACTTACTTATATTGGCTATCACAGCTTTTATACTATCTTTTTCTTCATCAGGCATATCAAATTTAAGGTAATCTTCAAGATATTCTTTTGCACTTTCTTTATCACCTTGAGCCAAAAACATTACTGCAGCCTTTTTATAAGGTTGCTGCATAAATCTGTCCGTCGCTATCGCCTTTAAATAATTTGATAAAGCCTTGTCTATATTGTCGGCAGCTTCGTAAGCCAAACCCGTTCTATAAAAGAAAATTGCATTGTCATCTCTTTTTTCAAGAACATGCTCAAATGCAGCTGCGGCATTTTCATATTCTCCCGTTTCAAAAAACAAATTTCCTAAATCCCAATATGCATCAATATTTTCGGGAGAAATTTCTAAAATTCTGTTCAACATATCAAATGCAAGATCGTATTTGACATCTTCTATATAAACTCTTGCTAAATAATGCAACAAAACAATGTTGTCGGGCATGATTGTAACAGCCGTTTCCAATAAACTTGCGGCTTCATCAAGACGTCTGTGTTTAAAATACAAATCCGAAAGATTTATATACGTTTCAACAGACTTGCTGTCTTGTTTAAGTGCTTGTAAATAGTAGTTTTCAGCCTTATCGTCCTGAGAGAGTTTTGAATAACACAACCCGATATTATTAAGAATAGCTTTGTCATCGGGATTTTCTCCTAATGCAGCTAAAAACTCGTTTACGGCATTTTCATAATCGCCTTTTTTAAAAAATTCTAATGCTTTTGTTATATAATCTTTATTTTCCATAATTTTATATTACAATAAATCATGTAAATAATAAATATTAAATTTGGAGAATTTTATGTCAGGACATTCAAAATGGGCAAACATCAAAAATAAAAAAGCAAAAGTCGATGCTCAAAGAGGCGTTGTTTTTCAAAAATTCGCTCGTGAAATCATCACAGCATCAAGACTTGGAGGACCTGATCCTGCAGGTAATTTCAGATTAAGAACAGCTATCGACAGAGCAAAAGCAGCAGGACTTCCGAATGATAACATCAAAAGAGCTATTGAAAAAGGATGCGGCGGAGCAGGCAGCGACAACTTTGAAGAAATTACTTACGAAGGATACGGAGCAGGCGGAGCGGCAATCTTCATAGAAGCAATGACAGACAACAGAAACAGAACTGCAGGCGATATCAGAAGTTTCTTCTCAAAATTCAACGGAAACCTCGGTGAATCAGGTTGTGTAGGCTGGATGTTTAAACCTGTCGGACTTATCACTTTTGACAAAGAAGATGTTGATTTCGACAAACTTTTTGAAGCTGCTATTGAATTTAATGCCGACGATGTTAAAGAAGAAGAAGACGAATATCAAGTTGTTACAACTTTTGAAAATCTTCAAGAGTGTTCAGAAAGTCTTGAAAAAGCAGGTTTCAAAGCAAAAAGTGCTGAATTTACAAGACTTCCCGAAAATTCAATCGAAGTTACAGATGCAAAAATTGCAACAAACATTCTTCGTTTGATGGAAAAATTAGAAGAACACGATGACGTTCAAAACGTATATTCTAACTTCGATATATCTGATGAACTTATGGCTCAATTAGATATATAATTTTTCAAAAAAATATTAAAAAGTGCCGAAGTTTTTTCTTCGGTATTTTTTTTGCAAAAAACAACGGAGCTTTTAATCGGCTCCGTTATTTTCACTTATTGTCCAATAAAAACTATTTCAAATCCTTATAAGAACCTGCTCTTTTATCAGAATATGTTGTGTGAAGCAGCTCGTGAGCCTTGTGCGAACCCGGGGCTTCAAGTTGTTCTGCGTACAATTTAATGATATCGGGATTTTCGTGAGAACGTCTGTGTTCAAGGTGTTTATCTTCATCATACAAACCTTCCGCACGTTCAACTTTGACCTTCGCATCATGCCCGCTTGCAGGCTGACCGCCACCATTCACGCAGCCACCCGGGCAAGCCATAACTTCCAACAACAGGAAGTTAGCCGTTCCGTTTTGAATTTCCTTGATGGCTTTTTCTGCTTCTGCGAGAGTTGAAACCACTCTGACGATAATTTCTTTACCTTTAATATCGAGTTTAACGGATTTTGAGCGGGTTGACTTATCAACGCCTCTCATTTGAACGATATCGTCATTTGAAATATTTTCGCCTGTTACGTAGAAGTAGGCAGTTCTCGCAGCAGCTTCCGCAACACCGCCTGATGCACCGAAAATTGTTGCTGCACCTGTGTATTGACCAAACGGTGAATCAGCATTTTCTTCTTTGAGTTCATCAAATTTGATACCTGCTTCTTTGAGCATTCTGCCAAATTCTTGTGTCGTCAAAACATAATCAGTTTCGGGCATGCCGTCAATTGTCAACTGTTCACGTTTTGCTTCATATTTTTTAGCCGTACAAGGCATAATTGAAACAACCACAGTATTTTCTTTTGAATAACCTTCATAATATTTAGGAAGCAATTCTTTAACCACGGGTGATAACATTCCTTGCGGAGATTTGCATGATGACAAATGTCCGAGCATATCGGGGTGTTGAGTTTCCATATATCTGACCCAAGCAGGACAACACGATGTGAACATCGGAAGCAATCCGCCTTTTGTAAGTCTTTCAACGAACTCCGTTGCTTCTTCCGTAATTGTCAAATCAGCAGAGAAGTTTGTATCGAAAATCAAATCGAAACCGAGTCTTCTCAAAGCGGCATAAATTTTTCCGATTGTATTTTCGCCTGCTTTCATTCCGAACATTTCACCGATTGCCACTCTGACAGACGGTGCAACTTGAACAACGACTTTCTTTTCGGGGTTATTGAGAACGTCCCAAACTTCATCAATATTTGTCTTAATTGTTAAAGCACCTGTCGGGCAAACAGCTTGACATTGACCGCAATAAACGCAGTCAACTTCCGATAACAATCTTCCGTTCATCGGCTGAACAACTGTTTTTGAACCTCTGTTTGCAAAACCTAAAACCGCATGACCTTGAAATTCCTGACAAGCTCTTACGCAAGCACCGCACAAAATACATTTGTT
>CAKVIE010000008.1 GCA_934754505.1 uncultured Candidatus Melainabacteria bacterium
ACATTTCTTAATATCCCCAAAACCATGTCAATTCATGCTTTCCCATGTTTCCCACCATCTCTTATTCATGTCTGTTTGAAAATAAAAACAATTATCAGAAAATAATTAAAATTATTCTGCTTTCTTTATGAAAAAAATTTACTTCTTTTCCACTTCTTAATTTTTATTTTTAATTTTTATATATGATTTTTTTCGTAATATTCGGTTACATTATTTTCAAAAAGATTAGTTTTTATTATTTAATATATTTTTTTGCGAATTTTGGAGTCAAAGTCAACCAAGCATCTTTTGACGGATGTTCATCTGTTGCAGAAAGTCTATATTTCAAATTCGTATAAAAATCACTCGGTACTAAATCCTTAGCAGGTGCTATTGTGTAGCCGTATTTTTTTAATTCTTCAAAATATTCAAGCGGAATATCTTCATACACCAATATTATCCATTTAGTATTTTTCCAATGTTTATCTGCAAGTTCTTTTGCGTATATAAAATGTTGTCTTAAAAATTTATAAGCCTTGTCATAATCTGATACTTCAGGAGAAAATTTTCTTACACACATCATTGGAAATGTATGGTATAAAAGATTATCAATTTTCTTTAATTTACCGTTTTCATCAACTTTATAAAATAAAGATTTTATCCAAGGACAACATTCTCTATATAATCTTCTGATATGATCTTCTATAAAAACATATACAACATATTCCGGCTCTGGGACTTCTTGATAAAACTTTTCATCTTCAAGCTGATAAAGCATATATTGTAATCCTTGAGCACAGTATGCACGATTATGTATTTCTCTGCCTGTTAATTCATACAATCGATATGAAAATTTCTCCTCGTTTGGTAAAAACAGACCTTCCGCAAAAGAACAACCAAATATTACTATCGGCTTTTTGCCATTATTTTCTTTCGGGATAACTGTCGGAACAAATTGATGACGTTTATAAAAGGTTTCATAATCAACAGGTAATAAAACAGCTTCATTTGTTAAACGAATTAAATGTTTAAAATCATATTTTTCAGCAGAGATTAAACAAAAAATCAAAATATACTTACAAAAAAAGTAAATTAAGACAACAGCTATTATATTTATTATGAGTATTTTATAATTTCTCATTATTAATTAAACCTGTTTTGAGCCGTTTGAATATCATTATTCAAATAAAATTCAACTGCATCAGCAGACATTTTTATTGTTTCGTTCAAAAGTTCTTCTGACTCTTTAGGGAAATTAGCCAAGACGAAAGATTCCGATTTCATAAATTGAGGCTGAGGTCCTATTCCGACTTTAAGACGGTGAAATTTATCCGATTTTGTTTCAAGAATTATCGATTTAACCCCATTATGACCGCCGTCAGAACCTTTTGCCCGAAATCTGATTTTGCCTAAATCTAAATTAATATCATCATAAATTACAAACAAATCTTCGACAGAAAGTTTATAATAAGCTAACAACGGTCTTACCGCTTGTCCTGACAAATTCATATAAGTCAAAGGTTTGCATAACATAACAGGTGTCGAACCGATATTAATTTTACAAAGTTCTGCATTAAATTTAGAATCCGTTTTAAAACTTCCGTTAAATTTTTCCGCAATATAATCTGCCACCATAAAACCCATATTATGTCTGGTTTTTGAATATTGTGTTCCCGGATTTCCCAATGCTGTTATTACTTTCATACAAATCTTTCACTTATTTTTAATAAAAAACTATTACTCTCTTTGACAACTACCAACAGACAATTTAAAAAAGTCTTGATTGAAGTTAATAATATGATATTACCCCGTAAAAGAAAAACTTCAATAAATATTATAGGAGAAAATGTATGAAAACTATGAATAATAAAACTAAAAGCAGTAAAAAGCTTTCAACCTTTCTTGAAAAAGCAGATTTACACAAAAAAGATTTTGCACAAATGGTCGGAGTAACTTTGTCTTATGTTTACAACCTTATTGACGACACAATTCCGTTTTCGACAAGAAGTGCAACTCTCGAAAGAATTGCAGTTGTTATGGATATAAAACCCGAAGACTTTGCAGAATACAGAATCCCTCAAGAACCGATTTTAGTTGACGAAGCAGTCGAATTCTTCAAGAAAAAACAAAATGACTTAAAAATGACAACCGTTCAGTTTTTAAGAGCTTTCCCAAGAAAAAAACGTATTGATATAGTTGATATGATGCGTGGGGCTTTACCCGTTCCGATAGATTGGAATGAATTGAAAATCATCGGCAACGTTTTGCAAATATCAAGCAAAGAACTTTATCCTTATTGGCAAAACAGAGTTAAATCAGTCTTGAAAACAGCCGGTTTAAATCTCCGAGAAAATCAAGGACTGGTTGATTCCATGCTCGATTGTGCCGAAAAATTTATCCAAACTCAAACCGAATAGATAACTAAATCGCAACGTCTGTTACGTTCACCTTAATATTATGAGGCTTACGGAAAAGACCTTTATCATAATCAACTTTAATTATTTCATAGCAGCCGCTTCCCGCAGAACCGTTTCTTGCACCCAATGCGGGGGCGGAAATATGATAAACTCCGTTTTTATCCACAATTAAATTCTTGTAATGGAAATGGCCCGAAGCTATCAATACTATGTTTTTGTATTTTGAAATCATATCAAGATATCTGTCGGAATCCAAAGTGTAATGAGATTCGTTATCATTTGGCGGAATAAGCGGAAAATGCTGGAATATAAAAATCATTTTATTCTTTTTATATTTAAAAAGTTTTTCAATCTCCGTCAACAATTCAGGCAAATATCGTCCATGCCTGCCGGGAACAACGTATGGTGAACCGTCAGCAATAAGGGCATAAGAATCTTTATTTGCTTTGAAATAAAAAGATGTGTCTTCTTTCGGCTGACGCTTGTTGTATTCGTGAATAAATTTTGAGAAATCTTCTTTTGCAACTCCGCCTGCAGCATAAGCATCATGGTTTCCGAAAACTATGTAATAAGGTTTATTGAGGTTTTGAACAATGTTCATAAACGATTGCAAACTTTCCATATTGGATTTATCAATGCAATCACCCAAAAATACAACAAATTTTATATCCTTGTTTCTGTTTATTGACTCAACCGTAAAAATTATGTTTTTCTCGGATTGCGTAAATAATCTCGGATGCTCTGACGGGATTAAATGCGAGTCTGATACAATCGCAAATTCAAGACTTTTCGCAAATGCAGCACCTTGAAAAATCATCAGAAACAATAAAATATATAAAATCTTCTTCATATTACACCTGTTATTTTATTTATAAAATAATTATAACACGGTAAATATTTGAATAATAATAATTATGACAAAAATGCTTTACAAAAATATTACTTGTTTATTTTTTCATCAATGTAAGCTTGAACAGCCAATGCCTGCTCAAGATCCTCTTTTGTAATAGCATTCATCAAAACAAAAAGTACCCCTAACGGCAATTTTTGAAACTTTTGAGCATCTAAAGCCATAGAGAGGTGTATCAAAGTTATCTTATCGGCAGACAGAAGAATTTCACCGATTTTCTGGTGTTCGGTGATATCGTCCCAATCGCTTAATTTATACAAATCTTTAAACATAAAATTATTATAACAAACTTTTACTTAATGGCAAATTGATTACAAAAATTAAGCAATAGCAATTTGATTTAAGATGTTAGCTTTACCTTTGTAGCTGCCTGCGTAAACGTTTTGCAAATCTGTTGAGGGAGCTAAACCGTTTTCATAATTTTGACGAGCATTAGCAGGAGCAACACCTTTTAATGATTGTTGAACTTTTCCTACTGCTGCGAACGGATTTCCCGAAACGTTAATTTTATCGATTTTTGTATCGAAAATGTTAGAATTTACATTTAAATCTTCTTTATTTTGGTTTTGACCAAAAATGCTTGCTGAAGAAAGAGGTTTAACAGCACCTGTTTGGAAGAAATTGGCACCGAGTGCTTTTTGAAAAGGATTTATTGAATTTACTGAACCGATAGCCATGTTTTAAATACCTTAACTCTTTCTACACTAATATAAAAACATATATTAAAAAATAATTGCTAATTTAGAGGTCAATTGTTACAAAGTTTACAAAAAAAAATAAAAATAAAAGTTGCACAAAAGTTTTTTCATGGTATAAATAAAAATATAGAAGTAAAGACTTCAGCAAGCCTCGGTAGCTCAGCTGGATAGAGCAACCGCCTTCTAAGCGGTAGGTCAAGCGTTCGAATCGCTTCCGGGGTACCATTTTAAAGGAAGTAAGCAATTACTTCCTTTTTTATTTGTGTTTATCCAAAGAGTGACATATCGGATTTTTAAACTTTTACCTTTATGTTATAATTTTCCTGAGGTTGTTATGACAGTTGAAAACAAATTAAATATTAATAATTCTGCGGAACTTGCCCGAGAAGAAGAAAAAATCAGCAAGAAAAAAGCTCTTGAATTATTTAATGATAAAATATCGTTATGAAGGCTACAATGTCTTTAAAATGTCTGATTTAATGTAAATTATATATGCAGTATTTAAAACATTCTCCTTCAAATTTTGTGTTTGTATTACAATAAAACACAAGAGGCGATTTGTCGTTTATTTTTTTGTTTAACAACGTAAGTGTTAGGAATTTATTAATAACAAATTGATTTCGATTTATTTTGAATGGAAGTTTATCATGACGTATTTTTTTACAGGTATAATTATATATTTATTAAGCGGCTTAATTGCAGCTGAATTTTCAGAAAAATTTAAAGTCACAATACTATCTTTATTGACTTTTACAGCTTCGTTTTTATGTTTAATTCCTGCCGTAAAAGTTCTCGTTTCGGGAAATTCTGTTTCTCGAATTTTTGATTTTAACAACATTTTCGGTGCCGTAAAATTTTCGATAGACCCTCTTTCGGCATTTTTTATCATCGTTATTGTAATTATGAGTTTGGTTTCAGTAATTTATTCAAAAGGTTATCTGAAACAATATTTGCAAAAAGGCGAAAACATCAACTCTCACTTAATTTTCTTAACAATGCTGATAGCCTCTATGCTTCTTGTTGTTACTTGTCAAAATGCTTTTATGTTCCTTATTTGCTGGGAAATAATGTCGTTGAGTTCGTTTTTCCTTGTGATTTTTGAAAACAAAAAGAAGGAAGTTCTCAAAGCTGGCGTTAAATATTTAGTATTTATGCATATTTCAGTGCTTTTTATAATTTTGGCTTTTGCATTGATTTCGATACAATCGGGAAGTTTTGATTTCAATTCATTCAAAGATGTTTTACAAAATAACTCTCATTTGGCAAATTTGGCATTTTGTTCGGCATTTATCGGTTTTGGAACAAAAGCGGGATTTGTACCGTTCCACAACTGGCTGCCTGATGCACACCCTGCCGCTCCGAGCCACGTCAGTGCCATTATGTCGGGCGTTATGATAAAAACAGGTATTTACGGTATTTTAAGACTTCTCACGTGGATTGTTGTGCCGTCATTATTTATTTCATATTCCGTTTTAATAATTTCCGTAATTTCAGGTTTATACGGGGTTTTATACGCAATTTCTCAACACGATTTAAAACGGCTTCTCGCATATCACAGTATTGAAAATATCGGAATCATCGGAATAGGTATCGGTGTCGGAATGTTAGGGTTGGCGTACAACAATCCGACTATCGCAATTTTAGGCTTTGCAGGCGGAATTTTACATATTTTAAACCACTCGATATTCAAAGAATTATTATTCTTATCAGCAGGCAGTGTTTACACAAAAACACTCACAAGAAATGTCGAAGAATTGGGCGGTTTGATAAAACCCATGCCTAAAACCGCAATGTTATTTTTAATCGGTTCGATTGCAATTTGCGGACTTCCGCCATTTAACGGCTTTATCAGCGAATTTTTAATATATTTCGGAATGTTCAAAAGTCTTTCCGTTCATCATTTTATATGTTTAACGGTTATGTTATTTGTAATTTCAGGATTAGCACTTATCGGAACAATGGCTATTTTATGCTTTACAAAGGCATTTAGTGTTATTTTTCTTGGAATGCCCAGAAGTGAAGCGGCAGAAAAAGTTAATTCCGAATGTGAAAATTCTATGATTATGCCAATGAGTTTTCTCGCAATTTTAACACTTTTGATTGGTATTTTTCCGCAATATGTATTCAAATTTGTTATAAAAGCAGTAAATGTAATTACGGAAACAAATCCGACCGTTATTGCCGAACCGCTTGAATTAATGCAGGTTATTTCATTGTATGCACTTGCATTTGTTGCGGTTGTTTGGGTTTTAGTTATTTTCAAAAAAAGTGTTTGTAAAAAGAAAACCGCATCTTTTGAAACTTGGGGCTGCGGTTATAACAGAGCAAATAATCACATGCAATATACCGCTTCATCTTATGCAAGCCCGTTTTTATCAATGTTGAAACCTTTGTTTAAAAAAGTTTTTGATATTGAAAAGCCAAAAAAATTATTCCCTAAAAATGCTCATTTCAGCCTGCACGTTGATGATATAGAAGAAGCGTATTTAATAGAACCGTTAGTAAAGTATGATGAATGGTTTTTGTCAAAATTTGAAGCTTTACAAAGCGGAAATATCCAGTCTTACATAAAATACGGATTGGGATTTTTGATAATAGCAATAATCGGAAGTTTATTCATAGGATAATATAATGTCAGTAAAAATATTAAATTTAATAATTTTGTTATTTGTTCCATTCTTAATGATGGGGATTATAAAGAAAACAAAGGCTTTTTGGAGCGGCAGAAAAGGTGCTTCAATTCTTCAGCCGTTGTATGATTTTATAAGATTGATGAAAAAGGATTTTGTCATAAGCACAACGACCTCGGAAGTTTTTCAGATAGCTCCGATAGTAAATATTGCGGCAGTTGTGTTTGCGGCATTATTTGTTCCGCTTGCATCGGGTGAAGCAATTATAAATGTTCCTGCGGGATTAATAATTTTCGCATACACATTGGGTGTCGGAAAGTTTTTATCCTTAATTTCCGCAATGGACACGGGAAGCAGCTTTGAGGGAATGGGAGCTTCAAGAGAAGCGTGCTTTACCACTATTGTCGAACCTGCATTTTTCATTTTAATTGTGTCAATTATGACATTAAGCGGAAATTATACATTTGATGCATTGTCAAAAATAATTTCATCAGCAGGAAGTTACGGAATTTTAATTATTGCGTTTGCTGTTGTGATTTTATTTATTATGGTTTTGGTTGAAGGCTCACGAGTTCCTGTCGATGACCCTGCAACTCACCTTGAATTGACGATGATTCACGAGGTTATGATTTTGGATAATTCGGGAAGCGATTTGGCTTTCTTCACTTGGGCTAACGGCATTAAAATAATGTTGATTTCTTCCTTGATTGCGAAAATGATTATCCCCGAAAATATCGGACTTACTTTTGCAATATTACTTTATCTTGCGGTTATGTTCGTTATTTCCGCTTTGATTGGAACTATTGAATCCTCTATGGCAAGAATCAGAATGTCGCACGTATTTGAATTCGTTTTCATTATGAGTTCACTCGCTCTCGTCGTTCTTTCTCTCGTCGTTGCGGGCATGTTTGGAGGTATCTAAATGGTAAACGGTTTTATAATTTTATTCGGACTGACAATGCTTTATCTCGCTGCAACAAGCAGAATTATAGCTCACATCAGATTGCTCATAATCCAAGGTGTTTTGCTTTTCTTGATTTGCTGTTCGGGTATGAAGGATATGAGCCTTTTAAACATTGCCTTTTTGACAATAGAAACACTTATTGTTAAATCGATTGTCATTCCGTGGTTTTTGTACAAAGTTTTGAAAAAAACTCACTCGGACCGAGATGTGGCGGCAAATATTCCGCACTTTTACTGCCTTGTGATATCAAGCATAATTCTTTTAGCTTGTATGCTGCTTTCACAATACTATGTTTCTTCGATAAAACTTGTTTCGCATTTGTTTTTCGGAGTTTCAGTCGCAACAATTATCATAAGTTTATGGCTTATTACAATTAAACATAAAATTATTTCAAACGTTATTGAATTTATCACTATGGAGAACGGAATTTTTCTTTTGTCTTTGTCCGTGGCAAAAGAGATGCCGATTTTGGTAAATTTGGGCGTATTACTTGATGTATTTATTGCGGTTTACATATTGGGATTATTTGTAAACGTGATAAACAACGAATTTCAAGATTTGGAAATTTCCAATCTTTCAGACTTAAAGGACTATGAATACAATGATTAATACAATTTTAATATTTCCGATAATAGCGTGCCTGTTGATTTTGCTTATCAAAAACAAAAAATTTGATATGCTGATGCTTAACTTGTACGCACTCGTTCACGTTTTTTCAACGATTGTACTCACTATTAACAAAGATTGCGGAACTCCTTATTTTGCCGTTGATAATACAAATTTAATATTTTTAATTGTGTTATCATTCATCTTTTTAATGACCGTCATTTACAACAACGGTTATACAAGAACTTTCAATTATCTCAACTATCCCGACAATAGAATAAGAAATTACACAATGATGATTTTGATTTTCGTTTTATCAATGACGGGAACGATTTTAAGCACGGATTTAGGAATATCTTGGGTATTAATTGAGGCAACAACTTTATCAAGTGCATATTTGATTTACTTCAACAAAACAAAACACGCAATAGAAGCAGCTTGGAAATATGTATTCATTTGCTCAATCGGTATCGCACTTGCTTTTGTCGGAATTATTTTACTCAATATTTCTACGGGAAACATAAATACTCTCAATTTCTCGGAATTATATGCAAATGCAGGCAATTTCGACCATAATTGGCTAAAGGTTGCATTTGTATTTATGTTATTTGGTTTTGGGGCAAAAATGGGCTTGGCACCTGTTCATTTTTGGCTGCCTGATGCTCACTCGGAAGCTCCTTCGCCGATTTCGGCATTATTATCCGCAACACTTTTGAATTCTGCATTTTTAGTTATTGTAAGAGTTTTCAAAATTATGACACTTGCAGATTGTGCAAGCTACGCAAGATTTATGCTGCTGCTTATGGGGTTTGTTTCTTTATTCGTGACGGCAGTTTTCATTTATCATATAAAAAATTACAAGAGAATGCTCGCTTATTCTTCAATAGAAAATATGGGGATTTTGGCAATAGGAACGGCTCTTGGCGGTGTTGCATATTATGCGGTTGTTTTACATTTAATCGGACATTCACTTGCAAAAGCATCATTCTTCTTAACTTCGGGAAATGTTTTAGAATTATTCGGAACAAAGAGAATAAAATCAGTCAGCGGACTTATGACGGCGGACAAAAATTCAGGCTGGCTTTGGACACTGTCTTTCCTTGCAATATGTGCATTCCCGACTTCGATATTGTTTGTCAGTGAATTTTTGATAATCAAAACCATGATTGTTCAAAAACATTACGCTTTGTGCATTTTGTTTGTTTTACTGCTTACAATAATTTTGTACGGCTTGGCAAAAGTTGTATTAAAAATGACTTACGGAAAATTAAGCGAGGACAAAAAAGAAATCGTTTTAGAAAACAAGAAAAAAATAGTGTTTTCAATGTACGTACCGCAATTTATAATGCTGATTTTGGTATTTACACTCGGAATATACATTCCCGACTTTTTAAATAACATTATAAACGTTGTATTTACAGGGTTTTAGCACAAGGATATAAATTATGACAAATTGGATAAAAGCAAAAAATAATCAAAGAATAAATCTTTCGGAAATTCCGACACTCTCAATTTCGAATTTAAGAAAAGAGATAATTGCAATGGAAAAACGTCCGATAGGATTTTTCGGGAAAGATTGGGGATTTGGTCAAACGAAATTGTTTGTTATTTTAGCTGACGATGAAAACGCTGATTTGTATATTTCATCGGCTCTTTTTATGCCCAAAGAGAAATCTTATGAATGTTTAACGCAGGAGATACCGTCATTTCATATTTTTGAAAGAGAATTTTATGAACAATTTAAGATTGAACCGCTCAATCATCCTTGGTTAAAGCCTGTTCGAGAAAATCAAGACGAGTATGAATTTTTTGAGATGAAAGGTGATGAAGTTCATCAAGTTGCGGTAGGACCGATTCACGCAGGCGTAATCGAGCCCGGGCATTTCAGATTTATGTGCAACGGGGAAACCGTTTATCATTTGGAAATAATGTTAGGATATCAAAATCGTGGTGTAGAAGATTTAATTTTGAAAAGACCCTCTAATCAACTTGCGGAATCAATTTGCGGAGATAGCGTAATTGCTTATAATACAGCTTTTTCTCAAGTTATGGAAACCCTGAAAAACATTCAAATATCAAATAAAGCACAATTAATCAGAAAAGCGGCATTGGAAATGGAAAGAGCAGCTGTTCATATCGGTGATATGGGTGCTGTTGCAGGCGACATAGCTTATTCAACGGGTGCAGCTGTTTTCGGAGTTACAAGGACTTTGGTGATAAATACAATGCTCGAATGGTCGGGAAGCCGTTTCGGACGAGGTTTGATAGCTGTCGGCGGAGTAAATTTCGACCTTGATGAAAATCAAAATGAAAAAACTTTAAAGACTTTGGAAAAAGTTGAAAAAGACACCGACAGAATGACAAAAATTATGCTAAAATCGTCATCAGTTGTTTCAAGACTTGAAAAAACAGGCACCGTAAGCACTGAAAAAGCAAAAGAAACGGGGCTTGTCGGAATGGCAGCAAAAGCATCGGGTGTCGAACTCGATTCAAGATTTGATTTTCCGGACAAATGGATTTCAGAGTTAGGAATAGAAAAGAAGCCTTTCAAAGGCATTGGTGATGTAAATTCGAGATTTAAACTGCGGTATAAAGAAGTTAAAGAATCTTTGGCTATGATTAGAAAAATCTTGAATAAACTAAAAGAATATAAAGACGAACCGATTTTGACTTCGGCAGACGGAAATTTGGAGAAAAATTCTTTTGTTGTTTCAGTTGTTGAGGGCTGGAGAGGAGAAGTTGTTCACGTTGCAATGACAGATGACAATTCAAATTTAACGAGATACAAAATCAAAGACCCGTCCTTCAATAACTGGTTTGGCTTGGCACTCGCCGTCAGAAATAACGGTATTTCAGATTTTCCGTTATGCAATAAAAGTTTCAATTTGTCATATTGCGGCAACGATTTATAAGGATTTATAAAGGAAAAAATATGTTAGATACACTCAAAGCAAGAATTTATCAAGGACAACAATTTATAAAAGATATCCCAAATGCCCCGATGAGAGAACAATTCAGAGGGTTTCCGATTTTAGACAATAAAAAATGTTCAACTTGTGGAAAATGTCTTGATATATGCCCGACAGGAGCTTTAAAATTAAATCCGTTGTCGATAGATATGGGCAAATGCACTTTTTGCGGAGCTTGCAAAAACATTTGCCAAACAGGAGCAGTCAATTTTTCAAATCATTATAAATTAGCATCCGCAACACGTGAAAAACTTGTTATAACGGAAGAAATGACGGCGGAAGAATTTGAGAAAACAGCAATTTCAGTGAGAAAAGAGATAAGTTCATATTTTTCGAAATCTTTAAAATTACGACAAGTTTCGGCAGCAGGCTGCGGAGGCTGTGAAACAGAATTAAATGCTTGTTCCAATGCAAACTTTGATATGGGAAGATTTGGGATAGACTTTGTTGCCTCGCCAAGACATGCCGACGGAATTGTAATCACGGGACCGATTTCCGAAAATATGGCTTATGCATTGGAAAACTGCTATAAATCAGTTCCCAACCCGAAGATTGTTATTTTATGCGGGGCTTGTGCAATTTCAGGCGGAGTATTTTTTGAAAGTTCAAAATTAAACAGAGAATTTTTGGAAAAATACCCGATAGATTTGTATATTCCGGGTTGTCCTGTACATCCGTTGACATTTATCAATGGTGTACTGAATTTCATCAGAGAAAAATAGTTAAAAATTATGGCAGATTGCAAAAGTTTTTCACCGCATAACAGACTAATTAAAAATTATAATTAACAAAGAAATATTAAGCTTTTCAAACTCATAAACCAATAGTTTAAGTTATTTGCAAATCTTGCAAATAATCTCTTTTAAATATTTACCATCTCTCCAATTTCTTCTGCTAAACGGAAGTAAAATTTATATGACAATTTCTATTTTGAAAATTAAGAGAGCTTCTTAAAAGATGTTCAGGTATCTTTATATTGGCAGAGCTTTATGCTGCTTTATTGTTAGTTGTATTTATACTCTATTTAGGTTATAATAATTTTCTGATGAAAAACCTGAGGAATAGGATAAATACAAAGAAAAGACTATTATTATATTCAACTCTTTTGTCATTAATATTTGGTGGCAATAATTTTGCAGTTGCTAAAGAGGTTACTGTTTCTTCAGGTACCGAATTAAAAAATATAATAGAAAAAACAACCGAACCTACCAAAATACTATTTGCAGATAATATAGATATCACAGGTCTGACTACAATTAAAATCGGAACTGAAACAATCGAAATTGACGGGAATGGAAAAAGTTTAATAAATGAAAAAGATTCAAGATTTGTTTTTTCAAATAATTCAAATTTAACCCTTAAAAACATGAAATATACAGGAAAGAATTCCAGTATAAATGTTAATAATGCAAATACAACTATATTATTGGAAAATATTGATATTAGCGGTAGAACGACATCTGCCGTCCAAACCGGACCTGTTTTGTTTTTAATAAAGGATTGCGATGCAACTTTGAATAATGTCAGTGTTTCTTCAAGCATAGTAAATATTCAAAATAATAGTATTTCGGGTGGAGCGATAAATATTCAAACTGCAAAATCCAAAGGAGTTATAGCAGATTTAATTGATAACCAAATAACATCAGCAGGAAATGTTTTGGGAGGTTTGATATACAATAGAAGAACACTAACTCCTATTGGCGAATTGAATTTGAACGGTGATGTAAATAAAAATAAAATTACCGCAAAAGTTAATATTTACGGTGGAATTTTAAATAATGAGAATAGCAGTATTCAATCAATAAATTGGAATGAAGTAAAAAATAATACTATAACTACCACTAATAATTCGGTTACAGCGGGGTTTATTCAAAACAAACTTGGAACGATTGATAATTTGCATATTGGTTCTTTTTCCAATAATACAATTAATTCAAATTTAAAAATTGATGGCGGACTGATATATAATGAAGGTGGAACGATTAACGGTGCCTTAGAAATTGGGCAAATAATCGGAAACACAATAAAAGCAAAAACTGATTTTAACGGATTAATTACGAATACATCAGGAAATATTAATTCAATTCAAATAGATTCTGTTTCCGATAACAACATTGCAATGAATTTTATGCGTGGCGGAATAATAAATCTTCAAGGGGCAAATATTAACGACATAACTATCGGGAAAGTTAATAATAATGTTGTTATAGGAAATGAAAACTCTACTGCTACCGGTTTTATATTGTATTTAAGAGAGTCGCCGAAAAATTCAACAATCTCATCTAATATAAACAATCTTACAGTAGGACAAATTCAGGGAAACAGCATAACAGCAACGAACATAACTTCATTATTATTTCGTTCTGCATTGGTTCCTGTGGAAAATGCCACTGTCATTTCAAAAAACGGAAATGTAACTGTTGATGAAATCAGTAATAATAATTTAGTTGCTGTTGATTGTAATGATAATGCTCGTGGCGGATTTATTTATAATTTTCTTCATGGTGGTATAAAAACTACAAATACAACAGTTAGTCTTGGTGATATAAATTTAAAACAGGTTTATAATAACCGTTTAGAAAGCACAATTCAAGATTCGGAAAACACAAAGGCTTTAGGTGGCAGGCATGCTTCCGGAGGAATTATTGCAAATTCAATCCAATCCGGTCAGGGAAATGCTATTATCAAAAGTATTAATGGTGAATATGTAGGCAATTCACTTGTTTCAAAATCAAAAATAATGGACGCAAGTGGTGGTGTAATTTCTAATTCTATTAGTGGACAAGGAAATGCTTTTGTCGGAATTGGTTATACTCTTGATGAAAATAATAAAATAATTTCAGTTGAAAATGCGATTTTAGGAACATACAAAAATAACTCTGTCCAATCAACAGAACTTTCCACAAACGGTGGCGTTATAGCAAACTATGTTGAAAAAAGCCCAAAGAATAATGATATTGCTCAAATAGGGAATATCAAAGCTTATTTTAGCGGAAACTATGCTTTATCCGCTGAAAATAGTGCCTATGGCGGAGCAATATCAAATTTTTACGCAAAATCAGAACAAGATTATAAAAATGCTATTATTGAGTCAATAAACAGTATATTTGAAAATAACTATGCAAAAACAGAATCCGCAAATCCATTAAAAGGAGCATACGGTGGAGCAATTATTAATACTGCAACTATTAAAGCAATAAATAACTCGATTTTTAGAAATAATTATGCAATGTCTGTCGGCGGAAGCACTGCAACAGGCGGTGCTATATATACAAGACAAGATTTGGTTATTAATGCAAATAATAGCGGTCTGACGGAATTTACAGGCAATTATATTTCTACTGACGGTGGAACAACAAAGAATTATGAAGCAATTAATGTAGGTGCATCAGGAAAAACTCTTACATTAAATGCAACTACAAACGGTACAATATTACTAAATGATTATATTAATGGTGTAAGTGGTTATAATGTCTTATTGACAGGTGATTCTACAGGAACAATTAAACTTTTTGATAAAGCCGACATTAAAGGTGGGGCAAATGTAACCGTTGGCGGAAATGTTGTTATTGATACGGCAGATGGATTAATTCAGAAATTTTCTGAATTTAATTCGTTAAATTCGTCTGCAAATGCAAAATATAATATTGATTTTGACTTGTCAAAAGCTAATGACAGTAAACCGGATTACACAATAGGCGACAAAATTGCAGACGGATTTACGACACAAACATCTTCTATCGGTTTTATGACCATTGATAAGTTGAATTTTATAAACAATTCTTTTGATGAAGTTTTGGGTAAAAATTTAAAAATCCAAATAATCCAAAATAACGATAATACTGATAATTTACAACTTGCATTGAGCGATAAATTGACTCCGCTTACGTCAACAGCGGGCAAAATAACACAAGTTACTACGACTAAAATAAATTCTTTAGTTCCGACAGTAAATTATAAGGATTTATTTGGTGGTATTACAACGACAAAGGATATTTACGGAATATTAGGACTTAATAAGACAAATACAACAAATGACAGTCTTAACATAAAAGTTACCCAAATTGATACTAATACCGTTTCAACAATGACGGAGGCTTTGATAGCATTGACTAATACCGAACTGAAAGATGCTGACGGTAATATTTTGGATAAAACATTTAATCTTTTCGACGAGGATTCTCTTGGTAATAAAACTACTGCAAACTATAAAGTTTCAGATAGTCTTGGCTCAATATACAAAAACTTAAACATTGTCGGAGCAACAAAAACAGATTCTTTAGGAAATCTTATTTTATCGGAATTGGATTTGGATAAAAAAACATCTTTTGTAGTTAAAGAGGGTTCGACGTTAAATATTTCAGATATAAAACTAAAAGGAAACGAAACGGTTATTACAAACAATAATGGGAATTTAATTTTTACAAATAACAATATTATTGATGGTAAAATTACAGGAACAGCGGCGACAAATACGGGTATTTTAGGGATTAGTGCAAACAATTTAGATGTTACCTTAATTAATAACGGAACGTTAAATTTAGGGGTAGGTAATATTGAAAAAGAAATTATCGGAAGTGGTTCGACAAACATTTTTGATGTAGTGACAAATAATGCAATAATATCACAAAATGTTAATGTCTATTCAACAGGTAAATTAACAGTAAACGCAAACATTGGAAATTTAATAAACAGCGGCGAAGTAATTTCAAATACAAAAAATTTAACAGGTTCTATAAATAATTTCGGAATATTAAATTTGTCAGGAACATTGGACAAGACAATTTCAGGTAACGGCACAACAAAAATTGTCGGTGATAACTTTACAATGCTGAATGGAGCAGCTGTTAAAGGTACTTTGGATATAAATAATCAAACCTTAAATCTTTTAGCAACAAATACGACAAATATGTTTAATGATGTGAATATTAATTCAGGAACGTTAAATCTAATCAATAACAGCATTCATAATTTGTCAGCAAAATCATTTAATATTAATGGAAACGTTAATATTTTATTAGATGCGGACTTAAAGAATTCTATAATGGACAGACTTCCGTCAACAACTGTTGTAAACGGTCTTATTACAGTTAATGGAATAAATTTGTTATCTGATTCTGTAAGTGAAAAAACATATATTCCGTTTGCCTATGATAGTTTTAAAGATAAAGTTCAAACAAATGTAGCAACGGTAGGAAAAGATGTTGCAAACAGTTATCAAACAACTTATTATGCTCCAATATATAAATATGATGTTAGTTATAACCCAAGCAACGGGTATTTCTTATTTTCTCGTGGTGATGGGAAAAGTTCGGCTGATTTCAACCCTGCAGTATTATCAGGAGCAGTAAATTCACAAGTTGGTGCGTATTCTGTTATAAATGAAACATTTAGCTATGCATTCAGACATGCTGATTATTCATTTATGACATTGCCGAAGAAAATGAGAACATTGGCTAACCAATATGCAATCACGGAACCAAGATTAATTCAATACAGGAATGATTATGCTAAAACGGGAGGTATTTGGTATCAACCATATGCTAATTTTGAAAGTGTCGGTTTGTCAAACGGTCCGAGAGCAGATATTCAATCATACGGTTCATTGATAGGTGGTGACAGCAGATATAAAAAGCTTAAACGAGGATGGGGAACGGTAACTTCTCCTTATATCGGATATAATGGAACTTCTCAAAGTTATTTCGGTGTTTCAACAACCACAAATGGCGGAATATTAGGATTAACTCAAACTTTCTACCATAGAGATTTCTTTACGGCACTGACAATAAATGCGGGAGTCGGTAACGGTGAATCGCATACAATGTACGGCAAGGAAAATTATACTGCATTAATGTCCGGCATTGGAAGTAAAACAGGTTATAATTTTGAATTTAATAACGGCAAATTTATTATCCAACCGTCTATATTGATGGCATACTCTTATGTGAATACTTTTGATTATACGAATGCTGCCGGTGTAAAAATGTATTCTGATCCATTACATTCTATACAATTGCACCCGAGTATTAAATTTATGGGTAATACTAAAAGTGGCTGGCAACCTTATGTAAGTGGTGGTATAGTATGGAACATATTAAACGAAACAAAATTTACTGCAAACAATGTTCGTTTACCGGAAATGAGCATAAAACCTTATGTCGAATACGGCATTGGTTTGCAAAAAGTTTGGCAAGATAAATGTACAGGGTTTGTACATGCTATGTTGAGAGAGGGTGGAAGAAACGGTATTGCATTAACTTTCGGCTTTACATGGGGTATAGGTAAAGAAGGTAAACCTATTGAAAAAGTTCGAAACGGCACAAAATATGTTTTAAAAGATTCTGCTGTGCCTGTACAAAAAGTTGAAAGAAATTCGCAATGTATAAGCACAAACCCAAATCATTCCTATTCAAAAATTTAATAATTTACCTAAAATGTAATTCAAACCTCTAACGATATAGTTTATTTAAACAGCAGATTAAATATGTAAATGTCACAACAATTGGCACAACGAGCAAAATAATACAATTATTTATGCAAGAGTATCAAGTGAGGAGCAGGGGGTATTCCATACCTGCATAAATAGATTTTTTACAAAATTACTCACAACAAAAGGATTTTAAGGTTATAAAAACCTTTACGGAATCGGCATCAGCAAAATACAGAAATTGTCGTGTTGAATACGACAATATGATTGGCAAAAAAGCAAAAAGGCGGCTGTCAATTTACAGCCGAACTCAAAAAAGGACGATATATATATTATCACTGTACGGGTAAAAAAGGCGGTGAATGTAAAACAAAAAAAGAATATGTCCGCCAAGAAGAACTTGACGATGTATTTATGAGCCTTATAAAGCGAATTGCGAATAAAATACCTGAAGATATTCTTAATCGAATAAAAAGCGGCTTAAAAGACATGCAGAGAGCTAAAAACGAGTACGAAGAATTTGAAAAGAAAAAAGCAGACAAACAGATTGCAACAATAAAAAGACGGCTTGATTCGCTTTATGTAGATAAAATTGACGGAAAGATTTCAGAAGAATTTTTTGAGGAAAAGAATATTGAATGGCATGCAGAACAGAATAAAATGCTGATGAAATTGCAGTCTTTGAACAATGTAAGCAGAGAATTTTACGAAGGTTCGAACTTGTTGTTGGATTTCTGCAAATCCGCTGATAGCTTGTATTTGCAGGCAAGTCCCGAGAAGAAACGACAGATTTTAAAATTAATAGGTTCGAACTTTATATACAAAAGCGGAAACGTAGCAATAACGCTAAATCCCGCCTTTGATTTTCTATTAAATTGTGATTTGTCCCGTATGGTGGGCGATGCGGAACCGTCTTGGTATCCTCGCATTAAACGTGACTTCGGTTTGACGCTTGCAAAGACTTCGTCTTTTTACCGTCAAGTCCTCCGCACTCTGCTCGGACACCGCTCGAACCATTACAAAACTTCGTTTTGTGGTTCTCGTCCCTTATTTTCAATTTTTTTCTGTTTTTCTAATTTTTTACACTAAAAAATAGCCTTAAATGGCTCTTTCTTCTTTATGGTGGGCGATGCGGGACTCGAACCCACGACCCCCACAATGTCAATGTGATGCGCTACCAACTGCGCCAACCGCCCATAACTTTTATGTTTTGATTATAACATAAAAGTTTTTTTTGCAAAGCTATTTTTGTACCGACGTTTCTTCTGTATCAAAAATATCAATGAATTTGAACTCATTTACGTCAAATACACCTTTATCCGTAATCTTGATATCTGGAATTACCGACAATGAAAGGAATGCCATTGTCATAAACGGATCTTCAAGATTACAGCCGATTTTCTTAACGCCCTCTTTTAAATCATGACATTGCTTTAACACTGTTTCAAACGGTTGATCTGACATCAAACCTGCTATCGGAAGCGGTAATTTCGAAACGACTTCGCCGTTATTTACAACGATTTTGCCGCCTTGTGACTTAACAAGCTCAATAGCCGCAACTTCCATATCTCTGTCATTTGTTCCGACAACAATCATATTGTGCGAATCGTGAGCAACAGTTGAAGCAATAGCACCTGATTTCAAACCAAAGCCTTTAACAAAACCTTTTCCGATATTACCTGTTGCCTTGTGTCTTTCAAATACCATTATTTTCAATACGTCATTTTCGATGTCTGCTTCCGCAAAACCGTCAACTACCTTAACTTTCGTTGTAATACCTTTTGTCAAAAGCGTACCGGGAACAATTTCCATTGCTCTTACCGTATCTGATTTTGCAGGAATTTTGAAATCATCGTGTTCAATCCATTTTACGTTTACAGAACCTCTTAATTTTGGAACTTCAGTATGCTCAACATCGCAAACAAGTTTTCCGTCACGAGCAACAATTTCGCCGCTTTCAAAAACTAAAGACGGTTTAAAATCTTTCAAATTATCGAAAACGAGCATATTTGCCTTATATCCGGGGGCAATAGCACCCAAGTCGGTCAAACCGAAATACTCAGCCGTATTGATTGATGCAACCTTGATTGCTGTAATCGGGTCAATACCTGCTTCGACACATTGTCTTACCATATCGTTGATATGACCTTTTAAATCCGTCGGGTGTCTGTCATCGGTTACAAAAATACAACGATGCGTGTTTTTCGTTCTTAATACAGGGATTAAGGGTTGCAAATCTTTTGCTGCGGAACCTTCTCTAATCATAATGTACATTCCCAAACCAAGTTTTTCGGTTGCTTCTTCTGGAGTTGTGCATTCGTGATCGGACATTACACCTGCTGCAACATATCCGCATAAATTTTTACCGCTCAACCCCGGAGCATGCCCGTCAATTTTCTTATGTTTAGAAAGTCCCAATTTAAGTTTTGACATGACCTCCTTATCGCAGTTCAAAACCCCCGGGAAATTCATCATTTCAGCAACACCGAGAATACCTTGAGAATCTATTAAAAGGGATAAATCATAGCTTGTAAGCTCAAAACCTGAAGTTTCCGATTGAGTTGCGGGAACGCATGACGGGAGCATCATGTAAACTTGGAGAGGCAAGTCTTTGCATGCTTCTCTCATAAAGCTGATACCGTGCAAACCAAAAACGTTAGAAATTTCGTGAGGGTCTGCCATAACAGTTACAGTACCTTCGGGGACAACTGCTTTTGCAAATTCTTTCGGTAAACACATTGAACTTTCGATGTGGACGTGACCGTCAATAAACGCAGGGGTGACATAAGCACCGTTGACGTCAATTTCTTTTTCGCCTTGATAACCGTCGCCGATTCCAGCAATTCTTCCGTCATAAACAGCAATATCAGTTTTTTTGATTTCGTCGTTGAATACGTTTACAAGATTGGCATTTTTGATAACCAAATCTGCTTTTTCTTGACCACGAGCGACTCTTATAAGTTTTTCGGTATCCATTTTATTCTCCTGATTACACAACTTCTATTAAATATTATTTTAGCACGGAATAATTTTTTTTATAACAAATTTGATACAAAACATAATATTTACGTAATATTTACAGCTCTTTAAGATCCGTAAAATTTTTATTGAGAAACTCTTATGCTTTATGTATCATAAAAATATGAAAAAGAAGATTAGCGAAAAAGTCAGAATAAATAAATATATTGCGGAAAGCGGACTTTGTTCAAGAAGAAAAGCCGACGAATTGATACAAAACGGTCAAGTCAAAGTCAACGGCAAGGTTGTGACGGATTTTTCGACCGCCGTAAATAATGCCGATAAAATAACAGTTCAAGGCAAACCGCTCATTTCTAAAAAAGAATATACATACATAAGATATTACAAACCTGCCGGTTACATTACAACAAAAAGTGATGAAAAAGGCAGAAAAACAATTTACGATTTGCTTCCGCCCGAAGTGCAGGATTTAAAACCCGTCGGCAGACTCGATAAAGCCTCAACAGGTCTTTTGATAATGACTGATGACGGTGATTTGATAAATAAAATGACTCACCCGAGTGTAAAAATTCCAAAAGTTTATAGAGTTTGCCTCGAAGGAAAAATCGAGCAAAACGACCTTATCCGTTGGGCAAAAGGTATTGAAATCGAAAAAGGCAAAATCGCTTATGCAGAAGCTCAATTTGAAGATTTTGAAGACGGAAACTCAATATTAACAGTAGTTTTAAGACAAGGAATGAACCGTCAGATAAGAAAAATGGCAGATGCAATAGGACACCCTGTAATTTCTCTTAAACGAACTCACCACGGCTCTATTGACCTTTTAGGCGTTCAAAAAGGTGCTTTTAAATACTTGAAGCCTAATCAAGTCAACGAATTAAAACAATATATTGCAAAAATCGAAAGAGAAACGCTTAAAAATAAAAACAGCAAACAAAATAAAAACAACAAATAGTGCTTTATCTTGCAACAACTCAAAAATTACAAACACAACCCCAAAAAACAACAAATAGTGTTTTATTGCGACAAAATAGAAACATCAGAACGAGGCAAAACACCATTAGTGTTTTAAGAGTCACAATAAAGCCAAAACATCAAAACACTATCTGTGGTATGACTCGTTGTTGTTAATTTTACAAGCTCGATAAATTTGTTCTGCAAGAATAATTCTTATCATTTGGTGAGTAAAAGTCATTTTTGAAAAACTGATTTTAAAATTAGAAATATCCGAAACTTTTTTGTGTAAACCGTTTGCACCGCCTATAATAAAAACGAGTTCCGAAATTCCGCTGTTTGTTAAATCTTTTATTTTGGAGGCAAAATCTTCGGAAGACAGCATTTTCCCGAGAATTTCGAGCGTGATGATGTATGAATCGGGCTTTATTGCAGCGAGAATTTTATCCGCTTCAATTTCCTTGTATTTTTCGGCAAGTGACTCATCAAGAATGCGTTCGGCAGGTATTTCAACAACCGAAAGACGAAAATACGGCGACAATCGTTTGATATATTCATCAACCGCTGATTTAACATAGTTTTCTTTAATTTTCCCGACCGCAATAATTTTTATGTTCATACACAGAATTGTAACAGAAACAAAAGCTTTAAAATACAATTTTTATTTGTTTTTAATAGCGGAAAATGTTATCTTAACTGTTTTTTATATAAAACTTTTATAAAATTGTTTTTTCTGATAAAATATAGACAAATACACACAAAAGAGAAAATATTATGTTAAAAAAAGAATGTCTTAAGATAGTTGAAGATGCGGTGAAAGCGGCTATTGCCAACAATGATGCAGGGCAGCTTACGAATGATAATTTACCTGCTTTCAATGCAGAAGTACCAAAAAATCGTGATTTCGGCGATTTTGCAGTGAATGTTGCAAGTTTATGCAGATTTACGAGAAAATCACCGTTTGACACGGCAAAGACTGTTGTTAAATATATGGGAATAACTTCAGATGAACCTGTTGACAAAAAAGAACTTGAAAACTTTGAAATAACTGTTGCAAACGGTTTTATCAACTTCAAAGTCAAAGACTCGGCACTTCGCTCGATTATCTATTCAAATATAAAAGAAATTTTGACGAACAAAACCGATTTTGCAAGCAATAATATCGGAAACGGCGAAAAATACATCGTTGAATACGTCAGTGCAAACCCGACAGGACCGTTTCACATCGGACACGGACGCTGGGCTGCAGTCGGAAGTACGCTTGCAAATGTTATGAAGAAATGCGGTTTTGATGTTTATCAGGAATTTTACGTTAATGATGCAGGCAATCAAATTAATAATTTAGGACGTTCTTTGTACATCAGAGTAATGCAGCAGCTCGGCAAAGACATTGATTTTCCGCAAAATGACGACAATTCAAAATCATATTACACAGGTGATTATTTAATTGATTGTGCAAAAAAATTCATAGATGAAAACCCTGATTTGGCAAAAGAAATGAAAGATGCCGACAAATCAGAAGCGGATTTGGATTTACATAAAAAACTTTCTTTATATGCAAAAAACGATATGCTTGCAAAACAAAAGGCATTGCTTGAAAATTTTGAAACACATTTTGATAATTTTTATTTTGAAACTTCATTGCACGAAAGAGGCGATGTTCAAAGATGTCTTGACAAATTGCAAGAAAAAGGTGTTTTGTACGAAAAAGACGGAGCTTTATGGTTCAAAACCACTGATTACGGCGATGACCAAGACCGTGTAATTAAGAAAACAGACGGTTCTTATACATATTTGACGGCCGATATTGCTTATCATTACGATAAATTTGAAAGAGGTTTCTCTAAATTAATTGATATTTGGGGAGCAGACCACCACGGATACATTCCGAGAATGCGTGCTTCAATAGAGGCTTTAGGTCACAATCCAAACGCATTAATTGTTTTGCTCGGTCAACTTGTAAATTTATCTCTTAACGGAGAACAAGTCAGAATGGGCAAAAGAACAAAAATGGTTACATTAGACGAATTGATTGACGAAGTCGGTGTTGATGCAACAAGATTTTGGATGATTATGAGAAACATTGATACAACATTAGAATTTGATGTTGAACTTGCTAAATCAAAGACAGATGAAAATCCTGTCTTTTACGTTCAATACGCACATGCAAGAGCTTGCTCAATACTTCGTAATGCGGTTAACGAACATAATGACGTGGTTAATAAAAAAGTTAATCCTCCGATGTTTACGCAGAAAGAAATTGACAATTATTTCAACAGCTTAAATTCTCAAAACTTTGATATTTTATGGAAAAATGAAAAAGATTTTGAAGAAATTCAAAGATTGAGTGAAAAACTTGCAGAATACAAACAAGTGGTAATAAATGCCGCAACTCAATATTCACCGTATTTAATAACGAAGTATTTAAGAGAATTGGCTGCAGTTTTCCATAAATTTTATGCTTCAACGAGAATTTTGTCGGAAGATAAGGAAAATTCTTTGGCAAAACTTGCATTGGTGCAATCGGTAATATATGTTCTGAAATCAGGGCTTATGTTAATTGGTGCAACGGCTCCCGAGAGAATGTAGTTTGGAATGTAAATTTTTTGCCGAACCGTAAAAAGTTTGCTAAAATTTAATTGAAAGAGAATTGAAAAAATGACAATAAAAGATTGGTTTAATAAAAGAAAAGAGCTTCAAATAGCACACAGAGAGCTTGAAGAAGCACAAATCGATGACAGCATCGGTAAACTTTGGATAAAATGTTATAATTGCGATGCACAACTTTTAAAAAAAGATGTTGAAGACAACTTAAACGTATGCCCGCAATGTCAATATCATTTCAGAATAAACTCCGAAACAAGAATAAAACAATTATTTGACGAACATTCATTTAAAGAAATGTTCAAAGATGTTTTGCCTTGCGACCCGTTGGAATTTGTTGATACGGAATCATACAAAAACAGATTAAAGGCAGCAAAAGAGAAAACAAACCTTGACGAAGCAGTAAGATGCGGAACGGCAAAAATTCACGGGGAACAAGTAGCCGTAGCTGTTATGGATTTTGAATACATGGGCGGTTCAATGGGAAGTGTAGTCGGAGAAAAGATTACAAGAACTATGGAATACGCTTTGAAAAAGAAGATTCCTATGATAGCAATCACGGCATCGGGCGGTGCAAGAATGCAGGAAAGTGCCTTGAGTTTAATGCAAATGGCTAAAACAAGCTGTGCCATTGCTCGATTGAATGAGGCAGGAATACTTTACATAACGGTATTGACAGAGCCGACATTTGGCGGAGTTACTGCAAGTTTTGCAACATTAGGCGATGTAATTATTGCCGAACAAGGTGCAAGAATTGGTTTTGCAGGCAGACGTGTTATTGAACAGACTATAAAACAAAATTTACCGTCAGATTTCCAAACAGCAGAATACTTGATGAAATATGGTCAAATTGATGTTTTATCGGCAAGAAAAGATTTAAGAGAAAATTTATACAAAATCTTGAAATTACACAAACCGTACAGTGCCGAGGAAAAAGAACCCGAAGCAAAGCACACAAAAGAAAAAACGAAAGCAGCTGCATCAAAACATAACAGCAAAGAAAAATCTAAAAAAACAAAAGTTGAGGTAAAAGATGTTAATGCTTAAATTTGAAAAGCCCTTGTACGACATAAGGGAAAAAATAGAAGAACTTCAAGAAATAGGTAATAAATCGGAAAAAGATATGACATCTGAAATACAACAATTTGAAAAAGCGGCGGAAGATTTTGCAGATGAATTATATGCAAATTTGACCCCATCACAAAAGATACAAATAGCAAGACACCCTGAAAGACCTAATTTTACGGACTTTGTCGAAAGAATTTCCGAAAATTTCATAGAATTTCACGGTGACAGAGAAGGAACGGACGATAGAGCTATTGTCGGCGGGCCTGCTGAAATTGACGGTATTCCCGTTATGATAATCGGTACTTATAAAGGCAAATCGACAAAAGAAAATCTCGTTCACAACTTCGGAATGCCGCAGCCGCAAGGTTACAGAAAAGCATTGAGATTATTCAAACACGCAGAAAGATTTAACATGCCCGTCGTCACCTTGATAGACACACCGGGGGCATATCCCGGGATAAAGGCAGAAGAAACTGCACAAGGAACAGCGATTGCTGTAAACCTTGCAGAACTTGCGAAATTGAAAGTTCCCGTAATTGCGGTTATCACAGGCGAAGGCTGTTCGGGCGGAGCTTTAGGATTAGCAGTTGCGAATAAAGTTTTGATGTTGGAACACGCTTATTACACAGTTATTTCTCCCGAAGGTTGTGCATCAATTTTATGGAGAGATGCATCGCTTGCCGATAAAGCCGCAAACGCTTTGAAAATTACGGCAGATGATTTATTAAAATTCGATATCATTGATGAAATCGTAAAAGAACCAAGAGGCGGTGCTCATTACGACTACGATTTGGCAGCAAAAAATTTGAAGAAAAAAATTCTCAAATGCTTAAAAGAATTAATGCCAATGTCATCTGATGAACTTCGCAACGACAGATACGATAAATTCAGAACAAAAGGTGTAATTGCTCAATGACGGTTTATCACGAAATAGCAATAAAAATCAATCCTGTATGTGCAGATGTTGTCTGCGATATTTGTCAGGAAAATTTTAACTGTGAAGGCATCATAACTTCCGTTCAAGAATTTAAGAAAACCGAATTAACGAAAACCGTTGACGATGTTATCAAAGCCTATGTCACTGACGAAGATTTGGATTTTGATGAAATCCGGACTTTTTTCCATAAAAAACGTGATGAAATAAAGGAAAAAGAAATATTTTCAGAAGATATAGGAACTTGGGATATCACAATAACCCTGCAGCCTGACGAGGATTGGTCAAAGAAATGGAAAGAACATTGGAAACCCTCTCATATTACGGATAAAATTGTAATTTGTCCGAGTTGGGAAAATTATCAACCTAAATCTGATGAAAAAGTTATTATTTTAGACCCCGGAAATGCTTTTGGAACGGGAACTCACGCAACAACAAGACTTTGTGCACAAGCAATAGAAAAATATGTTAAAAACGGCGACACAGTTGCCGATGTGGGCTGCGGTTCAGGTATTTTAGCAATTTGTGCCGCAAAAACAGGTGCAAAAGAAACAGATGCCGTTGATAATGACGAAACAGCCGTCATTACAGCAAAAGAGAATGCAGAGATAAATAAAACCAACATAAATTTTCAGACAGCAACTATTAGTGTTTTACCTTGTAATCATTATGATTTCGTTGCATCAAATATTTTGCACAATGTTTTAAGAGATATCATGCCCGACATTAAAAGCATTTTAAAAACGGGCGGGGTAGCAGTTTTAAGCGGAATTTTAGACGAAAAAGCCGAAATTGTTTACGATGCAATTATAAAAAATGAATTGACCATTCTTGAGAAAAACCAAGAAAAAGAGTGGGTTGCATTCGTTATAAAAAAGGAGAAATAATGGAAAAGACAGCGATAATAATACCTGCGAGATATAACTCAAAGAGATTGAACGGCAAGCCGCTCATAAAAGTTTGCGACAAACCGATAATTCAATGGGTATGGGAACGTGCGAAATCTGTTGAAGGTGCTGATGAAGTAATTATTGCAACAGACAATAAAGAAATTTTTGACACGGCAAAATCTTTTGGTGCAAACGTTGAAATGACATCTGAAAATCACAAATGCGGAAGCGACAGAATTGCGGAAGTTGCAGAAAGACACCCTGAATTTGAATTAATCGTTAATTTGCAAGGCGATGAACCAATGATAGATCCTGCTTGTGTTGCAGAAGTTATTTCAGCTTTGAAAAACGATAAAAACGCAGATATTACAACGCTTGTTACCTATGTTAGAGCAAACGATGACAAAGAAGATCCTAATATGGTAAAGGTTGTTTTCGATTGTAATAACTATGCTTTGTATTTTTCACGTTCAAAAATTCCTTATGAAAGAAATTATGACGTGGCTGATTTTTACAAACACATAGGAATTTACGGTTACAGACGTGAATCTTTGTTCAAAATGGTAAAACTTCCTCAACCGAAAATCGAACAAGCAGAAAGCCTTGAACAATTAAGAGCATTATATAACGGTATGAAAATCAAAGTCACACCTGTTATTTATGATTCAATCGGAATTGATACTATCGATGATTTAAACGCTTTTAAGAATTTGGTTGAAAAGAAATAGCAAAATAATATACGAAAAACGGGATTGTTTTGAATAACAACCCCGTTTTTTTATTGGAAAAATCAAACTATTTTTCAATGAGTTCAGACTGTGCAAGTTTTTTATTGTGTTTTATAGAATCTATAAATGCCCAGCCGACAATGATTAACCCTGTTAAGCCTGTTACAACTTCAGGAACTTCGTGTGTTGTTGAAAGAAACATAATCAATGCCAAAAATCCGATTGCCCAATGAGCACCGTGTTCAAGGTACAAATATTGTTTTAAGGTTTTCATCTCAACCATATAAAGCGTAAGCGAACGGACAAACATTGCCCCGATAGCAAGTCCGATTGTAATTATAATGATGTCTTTACTTATTGCAAATGCTCCTAAAACACCGTCCAAGGAGAAAGATGCGTCAATTAATTCAAGATAAATAAACCCAATCAAGCCAAGTTTAGCAACCTGCCCCGTTGCGGCAGCTTTTGCTTCTGCAATGTTTTCAAGCGTTCTGCTGACACCGTCGATTATTAAATATAAAAGAATTCCCGAAAAACCTGCAATCATAACAGAAAGCTGCTGATTTTGCGGAACGATATAATGCACACCGAAAACAAGCAAACCTGTCACTACAACTTCGGTTGATTTCATCATATGTAATTTCTGCATAGGTACTTCGATTGGCTTTATCCAGTGAACATCTTTTTCTTCGTGACAAAAATATGACAAGAAAAGCATAAAAAGAAATGCACCGCCAAATGTAACAAGAGGAGCATGACATAAATGAAGATAATGTGCATATTTATCAACATCATTCATAGCCAAATTTGTAACCTCTGCAACCGAAAGCCCCGCAAAAATCGAAACAACTAAAACGGGGAATAAAAATCTCATTCCGAAAACAGCAATCAAAATACCCCAAGTAACAAAACGATGCTGCCATTTTTCCGTCATTTTTTCAAGCTTCATTGCATTTACAACTGCGTTATCAAAAGATAATGTAACTTCCAAAATTGAAAGGAACAAAACGATAAAAACACATAACAGAGCATGCCCGGGGTGTTTTGTCATACCCCATAAAAACGCAGCAATTATACCTGCAACAGTCACAAAAATTGACCCTCTAAAGTGTTTTATCATCTTTTTACCCCACTAAATCTTTACGATTAATATTATACAGTCAAAAAAAATTAAATAAAACGAAAAAGTTCTATTTAATCTTTTAACATTAATAGAGAAAATATTTATTACATGCCTTTTTTATACATAGGCAGCAGAATTATTATACAGAGCAATGCAGAGATAATCCAGAACCACAAAGCCGATTGCCAACCGAGATTGTCAACAAACCAGCCCGTACCTATTCCTGAAATCATAGCACCTAAATAGCCGAAAATTCCGCAGAAACCTGTTGCCGCTGCTGCAACTTTTTTAGAAGCTGATTCAACCGCACAAAGTCCGCCGATAAAAATTAACGGACCTGCAGTGAACAAGCCTATTCCCGACAAACAAACATAATCAATAATATCGGATAACAAAGTGTGTCCGGAATTTTCCATCAAACCGAACAAACATACTATTAAACCGACACAAAAGAAAATGTTTACGGGCATTCTTCTGCCTTTGAACATTTTATCAGACATAACACCTGCCAAAAGCACCCCTGCTATACCGAAAAGCGGTAAGAATGTTTGTTTTTGGGTTGCAGATGCGAGCGTATCACCTTTAAATTCGACTAAATATTTTATAATCCAATCTTCCGTACCATATCTGAAAATATAAACAAAAATAAAAGCTGCAACTAAAATCCACATAACAGGATTGAAGAAGATATATTTTTTCAAAATTTCAAAATATGTCAATTTATCATCAGCTTCTTCTTCTGCCGTATTTACAGTACCGCCTTTATAAATTTCAACGTCGGGCAATCCCATTGTTTGAGGCTTATCATGCATACTTTTTGCGATATAAATACAAGACAAAATATTCAAAAAAGCAGGTACTATAAATGCCGATTCCCAGCCGTATCTCGGGATTAAATATCCTGCAAGTAAAAAGACTATACAAGTACCTAATTGGTGCGACATTGCCCATACAGACCAAATCGTACCTCTCTCCTTATTTGACCACCAAAATGTCAAAGCCTTTGTGCAGACAGGGAAACCTGCCGATTGAAACCAACCGTTTACCCCCCAAAAGAAAGACATTGCAAGCAATAACAGTGATTGTCCCATGAAATGAATATTCGCCGGGAAAATCATCGGACTTAACGCAAACAGTATATTTGCAATAGCTGAAATAAGCAAAGATATAGTCATAAACTTGTTAGCATCAGCTTTGTCCGCTAAAACGCCGTTTACAAATTTGCCGACGGCATACGAAAAATATAACGCACTGCCTAAAATACCAAGCTCGATATTTGAAAAGCCTAAATCAGAGCTTAAAACAGGTAAAGCAACCGAAATATTCTTTCTCGTCAAATAAAAAATTGTATAACCGATAAAACAAGAGGCAAAAACATCAATTCTACCCTTTTTATATGCCTTTGCAACCTGCTCATCATTCATTGTTACAGGAATTTCCTTCGGTGCTGCATAATAATCAATAATCTTCTTTAACATAGCTGTCTTTCTTAATCCGGTCAAACAAGATTATAATACAAATATTGATAATATTTAAACAAATAAAACAGTTTTATTATTTTATAAATTTAATTTTTTTGCCAAAACAGGAACAATCTTATCCCAAGCCTGTTCATTCGGGTGGACTTTATCGTCCCCAATGTATCGTTTATCGGCTATATCAGGTATTTCTTTATTAATGTCAATTATTTGAATATCGGGTATTTCATCTTTAAGTAATTGTAACCTTCTGTAATAATCTTTAGGAATATCGTTGTATAAAACAAAAGATACAACGACAAATTTTGTATTGGGAAAATTCTTTTTAATTAACTTGTCAGACTCCTTGAAAAGTTTAATGAACATAAAATCGGTTTTTGATTTATTTTCATAACGGCGATTAGCAATAAATTCTTCTAAAACAATTGAAGTGAAGAAACTATGCAAAAATTTGCAAGATATATTGTCCGTAACAATTTGACCGTTTTTAATTTTAGACCGCAAATTATATAATCCCATAAAAGGAGCCGAGCGGTATCGGTACATTCTCGGTACATGGTCCGGAATTAATATCCAAATAATATATTGAGGATTTTTAGGTAAATCTTTTATTATTTTTTCGTTATTTAATAAATAATAAAAATAATATATGCCCAAGCCCGATTTTCCTCTGTTGTAAACCGTTCGGTTCGTATAATCGGCAAGTTTCCGTGAAACAGTTTGATTATCATTTAATCCTGTGCCTTGAACATAAGAACAGCCAAACACAAATATCGGCGGCTTGTTTTTATCTCTATATTCAGTTGGTCTGAAACCCGTCAAAAGCTTATCATCATTAAGAATATTTATTTTGGAATATTTTATAAATTGTTTACCAAAATTATCTTTATATCTGTAATACAATGTCTGATATGAAATCAGCTCAATAAGAACCAAAGCAATAAGTGTATTAATCAATATAAAAATAAATTTCTTATGTTTCACTGCTTATAATCTTTTTTGTAATAATAAAAACAAATATCGATTTTTGAAATCAAAATTAAAATAGTTAAAAGGTTATCTCGTCCTCGGTTCAATTGACAAGGACCCATACCTTCAAAGAGTCTGTATCATAAACCGCTCGGACACTTCTAATATTCGTTTTTATATTATCATTTTACCACGAAAACAAAAACTTTTTGCATTCTTTTTATCATTTTTTGTTAATTGTAAATATCTGACATTTCTAAATATCTCTGGCAGCTGCTCAATTAAAAATAATTCAAGAAAACATTACTTTAATTGTTTTTAGTATATATAAAAATTATTAAGCAGCCGAAATCAAAATATTAAAAGACTTTAAGTTAGTTTTCAAAAATTTATCTTTACAAAAAATCATCTTCGCACTTGACATCGTTACGTAACGATGTCACAATAAAAATATGAGGTATATATTATGGAATATAAAGTATCAGAATTAGCACAAAAAGCAGGAGTAACAAAAAGGACGATACATTATTACATAAGTAAAGGCTTGCTTATGCCGCCTGAGGGTAGTGGAGTTGCAAGTACTTATGATGATTTGCATTTAGAAAGAATTTTACTAATCAAAAAACTTCAGGCACAATATATACCGCTGAATAAAATTCGAGAATATATTTTGGAAGGTAACACAATAACAGATGATATTAATGATGAAAACCCACAAAATTCCGAAATAAAAAAAGCTAAAAACACTTGCATCCCTGTGTCTGATACTGACATATACATAAGAGAGAATATTTGCAACATATTTGAAATTAATTATACGCAGAAAAATGCACAGAAATATAAATATATTATTGAAAACGTCAAGAAATATGTAGAAAAAATGTTGGAGGACTAATTCAAATGAATTTAACTGATTGTAAAGAGCTATCCTTAAAAAATGTAAAAATATCAGGTGATGTAATCGGAAAATTTGGAACTTTCGAAATAGAACAAACCTTTGTAAACAATACAAAAAAAGTTCTTGAAGTCGGCTACATATTTCCTATTGTTGAAACAGCAACTGTTATTGGCTTTGAAGTTCATATCGGCGACAGAGTATTACAAGGTCAATGCAAAGAAAAAACAAAAGCAAAGAAAGAATATACAAAAAATATTGTAAAGGGTAACAGCTCCTATCTAATGGAAGAAAAAACCGATAATATTTTCGCTATAACTATCGGAAAACTTGCTAAAGGAGAGGAAGTCAAAATTAAAATCAATTATATTGATAAATTTGAAATAATTGATAATCAAGTACAAATCTTTATTCCGACACTTGTTCCGCCAAAATACAAATCTAAAATTACAGACAAATTAAAATATGAAAAAGTAAATTACGGTGTCGATTTTCATATTAATATTGCTAAAAATGTACATTGTACTGCTATTGAAAGTCCTACACATACGTTTAAACTTAATATAACAGAAAAAGGACATGAAGTTGAAGTTTTAAATTACGATATGTCAAAAGATTTCAAATTATATTTTGACCTTGTAAATGAATTAACATCAAACGCACTGACTTCAAAAACGAGGGACGGCAAAAATATTCTATATATGTCATTTATGCCTGAAATAACAGATTCTTATGAAGATAGCGAAAAAGAATATCTGTTTTTGGTTGATGTTTCAGGTTCAATGTATGGCGAGAAAGTAGAAGAAACAAAACATGCGGTTATCGAATGTTTAAAACAACTTGATGACGGCGACAAATTCAATATTATTCCGTTTGAGAGCGAATTTGAAGCGATGGCGATAAATTCACTTGAATATAATGAAAAAAATTTGAAAAAAGCCATAGAATATGTAAAATCATTGACAGGTGAAGGCGGCACAGAAATTTTAAATCCGATAAAATTTGCACTGTATGAAGAAAATACTGACAAAATTATATTGTTATTCACGGATGGAGAAGTCGGCAATGAAGAAGAAATTATAACCTTTGTCAATAACAATATCGGAAAAAGCAGACTCTTCCCGTTTGGAATAGATTATAATGTAAACTCCTATTTCCTGCGTGATTTGGCAAAAGTCGGCAACGGGAAAGCGGAACTTATTATGCCGCACGAAAGAATTGATAATAAAATTATCAGAACTTTTGCAAGAATACAAACTCCTTTATTGGAAGAATTAAAAATTGATTATGGTAAAAATAAAGTTCTTGACGAAATCAGAGAAGATAAAGCCCTGTTTAATTACGAATTTTATAATGTCTTTGCGAAAACAGAAAAACTTGAAGATGATATTACATTGAAAGGTAAAATTATTGATAAAGAATACGCTTGGACAATAGCAAAAGACGAAATTATAAATACAAATGTCGATTTAGAAGTTCTTTTTGCAAAAATGGAAATGGACAGGTTAGAAGATTATATTCGTAATTGTGTTGACTCGGAAATAGTTCAAGAGTACAAAAATTTAATTATTGAACTCTCTGAAAAATATAACATCAATTCAAAATACACGGCATTTTTAACCGTTTATGAACGAGAAAATAAAATTCTTGAAGCACCTGAATATCAAGAAACAACTTTGAGCAACGGTTTTGCAGCAGGAATAAAATCTAAAATTTCTTCTATGATTATGGAGAAATGTATGAATTATATGGATTGTGAAAATGAGGATATGGGAGATTTATGTTTATTTGATGATGATAAACCATATAAACCGACAGCAGGCACAGATGATTGGTTTGAAGATAAAATTGAAGAATATTATGAACAATTTATGAAGCAGGAAGAAAAATCAATTATTACATATCTTCTTTTTGCAATCTGCAGGAATTTAAGTAAAGATTTTGACTATGATTCCTTGTACGAATATTTGCTTAAAAATAAGGATATTGTGCTAAATAATATTGAAATACAGGAATTATTATTTGTTCTATGTAAAAAAACAGCAACTGAGTTATCTCTTTTTTCCGTTTTTTATGAATTTTTAACAAACGAAACTAAAAAAATGATTGAAACAAACATGAATTATGAAGTAAAGAGAATAAGTATTGAAGAAAAAGATATTCCTGAAATACTGAATAAAAACACCGTTTCGGAACGGATTGATTCGATTTTATGGTATTTTATTGCCTAAGGAGATAATTATGAAAAAATTTTTTACATTTCTTTTTTCATTTTTATTAATTGCAATTCCGAGTTTTGCATATTCAGAAGAAAATACAATTTATAGAGTTTATGCTGACGGAAAAATAATAAAAATGATTGATGGTTCTACCTATGAAATTTTTGATTATGACACAATTACAAGTGAATTATGGTTGCCAATGACAGATGTTGTAATAACAGGAGACCATATAATTAATATTGATGATGATGAAAGTGTTGATTATATGCACAAAATAAGATAAATTTTTGTTTTTAATAATAAAAAAATAAAAGCGAACAACATTGCTTTTAAATATTAAATTATATATAAAGATTTGAAAATAATTATAAATAGGAGAAGGGGGGATTCGAACCCCCGGTCCCTTTGACAGGACTCAGACTTTCGAGGTCTGCACCATAAACCGCTCGGACACTTCTCCGCAATTATTCGTTTTTATGTTATAATCTTACCATGAAAACAAAAACTTTTTGCATTCTTTTTATCATTTTTTTATTAATTGTAATATCTGACAAAATTTATCAAAAAACTTTCTCCGTACTTGAAACAAGTGACGATTGCAGAATTGGAACAGATTTAAACGAAAATGACATCATTACCGAAAATGAATATTTTAAACTTAAAAACATTAATGACTTTTGCTCAAAAGACGGACTTGAAAAAAATCAAAAAGTTTTTGGTCAACTTAATGAAAATCAAAAAATATACTTTAAATTAAAAACGCAAAATTTCTATCAAAAACTTTTTCTGAATAAAAGAATTTATTTCGATGACGGAAATCCAAAATTTTTCAATTTCGATTTTGAAAGAATAATCCTCGAAAACGGTTTGGCAACCGCATCTTCCGAAGAATATAAAAGATTTGAAAATCTTGAAAAAGTTAAAGAAAATCTTAAAAATTCTTTGACGAAAAAATACTTTGTTTACAATGCAAAAAGCGGAAAATATCACACTCTTGACTGCCACATAGGTGCTCGGTCAATGAGAAAGGATTTTTTAACACAAGATGAACTTCCGCAAAAAGCAAAACCTTGTGGTTATTGTCTATCACAAGACAAATCAAAAGAAAATTCTGCTGTCACAAATCCAAAAACAAACTCTAAACCACCTGAAACTCAATTTTCAAACGGGAATATAAAAATTTACCAAGCTCTCGCATACAACGTTTACAAACCCTCTAATCATTGCACTTCAAACTTATGTAAATCACTTAAAAACGAAATAAATAATGCACGAACGTCAATAGATATGGCTGTTTACGAAATTGATAACCAGCCCGAAATTGTCAATGCTCTTATAAATGCAAAAAAACGTGGTGTCAAAATCCGTGCCGTAACTGATGATTTAAAATTAAAAGAAAACACAGTCAGCAACTTAAAGAAATTCACAAACGAACTTTATACAGATGCAAATTGTAATAAAGATTCCAAACGATTAATGCATAATAAATTTTTCATATTCGATAACAAAAAAGTTTGGACAGGAAGTACAAACGTTACAAACACAGGAATTAGCGGCTTTAACACTAATAGTGTTATATGCATTTCATCAAAAGAAGTAGCTAAAAAATATCAATTCGAATTCAATAATTTTATAAATCAAAAATTCCATACCACAAAAGAAAGCCACAACACCAATAGTGTTTTAATAGGCGACACAAGGATTACAGCATATTTTTCACCGCAAGATAAGCCGATTTCAACGCAGATTATCCCCGAAATAAAAAAGGCACAAAAATACATTTACATACCTGTCTTTTATTTTACCCACAAGGGGTTAGCGGAAGAATTAGTAAATGCACGCAAAAGAGGAGCAGATGTTAAAGTTATTATTGATGCAACAAGTGCGGTAAACAAATACTCGCAGCATAAATTTTTAAGACAAAACTCAATTCCTGTAAAAGTTGAGAATTTTGCAGGGAAAATGCATATGAAAACAATAATTATCGACGACAAAGTAGTTTTTTCAGGCTCTATGAATTTCACAAAAAGCGGAGATATTTACAACGATGAAAATTGTTTAAAAATCGAAAACCAACAAATTGCAAAGAATTTTAAAAGTGATTTTTTAACCATTTGGAATGCCATTCCTGAAAAATATCTGTATAAATCCCCACGTGCAGAAAGTTTTGAATCAATAGGTTCTTGTTATGACGGAGTTGACAATGATTTTGACGGTCTAATCGATAAATATGACAGCGGCTGCCAAGTTAAATAGCAGCCGCTATATTTTTACATTCTGTTATCACGCATCAAATCTTGATTTTGGAGTATCGGATTGAATTGATTTCTGATTTGTTGCTGGAATTCTCTATCGACTTCTTCTTCCATCATTTCATCAAGTTCATCTTTATCTTCTTCGATAACTTCCTGCGGATATAAATCAGTTTTCGGATTAAAAGCAGGATTTGTAAGCGGGAATACCTTAAATCTGATATTATTAAATGTATTCTTTATCCAAGGTATATTTTGGTTTTCGCCTGATAATTCATCAGGATTATTGATGGTTGATTTCTTAAACGCAATGTCCATATCCTTGGTTCCTAAAAGCATTGAGAAATACATTGCAGTCGTTTTTCTAAAAGCATCATAAGCAAAGGTTATTTTAGCCTCATCAGGACCGATGCTGAGTAAAAACATATTTTCTTGAAGAAAATCTTGCGTTGTCGGATTATATCTTCCCGAATTATATGTTTCACGTCCGCCCAAAGCCATTGAAGCCAAATAACCGACTTTCAAATATTTATTTATTCTCAAAGTTTCTAATATTTGGAGGTTTGAACGTCCATAATAGTAATCATCAAATATGAACGGAGTTCTTCCGCTTGCTGCAGATTGATAGTAAACCAAATTCTGCGACCAGCCTCTGTATGTCGTCGTCAACATCGGACCGCCTCTAACAATACCAAGCGTATCGCCCGTTGTATATTGAGAAACAGCACCTTGCCCAACTAAACCGAAATCTAACGAGAAGGTGTTTGCACTATTTGTATATGTAAATAAATTTTTGCTGACTTGAGTCATCCAACGTAATCTGCCTTCTGCCAGTTTTGATATTCTTGCATAGTCAGAATAGTAACCGCCTGATAAATTATGTTCAAAATTCAATCCTAAATCTTGAACGTACATGCTATCCGAATATTCCAATTCTGCGGAATACATCGGACGTCTGTATCCTAAAAACCATTGCGATACATACATGTTTTGCGAATAATTTAATTTTAATTTTGGAGTTATGGCTTGAAAACCTCTTAACATAAATTTGTTTTCCGGAGAGCCGTAAGCCATTTGCGTTACGTTTGACTGGCTTTGGAATGTAGCATTAGCACCAATTCCGAGTTTCTTTTCATCTTGAGAATAAACCAATAACGGAGCAACCTTCAATGTTGACGACATCGGCAAATTAAATACAAATCCCGGACCTGCATACATACCCAAGTTACTGTCACTTCCTATTTCAGGAATGTTTGTCTGCATTATGGTCTGCTCTTTGTCCGAAACGAGTTTTACGTTCGGCATTACACCGACTTTAATTTTTTTGAAAAATACCCCGACATTTTTCATTGTTATAACATTGTGACCGTCTTTAGGTTCAACATTTATTTCTTTGACCTTGAATTTCAACGGAGTCGGTTCCGGCTTTTGTAAATAAGAATCTTGAACATTCGACGGAATAGCATTTAACAAAGTTGTAAACCCTGAGCTGCCGACCTCAAATCTTCTGTCCTCTAAAATATTTGCAACACCGTCATATTCTTCAATTTTATCAGGATAAACGTATGCCTCTTCAGCCTTGATTTTTACAGAATAATTTGTCGAAACAGGCTTTCTGATCCAACCGTTTGAAGTGCTTAAATCAACGTTTACAAAATCGCCCGTTGTTGTGTTTTCACCTTGAATAATTTTAACATTATTATAGGCTCTTACAGTGTTTATATCGTGGTTAAATACAATTTTATCACCATATAAAACAAAATCCTGACCGGTAATTTCAAGCTTTGCATTTCCCTTTGCTTCAATTTCCGAACGTTCGGGAAAATAATCCGTTACATCTGCAGTTAAAATCAAATTTGACGGATTTGCCTTATCTGTTTTTTGATTTTTATTTTCTTCTTGTTTTTTCTTGCCGAATAATTTTTTCTTGTTCTCTTTTTTATTGAAAAACTTTTTATCACTCGGATCTGTTGTCAAAGCACTATCATCTTCTTCAGTAGTAGTTTCTTCAACGACGATATTTTTTTCTTCGGGCAGTGTTTCTTCTTCCGCAGCAGAAGCCGCTTCACGTTGAATTGTAATATCAAACTGCTTTTTACGAATTTTCTTCTTATTCGCAACTTTTAATTTTTTGATATATTCTTCATCGGTCAAGGTGTTTTGATTAACTACATTCAGAGTTTCTTCCCTTTCAACCGTAACTTTTGGCTTCTTTTCCGCCTTTTTCTTATGAAATAATGAAACAGTCCTGACTTCAGGAGCATTATACAAATTGTTTTCAAACGCCTGACGTCTGATAAAATCCAAATTCAAATCAGCTGCAAAAGAAGGCATTGCAACAGCGTATGCCATTAATAATATATTTAACTTCGTTATATGTTTTAATTTCAATTTAGCCTCCATTAAATATAGTTCAGCGGATTAACAGGTTTTCCGTTGATACGGACTTCAAAATGCAAGTGAGGACCTGTTGAGTATCCGGTTGAGCCGACATAGCCGATTACTTTGCCTCGTGAAACATTTTGACCGTTTGATACTGCTATCCTTGATTGGTGTGCATATAAAGTTGATGTCGGTCTGCCGTTAACAGCACCATGGTCAATGATTACAACTTGTCCATAACCGCCATACCAGCCTGTATAAATAACTCTGCCTGAATTTGCCGCCTTGATTGGTGTTCCTGTCGGTGCACCGATATCAATTCCGGAATGATATATCTTTCTGTGGAAAATCGGGTGATTTCTGTATCCGAAATATGATGTTATACAGCCTCCGCAAGGACGTAAAAATGCACCTTTCGCCGCTGTAACCGTGCTTTTCTTCGTACTCTTTGAAATCATTCCCTCTATTATTTGAGATTGTCTTGCAAGCTCTCTTTCTGCTTTTTCAAAAGCTGCTCTATCGTGCTTGAGCTTGTAAATCATTGCTTCATTATCATTAATAGCATTTTTGATTTGCTTTTTACGAGCATTCATATCGTCAATGGAACTCGATAAAATGTTCTTTTCGTCCTCTAACTGTGCTCTCAATCTCGCAATTCTGACAGCCTTTTGCTTCGCTATTTCAAGATTTTTTTTATCATTTTTAGCTATCAAACTTTGATAGTAAATTCTATCCAAAAAAGTATTTATATCCTCTGATGACATAATTAAAACGAATGCACCCATTCTCTCTTTTTTGTATATTTGACGGATACGCTGCTTTGCAAGTGATTCGTGATTGGCAAATTCAGCCTTTGAAACAGCAAGTTTATATTCTATGTTGGATAATCTTGATTGTGTTTTGTCATAACGCTGCTTTGAATTTTGCAAAGCTCTCTCATTATTTTCAAGCTTTTGCTGGTTTCTAATCATTTTATTTGTTTCTTGTGTTTCCAAAATTTTAAGCCGCTGGATTTTTGCCTTTGTTTCTCTGCGTTTTCGTTTTATATCATGTAATTTTGACGCAAAACAAATTTCGGCACTGTTGAATGCCATTATAAAAATCAAAAAAGTACATATTCTTTTTATCCAGACGGAGCGAAGCATGTGCTTAACCTTGGAATGCCGTAATTGCCGCCATTATTAAAGGTGTGATTACAAAACAAAATGTGATTATGATTATTATTAATTTTCTGTTATTTCTGAAAAATTCCATATTTTTACTCCTGATATATATTACAATTTTACTCCTAAAATTACTCATAGCAACAATGTAACAACGATTTTTACTTAATTCGAAAAATATTTACATTTTATCAAAAACACTAATAGTGTTTTTTCAAAACGACTTGTTCCGAAATTATATAATCACATTTTGTATCAAATTTTTCAACGGGAATTTGACTAAAAATCAATTCATCATAAACCAAAGCAACGAAAACACCATTCGTGTTATTCAAGTATTTATCATAATATCCGCCGCCATAACCGAGTCTGTTAAAATTTTTATCAGCAGCAAGTGCAGGAATTATAATAACATCATTTTTTTGAGGTCTTTGTACTTTTTCCTCTATCGGCTCCCAAATCCCATATTTATTTTTCTCAAGATTTTTTTTATCATATTCGCACATTATCATTCCTTGATTTTTAAGTTTTGGGACAAAAATATTTTTTTCCTTCAAATTTAAAACCCGAGATGTATCGACTTCTTTTCCAAAAGATATATACGAAAACACGTTTAGTGTTTTTTGAAATTCTTCAAGAGAAAACAAATTATCAATGATTTTTTTACTTAAAAAATCTGTATCTAATCTGTCTCGAACAGATTTACAATATTTTCGCAATTCTTGTTTTTCATTCAACATAAAATTATTATATAAAAAAAGAGGTTCTTTGCGAACCTCTTTTTTCGATATTTTTATCGGACTATTTGATGTTTGAGAATGTCCAAGCATCATAGTTCGGATTTTCAGTAATTTCGAAATTGTTATCCAAACCGCCTTCTTTAGGATCTTCGTGAGCAATAGGCTTATAAAGTCTGTTATAGTATTCAATAACCATACGGTCAGAATTGAAGTATGCTTCTGATGTTCTGACTGCTTGACGTACAAGTCTTGCCCATTGAAGTTTCTTATCATAGTAAGTCGGGATAATTTGTTTTTCGATTATGTTCATAATACATTCATAATCTTTTCTGTGACGTTCTTCCCAAGGAATTTCATCATCAAGTCCAGGGTATTCAACTGTGTAACCGTTGATTCCGGGGAATGTACCTTCTACTGCCCAACCATCAAAGATTGATAAGTGTAAAGCACCGTTCATGTTTGCTGACATACCTGAAGTACCTGAAGCCTCGAACGGTCTTAACGGTGTGTTGAGCCATATATCTGAACATTTTTTCAATTTAGCACTGAGATCAAGTTCGTATCCCGGAAGGATAACAACATTCTTCATTGTTCTTGATTGGTGAAGAATCTTATCGAACATTTCTCTGCCCATTACATCATCAGGGTGGAATTTACCTGCAAATACTAATTGAATTTTGTTGTCGTTTAACAATTTTGTAATTCTGTCCATATCCATGAACAAGAGCCATGCACGTTTGTAATCTGCGAAACGTCTTGCCCAAGTAATTGTTAATACGTTAGGATCAAGTCTTTTACCTGTTTGGTTTGCAATGAATTTGAAGATTTTTGTCTTCATTTCAATTTTTGCATCTAAGTAATCTTGAAGAGTTTTTGCTTCTGCAATTCTCTTATCTTGCCAATAGTGTTGGTTTACAGCGTTTGTAATAGCTCTAATCGGGCATCTGCCTTCAACCCAATCCCACATCTTGTTTGAAACAAGACCGTGCAATTGTGATACAGCGTTTGCCAAACGGCTCATACGAAGTGCTGCAACTGTAAGCGAGAAGTGTTCACCGCCGAGTTCAACAGCTTTTTCTCTTGAACATCCTGCGAAGAAACCGCCTTGGAGAAGTGTATCAACCCAGTGTACTTCGTTTCCTGCTGCAACCGGTGTGTGAGTTGTGAATACTGTTCTTCTCTTAACTTGTGCCAAATCACCGTTGTATTGTCTTAAAAGTTCGAATGCTGCAGGAAGTGCGTGACCTTCGTTCATGTGGATACAATCGAATTTTTCACCGATTGCTTGAAGTAATCTGATACCCGCAACGCCCAATACTGTTTCTTGTGCAATTCTGATTTTTTCATCACCATCATAAAGTTTGTGTGTGATTCTTCTTGCCCAATCCGAGTTTTCCGGAATATCTGTTGTTAATAAATAAATCGGGCATGTTCCGAAAAGTTCCGGATCAACTTTGAATGCTTTAACTTTAACTTTTTCACCGAAAATAACAACTTCAACTGATGCTGAAATAGGAGTTAAGAAATCATAATACTTACGAATGTAAGCAACTTCTACGTTTCCTTGTTCACCTATACGCTGATCGTAATAACCGAATGACCATAAAATAGAAACTCCGACCATCGGCATTTGAAGATAACCTGCAGATTGCATGTGTGAACCTGCCAAGAATCCCAAACCGCCTGAATAAATAGCCAAAGATTGGTCTAATGCCATTTCCATTGAAAAATATGCTACGTTTGGTAGTGCCATTTGTTTTTCCTCATTATCTGATAATATTTCTTATAATATTCTTACTGAACATTTATAACCATAACATAAACAAGAGCTTTGTCACGTTTTTAATTTTTCTATAAATTCTTTCTTTTTAATTTTCACTTATTTATTTAAAAATTTTACTCGTTTTTTTTCCCTTTTTATACTATTTTATTGAAATTTTTCGCAAAAAAAAATTTTTCTTTTCTCTTTATTAAATATATTAAGTAATGTAAAAAAAAACTAATGACAAAAAATTTTTAAAATGTTATTCTAATATTACGAAGGTGAAAACATGGGCTTATTTAATTTTTTCGGAAAATCCGAGAACTCAAAACCTAAAGATGCTCTACAAGCACAAGAAGAAATGAAACAACGGTTGATGGAAAAATTGACCGAAAATCTTTCTGCTCATAATTTTACAAAAATGGAAATTAAAGAAGTTTTCGATATTATTGAACTTGCAGAAGCGGATATTCAAACCGTAAAAGACACTCTGAAACAAATTAAACAAACAAGTTCCGACCCTACTGCCGCAATCGAAAGAATGAAAAGAGAAGTTGCGGAAATTCAGCAGCAAATGTCTGAAGACATTAAAACCAAAGTACGCCAAATTAAACAAAGAAAGATGTTATACAGGAAACCAAATGCTTAAACTTGCTGTTTTTGATTTTGATTCAACACTTATGGACGGCGAAACTCTTGAATTTCTTGCCGAAGAATTCGGTTTGCGTGAAAAAATTGCAGCAATTACGGCCGAAGCTATGAACGGCAAAATTGATTTCTTTGAAAGCCTCATTAAACGTGTTGCATTATTAAAAGGGCTTGAGCAAAACAAGGTTGAAAAAATTTGTGCAGAGCTTCCCTTGATGAAAGGTGCGAGAGAAACCATATCCGAACTTAAACAAGCAGGTTTTAAAACTGTTTGTTTTTCGGGCGGTTTTAAGTCGGCAACAGCTCCCGCAAGAAAAATCCTCGGCTTAGATGCTGATTTTTCTAATGATTTACACTTTAAATACGGAAAATTAACAGGTCTTGTCGGCGGTGAAATGATGTTTTCTTCAAGCAAAGGAACAATGCTGCAAACATTACAGAGATTACTTTCCATAACAGAAAAAAATACTGTCGCTGTGGGCGATGGGGCAAACGATTTGAGCATGTTCAAGTTCGCAGGAACAAGAGTAGCCTTTTGTGCAAAAGATGTTCTTAAAAAGGCTGCAAACGTGATTGTTGAAGAAAAAAACTTAACTTGTGCTTTAGATGGCATTTTTAAAAACTTTAATTCTTGATTTTTTTGAAAGGCTGCTTTACTTATGGAAGAACACATTTTACGAAACAGAATAATAGCGTTATTACTGCTGATTTTTTTAATCATAGGAGTTGGTATGTTTTTCAAACACAAACAAGCAAAGTCAATAAAAATAGCATTTTTAGGTGATTCCATAACCGAAAACGGTTGGGTAAACGATTACGGTTATGTAAATCTTGTTCAAACCGCTTTAGATGATGCAGGATATAATGTTACGATTATTCCTGCAGGTATCTCCGGAAATACAACAAGAGCCATGCTTAACAGAATGGATAATGATGTTATTGCTCAAAAACCTGACGTTATGTTCTTCATGGGCGGAATTAACAATATTTGGTTTGATTATGAAACCTATGACGATTTCGAAAAAGATGTTACGGAGATTGTTAAAAAAGCTCAACAAAATAATATAAAAGTTATCCTTATCAGCTTAACAATTATTGACGAAGACTTGAACGGAATTAAAAACGAAACAATATTGGAATATAACAATTTCTTAAAGTTATTTGCCAATGAAAATAACCTTTTGTATATCGATGTCAACAAAGAAATAAGAAATGCTTTGAAAAAGAAAAATCCGACACAAGCCGAAAACCTTTTGACTTATGACGGTGTTCATTTAAATCCTCTTGGAAACAAAATTATTGCAGATAAAATAATAAAAGAATTTTTAAATCATAAAATAATAAAATAGGGTATTGTTTTATAATTATAAAGTGATAAAATTTAACTGTCAGAAAAGAAATAAAGTAGGAGAAATTTATGATAAAGAAAATTTTGTGTACAGCTACATTTATTGCATTGGTTTTAGGTATGGCAGGTTGTTCGTCAAAAGCTCCTGAAAATATCGCAACTCCTGAAGAGAAAGTTGATTATATTGTTTCTGAAGCACCTGCAGCAACAAGAGAAGGTACAAAAGATCCGACAACAGGTTTTGTAAAAATCAACCCAAAATTCAACGGTTCAGAATTACCTAAAGCAACCGAAAATGCTCCGAAATGGTTCAAAAAAGGTTTAGGCTCAAAAATTCCTGCAATGGATAACGGAAATATTATGGAAGCTGTAAACAATGATAATCAATTCTTAGCTTATGTTGCTAACATTGATGAAAATAAATTCAAAAAATACGTAGACAAACTTTTAAGCCAAGGTTATCAATACGGTGAAACTACATCTTGGGAAAGTCTTCAACTCTCTAATGGTCAATATGAAATCAATTTAAGATTCAGCCAAGAGGGAGATAAAGTTACAACTCTCAGAGCAAAAATCTTGGATAAATAATTAAACAACTGATGTTTTCATAATTTCTGAAAAAGGCGGGATATTTATTCCCGCCTTTTATTTATGCTATTTATAACGAACTGATTTTGTTATTTAGTTGTTGCTTTGGGGAAATTTTTTCAGAATTTTCATTCTCTGATATGTTCGTGTCTTTATCAATGTTTACAACATTCAATGCATTATTCGATGTTATAACTTCTTCAATTTGGTTTTTCACTGATGCTTGAATTACATATTTTTGCAGATAGAGATTTTCATAAGCCATTGTAGTAGGCATTTCATATATCAAAGCCTCTGTTTTTTCAACAGTTCTCTCACCGACTTTTGTATTTCTCATCAAAGCTGCATTAAGTGTCGTGGTCGTATTATTCATACTGTTGTAATTCATATCATCATTTACTAAAATCTTGCGGCCTTGACGTGTTACGTTAATCGCATTTGTAATAATATTGTTACTGCCATTTACAATTAACATACCGGGAGTCTGCGTCATATATAACTGGATATCAGCATCAAGCAACGGTTGTTTGCCGGTATTATTTATAACTATACGTTTTTTACCAACATTAAATATTGCTTCTGTGCCTATAACCAAATTATTTATCGTCAAATTATCCGAAGTCGTATTTATAGCTAACTTGTCAGCCTTAATTGCATTTATATTTACATCAGCATTTGTATCAATGTTCAAAAATCCGGTTTCAAGTTTCGTATAATTTGCACCTGCACCTTTAGTCTTGACTGATGTAACTTTACCAGCTTCAACAGAGATTTTGTTACCCTCTGCAAGCAAAATATTTAACGGTGTATTCTCTGTTCCAATATTATCATTAGCCTTCAAGTCAATTGATTTAACATTAAAATTATCATCATTATCCGAAAGTCCATTATATATTGACTTACGGGAAATAATCTTCACATCATCAACATAACTGTTCGTGTTGCCGAAAATAATTCCGATATTAAAATCTTGAGAAGCTGTAATATCTAATCTGTCAACTTGTGCATTTATATTGCCGCCCAAGCTCAAATCTTTTACCGACAAATCTTTTGATTTAATATTAAGAATATTCTTCAAGTCCGCATTGGCTATCGAAATCGAGTTCGCCGCATTGATATTTGTATCACCTGCGACCGTCAACTTATTCGTAATTTGTGTATCTTTTGAGTTATTAACAAAATCACCGCCGACATTCGCATTTCCGATTGTTGTCGTTTCTGTTGAGGTAATTTGAGAGTTGCCAACAACTGAAATATTTTTAATTTCCGTATTTACGGAACCGTTCGTCAAATCGCCTTTTATTACAGCATTTGTAATCAAAGTTTTATCAGATGTCGTAATATTTGCATTTTCTGATATCGTCATATCGGCAACTTCTGCTATTGTTGAATTTGTTGTTAAATTCTTCAAGTCTGCATTGGCTATCGAAATCGAATTCGCCGCATTGATATTTGTATCACCTGCGACCGTCAACTTATTCGTAATTTGTGTATCTTTTGAGTTATTAACAAAATCACCGCCGACATTCGCATTTCCGATTGTTGTCGTTTCTGTTGAGGTAATTTGAGAGTTGCCAACAACTGAAATATTTTTAATTTCCGTATTTACGGAACCGTTCGTCAAATCGCCTTTTATTACAGCATTTGTAATCAAAGTTTTATCAGATGTCGTAATATTTGCATTTTCTGATATCGTCATATCGGCAACTTCTGCTATTGTTGAATTTGTTGTTAAATTCTTCAAGTCTGCATTGGCTATCGAAATCGAATTCGCCGCATTGATATTTGTATCACCTGCGACCGTCAACTTATTCGTAATTTGTGTATCTTTTGAGTTATTAACAAAGTTACCGCCGATATTCGCATTTCCGATTGTTGTCGTTTCTGTTGAGGTGATATCTGTATTACCAGCCACGGTAATTTCTGAAACATTCGTATTTGCTGAATTATTAACAAAATCACCGCCGACATTCGCATTTCCGATTGTTGTCGTTCCCGTGGTTGTAATATCTGCATTATTTATAATATTAGAATTTAAAATTTCTGCAGTAGTTGAATCAGTTTTGATACTTTGCAATGTCGAATTTGAAACAACAAGTTTATCAGAAGTATTTTCCAACGGTGAATTTATAACAATATCCGATAAATTCGTTTGAGCCGCAGAAACAATATTAACTCCGTTTGCTGCAATATTACCGACTAAAGCAGTGTCTTTACAGCTCTTTATATTCAACATGCCGCCTGCTGAAACATCTTTCACAACAACCGATAAATCCGCTAATGATGAGATATTTGCATCTCCGTTTACAACAGCAGAAATAACATTTAAGCTGCTTCCTATTCCGTTAATATAAGCATTTTCGGCTGAATATTGCAAACCGTTTTGCACATCGCTGCTCTTTGTATTTACATTGAAATATTTTATTACAGAGCCAATATCATTACCGACAGTCAATAAAATATTTTCTGCAACAACATTTGCTTTTTCATCATAAGCTGCATTTACGATATTTCCTGCCGTTGAAAGAACAACTTTTGCCAAAGTGCTATCCGAAGTTGTTGTTCCCGTCACTGCATCATAAGTATTGAATGAACGGATTTCGTTAATATTCAAATCTCTGTTTGATTTTAAATATATACTCGCTCCATTACCTGCATAAGCAGTAATATCACGGTTTGCCGTCAAGTTAATTTCAGAATTTTCCGAGCCTATATTGCCTAAACCTGCCGATAATACAACTTGTTCGCCCTTTATTGCCGAATTTTCATCAGAATTGATTATTGATTTTTCAGAAGTTAAGAATACGTTTTTAGATGCTTTAATCGAGCCTATCTTCATATCCTTTAAACCGTTTTGGTAATTGTCTAATGCCTGTTGTCGTTCTTCATCAGTCGTCAAAGAATCAAGATATTCTTGTGATAATTCTTCTTTTGAAATTAATGAAATAGAAATATCACTCATGCCCGATGCTACGCCATTATCGTAACCGGCAGAAGCATTGATTACACCATCGGTATTGATTGCTATATTTTCAATATTTCCGAATTTAGAATTCAAATCAACTCCTGTCACGGAAGATATATTATAAACAAGATTATCTGAATTTTTCGAGGCAATAATGCCATAATCAGCATTCAAAGTAACTTTACCATTAACTGATTTTATCGAATCAACATAAATTCTTCCGACAGAATTAAGATTTACATCATCTTTTGTCGTGACCTTAAATATTCCGTCACGAGCTATCTTAATCGCGTTTGCAGCTGAACCGACAGCTCCGTTTACGGCACTCAAAATTACATTTCCGCCATTAATATGATAAGGATTGATAGTTTCTGTATCAACAGCATTAATAGAACCGTTTTGAGAACCCAAGAATATTGTTCCGTAAGACGTGGAAACTATCGATTGGATATTTAAATCATTTTTGTTTACGAGAGAAATATCGCCGTTTGCTCTCGCCTTAATTTTATTTACATCTATATTAATGTTCGAATTTTCCGAAGAATCCAATTCGATGGAACCGTTTTCTGCTCTTAATTCAAGAGAATCAGCACTTATATTTACGACACTGTCAAGTCCGCCAAGCTTTCCGCCTGAAGTTGCTAAATATGCATTACCTGTTGCTGTTATATTAATGTTACTTATATCTGAATACGGATAATTAATATAAATATTGTTACCGTTCGCACTCAACGACCCGTTATTATAAACTGCCGTCTGAATGTTTCTCAACTGATTTCCGATATCACCGTTTGAAGCGGATAAACCGATGTTTTCAGCAGATATCACATTGTTTGTGCTTTTGTTTAAAATAAATCCGTTATTTGATTTTAAATTAACATCACCTGTCAATGCTGAAATGCTGCTGTTCATAATAACAGATCCGTTCGAAGTAACATTAATTTCAGGTTTATCAAAACCTTGGAATTTTACCTTAATAGTGTTTTTTGCCGTTGCATATTCCGGATCATGAGTTATTGTATAATAAATTCTTTGGTACAATTTGCCGTGCCAAAGTTCTGTCCACCAAGAACGCTTTACATATTTCAAATAAGATTTAGTTTCTGTTGAACCTGCCTTCGTTACAATATAAGCATCATCTCCGGGGTTATACAAAATTGTATCAACCTTCGCTCCGTCAGCTCTTGTTTCGGTACTTGTTGCTCCAAAACTACCGTTTCCTGCCGTTTGTCCCTTCGATGAAGTCTTTATATTTCCGCTTTCATCAACACTTGCCGTATAAGTTCCTGCATTATTTGCAAGCCAGCTGTCCGTAATATCACTTTGCTTAATATTGTCAAACGCACTTCCGCCTTTATCCGTATCGGAGAATTTAAGGTCGTTTATCGTTAATTTACCCTGAACTTTTGCATCTGCATTCAAAGCACTTGTCACAAGGTCAAAATTAGAATTGTTCGTTACATCAATATGTCCGTATCCGTTTACAAGAACTATCTGACCGTTATTTGACGAACTTACAATATTTCCGGTTAATGTGATGTTTCCACCGCCGATTTCAGCCTTAAATAAATGAATTTCACCCTTTATGTTGTTTACATCTGATATATCGGAAGGTTTGAAATACGCTTTTATCATTTCAAGTTCGGAATCAAGCTCTCCGTTTCCTGCAATATTTAAGTAATAGTAACCGTCTGTTGCTCCTTTTTCCAATTTGGTTTCAACACCGTTTACTACCTGATAATAAACGCCATTTCTCTTTTTTACCTTGAAATTAGGGATTGTTACGGATTTTATTTCCGAACCGCTCTGGATAAGTCCGTTTACATCAATAATTTTTGAAGCAATATCAATATTTCCCGATGCAACAATCGCTCCTGCTCCTGATGAACCGCCTGCTACGACCGAAGAATTATCATATTGTTGAGTGTATCCGCCATTTGGAACGGTTATCTTCAAATCCTTTGCCGTTATTGAACCTTCTGACAAAATGTTTCCTGTATAGTTTACAAAACTTACAAGCCCGTTTACATTTTCTACATTGCCTCGAAGAACAATATCTCCAAATCCGTTCTTTGTATTAAGATTGATTGTCGGATCATTTGCATCGACGGTATTCTCAATAGAAATGTGGAAATCCCGTCCGCTGTTTTTTATTTTCTTTTTAATACTGCTTGCAACACTCGATGCATTTATACCGCCGCTTGCGTTTCTATCAATCTGAATATCTTTATAAACTACATCGCTGACACTGTTATTCACAATATCAATCGTAAAGTTATTACCCGGAGCAGTAATTGAACCTGTACCCTCTACATTTCCTCTGATATTAACTTCTCCCGAACGAACATAAATGTTATCAACTACAAATGAATATACGGGTGCTCCCGTTGAACCCATTTCATCTTTTTGTCTTTGCAAATCGTTTATAATTTCAGAGTATTTTTGATTGATTGATAATTTCGTTTTGTCTGCATCTGAAATAGTTTCTTGCAAATCAGAAATATTATTATTTGCAGCTGCTATTGAAGAATTATAATTTGCTATGGTTTCCGTATTTGAATTGATTGAATTTCTTGTCGTTGAAATAAATGAATTTAATTGATTATTATTCGTTATATCAACATTAGCATTTATATCGGTAATTGTACTTGAAATACTTGCAGAAGAAGCTGAAATCTCTTGTTTTTTAACAGAAAGTCCGTCAACTGCAGTTTTCAATGCCGATAATGTTAATGCGTTCGGAGTTTTTATATAAGATGCATAAGCAGTGTTTACATCTGCCATATTTGCATCGTTTTTATATCCTGCTAATGATGTTCCAAACGAACTTGCCAATGTTCCTGTTTTACTATCGTATGCATTATTCCAAGCTGATGTCACATTATCAATATTTGAAATGTCATTATTATTTGATATCAAAGTATTTGCATTGTCTATTGCAGTTTGATATGTGCCGTTTTTAACAACAAGTTCATCTCTCGCTTTTTCATCATTCTTAATTTTATTTTCGGCTTCGGTAATTAAATCCTTTTGAACTTTGATATAATCTTCTACAAAATCAAGTTCACTATCTCTCGATTTTTCATAAGCTTCCATATCTAAATCGATATCTGATGACGTGATTTCTCCGACTTTTTCTTTTCCGATAACATTAACTCCATCTGAAGTATATGTTCCGTCAGAATTAATGGTTAATTTTCTGTTTGCACCAAGCCCGCTTTCTATCGAACCGTTCAAGGTAATTACAGAATTTGAATTGTTTGTTGAATCCTGATGACCCTTTCCGTAAATAGTTATCGGAATACCAAACAACAAATATGTCGTGCCTTTTGCCTCTCTTACGGCAGAAACATTTGAGGTTGTATCAAGAACTGTTAAATTCATTGAATCGTAAGATTTCAAATTTGTACCGCTGTTTATCACAATTTTTGAAGTTGAACTGTTATTTGCAAAGGCATAAGAATCACCGACTGCACCAATTAAACCTTTTGTTATTGCATACATATATGCTTGAACATTTTTATCACTAACGGCTTGAATATAAGAATCTCTGCCGCTTACTGAATTTACACCTGAATTAAAGATAACCGATGCTATTGCATTACTGTTGTTTGCAACACTTGAACCGTCTGCAACCGCAATACCGCCGTATGATGCAACATTCGATTTTGTATAAATATCTATATCATTATTTGCAGTGTAATATATATTGTCATCTTTTGTCTTAATATTTTTATTGTTAATGGTCGTTGAAGTGTTTACGTTTGAATATACAGAAACATCACCGTCCGATACGGGAATTCCGCCCGATGCGGTAACATCGATTTTTTCATTTACATCAACTTTACCCGTTGATGATACACTAATGCTTCCTATACCGTAAACTCCGTTTGCATAAGCATATTCACCGCCTAAAGTTGAATTTGTTGTTAAAACAAGATTGTCTTCAATCATTGCCGAACCGACTCCGACAACACCGCCCGAACCGCCATATAAATCGTAGTTGGAAACAGCGGCTTTTTTAATTTCGTTATCGGCAAAAACACCTATACCGCCATTTGCCTCTGCATTTGCATTTGAAGTCGTATTTACGGTTGAACTTACCGTATTTTTTATTATTCCGACAGTAGTCCCGACAATACCATACGCTGATGAGTCATTAAAACCTTTATAAGTATTTGAATTTTTTGCAGATAAAATATATGAACCATTGGTTGTTTTTACAAGAATATTATTTCCGACATAAATATTATTATTCGCCGTAATATCATTGTAAACGCCCGAACCGCTTATACCTACGGCAGCTCCTGCACCTGCTGTTGTTTTTGAATCGGCATTATTTATTGATTCAGATGAAATATTTATTGATGCAGCTTGAATTGAAGCATAATTTTTATCCGAATCAGCAATATTAACTCCGCCGTTATGATTAATTTTTGAAGTTGTTTTTGTTCCGCCTGCCGATATTCCGCCATAAGCTCTTGCATTTGTTTCTGCAATAGCTTCATTTTTTCCGATAGATGAGAATTTCGCTGCTAATTTTGCAAAAATATTTGAATTTTTACCGACCTTAACGGTATTTGTCTTTCCTGCTTTTGCATTTGCTTCCGCACCTGTTCCGCCTGCTAAACTACCTGTTGCAGCCGTTGCATTTGCAGTTGCTTTTTCATTTTCTTCAGCCTTGATTTCAATATTACCGCCATTACTTTTTATCGAAACATTATTTCCAAGGTCAACCTTTGTTTCACCTGAAATTTCAGCATTCGCAACTGATACACCAACCGTTATGCCGCCATAAGAACCTGCCGAAACCGTTGAATTAACAACTCCTGAGGATTTTGCACCAATAGAAAGGTCATTGTTTGCATTCAAACTCGTTCCATTTAACACATAAGCATTTGTTGTTTTGTTTGAATTAATTATTGCAACAGCACCCGACCCCGACAAAATACCGCCTGATGCTGCTTTTGCCGTTACATCCTGATTGTCGTTCGAATTTGCCGAGATTTTAATTGTACCATTTGAAGTTATTTCCGCATTATTTGATACAAATGCATTTGTCGTTGTTTTAACATTCGAAACAGCTGCCGATACACCAAGTGATGCACCGCCAAACGTATTTCCTCTAATACTTAAATCAACATCGTTAGTGTTATCAGCTGAAATTTCGACATTATTTGCGGTTATATTTACACCTGAATCAACAAATGCCGATGTCGTATTTGCTCTATCGGTAGAATTATATGTCGCACCCGATTTTTCTGATTTTGCGAACAAAGCAACATTTGATTTTGCATCAAGGGTTTTTGCACTTGAATTTGCATCGTCCATTGCTGTTTTTAAATCTTCCGATGCCTTATTATAATATTTTTTATAAAAATCATTCGATTGCTGTTGGTTAGAAGCCGATTTATCCAAAATTTCTTGAGATTGCTTTTTGGCAGACTCAGCAACCTTATCTGTTTCAGCATCATTTGCCTTATTAGCAGAAGCATTTGCAACAGATTGACCGATTGTATTAAACAAAACACCACCGCTCAATGCATAACCGCCGCCACCTACAATATCCGCATTCGCTACGATTTTTTCATTTGTTTTTGCATTTAAAACAACATTACCTGAAGGCATTATTATAGCTGAATTTGCTCCAATGTTTGCAACAGCAGTGCTGCCTATCGTATTTACTCCGACAGAAGCTCCCGCACCTAAGAAACCGCCGACTCCATATCCGCCGATGTATTCATAAATATTGCTGTTTGCCTCTGATGATATTGCTAACTTTTGAGCATTTTGTATTGTATTAGCTTCGCCTACAAACGAATTAACTTTATCTTCAATATAATTTACCAATACAGCACCTGCAACTCCTGCAACTCCTGCAACTCCTGATACTGCACCTGCTACAACCTTAACCCCGTCATTTTCTTTTCCGATATTGTTAGTTGAAGATGCCTTTATAACAATATCTTTCGAAACATTAACAATATTGTTTCCGCCTGTATATGCCTCAACTGTATTTGTAATTTTATTAACTCCGACAGAAGCACCTACTGCGGCAGTGCCTGCAACCGCTGCCGTTCCGACAGTTTCTGAAATATTTACGGTATTTTTAGCATCAAGAGTCAGATTAGCTGCATTTATTCTTGAATTGTCTAAAGTATAAGCTTTGACAGTAGCATCAACAATCAATGCTAAAGCCGAACCTGATATGCCGACTCCGCCGCCTGCAAAGCCCATTACATACATATCATCGTATGTTTGAACCCCTTCAGCTTTAACAGAAAGATTATCAACGTTAATCTCTCCGCCTGCCGATGCCAAAATCGTACTTGATATAGAATTTGTTGCAATTGTTGCACCGACTCCGACTGCTCCGCCAGACATTGTTCCTGCTATCAAATGAGCATATTCGGCATCATCTTTCGCATTAACAATCAAAGAAGAATTCGCTTTTCCTGTTAAAACTCCGTTTGCAGCTGCCTCAACGGTGTTATTTATAACATTTGTATTAATAACTCCTGCGACACCGGCAACTCCGCCTGCTCCGGAGATAGAATTGAAATTATAAACTTCTTTACTTGTTGCAGATACATTAAGTTTAGAAAAATCTGCAACATTCGCATTATTTACGGAAGCTTTTACCTTGTAACCGATTACATTTGTTGAAACCGTTGCACCAACACCTGCCGTTCCGCCAATTCCCAAAGCACCTGCCACATCAAGAAATTCGGCATTAGCATTAGCAGATACGGACACTTCATCAGAATCAATGTTTACAAAATTTTTATCAATTTTGTCATTAATAATTCCTGCTTCAACATTTGAGCTGATTACATTTGTCAAAATATCGCCGCCGACTCCGACAACGCCACCGCCTGAACCTGCAACGGAAATTGTATTAAATTCATCATCTGCATTTGCATTAACATTCAATTTTTTTGATTGAATTTTTGTTGATTCGGCTGTCGCCTTGATTGTTTTGTTTACAACAAGTGTATTCACAGTTGCACCAACGCCGACCGTACCTGCACCACCGCCTGCACCTGCTGAAACGAACAATTCTGTTGAACCGTTCGCATTAATATTTACGTTATTTCCCGCTTCAACACCCTTTGCTGCATTCTTGTAACCTGAAATTTTTGCAACTGCTTCCGAGTTCAAAACAATCGTATCAATAGCACCTGAAATTGCAGCTGTTCCTGCTCCGCTTGCTGCTACCGTTAAAAACGGATTTGACGATGAACCTGATATTTCATTGGTTTCAGCAGAAACCGTCACGTTTGCATTTCCTGCTTTTACATCTGAGTTTTCGACAAATGCTTTTACAGAATTATTTACAACACCTGTAATAACAGCTCCGCCGACTGCTACCGAACCTGAACCTGAGATTGCACCTGTTCTTCCGACTATTGATAAATCATCTTTTGCCGATACTGTCACACCGTTACCATCAGCATTTGCAGAATTTGATTGAACAGAAGAATTATTAATTTTTGCTTCTACGGTATTTGAAGAAACAACTGTATTTACTGAACCGTTTACCGCAACTTGAGACGAACCTGAAGCTCCAACAGCATTTGCATCTATTTGTTCTTCTGATTTCGCATTAATTTTTACATTTCCGTTTGAAACAAAATCAGAATTCAAAACATTTGCTCTGACGGTTTTATTTGAAACAAGTGTACTTACCGAGCCGCCGACTGCAACACTTGACATTGAAACAGCTAATTGTCCTGCAGCATGAGTCATTTGTGTCAATGAATCTGCATTTACGGCGACATATTTTAAATTATCTGAATTTGCAATAAGTTCATTAATAACTGCCGAAACATTTTTATTTTGAACTATCGTATTTGCCGCACCTGCAACCGCAACACTGTTGCCTGCCGCACCTGCAATTGCAAATCCGCCGTATGAATCACTTTGTGTTGCATTAATATTCAAACCGCCGATTGCAGATGAATTTTTATTTATAACTACTTTATCAATTTCAGATTTAACATCACCGTTAATCACAGAGGTCAAAACAGAAGCCCCTACCGCAGAGCTTGAAACAGAACCTGCAACAGCACCTAAGGAAGCTATCATTGCCAAAATATCATCTGAATTAATATTTATATTAGAATCTGTTTTAACAGTTGAATTTTTAAGGTAAGCATTTACATCCTGATTCATTACCATCGTAACAACAGAACCATCTACGGATACACCATCTCCTGCTGCAGCACCGATAGCTGCGATAATGTGGTTTTGATTAGCTTTGGCTGAAATATCAACACCGTTTTTCGTAGTCAACGAAACTCCGTCAACACCTGCTTTCACTGTCGAATTATAAACTGTTGTATTTATTGCTCCGCCTGCTGAAGAACCGCTTGTTGAAATACTTACGTTTCCATTTACGGTTATTGTATCAATATCATTTTCGGATTTTAAAGAAAGTTTTCCATTATCAGAAATTATAGTTTTTTTCGTTGAATTTACATCAGAATAAATATAGGTATTAAGATTTGAATCGTTGACAAGAACACTTATTGCACCTGAGCCTGCAAAACCTTTTCCGCCTGCTCCGCCGAAAATTATATTTAAAGAATCTTGAGTAAAATCAGATGCCAAACTGATATCATTAACTGAATGAACATTTGAATTTTTAATATATGTATTTATATCGTGAGAAGCTCCGACCGCATACCCCGATAAACCTACAGAACTGCCTTTTACAGCTATTGCTAAAGCACCTGTTACGGAAAGAGTTTTCATTGTTTTATCAGAATTTAAAGACAACTGTCCGACTGTCAAATCGGAATTTTCAATGTAGTTATTTTGCTCCGTAACATCTGCCAAAACATTGATTACACCTGCACCTGCACTTTGTTTTGAAGAACCTGCACCTGCAACTGCTACCGAAATTTGAGATATTGAATCAGAATTAGTCAAACTTGCTGATTTTGTTGCTTTTACGGTTGAATTTTTTATGTAAGAATTCATGTTATTTACAACCGCATCAACTCTTGCAGAACCGCCGACACCTGTTTTATCTCCGCCCGCAACAGTTCCTACAACATCTATTTCATTAAATGTGCTTGTTGCCTTTAAATTTACTGTTTGGGTATTTGAATTGTTATTTTGGTTGATATTTGAATTTTCGATATAAGCATTTATATCATTTGCCGCAATATAAGCACCGATTGTACCTGCATAAGCAGAACCTTGAGTCGAAGCACTTCCTGCAACATCAACAACAATCAACCTGTCTTCATTTACTGCATTAACATCAATCGAACCGGAAGCATTTACGCTTGCTCCTTTAATATATGCATTAATGGTATTAGAAACAACATCTCCATCTACCGTTCCGCCAACCGAACCGCCTGAAGATTCACCTTTTCCGCCTGCTTGTACGGCAAGTGCACCGACCGCTTTTATAACTTTGCTGTCTGCTTTACCTTCAACTTTAACATTTTGATTAGTACCCGAAACCGTTTCATTTACTTTTGCACCGTCTTTTATCGCTGCTGTAATATTATTAACTTGTACAGCAGATGAAACATTTCCGGCACCTGCTTTGTCTTTTCCGGTTGCAACACCTGCTGATGCGGCTATCAAATTAAAATCGGCATTTGCCGTCACTTCGGTATTTTCTTTCGCATTAACGGTTGCTGCTCCAATTGACGATTCTACGGTATTATCGGAAATATCTGCCATAATCGTTCCGCCTGCACCGGTTTTGCCGTTTGCCGCAACTACCGCATTTGAATCAATTATTTTATCTGTTGATTTTGCCTTTACCTTTACATCTTTTTCTGCACTGACGACTGCTCCGTCTTTTATTGATGCTTTAACTTTGTTATTTGCAAATACAAGATTTATTCCGCCTGCTGCCGCTTTCGTTTCTTTATCGGGATTTACCGCTCTTGTATAATCGTAGTTTTTATCGTTTTCGGCAACAATATCGTTTATTTTGTCTGATTTTCTTTTGCCTTTTTCAATTAAATTATACCAGTTTAAATCGCTTGTACCTTCATCAAATAATTCCCTCAAGCCCCAATAATTTTCAATCTCATCACCTGATTGATGTTTTTCTCCTGCCGGATCATCTGTACCTTCTTTTGCAATACCGATGTTTGCGTTTGCATTAATGACCGTTTTATCATAATTTGCATTGATATTTATCGAATTTAAGGAATTTACGTTACCTGCAATATAAGAATCAACGCTATCAGTCAATACTACACCCGACAAACCAAAACCGAAAGAATCCTGTCCGTTTGCAAATGCAATAACCGCATTTATGAAATTATCACCCTTTGAAGCCTTTACATTAACATCTTTTGCATAAACAGATGCACCGTTTTCAACAGAAGCCTGAACTTTTCCCGATCCTAAAACCGTCATTCCGACAGAACCCGACAAGCCTGTTTTATCAGGAGAAGAAGAACCTGCTGAAACGGTCAGATAATTTCCGCTTTCTGTTGCAGAAACATTAAGATTTCCAACCGCAGAATTTACCAAATTCAAATCTCTGTTAATTACAACATTTTCACCGATTTTAGCAATTACGTCAGAATCAGCATAAGAAAATGCCGCTCCGACTCCAAAGGCAGAACCGTCCCTTGCCGTTGAACCTGATAATACCTTTTTAATATTAGGAATACTCATTAACGTAGCAGCTGTCCAAATTTCATTCTTTGCAGACGATGAAACATCAATACCTGCATTTTCGGAATTTGTTGTTCTTAATGTTACAGTCGAACCGTTTTCCAATACGGCATTAGCATTTGTATTATGCAATGCTATTGCTATTGCACCCGATAAAGCCTTCGTTTCACCTGTTTTTTGCATTGCACTTGCCTTGGATTGGGCAAATGTATTGAAAAATCCGTATGCACCAAGGTTATTGAAATCAACGGCATTAAAAATGCTGAAATCCCCTTCATCCATAATATGCTTTAATTCACCTATTGCACCAAGTTTTGCAAGATAGTCGGTAACATTGTTTGTTTCAACATTATTCCAATGATTTTTAACTTCATCAAAAGCATATTGCCACGTTTTGCCCTCAAAAAACGGCTTAAATGTTTCAAACCAATCAAGCCAAGCCATCGGATGAATAATCTCCGTATCGGATTTTATCGTTAGTGCATTTCCCGAATTTGCATTATTCAAAGTCAAATTTCCGTAAACATTTGAATTAGCATTCAAATCTTTATAATTAATTGCTAAAGCTCCGCTTGCAGCCTTTGCACCGTTTTCACTTTCTGCTTGAACATACAAAGAACTTTTATTATCCGTAATTTTCGATTTTACTTCTATCTGTCCTGCATTTATTGTCGGTTTTATATTTTTTGAGGAATCTCCGATTTTTGCAGTTGAATTAACTTTATCAACTATAATACCAATAGCTCCCGCAATATCGACATCGTTGAATTTAGCATTTGAACGGCTGGCAACTTCTGTTATATCTTTGTAAGATTTGAAATGCTGGAAAAGATTGTTGATTGTACCGTCTTCGCCTTTTGCTCCCGAATAACCCGTAACCCTTGATACAATTTTTCCCGAATAATCCGCATTAACCTTTAATTTACCGTTTATATCCGCATCGGCATTCATAACAGCTTGGTTATCAACATTCGTTATAATAATTGAAGCACCTGCACCGACATCACCTCTGTTTTTATCTACAACAGGAATCAGTCCGTTTTTGGTAATATCTTTATGATTGCTCGTTGTTTTTGCATTAACTTCAATATCATTACCAACCGAAAGATTAGCTCCTTGCTCAATTAATGCCCCATTTTGCAAATCGGTTGTTGTAACAGAAACAGCATAACTTCCTATATCTTTTCCTATTTTAGAATCAACAAGATTTGTAGATTTTGTACTTGTATCCAAATCTAAATCAGTTGTCGCATCAACTTTAAGATTTTTTGCTGTAATTGATGAACCTTTTTTTACGATAGCATTTGTTTTTGATGCAATACTCGAAAAATTGAAATTCATATCAATTAGAGTTGAATCCAAAAGTCCTGATTTTAAATCCATATCGGACAAAGCACTTAAAGAAACATCATTTGCAGCATTTATAGAAGCTCCGTCCTCAACATTTATAGAAGTATCCGCTGAAGCAAGGTGAACAAATTTATCGGTAACAAAATTCACCACGTCACCCAAATAACCGTAGTATTGCTGTTTTGAAAGATCGGTAACACCGATAATATTTCTATCGTAATCCTCAATTTTTGAAACAGCTGCTGCTATCACATTATGTGCTTGTATGTCTGAACCGTTTTTTATATTAATTTGAGATTTTGCATCACCCGATTTATCCGTTTGAAAAACTTCCGTTCTCAAAATCAAATCGCCACCGTTTGTATAAACTTTTCCATTTAAATTAACGATAGCACTCATCATATCGTTTGAAGCTTTATTATCAGATGCAACAATTACAATATCTTTTCCGTCTTGCATTGCAAGTTTTTGAGGATAATTTGCCGCAGCAGCAGGTGTAATCGGAGAAGGTGTTGCCGTAACATTTCCTGAATTTATCGTAAAATTCATATTTGCATTCAATTCCGAGCCTGAAAGCAAATTAACTTCACCACCCGAAAATAAGTTTATACCTTTGCCTGAATTAATTTTACCTGCTATTTCAATTTTTCCGGTATCGAGTTTGACCGGTTCATATTTGTTTCCCGTTACAAGATAATTTTGGTCATTAAACGTAAACCCGACTAATCTTTCGATTTTTTCCTCATTGTAACCGCCGCCTAAAACAGAATCGTTTAATAAATCTTTCATTGAACTTTGAGAAGGTGTCATCAAAGTCAAAGAACCGACATTGAATACCCCGCTTTGACCGACAACAAAACCGTTTGGGTTTGCAAAAAGCACATTACCGCCAATTTGACCGCCCATATAAGAATTTACAATACCATTGATTTGAGAAGGAGAATTATCGTAAATCAAATTTACAAGTTTATTTTGGTTGTTTATAAGATTAAGATTTACTGTATCACCCTGTCCGACATTGAATTTACTAAAGGCATTGATACCGATTGTTCCGCCGCCAGCTGTCGTGTTTGTTTGAACATTATATAAATTACCGTTATTTTGAATAGTTGTTTGTGTTGCAAATTTTCCGTCTTGAGCAAAAATTTCCGATGCTGCCAATGCACATAACGGCGTATTTGTTACGACAAAATTACCTAATAAACAAGCTGAAACCAATTTTTTATATAAACGCATAACATTTCCTATCAGATAATAAAATATATTTGCACATTATAATATATAATTATATAGCAAACAACCTTTGTTAAAAAAGGTAAACTTTTTTTTAAGAATACTTACAAACAAAATAAAACTTTTTTTTAAAACATGTTTGTGATATACCAAAATAGTAAAATTAAAAATTTAGGATTTATGAAAAAGAAATATTTTTTATCTCTAATGATTTCGGTGATGGCTTTTTGTTTAAATGTCGGCACTCCGGTTTTTGCTATAGAAGAAAAAACTGAAATTCCGGAGCAAAAAAGTTCACAATCAACTTTGCGTGACAATATAAACAAAAACATTCTTACCCCGAACTCATCACCGGGGTTTATGAACGACACGGAACAAACAAGGCTGTATTACCAAATTTTAGAGGGTTCTCACAGAACTCAATTTAGTGAAAATATTGAAATACCCAAAATTACGGAAGAAAAATTAACCCTTCCTGCCCGTATTGAACAAGATGCCGCAACAACACATATTGATAAACTCGAAATTTCAAATTCGAAAATATTTTCCGACATAGAGATGGCAGAAATTAAGCAGCTCGTTGAAAATAAAGATGTTACAGCGGAAGATATTAACAACTTTGTTAAAATTATCAATGAACAATATGCCAAAAAGAACATCATCACAGCAAAAGCAACTTTAGAAAGCCTTGAAGGCGGTATTCTGAAAATAGAATTAATGGAAGCAAAAATCGGAAAAATTTCCGTACAAGGCAACAAATTCAACAGAAAATGGTTCTTGAAAAAACAAATTTCTTCTAAACCAACTGATGTTTTGAATATTCAAGAACTTGAAAATGATTTAAAAACCTTTAACAAAAATGCAAGAAGCATAAAACTTTCGGCAAAACTTCAACCCGGGGAAGAATACGGCACTACTGACATCATTTTAAATGCCGAAGAAAAATTCCCATACCATTTTTCTGCTTCGTGGGATAGTTTTGGCAGAGAAACAACAGGTCTTTTGCGTGGCGGCTTAATGGTTTCCACCGATTCGTTATTCGGATTTCAAGACAGATTAGCAGCAGCAATAAATATGTCACGTTCTGCAATCAGCCCTTTTGTCGATTACAGCATACCGATTAACAAAAAAGGTACTCGTATCGGCGGAAGTTATATGTTTGGAAACAGTAAAGTCACAAGCGGAGAATATCGAAATTTTGATTTAACAGCAGACACACACGTTTTCAGCACTTACATCACTCATCCGTTAATAGAATCTCAAAAAGGCAGTTTATCATTAAATGCTTCAGCAAACTTTAAAAATTCCACTGCCGACATTGGAGGTTTTCAATATACGAATTTCAAAGATTACAACGTAGCAGTCGGTTTGGGAGGAAGATACAATTTTCAAAACAGTATTTTCTTCGGTTCTTTAACCTCAACAAACGGAATTATCCACGATGATATGATTTCCAACTCGATGTACTTCACAAAAGTCAATGCCGACGGGTATTACATACATTATTTACCTAAAAACATAATCGCAACAGTCAGAGCAGGCGGACAATACACTCCACACGATGTACCTTTCACAGAACAATATCAAATCGGTGGTATGTCAAGCATTAGAGGCTATTCCGAAAGTTTACTTCTCGGAGCAAGTTCCTATTTTGCAAGTGTGGAAATGTTATTTCCTTTGCCGTTTTTGCCCGAAGAAATAAAAATCCCGTTCAAAGAAAATGCAGCTTTCAGAATGAGAGATGCCGTAAAATTATCCGTATTTATGGATAACGGTGCTGTTTTTCACAACAATACAAACACAAAATCAACAGACTTTTTATCAAGTGTCGGTGCAGGTATAAGAGTTGCTTTCTCAAAATATCTTACAGCAAGATTTTATGTCGGTATTCCGATTTTGAACGTCAAAAACTACGATCAGGCAAGTGCAAGATTACACTTTGATATAATCGCATCACCGTTTTAATAAAAAAACATACAAAGTGCTCATTCCCTAAATAACGAGAGTCGTTTTTTATAAAAAAATACAAGAACTTTTTTCCCCGACTGAATGACACTTTTTGGTAATGTTTCAAAAATCAGCGGCTGTTATTATTTTTAAGGGGTATTTCTTATGGCTTCTGATTTAAAATCTTTATCAAAATCCGACAAACTGAAACTTGCAGAAAAACATCTGTCAAAATTTCTTTCGGAAATCAAAAGACATTTCGATTTTTCAGATTTTCAAATTCTTCATCTTCTTGAAAATTCTTCCTCAAATATGAAAAAAGCCTATAAAGATAATTTTTTCAGAATATTTTTTACAAAATTCGCAAAAAAGACAACAAAAAAAACGGTCAAAAAATGACCGTTTCCTTAATTTTTTTAAAGTTTAAATTACAAACTTTCAGGTGATGCGATTTTACCTAAAATTGCACTTGCTGCTGCGATTGCAGGTGATGAGAGGTAAACTTCACTATCAACGTGTCCCATTCTGCCTACGAAGTTTCTGTTTGTTGTTGAAATAGCTCTTTCGCCTGCTGCCAAAATACCTGCGTGACCGCCGAGGCATGGTCCGCAAGTCGGTGTTGAAACAGCTCCGCCTGCTTTTATAATTGTTTGAATGTATCCTTTTTCGATAGCTTCAAGGTAAATCTTTTGAGTTCCGGGGAATACAATCAATCTTACGTTTTTATCAACTTTTCTGCCTTCGAGAATTTCAGCCGCTACCTTCAAATCAGAAAGTCTGCCGTTTGTGCAGCTTCCGATTACAGCCTGATCAATTCTTACATCGCCAACTTGTGAAATCGGTTTAGTATTTTCCGGCAAATGAGGGAATGCAACTGTCGGCTCAATATCTGCAACATCATATTTAATCGTGCGGACATATTCTGCACCTTCATCACTCTTATAAATTTTATAAGGTCTGATAGAACGGCCTTTCAAATATTCTTCTGTCTTTTCATCAGCAGCAATGATGCCTGTCTTTGCACCTGCTTCGATTGCCATATTACAGAAAGTAAATCTTCCGTCCATATCCATTTCGTCGATTACATTTCCGCCGACTTCAAGTGCTTGATATAATGCACCGTCAACTCCGATATCGCCAATCAAATGGAGAACCAAATCTTTTGCACTTACCCATTTATTGAGTTTACCGTTAAATTCAACCTTGATAGTTTCCGGAACTTTAAACCAAGTTTCTCCTGATGCCATACCGCATGCCAAATCCGTTGAACCGACACCTGTCGCAAATGCACCCAATGCACCGTAAGTACAAGTGTGTGAGTCTGCACCGATTATCAAATCGCCTGCCGTTACAATACCTGCTTCCGGCAAAAGTGCATGTTCAATACCCATTCTTCCAACTTCAAAAAAGTTTTCCAAATCTTGTTCTCTTGCAAATTCACGAAGCATTTTAACTTGTTCTGCTGACTTAATATCCTTATTCGGTACGAAATGGTCAGGTACAAAAACAACTCTCTTTTTATCAAAAACGTTTTTTGCACCGATTTTTCTAAATTCACGAACAGCAACAGGGCCTGTAATATCGTTAGCTAAAGTTATATCAAGTTTTGCAGTTATCAACTGACCGGGTCTTACTTCATCAAGTCCTGCATGTGCTGCAAGAATTTTTTCGGGTATGTTCATTGGTCTTGTCATATCATTTTCCTTCTTATTTTTAATCTTGTGTTCAATATAGTATAAAAAAAGTCATTTTTCAAACTTTAAAGCAAAAAAAACGGAGTTTTTACACCCCGTTTTTATATTTTTTCTTATTCACTTAAAATATAGTTTAACAAAGTTCTGATACCAACGCCCGTTGCACCTTTCGGATTTTCGAGAACAGGTTTATCAATAACAGCCGTTCCTGCTATATCTATGTGAGCCCAAGGAGTTTCTTCGCTGACAAAGTTTTTGAGGAAAAGTGCCGCCGTTGTTGTACCGCCGCCTCTTGCACCTGAATTTTTCATATCAGCAACATCACTCTTTAAACTTTCAAAATATTCAGGGAACATTGGCATTTCCCAAAGTCTTTCACCGCCGTTTTTGCCGCATTTGATGAGTTTTTGAATTAATTCTTCATCATTGCCCAAAATACCCGATGCAACACTTCCCAATGCAACCATACAAGCTCCCGTCAAAGTTGCAATGTCAATTATAACATCGGGATTAAGCTGTTGAGCATAGCAAAGTGCATCTGCCAAAGTCAATCTGCCTTCCGCATCGGTATTATCAATTTCAATTGTTTTACCGTTCATAGCGGTTACAATATCACCTTGTTTGTATGATGAACCGCTCGGCATATTTTCACAAGCCGCAATTAAGGCATGAACTTCCGTATTCGGTCTGAATTTTTTGATATTTCTCATAATAGAAAGTACAGCCGCTGCTCCTGACATATCGTCTTTCATTGTCATCATTGAGTTTGCAGGCTTCAAATTCAAACCGCCCGCATCAAAAGTTATACCTTTGCCGATAATTGCAATTTTTTTCTTCGGCTTTTTCGGAATATATTCCATGTGGATAAATCTCGGAGAATGTACACTGCCTTGAGAAACAGCCGTAAATGCACCCATTTGCATATTTTTAATATCAATTTTTTCGTAAATTTTGACTTCGTCCAAATCCAACTCCGAAGCTATATCAGCAAGGTAAGCAGGAGTTACTTTTTCAGCAGGTTCTGTTATCAAATCTCTTGCGTAATTTATTGTATCACCTGTTAAAACACCTCTTTCAAAACCTTCTTTGGCACGGTCAAAGTTATTTTTATCAATTTCAGCAACGGTAAACGTTTTCACAGCCTCTTTTGCATCTGATTTATATTTATCAAAAGCAAAACCGCCAATCATTGTTCCCTCTGCAATAACCTTTGCACAATCATAAGGGTCAAATCCTGCACAACCTGCACCATGCAACATAGAAACAACCGTTTTAACATTTTCCATTGTTTTTACTTTTTGAATTATTTTGGAACTTAATTCTCTTAATCTGTTCAAATTGAATTCATCACGTTTGCCAAGACCTGCAATTAAAACTTTCGTAAAAAACTCGTGATTAGGAACGGGTAATATGTACATTTTGCCGAATTGTCCCGTAAAACCTTCTTTTTTTATAACAAAATCAGAAATCAATCCTGACAAAGCTTTATCAACAGCACCTGTTGCTCCTCCGGGGATAACAGTACCTTCAAAAAGGTTTACTATCAACAAATCCGATTTTATTTCCGTAAGGGATACGTTCTTAATTTTAAGTTCCATTTCAACTCCTTTAGCTGTTATATTTTTTCATAAGGCGTTCTACCCATTCAAACAAAAAGGCTATTTCATACGGTTTCGGCAGGTATAAATCCGCCCCCGAATTCAATACTGACTCCTTATCATGTACTACTGATGTCATTATTATATTGGAATTTTTAAATCTTGTATCTTTCTTAAAATTCCTACATATTTCAAGCCCCTTTAACTCATCGGAAAGTCCTGCATCTAAAATTATCACGGCAGGAATGAAATCCTCGTTGATTTCATCTTCCCGATTAACTGTCATTACGTCGAAACCACGCATTTTTGCACCTGTTTCAAGCAGAAATGAAAGTGCATAATCAGGCTCGAATATCAAAACTTTTGCATTATAATCTTTTATCTCAACCGAATTTTCAGCAGCTATTTTCGGGCGGTCATAAACATAAGACGAAATTTTTGTCTGCTCCGCAACGTTCTTAACGGTTATCAAAGAATGCAGTGCCTGCTTCAATCCCGTTATTTTTCTGTATTCATTGGAAATTATTCCAATACTTATTGAAACCAAATTGATTTTTCTCTCGGGAGTATCATCGCCAAACAAAGTGATATAACCGTTATCAGCATCTGTTTCAGAATAAAACTTTTTAGCCGCCGCATTAAATCCGTTCACCAAACCCTGTGCAATCGTTTCGGCTTTCAAAGGTGTTGTAATTGCCAAAAATTCACCGTCTGCGGTTATTCCGATAAAATCCTCGCCTAAAGCACTTTTCGCAATAGCACCGAAAGTCTGTTTCATTTTGTCCGAAGCAAGCTCGCCGTAAATTTCTTTGTAAGATGCGAAATTGTTTATCCCTATTAACATTGCAGCCCAAGTCTTTTGCGAGTGAATTACTCTTTTAAAATATTTAAAAGCAATTCTTTGGTTCAAAAGCCCTGTCGTTTCATCGGTTTCTGTTTCAAAATGACGTCTTAAATGGGCTTGTATTCTTGCCGTAAACTCGTTTTGATTTATAGGTTCGCTGATAAAATCGTCAGCTCCCGAATTAAGAGCTTTTATCCTATCGTCAGAATGGCTGGATTTTGACAAAACAATTATCACGGGACGAATATTTTTGAAATTCTTCCTGATTTCCTTTATCGAAAATTCCGTATCAACACTCGCTGTGTCCGACAAAATCACCATATCAGGCTCAATATCAGGCAAAATCTGAACGGCATCATCTACCGAAACAGCATTAAACACATCAATTTCGGCAGCTTCAAGTATTCGTCGGTTTTTCAACGATTGTTCTTTTCTCTTGTCAATTATCAAAACCGCCGATTTCATCTACTTCATCTTTTCCTTAACATCATCACCGTATTCTGCTATCGGAAAAGCAACCTCAAAGGTTGTTATTCCGTCTTTTGAATATGCGGAAATTCGCCCGTTCATTCTTGTAACAAGAATTTTCGTCAAATAAAGACCAAGCCCCGAACCCTCTGTTTTTTGAGTTAAAGGGGTTGATAATCTCGTAAATTTCTCAAAAATTCTATCCCTGTCTTTTTCGGAAATCTCAACACCTTTATCGGAAACTTTTATCACAACTTCCTTTTCTGTCTGAGATATTTCCGTGTTGATAACTGTATCTTTATCGGAATATTTTGAAGCATTTTCTATAATATTCAACATAACCTGCTGAAATTTATCCGTATCTGCCAAAATATCCGCAATGTTAGACTGCGAATGGAATTTAAACTCATTCTTATGCGACTGTGCGGAAATTAACCTTATCGCATTTTCAACATAGGGAACAATATTTACTTTTTTCAAAATCAACTTTTCAACATTGTTTTTTGAAACGGCAAGTAAATTTTCAGTCAATTTTATCAACCTGTTTGATTGGTCTTTTATAATTTCAAGAAATTTTCTTTTTTGCTCGTCAGTAAGTTTATCCCCCGCCGACAAAAGCGTTTCCGCAAAACCTCTTATACTCGTCAACGGTGTCCTCAATTCGTGGCTCACCGTTGATATAAAGTCCGCTTGTGCGGCTTCTAAAGTCTTTTCTTGAATTTTTTCAGACATTGTTTTTCCTGCTAAATTTTTTGCGTTTCTCCGTTTTGAGATTTATCCTCTGTCTGTCCGCCTGTCTGTGAATTAGTATCAGGTTGAACAATCGGAGCGCCTGTAACTCTTTCGAGATTTGCGGCTGCAATATTATAATTCATCAAAGTCGAATAATATTCAAGCTGTGCTTGTCTGTATGTATTTTCAGCATCTTTCAATTCCACTGCATCACCCAATCCGACTTTGTATCTTCCGCTTGCAAGGTCGTATTGCTCCTTTGCCTGCATCATCGCCAAAGATGATACGGGGATTGAATCTTTTGCGTTTTGCAAATCAATATATGCCTGTTTAACTTCCAAATAAACAGATTGACGAGTGTTTTCCAAATCTGCGGTATCTTTTTTAGCCGTTGCTTTTGCTTCATCAACCTGCTTTTTCAATAACAAACCGTTGAAATTACTGTATGACAAATTTGCACCAAATTGATATCCTACATCATTTCCGGGGTGAACGCCGCCGTATTGAACAGAACCGAAAGCCTTTAAATCAGGTAAGAATGCTCTTTTTGAAGCTCTAACCAATAATTGTGAACCCTCTGCTTTTTTCTTAGCCGCTAAATATTCAGGACGTGTTTCAAATGCAGTTTTCAACATATCATCTAAAAGTACATCATAGCTTCTTGTTGCCAAATTTTCGTCAATTTCATATCCCGAAAATTCAGGAACACCGATTGCATTATTTACAGATGCATAAGCCAATTTAACCGAATTTTTTGCCTTGATTAAATCTAATTTCGACTTGCCTAAATTGTATTCTGCTGTCAAAACGTCAATTTTAGCCTTTGTTCCGATTCTATAAAAAGCCTTTGCCTGTTCTAAATGAATTTGATAATCGTGAACGGAAGTTTCCAAAACTTCTTCCTGCTGAATAGCATACAAAAGATTATAATATGTCTTTTTAACATTATAAATAACGTCATTTATGCTTTTTTGAACATTATCTTCCGCAGCTTGATAAGTCTTTTTCGCAATATCTGCTTCCGATTTGGTTTTACCAAAGTCAAACAACATTAAATTTGCACTTGCCGTCGGCAAATAAAACATGTGATATTTTTGCGTTGAAGGAGTAAATGCTCCAACCAACATATCATTTCTTGAATATTCAGCACCGACGCTGAATTTCGGGAAATAATTAGCCCAAGCCTGACCTATTTTTGATTTATAAATTTCAGCAGAACTCTTTGATGATACTATTGACGGGTGGTGTGCGAGTGCTATTTTTACACAATCATCAACGTTAATGATTTTATCAACGTTCTCCGCTGCCACTTGACCTTGCAATGAAGTCGTTTCGAGTGATTGATTGATTTTATCGGAAATAGACTTTGCGGTATCTACTTGAGTTTTAGATTCAGCTGATTTATTAAGTTTATTACTCATTGAATCAAGTGTCGGAATGTCGTTTGAATCAAAAACCGTCTGATTGCCGTAATTTTCAACCGTAGGGGTCGTTTCTTTTTCCTTTATCGCAATCAATGCTTTGTTCACTTCATCTTGTGAAACGGCATTTACAGGTTCGCTCGCATAAACCGAACCCGTTATTGCCATTGCTATTATTGTTGATATTATAAGTTTCTTTTTCATATCTTCCTCGAAGAATTATTATTTAATATTATCTTGTTTTTTCTTTCTTTTTTCCATAACTTTATTTACAAAGTTTTGGACAATTACATAAAATGCAGGAGTCAAAATCGTACCTAAAGTACCTGCTGCAATCATACCGCCAAATACTGTCGAACCAACTGAAATACGGCTGTTTGCACCTGCACCTGTTGCAACTACCATCGGCAATACACCAAGAACAAATGCAACTACTGTCATCATAATTGCTCTAAATCTCAAATGTGCCGCTTTTATCGCTGCATCTTCAACAGTTAAACCATGTTCTTCATGCTCTACTTTCGCAAATTCAACAATCAAAATTGCCTGCTTTGTTGCCAAACCGATTAACATAATCAAACCGACTTGTGAATATAAATCCAAAGATTGGTTAATCATTAACTGGAATGTCAATGCACCTATTGCCGCAACAGGAGCAATCAAAATTACCGAAACAGGAATCGTCCAGCTTTCATACAATGCAACAAGGAACAAATATACGAATAACAACGCAAGTGCTATTACAACATAAGTTTGTCCTGATGATTCTCTTTCCTGTGCGGAAGTACCTGACCACTCATAAGTTATATCGTGCGGAAGTACATTCTCAACAAGTTTTTCAACCGCTACCATCGCTTCACCCGAGCTTCTTCCCTTTGCAGGTTGTCCGCTGAACTGAACCGATTTGTATTGGTTATATCTGGTAATTGCAGCAGGACCGACTGACGGTTGAAGTTTTACCATCGTGGTAACAGGAACCATATTGCCCAATTTGTTTTTAACATAAATATTCGTTAAATCTTCCGCTGTTCTTCTGTATTTTTGTTCTGCTTGAAGTTGAACACGGAATACACGACCCATTTTGTTGAAGTCGTTTACATAATATGTTCCGAGTGTACCTGCAAGTGTTGCATACAATTCCTGCAAATCAACATTTTGAGCAAGCACTTTATCATTATCAATTTGAACAATATATTGCGGTACACTTGATTGGAATGTCGTATAAATATAATCAATATCTTTATCCTGCAAAGCTGCCTGTTGCAACATGCCCGAATATTTATCCAAGTCAGTGTAAGAATAATCACCTTTTGAAAGCATTTGGAATTCCAAACCGCCTAACATACTCATACCGCTGATTGCCGGAGGTGAGAAGAATATTGCCTTGCCTTCGTTTACTACACCGCTTATTCTTGCATTAATTTGTTTTTTAATACCTTCTGCAGATAAATCCGTCGGTTTACCTTGTATTTTTCTCATTACCCATTGAACAGGATTTACTTTACGATCTTCCCATTCGTGCAAATCGGCAATGACATAAGCGATGTTTGACGGACCGTTTCCGCCGAATGTCATTGTATATTTTACACCTTCAATGTCTTTTATACGCTGGTTGATGTTCAAACATACAGCCTTTGTTCTTGCAATTGAAGCCCCAGGGGGAAGCGTAACTTGACCGATTAAAACCGCTTGGTCTTCCTCAGGAATAAAGCCCGTCGGAATCATCTTAAACATTACGCATAACAATAAAATTATTGTTCCGTAAACAACTAATGTAAGTTTTTGATTATAAACAAATTTCTTAACAACCTGCATATAAAATGTTGTCAATTTTTCAAAATAAACGTTGAAAGAATTGAACATTACGGAAATTGCTTTCGTAATTACATTTGACGGCACTTTATTCGGGTCATGAGCTTTCAAAATTACCGAACACATGGCAGGTGATAAAGTCAACGCACATACCGCTGACAATGCAATTGAAACGGAAATAAATACCGCAAATTGCTTATACATTACGCCCGATAATCCCGGGATAAATGATACAGGCACAAATACCGCCATAAGTACCATTGCCATTGCAACCAAAGCTCCGCCGACTTCTTCCATCGTCAACTGCGTTGCAGTCACAGGGTCTTTGCCCTCTTCAATGTGCCTTCGCACGTTTTCAATTACTACGATAGCATCATCGACTACGGTCGCAACCGCCAAAATCATCGCAAACAACGTCAAAAGGTTAATCGACATTCCCAATGGCGGCAATGCCATAAACGTTCCAAGCAAAGACACAGGAATCGTTACACAAGGAATCAACGTTGCTCGCCAATCTCCAAGGAATACGAATATGATAAATACAACAATTACAGATGTTATAAGTACCGTAAATTCAACTTCTTTGATTGACTCACGTACAAACTTGGTACCATCGTTAATCGTTTCAATTTTTAACCCCGTAGGTAATGTTTTTTCAATTTCAACAATTTTCTTTTGTGCCAAATCCATGATATTGATTTCGTTAGCACCAGGTAATCTGATGATTTGAATAATTGCAGCAGGGTTACCGTTTACAATACCAAATCCGTCGTAAGTTTGCGAACCTAATTCTACTCTCGCAAAATCCTTTAATTTGGTTTGCGAACCGTTATCATTTGATTTTACAATAATATCTTCATAAAGTTTCGGATCTTCCAAACGACCTTGTGTTCTCAAAGTCAATTTTAATTCTTGCGGATTATCTCCCGGTTCTTGTCCCAAAAAACCCGCTGCAACAAGTGTATTCTGGTCGTTGATTGCCTTTACAACCTCTGACATACCGACTTTTAATTTTGCAGCCTTTTGAGTATCAATCCATACACGAATTGAATAATCACCTGCACCGTAAACTTGTACGTCACCTACACCATCTACACGTTTGAGTTCATCAACCAAGAAGATTTTTGCATAGTTTGTCAAATCTAATTGTGACCATGATCCATCTTCCGATTTCAAGTTAAAGGTACCTGTACCGGGACCGCTAACTTTGTTTACAGCCGTAATACCAAGTCTTTTAACTTCTTCAGGCAACTTAGGCGTAACCTGTTGTAATCTGTTTTGAACGTTTACAAGGTTGATATCCTTATCAGTTCCGACTTTAAAATATATTGTTAAATTATAAGTTTGGTCATAACTGGTTGATGACATATAAAGCATATCTTCAACACCGTTGACCTGAGATTCAATCAATGATGCAACCGTGGATTCAACGTCACTTGCACTTGCACCTGTGTAATTAGCCGTAACAGATACCTGCGGAGGTGTTACATCAGGATAAGTTTCAAGTTTCAACGTCAACATCGAAATTAATCCGACAATTGAGATAAAAATCGCAATTACCATCGCAAATCTCGGTCGTTGTATAAAAAAGTACAAATTCTTTTTCTGATTATTATCGTTATTCATTATTCTGATTTTTCCCCGTTAGTAACCTTATTTTTTTGATTAGGTTTATCTGTCATATTTGAGTGTTCAGCTTCCTCTCTCGCTGCCGCCTTTTCAGCCTTTTGTTCGGGAGTAAGTTCAATAACTTGAACTTTTGCTCCTTGGCGAACACTTTGAATATTGCTTGAAACAACAACATCTCCAACATTCAAACCGCTTTTTACAATCCAATATTTGCCGTATGAACCGCTGACTTCAATATCCTGTTGTTTTACAACATTATCTTCACCCAATGCCCATACATATTTACCGTTTAATGATTCCAATACTGCATCTTGCGGTACGAGAACTACTTTCGTAAGGAATTTTGAAGTTATTATTACTCTTACAAAATCATTCGGGATTAACGTATGATTTTTGTTTGCAAATGTTGCTCGCATCATCAATGTTCCCAAATCTTTATCAATTTGATTGTCCGTAAAATCAAGTTTGCCTGCCTCGTTATATTCACTTCCGTCAGAAAGTCTTAACGAAACATTTACATTGTCATAAATGTTTTTATGTCCTTCCTTTTTGTATTTATTTAATTCTTCATTTTTAACCGTGAAGGTTGCAAGAATCGGGTCAATAGTAACCAAGGTTGCAAGCTCGCCTGTTTGAGCTGTTACATAGTTGCCTTCCGTAATGTTCAAAGCACCGATTTTTCCGTCAAACGGTGCATAAATTTTTGTATAGCTTAAATCAAGTCTTTTCTTTGCCAAATCTGCTCTTGCAGCATCTACTGATGCTTTATCGGAAGAATATTTAGCAAACGCCTGATCATAGTATGAACGACTTACATAATCACCTTTTAGAAGCTCTTTAGCACGATTTAATTCAACAAGTGAATTTTCATAAGATGCTTGAACTCTGCGAAGTGCAGCTTCGGCATTTTTCACGGCAATTGCGTATTCATCAGGCTCAATTTGGAATAATAATTGACCTTTTCTTACATAATCACCGTCATTATAATATTTCTTTTGTAACCAACCGCTTACACGAGAAACAATTTTTACTTCTTGCGGCGCCTGTATTCTGCCGACATAGTCCGAGGTTTCATAAATATCTTTTTCTTCAACAACAGATGTTTCAACCTTTGCAGGCATACTCATCATCTTTGCCATCATCTGCCCCGAAATAAAAGCTGATACCTTGTGAAATACTATCGGTACAATAATTACTAAAACACAAACTGCAATAATAATATGCAACTTCGCCTTATTAGGCTTCTTATCATTTTTTTCCATAGATATATCCTTTTTAAATGCAAATATGTTGTTATAACAACATAAATTTTATAGTAAAACTTAAGAATTTGCAATACGAAAAAAAACAAAAATTTACAAAAAAAAGAAGCCCGATTTTTGTCGGACTTCTTTAATTTTTCAGTATTGAAATCTTTACAAGATAGCACCTTTCGGAACAACCGTAACTCCGCCTGCCGAAACAATAAAGCCTCTTGCAATATCTTCATCTCTGTTGAAGCCTATTCTTGTATAAGGAGGAACTTCAACGTTTTTGTCGATAATTGCCTTTTTAATTTCTGCATGACGACCGATATTAACGTTTTCCATCAATATACTTCCTGTTACGTTTGCGAAAGAGTTAATTCTTACTTTCGGAGAAAGTACACATCTTGAAATACTTCCGCCTGAAATGATACAGCCTTCCGAAACCATTGAGTTTGTTGCCATACCGATTCTGTCGCCTTCTTCCCAAATGAATTTTGCCGGCGGATAGTTGTAATTGAACGTACGAAGCGGCCAATCTTCCGAATACAAATTGAGTTCGGGAGAATAGTCAAGCAAGTCCATATTTGCCTGCCAATAGCTGTCGATACTTCCGACATCTTTCCAATAACCCTTTTCTGACGGGCTCATTCCGTCAAATTCGTTTGTCGTAAAGTCATAGATGAAAATTCTTTCACCTTCGTTCAACATCTTCGGAATAATATTTTTTCCAAAGTCATGGTTTGAATTTTCAAGTTCTGCATCGATTTTAAGTTCATTTACCAATTTATCGGTGTTAAATACATAGTTGCCCATTGAAGCCAAACACATATCAGGTCTTCCGGGGATTGATTTCGGTTTTTCTTTCGGTTTTTCAACAAATCCCGTACATCTCCAATCGTCATCAACCTCGATAATACCGAATTCGCTTGCTTCTTCAATAGGAATAGGAATTGCCGCAATCGTTAATGCTGCATCTTTTTCCTTGTGATAATTGAGCATCAAACGAACATCCATTTTGTAAATATGGTCGCCGCCGAAAACAAATACATAATCGGGGTTTTCATCATGAATGTGAGTAAGGTTTTGGAAAACAGCATCTGCCGTTCCCTTATACCAATGTCCGTCAGTTCTCATTTGAGCAGGCACTAAGTCAATATACTGACCGATTATCGGTGATAAAGGCCATCCTCTTGTAATGTGATGATTCAATGAATCTGATTTGTACTGCGTTAAAATTTTAATTTTGTGAAATCCCGAGTTCACAAAGTTGTTGATTACGAAGTCGATAATTCTATATCGTCCTCCGAACGGAACAGCCGGTTTCGCCCTGTCACGGGTCAACGGATAAAGTCTTCTTCCTTCACCTCCGGCGAGAATCATTGTTAAGCATTTGTCTGTCAGCATTTTGTTCGTACCTCTCGTTTTCTGCTTTTTATTTGTGTAACATTAATCTTCTTCTAAACTTAATACGGCCATGAAAGCTTCTTGCGGAACTTCAACTCGTCCGACAGCCTTCATTCGTTTTTTACCTCGTTTTTGCTTTTCGAGCAATTTACGTTTTCTTGTAATATCACCGCCGTAACATTTGTCTAAAACGCTTTTTCTCATTGCTTTGATATTCGTTCTTGCTATAATTCTGCCACCTACCGCCGCTTGAATTGCTACTTCAAACATCTGTTTCGGAATAATATCTTTTAATTTTGCCGTAAGTTTTTGACCTACATAGAATGCGTTATCTTTGTGAACTATTGCACTTAATGCATCTACAACTTCTCCTGCAAGCAATATGTCCAATTTGACTAAGTCTGCTCGTCTGTAATCACAAAATTCGTAATCAAGGCTCGCATATCCTTTGGAACGTGACTTCAGCTGGTCATAAAAATCTGTTATGACTTCACTCAACGGAATATCATATTCCAAATTTACTCTTATTTTATCAAGATATTGCATATTTTTAAAGATGCCACGCTTAGTTTGTGACAATTCCATAAGAGAACCCACGTATTCATTGGGTGTTATAATGTTTACATTTACATAAGGTTCTTCTATATAATCACGATACTGAGCATCGGGTAAATTTGCAGGATTGTCGATGTCTATTACTTCTCCATTGGTTTTATGTACTTTATAAATTACACTCGGTGCCGTTGTAACAAGAGAAATATTATATTCTCTTTCCAAACGTTCTTGTGCAATCTCCATGTGTAACATGCCCAAAAATCCGCATCTGAAACCAAATCCTAAAGCTGATGAAGTTTCAGGTTCAAAAGTAATACTCGAATCGTTCAATTTTAATTTTTCAAGAGCCTCTTTCAAATCCGCATACTGGTCGTTTTCAACGGGATAAAGTCCCGAAAAGACCATCGGCAATGCCTCTTTATATCCTGCAAGTGCTTCTGTCGCAGGGTATTCTACGTGAGTAACCGTATCTCCGACAAATCTTGTTATCTCTTTGATAGAAGCGGCAAAATAGCCTACATCGCCCGTTTTAAGCTCTTGAACAGGAACTCTTTTCGGATTCAAATAACCGAGTTCAACAATTTCAAACTCTTTATCGGTTGCCATAAATCTGATTTTATCACCGTTTTTAATTGAACCGTCAACAACCTTGAAGAAACAAACCGTTCCCAAATATTGGTCGTAAGCACTGTCAAAAACCAATGCTCTCAAAGGTTTATGAGATGTATCTTCAGGTGCTGGAACATATTTTACAACAGCTTCCAAAACATCTTCAACGCCCGTGCCGTCTTTCGCACTCACAGGAATTGCCATTGAACCGTCTATTCCCAAAATTTCTTCGATTTCTTGACGGACACCCTCTACATCAGCTGACGGCAAGTCAATTTTATTAATTACGGGAATGATTTCCAAATCCTGTTCCATTGCAAGATAAACATTTGCAAGCGTTTGAGCCTCAACACCCTGAGTTGCATCAACAATCAGCAAAGCACCTTCGCAAGCTGCCAAAGAACGAGAAACTTCATAAGAAAAATCAACGTGCCCCGGAGTATCAATCAAGTTCAAAACGTAATCTTTACCGTCTTGAGCCTTATAATTCATTCTTGCGGCATTAAGTTTAATTGTAATACCACGTTCACGCTCGATATCCATTGTATCGAGAAGCTGCTCTTGCATATCTCTTTTTGCAATAGTGCCTGTTTTTTCCAAAAGCCTGTCTGCCAAGGTCGATTTGCCATGGTCAATATGTGCTATAATACAAAAATTTCGTACATTATCTATTCGTTTCATAATGCAAAGTATAACCCGAACTCAAAATATTTCCAATAGTCTAAAAAAACTAATATATTATAGACGGAAATTCTTTTTCCGTATGCAAAGAACCGCCGCCGCAAGTATATTCAATAACTTTCAAGAAAAATTCTTTCGCAGCAAACTGCTGATTAATCGTGTGAATTTCATTGGACAAATGTCTTACTCTCATTTCACAAGATTCGTTTTTATTGGCAGGAACATATAAAGATGCAACTTCCGCATCAAGAAGTTTTGCAAGATAATTTTCGGGATTATCACCGATTATTTTTATACAGTCACCTTTTGTTGCCAAAATTCTGTGACAAATGCTTTTTTTACCGTCCTGTCTGTGCAAAGCAAGAGGTTTGTCGTTTGTCACCATTGTAAAACCGACTTTTTGCCACAAAACAGACAATACAATCGATTTCGTCGATTTGTCTTTCAAACAATAGATATTATCAATATTTATACCTCTTGCGGAAAATGTTTGTCTGAAATAGTCAGCCAAAGATTCCATGCTGTAATAAACATCATTAAAAATCTCATCGGCAAGTGCACTCGAGTTTTTGAAGTCGTTATATTGCGAAAACATATGTGACGCAACATCATTAATTCTCTCTAACGCTACCGAAGTCTGTCTTGAATTGTTTAAGCCTGTAAAATTATTTTCCAAACCGATTCCTTACTTATTTTTTCTTTGAACATATTTTAATATTTTTTTCGAAAAATTAAAATACTCAAAGTGCCGTATTTTCAATTCCTGTCAGTATTCTTATTTTAGAAGGATATTGAAAAACCTTGCGAGATTTGTATCATGTCCGTATTTTTGATATAATTGACTTATATTTTACGCATAACATAAATAATATGCAAGCAAAACATAAGGGATAAATAATTTAATGCCAAAAGTTGTCATAGTCGGATACGAACAAATGTTTGCAAACCTTATTTCAGGCTGTATTTCCGCAGGTTATACTCCTGTCGGGGTTTTGAGGTATGAAAAAACAAAATTTAACCCGATTTTACTTGCCGTAAAAGATTTTATACTTCCGAGCAAGGATAAAGCCTTTATTTCAGGCTATGACCTTTATGAAATCAATGCCAGAAGCGTCAACAGTGAAGAATTTCGCAAAGAGCTTATCAGACTTAATGTTGATATCGTTTTCATTGCGGCTTGGGGAGAAAAATTTTCAAAAGAAACAATAAACATTCCCAAAATTGCAACAATCAACTGCCACCCGTCGCTTTTGCCGAAATACAGAGGACCTAACCCATACGCACAAGTGATTTTAAACGGCGAAACAAAAACCGGAATAACTTTTCACCTTGTTGATGAAAACTATGACACAGGAGCGATTTTATCCCAAACAGAAGTCGAAATAAGACCTGACGATACAGGCGGTTCGCTAAAAACAAGATGCACGAAAACCGCAAATGCAGCCGTCGGTAAACTGCTTTTACAAATGGACAATGAAATGATTGTTCCCGTAAATCAAAAAGAGGAATTAGCCTCTTATCAACCGCAAATAACAGAAAAAGATGTCCTTATAAATTTTGAACATTCGGCAGAACTTATCGACAGACAAATAAGGGCTTTCGAGCCATGGTCAAAATGTTATATTCCGCATAAAAATGTTTATTTCACATTTAAAAATCATAAAATTGTTGACGAAACCTGCGACATGCCCGCAAAACTTGTAGATTTTAACGACAAAGAGCTTTATATTATTACAGGAGATAAGAAGATTATGCAATTTTCGGGAATAAAAATATACAAGCATTCGAGGCTGTTTACAAAACTTTATACCGCATTCCGCCTAAAAAACGGAGATATAATGGAATAGAGAAAAATTCAAGAAAAAAAACTGACAAAATGATATACTAAAGAAAAAAACAAAAGAGGATATATGCTTAATTTAAAAGCGATTTACGAAGTAATAACATATTCGATAGGTGATACGAAAGCAGGAACCAAAATGGGTAAACTGCAAGTTAGAAACACCGAAGACGGAACGATTTTGAACTGTATTATGTGGGAAGAAACCATAAACAGATTGAGCGATAAATTGTTCAGATGCGGAAACAAAATAAAGATTTTGCAAGGTACATATAACGAGAAGTACAACAACAGCTTGATTTCAGATATAGAACTTGTTGAAGAAGGCAAATCAGGTTTGACGGAAGAAGAAAGAGAAAAACTTTTCGGAGAAATTTGCGACAGAGTTGCATCGTTTGAAGATAAAAAATTGCAAACATTCATAGCAGGTTTGTTAAAAGAATACGAAGAAAAAATCAAAACGATACCTGCTGCAAAAATGATGCATCATAACTATTTAGGCGGTTTGCTTGAGCATTCTTATGAATGTATGAAAATTGCCGAAAAGGTAACGGAGATGTTTCCGCAAAAACTCAATAGAGAAGAAGTTATCGCAGCAAGTATAATCCACGATTTGGGTAAAATTTTCGAATACAAAATTAATGAAGATTCGGGAATTATTGATTATGTTGAAGACTTTTATTCAACATGGATTTCTCACTCACAATGGGGCTTTACAAAGTGCATGAACGGAGGATTTCCGAGAATTGCCAAAATGATAGCCGCACACCACGGCAGAATGGATTGGGGTTCAATGATTGATTTAAACCAAAAAGATTTAGAACCTTATGTTTACGCACTTCATCACATTGACGATTTGTCGGCAAAGTTCGGCAAAACGGCAGTTGCAGATTTATAGACAATTAATTTTACGGAGAAAATATTATGAAAAAGTTATTTCAAATTTTACTTGTTATGGCAGCGATGAGCGGCTTAACAGTATGTGCGGCACCTTTAAAAGCAGATGTCAGCAGCGAACATATTCCGGCAGGAACAGTCATTGCCGTAAAAACGGTTGATTGCACAGACAGCAGCAAAGCAGCAGCTTATGACAGATTTGACGTAATGACTCTTGCAGACATCATTGCAGGTGACAAAATGATTTTGCCGAAAGGAACAATTATTCGAGGCTCAGTCAGATTTGTTCAACCGACAAGAATGTTATCGAGAGATGCCGTTGTTTATGTAAAATTTGACCATTTGGTAAGCCCGACAGGCGACCAAATTCCCGTTTCATTAGCATTGCATTCAACCGAAATAATGACTGATGACGGAGGATTAGGACACAACGGAAACTACAAAACGGCAAGTAAACAAAATGTCGATAATGCAGGAAAAATCATTAAAAATATGACAAAATGGGGCATTACGACAGGTGAAAAAGCTTGGAACGGCTGGCCGAAATATATTTTAACACCGTTCAGCTCAACTTTGTCAGTACCCACATCAGGATTATATCTTATGGGCGATCAAGTTGTTGATTTATTCAAAAAAGGCAGCGATATAACAATTAATCAAGGCGAAACAATCAACCTTATGTTCATTCAAGGCGTTGATGTTCCGACACACTAATGATGAAAAATCTTTTTATAAATTTTGCGAAAATAGTTGAAATAATAACCGAAAATCCTTTCCCCGAAAACAAAATCGGGGAAATTTTACGAGAAAGAAATCAAACTCTTTCGACGACGGAATCCTGCACAGGCGGACTTGTAAGTTCGCTTTTGACAGATGTTTCGGGAAGCTCGGAATACATTTTCTCAAATTTTGTAACGTATTCAAATGAGGCAAAAATGAAATACCTCGGAGTAAAAAAAGAAACTCTTGAAAAATACGGTGCAGTAAGCGAACAAACAGCAGGAGAAATGGCGGAAGGGCTTTTGAAAGCAACGGGAACGACCTTTGCTATGGCAACAACAGGAATAGCAGGTCCGACAGGCGGTAGTGACGAAAAACCCGTCGGTCTTATGTATATCGGTCTTTCAGACGGAATCAACACAAAAGTTGTAGAAGTTCTTCAACCGTCGGTTTTGCAAAGACGCTTGATGAAAATTGCATTTGCAAAAGAAGCATTAAAAGAACTGTATTTTTTTATAAAGTGAGGCAAAAATGAGAAAAATAACATTAATAAACGGTGACGGAATAGGACCTGAAATCAGCGATGCGGTTATGAAAATTATAAAAGCCGCAGGTTTGGAAATTGATTGGGATATTCAAACAGCAGGTGCAGAAGTTGCGGAAAAAGAAGGAACGCCGCTTCCGAGCAGAGTAATCGACTCCATAAAAAAGAATAAAATTGCACTCAAAGCTCCTGTAACAACCCCTATCGGCAAAGGTTTCAGAAGTGTAAACGTACAACTTCGAAAAGAACTTGATTTGTATGCAAATTTAAGACCTTGCAAAAATTTTGAAGGTATCAAAACAGCTTTTGACAATGTTGATTTGGTTGTAGTGAGAGAAAATACCGAAGATTTATATGCCGGTATTGAAAGAATGGTGGACGAAAATACCGCCGAAAGTATTAAAATCATTACAAGAAAAGCATCGGAAAGAATTGCAGAATTTGCTTTCAAATATGCGGTTGATAACGGAAGAAAAATGGTACATGCCGTATCAAAAGCTAATATTATGAAGTTTTCCGACGGATTGTTTTTAGAATGCTGCAGAAAAATAGCAGAAAAATATCCGACAATAGAATACAAAGAAATTTTGGTTGATAATCTTTGTATGCAGCTTGTTCAAAACCCTGAAAAATTTGATGTACTTGTACTTCCGAATTTATATGGAGATATTGTTTCGGACTTAACAGCAGGATTAACGGGCGGTTTAGGACTTGCAAGAGGGGCAAACATAGGTCTTGAATGTGCAGTTTTTGAACCTGTTCACGGCTCAGCCCCCGACATAAAAGGTCAAAATAAAGCAAATCCGTCAGCACTTCTCTTGAGTGCGGTTGAAATGCTTAAATATATTGGCGAAAGAGATTATGCCGAAAAAATTGAAAAGGCTCTTTTAAAAACCTTAAAAGAGGGAAAAGTTTTAACGGCGGATTTAGGCGGAACAGCTACTACAACTGAATTTACAGATGCAGTAATCAAAAATTTATAATTTTTACGAATTAAATTTTTTATTTCGGAATAGCGGTTACAAAACAAGTAATATCGTCTATTCCGAATTTTTTAAGCTCTGAAATAATTTCCCGCAAAGTAGTTCCTGTCGTAGAAATATCGTCTAAAATTAAAACAGGTTCAGCGATTTTTTTTGTTAAAGTAAAAGCACCTTTGAGATTTTCTTCACGTTGTTTACGATTTAGCTTATATTGAGGGGCAGTTTCACGATTTCTGATAAGCGATTTTTTATCAAAACCATAGCCCATAAGTTTTGAAAAATGTTCGGCAACCAAATCCATGTGATTATAATTGCGTTTTCGAGCCTTTGAATAGAACATCGGAGTCGGAATAACCGTATATTTTTTCTTTGAAATATCCAAGTTTTGCCAAAAATTAACCATAATTTGTGCTTGGTATTTTGCAAGTTCTTTTTTATTGTGAAATTTTACGGCACGAATTAATTTTTGAGGAATATCCTCGTAAACCGTTGCAGAATAAACATTTACGCCGTCTATCATAAAAACGGGAGATAGAGAAAGATATTCGACTTTTGAAAAGCAGTTATCGCAAAACTCACTATTTTCAGTCATTTTAGAACAAAAGTAACATTTTTTATCATAAATTAAATCAAGTAGTTTTTTCAAAATATTTATCATACAATTATTATATAGAAATTTTGGAGAAATGCACGTGAATATCATCATAATGATTTTATTAATAAGTTTTTTGGTTATGGTACACGAACTCGGACACTTTTTGGCGGCAAAAGCCTTTAAAATAAAAGTGGATAAATTCGGTTTCGGGCTGCCCGTCGGACCGACTTTATACAGAAAACAAATCGGAGAAACAGAATTTTTAATCCATGCCTGCCTTTTAGGCGGATATGTTTCATTCCCTGATGACGATAAAAACAGCGAAATTGCGGCAGATTCTCCCGAAAGATTTGCTAATAAACCGATTCATCAAAGATTAGCAGTTATTGTCGCAGGTGTTTTTGCAAACTTTGTCACAGCAATTTTACTTGTTATGTTAGTTGCAGGTATTTGGCACAAACTCCCGACAAACACTTTTGACACTACCTTTGAAGAAATGACAAAAAATGCAACGCCGTCAGTTCAAGCGGCAGGCTTTCAAAAAGGTGATGTTTTCTATGAAATCAACGGCACAAAAGCTGATTTGCCGAATGTTTTATCAAAATATTTGTATATGAGCCGTTCGTTTGACGGAATGGTTTTACCGCAAGCCGTAGAGAAGAAAAAGGCTGAAATAATTAAACTTAATCCGAATATTAATCCGAATAAAGTTATTGCGGCAGGAACAAAAGTCACCATGCCCGCATACGAGGATGAAGCCCCTGTAAAATTAACGAGGGACGAAATTTACGGATTTGAGCAATATAAATCAGAAGAAGTTGAATTAACGGAGCTTCAAAAGGCAACAAGAGATAATTTACAAAACAAAAGAGTTTACACGGTGAAAGTTCCTTTGACGGCAGAAGATTTGGCATACGCCGCAACTGATACCCAAAAGCCTTTGTTCATAACTGTTTTAAGAAACGGTGAAAAAGTAGAAATGCCGACAATTTACCCTGATAAAAACGGTATGATGGGCATTAAAAAGGGAGTCATCGAGGTTATGTACCCCGTTGAAAACATTAAAGACAACGTAGTTTACTCGCTTGAATACATCAAAACAAATTCAGATTTAATGTTATACGGACTTGCAAAATTATTCTCAGGTAAAATACCTATGGAAGAAATGCACGGCATCGTTGCGATTACAAAAATCGGCTCTGACGTGATTGAATATCAAGGATTTTTCAAAGGACTTTTGCTCACGGCAATTATCAGTTTGAATCTCGCATATTTGAATTTATTGCCGATTCCTGCTTTAGACGGCGGGCATGTATTGTTTTTACTGATAGAAAAAATCCAAGGTAAGCCTGTTAATGAAAAAGTTTCGGAAATTATAGCAAATATATTCTTTTATTTGCTGATATTACTGATGTTTTACATCATTTATAACGATATTGTTGCGCTCGTAACAAACAAAATTTAGAAGAAAAAGGCAGGAAGATGAAACAAAGAACAGGTTTTGTAGCAATAATAGGACGTCCGAACGTAGGCAAAAGCACATTATTAAACGGAATTATCGGACAAAAGATTGTTATTGCAACAGATAAACCGCAAACGACAAGAAGAAGAATAAAAGGGATTTATACAAGCGAAAAGGGACAAATTATCTTCATAGATACCCCCGGAGTTTATAAACCTTGGGACAAATTCGGTGAAATTCTTTTTGACGAAGCAAAGCTTTCTATACCTGATGCGGATTTAATTTTGTTTGTAACAGACGTAACTGAACCTGCAGGCAAAGGTGATAAATGGATTGCCGAAAACCTTTTAAAAACAGATATTCCTATAATTATTGTATGCAATAAAGTTGATATGATAAAAAAGCAGGAAAAACGAGAAGAAAATATAAATTCTTATAAATGTTTATTTGAAAACAATTATCCGCTTGTAAAAGTTTCGGCAAAAACAGGCAGAAACACGGATACTTTGATAGATAACATTTACAGAAAACTCCCGTCAGGCATTCCGATATATGATGAAGATGATTTGACGGACGAAACAATGAGAAAAGTTTCGGCAGAAATTATCAGAGAAAAAATTCTTCTTCAGACAAGAGATGAAATTCCGCATAGCGTGGCAGTTTTGATAAATGCATATAAAGAAGAAGAAAATATTGATAAAATTTATGCAGACATTATTGTAGAGCATGACAGCCAAAAGATGATTTTAATAGGTAAAAAAGGGCAAATGATAAAGAAAATCGGCACAGATGCACGATTAGAACTTGAAAAACTTGCAGATAAAAAGATTTACCTTGAATTAAACGTAAAGGTAATGAAAAACTGGAGAAAGAGCTGCAAAAATCCGGAAGATATGATATAAAAAATTTTTATGGTAAAATTTCAATATAAAATTCAATATTAAAAAATTGGAGCAATTATGATAACAAAAGAAGACGTAAAACACGTAGCAAAGTTAGCAAGACTTGAGTTGACAGAAGAAGAAATTGAAAAATATTCAACACAACTCGGAAGCATATTAGAATATGTTCAACAAATGAACGAAGTTGATACAACAGGCATTGAACCTATGCCGCACGCAATTCCAGTAACAAACGTAATGCGTGATGATGTTGTAAAATACGAACAAACAAAAGAAGAACTTATGAAGAATGCACCTTATGAAGAAGACGGATTTTTCAGAGTCCCCAAAATTAATTAACAGAAGCAAACAGCAAAATCGTTTGCGGCAGTAAGAAGTGAAGAACGGAATAAAAGAATGACTAAGTATATATTTATAACGGGCGGAGTTGTATCCTCGCTCGGAAAAGGGATAGTTGCAGCAAGTTTAGGGAAGCTCTTAAAAGCAAGAGGATATTCGGTAGTAATCCAAAAGTTCGACCCATATATAAATGTTGACCCCGGAACAATGAGTCCGTTTCAGCATGGTGAAGTTTTTGTAACCGATGACGGAGCAGAAACGGATTTGGATTTAGGACATTACGAAAGATTTACCGATACAAATTTAGGACACATCAACAACGTGACATCAGGAAGTATTTACCAAACAGTCATTCAAAAAGAAAGAAAAGGCGAATATTTAGGTGCAACCGTTCAAGTTGTTCCGCATATTACAAACGAAATCAAATCAAGAATTATAAAAGCAACAAAACAGTTTGAACCTGATTTTCTTATAACAGAAATCGGCGGAACAATCGGTGACATCGAAAGTTTACCGTTTATCGAAGCGATAAGACAATTCAGAACGGAAGCAGGCTTTGGAAATTCATTAAGCATTCACGTAACATTGCTTCCTTATTTGCCGACATCGGGAGAAATCAAAACAAAACCGTCGCAGCACAGTGTTGCAACATTGAGAAGTTACGGTATTCAGCCCGAAATTTTGGTTTGCAGAACTTCAATGGAAGTTCCTAAAAAAGAACTTGAAAAACTTGCATTATTCTGCTCGGTAGAACAAGACGCCGTAATCGAATGCCGAGATATGAGCAGTATTTATGAAGTACCGCTTGCACTCGAAGCTCAAAACCTTGCAGGTGTAGTTTTGAAACGTCTTTTGATGAAAGAAGATGACAGAAAACCTGATTTAAAGGAATGGATAAAACTCAACGAGAGAATTAAAAATCCGAAACAAACTTTTGATATCGCAATAGCAGGTAAATACACCGATTTATCAGATGCATATATTTCAGTTGTAGAAAGTTTGAAACACGCAGGCTATGCTCATAGTGCAAAAATCAACATCAAATGGATTGCATCAGATGAATGCAAAGACGATGCAACAACGAAAGAAATTTTGAAAGATGTTGATGCACTTGTTGTACCCGGGGGATTTGGAGTTCGAGGAATTGAAGGCAAACTCAATGCTATCAAATACGCAAGAGAAAACAATTTGCCTTTTTTGGGCTTATGCCTTGGAATGCAATGTGCAGTAATTGAATTTGCAAGAAACGTTGCAGGTTTGAAGAATGCAAACAGTACTGAATTCTGCGAAGGCACACCTTACCCAGTAATTGACTTAATGACGGAACAAAAACACGTCAAAGGTTACGGTGCAACAATGAGATTAGGTCAATTTGAATGCCATGTAAAAGAAGGAACGAAAGCTCATAAGGCATACGGCAAAACCGTTATTTGGGAACGCCACCGCCACAGATATGAGGTCAACAACGAATACAAACAAATAATAGCGGACAAAGGACTTGTGTTCTCAGGAGTTTCACCTGACGGAATGCTTTGTGAAATGGTTGAATATCCGCAAAATGACTGGTTTGTAGCTTGTCAATTCCACCCAGAATTCAAATCAAGACCCGAACATCCGCACCCGTTATTCAAAGGTTTGATTGACACGGTTGCCGCAAACAGAAAAAAAGAAAACAAATAAAAATCGGATTAAGAAAATGAGATATAAAAGTTGCGATTTAATAGAACACGGAATAGATTTTGCTCAAGACGGAATAACTTTCTGTTGCAGAAAAACAGACGAAAACGGCTGTTTTCACTACTTTATGAAAGATTATAACGGCGGCGAGCTGAATTTGCGAGAATTTTTCAAATTAAAACGAGCTTACAGAGATAAAATGCTCTCGGGAGAAGGTATTCCACAATGCAACGGTTGTGAATTTTTAGTTGAAAAAGACTATGACGATTGTGATTATATCTCCATTTTGAACTTCAATGAGGGCAATAAATGTAATTTAGGCTGCGTTTATTGTGCCAAAACTCTCGGACAAACTTGCGAAAACGAAGAATACAATGTTTATCCTTTAATAAAAGAACTCGCAAGAGAAGGTTATTTAAGAGATGGAGGATATACAACTTTTGCAAGTGGAGAACCGACATTAAGCCCCGATTTTGAGAAGCTTTTGCAGACTTTAATTGACGAGGGTATGACAGATATTCGAGTCCTCACAAACGGAGTTATTTACTCAGAGGCAATTTCCTACGGTTTAAGAATGAAAACCGTATCGATAGATATTTCTGTTGATTCAGGTTCTGCCGAATTATTCCGTTGGATAAAAGGCAAAGACCTCTATTATGAAGTTTGGGATAATATTGAAAAATACGTAAAGGCTCAATATTCACCGGAACTTGTCAGAGTAAAATATATAATTATTCCCGAAATTAACGACGATAAAGAAGAAATAATTAAATTTTTAGACGAAGCTGTTTTCAGAAAAGTCAAAAATGTTGCTTTTGATATTGAGATGAATTGGTTTGACGAAAACAAAGACTGCATTCCGGAAAGTATAAAGGATTTAGTCAAATTCACAAAAGAAGAAGCAGAAAGACGAGGCTTGAACTACTCTGCGATAAATAGAGCAGCAGGATTGGTCTGATATTTGATATAGGATATTTAAAATTATTTTTCGGCTTTAAGATATCTTAAAGCCGATTTTTTATCTCATTAGTCGAAAAATAGTTGACGAAAAATAAAACAAAATAAAAAAGCGGTTTGAATTTAATAAATTCAAACCGCTTACATTTCTCTGAAAAGTTTTTCAAGTTATTGAAAATTACAATCTGATATCGTCCATTCTCAACAAATCTTTTTTAACTTTTTCAATCCATTCTTTAGCTCTCGGAGTAGCATCTGCCCAGTTAACGGCACAGATACTTCTTTGTACCCATACGAGTCGTTTAAAGAATTCATATTGAGCATTAGCTGCTTTTTGTTTTGATGAAAGGTAAACATCTTGAGCGTCAATAAGTTGAGCAATAGGAGCTTTTCCTTTCAAGTATTCAGCTTTTACTCTTGTATAGTTTTCTTTTGCGGCATACATTGCTTTGTAGTCTTTTTCAATACTGAAATAGCATGCAAGAGCTTCGTTAACGATTGTTCTTACGTGTTCTTCGATTGTTAATTTAACACCTTCGTTCATTGCTAAAAGTTGTTTCTTTTCATTGCTTACTCTTGCTATTTCTGCGAATTTTTGACCGCCTTCAATAGGTTTCCATTGAGCAAAAATTCCCAAGTATCCGTATGTCGGATCAGAATGACCCATTGAATTGTACATCATGCCCGTTCTCGGAGTCCACAACGGGATTTTAACATCACCTGTATAATGTCTGCCGTACAATGATTGATATTGCAATTGAAGTTTTGCATCAGGTAAGAAGAATTTTTGGATATACATTCCTCTTTCAGCATTCTTCATTCTGATAGCAGCTCTCAATTTAGCAAGTTCAGGAGAAACTTCATAAGCCTCTGTTACGAGCATTTTTGTGAAGTTTTCAAGTGCTTGAGGAGTTCTTACATAATCAAGAATATATAAATCTTTAGTGTAGAATGCAGGGTCTGAAGCCTTTAACGGAGCAAGCGTAAAGTCTTGATTTTGCGGTTCTGCAAGAACTTTATTAATCATTACTTTTACGTTTTTGTAAGCTGCATTCATCTCAATAAGATTTTGTTCGTTAATTCTTAATTGAGAAGCCCAACGCATTGCTTCTTCTCTGCCGCAATAGCCTGTTTTTTCACGAACTCTTGCCATTGCAAGGTTTTCTCTTGATTCTTTTACATATTCTTCTTGAATTTTGATTGAATTATCAAGCATCAACATATCAATATACAAAAGTGCAACATCAATACCCATATTTTGTTCTGCAAGAAGTTTTTCCGCATAAGCAAAATCTTTTTGTCTGTGCTTGATTAAAATATTTGTTATTAATGCAGGCGAATAAATAACTTGGTCAAGTCCCATTTGGAAAACGCCTGTTCTTTCGGGATATAACAATTTTGCCGATTCTGCAAAGTCATGGCTGTATTGTTGATATCCGATTGTTGTCGAGAAAGTCGGTAAATATTTCAAATAAGCTGAAGTTACCGAGTTTCTTGCCGCTTTAACAAGGTAATGTTTTTGTTTAATATCATAGTTTTGTTCGTTTAATTTTGTGAAAACTTCCGACAATGAGTATTGAGGAACTTTCTTTGATGAAATAACTTTTGCATTCGTCAAAAGTCTGATGTGCGGTTCGTAACCGACTTTTTCCGCTGTGTCTGTGTTGATGTACAAAATATCATCTTCATAGAAGTATAATTTTTGATAATCGGTTTTCTTTCCGTCAAGAACGGCTCTAACATTGAAAGAAGTTGCTTCTGCAATCTTTCTGTCCATATCCAATGCACCGGAACCTAACATACAACCGAGTTTTACATCGCTTTCACCTAATGCAGAGAAAGTCATAATGCCTCTTGATGTGAGTTTTGAAAACATATCCTGCAAATCTTCAAGCGTTAATGTGAATTGAGGTAAAACAAAAGCTGCATCAACATCTGATGGAATATTTGCAATCGCTTTGTCAACACTTCCGTTTACGGGAACTATTACAAAATTAATTCCTTTACCTTCAAATTTTTTGCCTAAAAAACTGTTCCAATCCTTGCGAGTCTTGTAGTAGCCTTCGTTCATCATAATTGCAACTTTATTGTAATTGGTTAAACGTTTGAATTGTTCAATCTTTTGGCACATTTGAGAAACAGGTGAGAAAAATCCTTCGCCTAAATCTCTCAAACCGTATTGGTCAACAGTTACAACAAATTTGCCTTTTTTATTTACTTTATTTATATATTGCGAAGTCAAATAACCTAAAGCAACAACGATATCAGCGTTTGAAGCTAACATCTTATCGCTTGCTTTCTTTGCTCCTGCTTCTGTCCAATCAGCCGTATAAACAAGCTCTTTCGGATAAACAGCATTATAATCTTGTGCAACCGAAGCTGAAATTGATTTCTTGAACTGTTCAAGAAAATAATCGTTTGCAGGCGACGGTCCGTCAAAAATAAAACCAATTCTTGCCGTAGTTTTTACAGCAGCTGCACTCTTGCTCTTTTTAGCAGGTGCATTCGTAATTGCCGATGCGGGCATAGAAAAATTTAATAAAAATATACCGCATAAAAGCAATGTGATTAACTTTTTCATTTCTCTTTCCTTACAAATTCACTATCCACTTACTTCTAAGCAAAAAATCATTATTTTGCTTAATAAAAGTTATATATAAATTTTAATTTAACCAAACTTCATAAACAATGTTACAAGGGGTAATTTGTTACAATCAAACGGTTTCGGGCAAATACAGGTTAATTTTATACATTGCTTTTAAACTACATCAAAACCCTCAAACCCCCTTACTGATTGATATTTTTAAAATATCATTAATGTTAAACAATAAAAAATAATCTAAATTTATATTGTAACATTTATACGTGAAAAACAAGTTATTTTCGCAGAAAATATTGATTCAAAACAATTGTAAAGATTTGTAATGTTTTTATATGATTTTTAGCAATTTACTAACAAAAAAAAATATGAGCGTGTTTTCATACGCATGTAAAAATTCAAAGAACTTGTAAAAACCAAGAGAGTGAATTTTTACGGAGAGGTTAAATCCGAAGCAACCGAAAGGTTGTGTAACGCATAACTACAAATTCGTCGAGTGTGTGACAAGACGAACAGGCAATCGAGAAAACAAGGTTGTCGAATACTCGTGATACTTTTAAGCAGATAGGACTACAACAATGGTTGATACAAGATCTGCGGGAGCATTCGGTATAGCAGGGGCGTTAAATTTCAAAAGTGGTGATATATCGGGAACAGCTGCAAAGACGGCTGACGATAGATCGTACAGAGGAACCGAATACTTTCGTAATAATAAAAATGAAGAAGAAGAAAATAATAAATTTTCGTTCAATGATAATTTTACAGACAGAAGTGCTCAGCTTCACGCAACATTAAACTCATTAGCCCTGATGAATGTTGCAGGAATAATTAAAAATAACAGACCAATGAAATAACAAAAAAGGAAAGATTTTAAACTTTCCTTTTTTCGTATTTAATATTTTATTTTTTGAGAACAATTAGTCTTTTATATTACCTTTTTCAATATCTTCGGGGTTAATGCCGAGATTTTTCAATGTTGCCAAAAAATGTTCGGCAGCCGCTTTTTGAATTTCCGGGGGAACAACTCTTAAAAGTTCAACCGTTTTTGAAATAACAGGGTCTTTATCATACCAACGATTACCGGCTACGGGTTTTACCATTTCGTAAAATTTTTCGATTGTTTCTTTAGAAACTTTTTCTTCAATCTTCACGAGGAAAGCTTCTGCTTGTGCATGCAATTCCGTTTGATAATTACGAAGCATATTTATAACCTGCAATAACACAGGATCGTGATCATACCATCTTTTATAATTTTGTTGTTTCATTATTTAAATTTCCTCTGACTTTATCAGCTACCACGTCGGTTTCATCATTTATACGTTTGATGTCTGCACCTAATGAACTGAGTTTCGGAACTAAAAGTTCATAGCCTCTATCTATATGTTGTAACTCTTCTATTGTACTGTATCCGTCTGCCATAAGAGCAGCCAAAACAAGTGCTGCACCTGCTCTCAAGTCGCTTGCTCTCAAGTTTGCTCCCGAAAGTCTTTCAACTCCTTTGATTAAAGCGTGATTTCTTTCTTGATGAATATCCGCACCCATTTTACGAAGTTCGGGAACTTGCATAAATCTGTTTTCATAAAGACTTTCAGTAATAATACTCACACCGTCTGCAACACTCAACAATGCCATTCCGAGTGATTGCAAATCCGTCGGAAATCCCGGGTACGGCTGTGTTACGATGTTCAAAGCCTTTAATCTTTGGTTACAGCTGACTTCTATTGCCGTTGGCTCGATTAATTTAATTTTTGCACCCATTTGAGTAAGTTTTGACGTATAGAATGTCAAATGTGACGGATTTACATTTTTGATAATACCTTTACCACGAGTTCCAATCAAAACAGCCATATAAGTACCCGTTTCAATTCTGTCGGGGATTGTTGCGTATTCTATTCCGTGTAAATCTTCTTGTTTAACACCGTTGATAACAATCTCCGATGTTCCCGCACCTGATACATCAGCACCCATTGCATTAAGGAAATTAGCCAAATCAACGATTTCAGGTTCTTGAGCCGCATTTTGAATTCTTGTTGAACCTTCTGCCAAAACAGCCGCTAACATTAAGTTTTCCGTAGCACCAACTGACGGAATATCAAGATAAATATCCGTTCCGACAAGTCTTGTTGCATGTGCGTGAACGTATCCGTTTTCGATTTTTATTGTTGCACCAAGGCTTTCAAGACCTCTTATGTGGAAATCGACACGTCTTTCTCCTATTGCACAGCCGCCCGGGAGTGCAACAACAGCTTCTTTACATCTGCCTACTAACGCACCTAATACGATAAAAGAGGCTCTCATTCTGCTGACGTATTCATAGCCTGCAACAATACTTGTTAATTCTCGAGTGTCGATAACAATACTTTTTTCAACTTTATCATAAGATGTTTTTGCTCCAAGCTGACCCAAAACACTTAACATAATCGTAACATCGGTTAATTCGGGAACATTGTAAATTTTACTTACATCTTTTACCAACAATGTTGCCGCCATAAGCTTTAATACGGCATTCTTCGCTCCGCTTACAGATACTTCTCCATATAATGGTTTTCCGCCCGAAATGATTAACTTGTCTGTCACTTTTTCCCTCGATATTACTTTTATTACTTTATCATACTATATTGTAACGAATTAAGTCACAATTATTAACAAATGTAACTTGTTTTTACCACATAACCTATCGCATAAAACGGGCATGCACCTTAATTACACTATATTTATTATATTGTATTTACTTAATATTGTATCCTACACATAAACGATTTTCAAAAGTGTGTTACAATATTTATCCGCAGTGAAAAATTGCAAAAAGAGGAGAATAAGCAATGAACAATGAAGAATTATTAAATTTAGCAAAAGAAGCATCAAAAAATGCATTTGCAAAATATTCGAATTTCCAAGTCGGAGCTTGTGCCATTTACGAAAGCGGCAATTATTACAAAGGCTGCAACGTAGAAAACGGCAGCTATCCGCTTTGTCTTTGTGCAGAAAGAAATGCTATGTCCACAGCCATTGCAGCAGGCGAAAAAAGCCGTTTAAAAGCTGTTGCCATTTATTCTCCGAAAACAAAATTATGCTGGCCTTGCGGTGCTTGCCGTCAATGGTTTTCAGAATTTGAAGAAGGTCAAAACATTAAAATTGTATTGGAAAATAAAGACGGGAACCCTGTTGAATACGGCATTGATGACATAATTCCAAACAGATTTGAATTAATTCAATAGGACAAAAATTTTTCAATATGATATAATTGTTCTGAAGTCGGAGCAAAAGTGCAAGAACAAGATATAGATTTTGAAAAAATTTATTTTCACCTGACACAAATAAGTCAGGTTGATTCTGATGCAGAAAAAAATAAATTGAGAAATGAAGTTGTAATAGAAGCAATTCCGCTTGTCAAAAAAATCGCATTGCACCTTGCAAGAAGAAGTACCGACCCGATTGAAGATATTCTTCAAGTAGGGATTTTGGGGCTTATTAAAGCCGTCAAAATGTTCAACACTTCGGTCAGTACGAATTTTAAAACATACGCAACATATTTTATCACGGGAGAAATCAGGCATTATCTGCGTGACAAAGCTTCTATGATAAAAGCTCCGAGAGAAATTTACGAACTTGCATACCGTGTAAATAAAATTATGAAAGAAATGCAGGATTCCGACGGCGAACTTCCGACAGAAAAAGAACTTGCAGAGGAATTAAAAACTCCTGTCGGCAAAATTCGAGAGGTTATGGACGTCGAGAGAAGAAGATACGTTATGTCTTTAGATCAAATTTTGTCCTATACTGATTCTGACGGGCAAACATTGTCAGAAAAAATTCCAAACACAAATTATTCGTCTTTGACAGAGTATCAAGAAAATAAAATTATGATAAAAGAAGCACTTGAGAAATTAGACGATGATTTAAAAGAAATTATAAAGATGAATTTTTTGCAAGACATCAGCCAAACAAAAATAGCCGAAATGCTCGGAATTTCTCAAATGCAGGTTTCGAGGAAAATAAAAAAAGCCTTAAATCAGCTTTTCACAATAATCAATGAAGAACAGGAAATAAAATAATGACAGTCGATTTTTTTAACATTTTAGGATTTTTCGTTTTTATAACAGGCGTTTGCATAGGAAGTTTCTTAAACGTAGTTGCGTTGAGAGCTTTTTCTGGCGAATCAATTGTTTTGCCTCCGTCAAAATGTCCTAAATGCGGGGAAAAAATCAAACCCTACGACAATATTCCGATTATTTCATATTTAATTTTGCAAGGTAAATGCAGAAACTGTAAAATGCCAATCAGCATTCAATACCCGATTGTCGAATTCTTGACAGGTTTGGGATTTTTAGGCTTTTACAGCTACTATTGCAACAATTTCTTCTTAAAAGGCGATATTGTAAACGGATTAATTTTATTTCCGTTCTTTATAATTTTATTCTGTTTGTCGATGGTCATTGCTATTACGGACATTAAAGAAAAAGTTGTTTTTGACGTTCATACAATAGCTTTGGCAGTCGTAATTTTGATTTTTCAATTCTTCGCAGGCAATATTGTTCAAGCTTTAATCGGACTTGTAACGGGTGTTTTGTGTATGGAAATACTTTCCGGATTTGGCTGGCTATTGGTAAAGAAAAGAGCTTTCGGAACGGGTGACAGCTACATCGCAGCATCAATGGGGGCTTTGCTCGGTGCAAAAATGTTTATAATTGCCTTGGTAGTTGCAGCTATAATTCAAGTATTATGCATCATTCCGTCTTTTGTTAAAAAATTATATCAAGCAAAAGAATACAGAGCCTTGTACGCATCGGCATTGTTCTTTTTGCTTTTGATTTTGTATAAGACCCCGATTTTCGGAAACACAACACAAGTAATGAGCTATATATTTATTATATTAATGACAATCACAGGACTTTATTTGTGCAGATTAATTCTCACGATAAAATCACTCAAAGAAAATCCGACCTACTGGCCGTTCGGTCCCTGCCTTTTGATATCAATGTTTTTGGTAGCTTTCCACGGCGGGATAATTGAACATTTTCTTATTTCATTATTCTAATTATTACAAAAGTTTACAAAAGATTGTAACCTGCTATTGCTTTTGATTTTCAGCATGTATAATCAAAGTATGGAAGAAACCTGTCTAAAACTGTGGTGACAGTTTGTGGATTTGGATAGGCAAACAAAGTGAAAGTATTTTTTGAGTAATATACCGCATGAGTATTTGTTATCTTAATCATAAATATCTCAAAGACAATGCAAAACCCGGCAGTTGGCGAAGAGGATATGAAGTTTACCAAAAGAATTTGGTCGAGAACGTTACGCTTTCGAGAAATGTTTTGAAGGCACAAGTAAAAGGCAATTATAAAGACCATTATGACGTTTCATTGACCTTTAAAAAGGGTGAAATAATACCGAGTTGTTCATGCCCGTTAGAGGAAAAGTGGTGTAAACACGTTGTAGCATTGGGATTATATGCGATAGACGAGCACATTTACGACGAATATGCGGAAAAGAGATTCAAGGCAAAAATTGACTATACCGATGAGAGAACGGAGATTTGCGATAATCCTCAAGGCTCATATATATTCCATTTTAATCCGAAGCGTCGTCAAAATTTCTTTTCAATTCTTGTAATGGAAAGAGAAACGGGAAAAGTTGTAAGAGATTTGGAAGGTGTATTCAAAAAGATTATCGAACGTCAAAAGACGGAGCCGAATTTAGAATACAATTATGCACAAAAAGTCAATATTGAAATTTTCAAAATGCTTTTAACTCAATCACGACTTGATAAAAGAGCCGGTTGGTATGACGTTCCGATATTAAAATTTGACCAATTTTTCAAAATGTTATCATTGGCAGAAGATGTAATTGACGGAAAAACCAAAGCAAAATTACGTTTTACGGGCGAAACGTGGACATTAGGAGTCGGGGTTAATTTTTCAATGGTTGGAAACGTTTTGGTTTCTTTATACTGGAAACGCCCTGATAGAGATGATATTCTACCGTTTGAAGAAGTCAGATATTTTTCAAGACAGTTGAAATGGGGAAGATATAAAAACCTGATATTCCCGACAAACATTACAGTTTCGGCATTACCGCAAAATTTAACAAAAGCATCATTTACAGATGTAAAAGATGCAGAGGGTGCAAAATTCATTTATGAAGAATTGCCGAAATTAAAGGAAATTACAGAGGTTGAAACGACGGAAGCGATTGAAAGACTTTCGCTTGAAGAATCTCACCCTAAAAAGGTTGTTACATTGGGATTGGACTACGACGGTTCTTTGAAAGCCTCTTTAGAATTTGATTATGACGGCACAAGAGTTCCTTACAGCAAACAGGATAAAAGCCGTTATGTCACTGTTAAAAAGCCTAAAGACGATTTGTTGTATTGGGTAAAGAGAAACAGACTTCACGAAGAACAGGCATATCAAATGCTTTTGGGCTGTAAATTTGCTCCGATGCAAACAAATAATTTAGGTTTGGAAAAAGAAAATGCCATAGATTTTTATAATTATTACATGCCAAATGCAGGTGATGATTGGGTTTTTGAAGAAAAAGACAATATGGACTTTTTCAAAATTGCAAACAAACCTTTTGAACTTTGTGCATCGCTCGATTTCTGTACGGAAACGAAAGACAGCTTTATCATTGAACTTTACGGAAAAATCGATGATGAAATAATTCCGTTTAATGACTTGTATGAACTTGTTTTAGACAACAATAAATATTATAAAGTTAATTCAAAAGGCTTTGCGGAATTGCCTGTTCAAGAGATTTTCTCATTGATGAAATCGTTTAATACGATTGATGTTTACCGCAATGACGAAAACAAATATGTTATCAAAACATACCGTGCGGGAATTGTTTCGGAAATGCAGAATTTAAAAATGACACTTAAAATGAGCCGTAAATTTTCTAAATTCTGGAAACAAGTTTCGACATTTTCGGAAATGGAAAACGCAACTTTGCCCAAAGGAATCAATGCGGAATTCAGAGAATATCAAACAAAAGGCTTTGGCTGGCTATGGTTCTTGTATCAATACGGACTTAACGGAATTTTGGCTGATGATATGGGGCTTGGAAAAACATTGCAGGCACTTGCTTTGCTGCAAAAAGCAAAAGAAAAAGACAAGCAAGCTCCGAATTTGGTAATTTGCCCGACCTCGGTTGTTTTCAACTGGGAAGCAGAAATTCAAAAGTTTGCACCGAAATTAAAATGTCTTAAACTTGCAGGAGTTGAAAGAAAAGAACTTTTTAAAGACATTAATAAATATGATATCGTTATAACAAGCTATGCCTTGATTAGACGAGATATTGACGAGCTTGTAAAATACAATTTCAGATACATTGTGCTTGATGAATCTCAAAATATCAAAAACGCAAACAGTATGACGGCACAAAGCGTTAAAAAGCTGAAATCTTCTCATAAACTGGCATTATCAGGCACACCGATTGAGAACAGACTTGAGGAGCTTTGGTCAGTATTTGATTTCTTGATGCCGGGATTTTTATTTGAGGAATCAGAATTTAATTATCGTTATGTAACTCCGATTACGGAACGTGATGATAAAGTCGTTGAAAAACGTTTGAAATCACAGATTTATCCGTTTATTTTAAGACGTATGAAACGAGATGTTGCAAAAGATTTGCCTGATAAAGTCGAAAACATCGCTTATTGCGAGCTTACCCCCGAACAAAAAGACTTCTATCTTGAGGTATTGGACAGTACGAAAGAAGAATTGTTTAAATCTATTGAACAAAACGGACTTGAAAAGAGCAGATTGTCAATATTCTCTGCGTTATTGCGTTTAAGACAAATTTGCTGCCACCCGAAATTGTATGATAAAGAGGGCAAAAAGGGCAATATTCAATCGGGTAAATTTGAACAATTAAAGACAATGTTAGAACAAATTATAGAAGAAAAACACAGAGTTCTTTTATTCAGCCAATTTGTCGATATGCTTGATATTATTAAAGCATGGCTTGAAAAAGCAGGCATCAAACACGAATATCTTACAGGTAAGACAAAAGACAGAGGCGAAGTTGTTGAAAGATTTAATTCCGATCCGACAATACCGATATTCTTAATCAGCTTGAAGGCAGGCGGAACGGGATTGAATTTGACAGGAGCAGATTATGTAATTCACTATGACCCATGGTGGAACCCTGCAGTTGAGGATCAAGCAACGGATAGAGCTTATCGTATCGGTCAAACGAAGAAAGTTTTTGTTTATAGAATTATCACAAAGGGTACAGTTGAAGAAAAAATCCAAAAACTTAAACAACAAAAGAGAAATCTTGTAGATTCGGTAATTTCTGTTGACAGAAATATCGGAAAGAGCTTGAGTTACGCAGATTTGCAGGATATATTCTCGTTCGACTAAAGAAATAGCAGAAAAAACTTGATAAAAAAGTTTGAGTTGAATATAATCAAAGAGGATGCTGGTATAGCTCAGTCGGTAGAGCAACTGATTCGTAATCAGTAGGTCGCAGGTTCAAATCCCGTTACCAGCTTTTCTCAAAAAAAAGAAAAAACAAGACTCTCGGGTCTTGTTTTTTTATGGAGTTTTTTATTAAATGCTTTTTTTACGATTTTCTTAAGAAATTGATAATTTTCATCGTACATGTTTTAATATATTCATTTCTTCTGTTTCCATTATCAATCTTTATATTGTTATCTTTTCTATTATTATGACTGATATTCGTATCATTTTCAAAGATATTTTATAAACTTTATCAGCAAGAGATTTGTATTATTTTCTGTTTCATTAGGGTTGAAAGCCTTTATATTATCTGTTATAATAATCATTGGCGGACATCTTCGGGTGTTCGTCGGACATTCATAAACAATATTTCCTTATACTTTATAGAATTTGTTATTTTTAGCAGAATAGAACTAATAAATTTCTACTATCTGTGTTTCAAATCTTGGCTCAAAAAAATAATTGTCATAATTTACAGGAAGAAGAAATTTTTTATTATCCAATTTAATTATATTATTATCATATGCGTTAACCGGATAAAATAGTAATTTCGGTATTACTATAATTTTATTTTCTTCTTTATCTAAAATTTTTGCAGAAAGATCACAATTAATTTTTTCTTCACATTTCTCATAAAGTAACGAATATTTATCATCAAGAATTAATTCTTCACTCTCGGTATATTCAATTCTCTTTTTTCTTTTATTAAACATATTTTTATCTATATTATAAGTATAAATATTTTTATCAGTATATATTTCTAATAACAATTGATTTATGTTTTTTATTCTTTCATTTTGTAACTTTAGAATGGCAGCTTTTTGATATTGATTTTTACTAAAATCGTATATTTCTGTCTGCAAAATTTCTTTATTATCTTTATCACATCCACCAACTAATAAAATTTGCGAGTCCGACAAAAATAAAACATAAGGATTATATCTTTTAATATTGCTATTTTTCAATTTAATTTCTGTATGCTTCAAATTATCATACAAATAAAGGTTTCCATTATTTGTAATTATCGTTTTTTCTTTATATTTAAAACTATTTGTATCTCGCCCATTATATGAATTTTCTGTTAAAATCTCAAATGTTCTATTGTTTGTATTATAAAGTTCCGTTTTGTAATCTCCATATATATATAAATAATTTCCTTTTTGTACGAACTTTGTAATTGTATCGTGTTTTAATGTTTTTGGAAGCTTAATAAACATATTTAATTTTTTGTCATATAATTCTGAAAAATATTCGGGTTCAACACTTCCCAGATTATAGAAATAGCCGCAAAATAAAAGTGCATCTCCATTATTAATTTGAGTAACATATGGGAAACTTTTTAAATTACGTTTGGGTCCAATTGTTACAGATGCATATTCATTTTTATTTTCATATTCATTTTTATTTTCATATTCATTTTTATTAAACTTTTGTTTTATTTTATTTGAAAAAAGAAAAATAATAATGCAAAAAAATATAAATAATAAAACAAACAAGTAGATTGGGTTTAAACCAAATTTTTTATTTTCATTATTATTTTCCTGATTTTCCGCATTAAAGTTATTCCCGTTTTGCGGGGAATTATCTGCCATATTAACCCCTCTTTTTCACAAAATGTGTTTTTTTCATTTTTTCATTATACAAAATGACTTTTTAATTGTCTATGATTTTATGAATTTCAAAGTTACAGGTTTCTTATTAACTCAATAGTAAGCATCGTCATAACAAGAAGTAAATCGCAAAATTTTCATGTGATTCAATAATCATACAAAAGTATTTTATATATTAATCTTTTCTGTTTTTATAAATTTCTGTATTATTAAACGGATAAGCTGATGCTCTATTTCCGCAAGTACCACCAAAGATAAGAATAGTATCATTTGGTAACAATATTGTTGAATAATCTTCTCTTGGATATTTAAAATCATTTATCAATATTAATTTATTTTGTTTTTGGGAATAAACCTTATTTGGTTTTCTTTTCTTTCCATACATAAAAGTATCGAAAAATACAATATCACCATTTTGCATAAATATTGGTTTTTCCCAACCAAGAACATATTTACTTTCCTGTAAAGTTTGTAATTTACGATTAATTTGTTCAAAATCTTTAGATATTTTGTAAGTATTATTTTTCAAGTTGTATAGATAATTTATACCGTTTTTGCCATATAAAAGTATTTCATTTTCATTAATCTGTGTTACATGAAAAAGGTCAAAATTATCAATGTTATTTGATTGAATAAGCGAAAAATTTTTCGAATTAAAATAATATATTGAGACTAATAACTTATGTTTATTAAATAACAAAATATTTCCATTATTTGTCAAAAAAAGTTGAGAATTATTACCGGAATACAATTTTGACAAATCAGTGTTTTCAAGAGGTGTAAAAGTTTGATTATCATTGTCATAAATCATGACAAAATTCTTATTTACATTTTTGGTTATAATACTATAATTTGCTACTATTAATATTTTTTCATTTTTCAGTTTTAATGCGTTATGATTATAAGGTATGTATTCTTGCGGAATTTTGTTTTTAGTTTTTGAAAATTTATTTTCTTTCCAATTATATATTTCAGGCTGCAAATTGCCGCATTGACCATCAATAACCAAATAATTATTTTCATCAATCATTGTTGATGAAGCAGATTTAAACTCGCCGTTACCAGCCATTTTCCCTTTTTCGTATATTCTATTTTCAGGTTTCAGAAAAAACATTATAGAAATAACGAAGATTATAGTAAAAAAAGTTAAGCAAATATGCTGTAAATTGGGTTTAAACCCAACAATCTCATTTTTATTCTTTTGATTTTTTATATTAAAAATATTCTTGTTTTGTGGGGAATTATCGACCATTTGAACTCCTCTTTTTCACAAAATGCATATTTTTCATTGCTCAATTATACAAAATGCCCATTTATTTGTCTATGATTTTATGAATTTCAACGTTACAGGTTTCTTATTAACTCAATAATGAGCATTGTCATCACGAGGAGCGGATTTGCGTAGGGTGGAGTCGAGCAGAGCGAGCGAACCCGAAGTAGCAAAAAACATAGCGAATGAAAGCAGTTACGAAATGAGCGACTGTTTTTTGTGAAGCAAATCCAAGACAGTGAAACGACGTGGTGATGCAGTGATTAAGTGAAAAATTTATAAAAAAATAAATCGAGCATATTGGAGAGAGTATTTGTTGTTTTCGAAGTTTGCGTTAAAAAATTTCAATGTTTGAGGACAGAGTCCGAGTTTTGAAATTTTAGCAAACGAGAAATTACAAACAAATAACAAAATCAGCGAGAGAGTTTCTTTGTGTTTCTTTGCAGTCAAAGAAATGTTGCGGTAGTTTTATTTTATAAATATTAGTTTATTATCTGGATTGCCACGAAAATCAAAGATTTTCTCGCAATGACATTGGAAAAGGAAGTTGTCATCACGAGGAGCGAAGTAAATTTAAAATAGTGAGCGACGTGGTGATCCAGAGGTTTTGCAAAAATTTATAATGGTTATTAAAATATGTTTTTCTTCACACCCATTCTTTTTTCTTTATCTTTCGAGGACTCTGCCGCAGCAAAAATATCACTTTACTCTGCTGTCTTAAATTTTTTTGCGAGGATTTATGTATTTTTTTATTTTTTCTTAAAACAAATTATCAATAAAAATTATTTTCATTATTTGCCGAAGATATTTTGTTTTCGATGCAAAAGTTTTGTTAAGTTTGTAAATTTTTCAAATTAAGTGTACCGCATG
>CAKVIE010000009.1 GCA_934754505.1 uncultured Candidatus Melainabacteria bacterium
TTTTCTTTTTCTTGGGGTACACGTTCTTTTTCTTTTCTCTCGGAAAGAAAAGAAAAAGAATGGGTACAAAATAAAACATGTATTTTTTAATAATAAAATATTTTAAATCTAAATTATTTTTCTGGATTGCCACGGGCAACAAGTTGCCGTTCAGTTTAGTTAACCTGTTTTAATTTTGAAAGTTTTTTATGGATTGCCACGGAAAACTACGTTTTCCTCGCAATGACATGTTTTGTGGTGCATCATCACTCTACGCAAAATCGCAGTTCAAGATGACGGAAAGTTATTGTTTTTTCGCAATGACGTTTTTTTATTGTTTGTCATCAGAATTTTCAGGATATATAAGTTTCTCCATTTTGGAAAATTCTCTATAATCGTTTTTATCATATATAAAAGCATATCCGATTATATATTCATATACTTTTTTCTCTTGATTTAAATAAGTAATGCAAGCTTTTTTATAATAATTGTATGTTTGTAATAAGTTATTACTTTTAATATCAAGTCTAATATTATCCGATTTTTGTATTTTTCGCTCCTTAGATAAATATTGCTCACCTTTATAAATATAAAAATATGAAATAAATTCATTTATATGATGAATGGTAAAAAACAAAGCAAATAAATTATACAAAATTAGAATCACTATATTTATTTTACCAAGAATTTTATAAAAATTATTTATATCTTTAATCTCATCAAGAGTTATGTTTTTAATAAATTTTGATTTTGTATTGTTTTTTATAACGGAAAAAATCAATTCATTATCTTTTTCATAAAATATTTTTTCTTTTATTTTTTTATATTTTACAACAAAACAAACCGTATTATATACAATTTCTATATCTTTATTCATTTCGAATGTTCTGATTTTTTTACCAAACAAATTGAAAAAAATTATTTCGTCTTTACTTATTATTATTTTTTTATAACAAATAAGAAAATCCAGAAGAACTATGGAAAAAGCAATAATTACGTAAAAAATAAAACCGGACAATAACAAATCCATATTTTTCAATACGAAAACTAAAAAAATATCTGTGGGAATTGAGATAAATAAAATAACCAGCCATAGATATAAAATCTTTTTATAATTTTTTTTAGAAGAATACAAACAATCTTTTTTCAAATCATTATATTTCATGTTTTAATTATAACAAAATTAAGATAAAAATTAATCGATTTAAAATTATTAACAAAAAAGAGGTTTAAGCAACCTCTTTTTCGATAAATTTGATAAATTTGTAACTGAAAACTATTCGGCAAGTAATTTTTTAGCAAGCGGTGCAATGACTTGACCGTTCAACTCATTATCTATGCTGCGAAGTTTTACCGCAATTTTTTCCATATCTTCAGTCCAAATGAAATTATCATTTACAAATTTTTCAGCCTTATTAATATCACCCGAAAGTTGAATTTCGATAATATCTTTAAGCATTTTTTGAGCCGCCGCAACTGATTTATCCAAATCAATAACAACTTTGCCGTCACTATTTACAGAAACAGCACCCTCTCTCATTAAGTAATTAATCTGCATAACTGAACGAACTCTATGAGCCTGTGTCATTGCAGGTTTTGCCTTGAGAAAATCACTCAAAACAGATGTCACAATAATTTGATTACGTTCCTCAGGAGTGTACATACCCTCTTTTGTCAAAAGATCAACAAATGCCAAAGAACCCATATCAGCCTTGTTTTCCTCAATAATAGATTGATATTTTCCAATTCGTTCGCAACCTGAATTAGGTCCTAAAGAGTGCATATTTTCATGCCCGATAGTAAACCAATGAGCCGCTTCGATATTGTAATATTTATGAAGTTCTGGAGCCAAAATAGCATCGATTTTCTTTTGAATTTTTTCAGGAGTGTACATATTGCGGACTTGTCTGTGGTAAACGTTTCTTCTTCCGCCGCCGATAGCGAGTGAAAGTTTATCATCATTCGGAAGATTTTCCGCAATAGTAATACCGCTGCGATATGCACCGCAATCACCGGTCATATCAACCAAATCAACATCAACCATTGTTTGTTTTACTTCGCCGTCAGCTTTGATATTTTGCTGATATTTTTCTTTCAAAGGCATTTGAGCAGCGAGTTTTGGCAAATATTGTTTAATTTTGAGCAAATCTTCGGTTGCTTCTTTATTAACAATTCCGACTCTGCAGCCCAAAGAATCTTTCATCAACGGGCTTATGCCTGCTTTTTGAAGAAGTTCCGTAAGTTCTTTATCCGCAGAAATAGTTTTTGTCATATTATCGCCGTAACATTCTCTTGTAATCGTGAATTCAAGCGGAGTTTCCTGCAACGTTGCCCATTTTTTATCAGCATAAGCATCCAACATCGGGTCAGCTGTTCTCAAGGCTTTTGCTTGAAGTTTCAAATATTCGTTGAAATTAACGTCAGTCGAAGTTTGAGCAGCCAATTCAAGTTCATCAGCCATTTGAGCAAATTCTGACTTGAATTTATCAACATAATCAACAGCTATCAAGCTATCACCGTTTCTTTCAACAACAGATCGTTGATTTAAAATTTTCTTAACCATATCAACTTCACCATTTTTAAGCATTTTTATCAAAATTGCATAAAATTCTTTAGCCGATAAATCAGCAGGGAAAAAGCCCTTTCCGAGCGGTTCGGGGTGATTTTTTGCAAGTTCAATATGGTTTGATTCTCTGTCTAATGCATTCATACCGTGTTGAGCATTGAACAAAATCAATGTTTTTTCCGCATCTTTATTGCCTTTTTCGATTTGGCTAATCAAATAATCACGAAAAGCAAGGTTATCATGGTTATCAAGCTGTAAATGAATATTTTGAAGAATTTCAGCCGCCTTAACAAGGTGTTTCAATGCCTCTTTATCTCCATCTTTTAAATTTTGATATTCGGGAGATTTTTCATCAAGCAAATTAATATCAATCAAATATTGCTTATCAGTACGTTTTGAAAGTTCTTCCGAAGATAAATTCAAAGCAAATTTATCATTTTTACTTCCGTCAAAAATTTTAGCTCCAAAAATCGCACCTGCGGCAATCGCTGCTGCGACAAAAATTGAACCTAAAACTATCAATTTCTTATCTGACATATTTTTTCCTTTCACATTCAAAAAAATTATACCCGTTCAAAACTTTTTTTCAAATTTTAAGCAATAAAAAAGGGCTGAATGTTGCCCTTTTTAACAATATTTTTATAAATTTGCTTTAATTTTCTATGCAGCTTCCGTGTTTTCTTTTTTCTCAGAATTTTCTTCTCCGTAAACCTTGGCAAGTTCCTCGTGAATATCAACGTCTTGACCTGCTTTTTTAGCTTCTCGAAGCTGCTGGATTTTTTCTGGATTTAAAACCTTCAACTCCATTCTGCCGTTTGATTCTTTTGAAAGCGTTTCTTTAACTTCCACAGGATAAGTGTTGTATTCTTCGGGTATTTCACCGTCTATCATTTTTTGTTGGAAATACTCAATATGTTTTTGAGCATTTTGAGGATATTCAGGGTGAACCTTGAGCCATTCCGCATAAGACATGTGTCCTCTCGGATTGTTGCAGTCATAACATTCTGCAATGTAATTTTGAGTTGCATTCGGACCGCCTTGTGATTTCGGGTGAATGTGCTCAATAGTCTGCATTGACGGTTTCAAAAGTTCTCTTGCTGCTTTTATAGATTTTCCGTAAGCATAACTGTAAACTTGTTTAACGTCTTTATAACTTTCAGGAATATTCATCACGGAATCTTGAATTTGCAAATATTCTTCGGGTTTCACGGTGTTTTGCAAAGTAGCTAATTTTTCCGTAAATTCAACTCTCTTAATTTTTCCGTCTTGAACATTTTCAATTTCTTGAGCTATAAGTTGAGAAATCGGGTTGTTTTCATTTCCTGTTGATTTTTTAGCAACAGCATCAGCAGCTTGTAAATGTTTTACACAATAAGCTATTGATTTTTCTTTTAAGTTCGGCTCAAGGCTTTGAATAGCTTTTCCCATATCATAAGACGGATTTTGTTCGGCTTCATCAGCAATAAGGTTTGCTATCAATCTTCTTGTCGTTCTGAAATAATCTTGATTATCTCTAATTTTGTCAGCCAATTCCTGACCTTTTAAAGCACTAAATTCTCTCGCTTTATCACCTATTTTTCTGTTTATAATCATTCGACCGCCGCAACAGCAACAAGGTACATCATCAAGTTGCTTTGTTATAAAATTACCGGTTGAACAGTCAAAGCCATTAAAAGAAACAGCCATTCCGCCTTTAAAATATGCACTTAAAGCATTTGATGAAACCTTATTATCTGTCGGTTGTTTGTTTTCTTTATTTTCGGGAATTATCGGATTCGTTGCATTTTTCTTTACAGAATTTGAAAAAACATTAACATTAACCGATGATACGGGAGCAACTGCCATTTTTACACACTTTCTTTACACACTCTGACATTTTTTAAATACCGCTGAATTTTAAAAATTGTCATTTTCAATATCATTCTTTGCATTATGTAACAAAACATGATAAAATTAGCGTGGAGATTTGTATTTTATGCTAAACGGTAAAAAAATAATCGTTGTTCTTCCTGCATATAATGCGGAAAAAACGCTTAAAACAACCTATGAAAAAATCAGTAAAGATATTGTAGATGATATTATTTTAATTGACGATTTTTCGAGTGACAATACCGTTTCGGTAGCAAAAGAATTAAACATTACAACAATTTTGCATGAAAAAAACATGGGTTACGGTGCAAACCAAAAAACCTGTTATACCGCTGCTTTACAAGCAAATGCAGATATTGTCATTATGCTTCACCCCGATTACCAATATTCTCCCGAGTTAATTCCCGCTATGGCGGCAATGCTCGCTTACGGTAAATATGATGCCGTTATTGCTTCAAGAATGCTGACAGGCGATGCTTTAAAAAACGGAATGCCTTTCTATAAATGGATTTCAAATAAATTTTTGACAAGTTTTGAAAATCTTTTTACCAAAGCTAATCTCTCTGAATATCATAGCGGTTACAGAGGGTTTACAAAAAAAGTTCTTGAAAAATTACCATTGGACAGCTGCAACAATGATTTTATTTTTGACAACGAAATGTTGGCTTTAATTATTTATAATAACTTCAAAATCGGAGAAATCAGCTGCCCTGCAAAATATTTTCCCGAAGCATCTTCTATAAATTTCATTCGCTCTTGCAAATACGGTATTGGCGTTTTGGCCGTTTCGTTATTGTTTGCACTTGCAAAAACCAATATTTTTAAATCAAAAATCTTTAAAAAAGATGCTAAAAAACTTAAAGCTGATAAAATTTTAAATTATCAATACAAATCAATAATATAAAACAAAAGGATTTCTTATGGAAAGAGCAACAGAATATTTTAAAAACGGTTATTCCTGTTCCGAATCAGTTGTAAAAGCTGCTATTGATAAAGGACTTGTTCACGAAAGCGCATTACCTCTCGCAACAGCTTTTTCAGGCGGAATCGGCTCAGGCTGTTTATGCGGTGCAGTTGCGGGCATGCAGATTATAATCGGGGCTATGTACGGTCGTGATGACAAAGACCGTGACGGGAAAAAAGCAAGAGAATTGGCTAAAAAATCCATTGAAATGTTTAAAGAAAGGAACAAAGCAACTTGCTGCCGAGTTTTAACCGCAGGATTTATAATGGCTTCTCCCGAAAGAAAACAACATTGCTGCAAAATGGTTCAAGACTGTATTGAAATCGTAAATGAACTTTTTGAATTAAATAATCCCGTATAATTATTCCGTTTCACATTCACGAGCTGATAAAGCAATAACAGCAAGCATTACCGGCAAACAAACCATAACAGGATAATTATATCTCAACAAGTATGTCGGCGAAAACAAATACAAAAAAGCCATTAACAAAGGAATGCTTATCGGAAGAATAATTGAATATTTTTTTCTGAAAATAGCAAATCCTACTGAAAACAACATAATCCAAAAAGGGAATCCCGTTGAAAATAAAATCGCAGAAATAAATACCTTATTATACAACGGTCTTTCGTGATATTTTGAATCTAAATTATACAAAATATTATACAATGTATCGAGTATGGGCTGAGGCCTTTGCGGAACATAAAATCCTGCAATAGGTTCAAAAGCACTATAAATACAAATGTACGGATTTTGAGAATGGTTTTGCCACAAATATCTGTAATCAGGATACCAAAATGGCATATTCAAACATAAAAAAGCCTTTGCGTATTCAGCAGGATATTTTTTCCCCGTTCTAATCCACATTTCTTTATATTTTTGTTTATCTTTAATATACCTTTCACCATTGAACAATCTTTTTTGCCAATTAATATATACATTAAATTTCATATAGTCACAATTCAGATGACAATACCTGTCAATAGAATCTGCAGGAACTATTGAAAAGAAAGCATCTTTATCCTCTTGAGAAATTTCTTCCGAATGATATCGCATAACTCTCGAATATTGCTGCAAAGGAACACTTATTGCTTCTTCGGCTCTTGTCGGTGCAATATTCAACATTTGAAATCCGTATAAAGCAAGCCACAAATAAATAATTGCCGGTATAATCATCGCAAACGATATTTTTACTATATGTTTTTTATACTTAAACAATGAAAATCCAATTAAAGCAATAATTAACACAATACCAATCGAGCGAAACAATAAAATTCCGCATGCCGATATGAACAACAGAAAAATATTTTTCAAGGAAGCGAAAAATGCTTTTTCGTCACAATACATATCGAAAAACAAAACAGCAATCAAAAGCACAAAACCGGCGAATAAAACATCTTTTGTCAAAGTTATAACGAACGCCCAATGAACAGGGTATAACGCAAAAAATACCAACGACAAAATCCTGACCAATTTTGAAACATTATTCTTTTTGAAAACGGAAACGCAATATGCAAAAATTGCAGACATTATCAAAAATTGAGGTATAACATAAATTACGCAGCCGATTACACTGCTGTTAAAGAATTTAACCCCGGCTGCCATAGAATAATAAGCATAAATTGTATGCAAAACAGGGTGCCAATTAGTATAATGTCCGGAAAGTCCTTCCGGGAGCTGGATAGGCAAATCGAAACTAAAAATCGCCGGCCACATCAAAATCCAAAAAGGAATCCAACACAACATTATAATAAACCATATTTTCAAAAAATATCTTTTATCGTCATTAAAAAATGTTTTTAAGTTTTCTGCACTATCAAAAAATTTATCAAAAATAAATTTTCTGCAAATCATTTCAATAAAAGCCGTCAACACGAAAGAAAAACCTACGGTTATAAAAAACATTTTACATATTCCGATTGTCGAAACATCAAAATTACCATATAATTCACAGCATTTTCCCAAATATAACAAAAGTGAATAAATACAACCCATTAAAAATGAAAAACATAAGATTTTTTTATCGCTATGATTTAATGAACTTTTTATTACCCTAAAAAAGCACCACCAAATCACAAAAAGAAGAACACTGTTATAAATACTTACAGGCTCAACTTTTAAAACATAAGGCAGACATAACGTCGAACAAAAAGACATTACCAAACTTTTAAAAGTATTATTTTTTATAAATACAATAAGTTTATCCAAGATATTCTCCGATTTTTATTAAAAAACATCTGTAATTTCTTTTGCGGCTTCATCTTCTTCTTCAATAATGACTTCACCTTTTTCAACTTTTCTGTTTTGGTGATAACCGTAAAAAGCATACAAAACTACACCGATAATCACCCAAACAGGGAAAAGTGTCGCAGAAACTTTAAGAGTTTTTGCCGCCTGATAAATAAGAAAAATGCAAAGCCCGATTCCTGCAAGAGGAAGCCACGGACAGAACGGAACTTTAAACGGTCTTGGTCTGTCAGGTTCTGTTTTTCTCAAAATAATAATTCCCAAGCAAACGATAATAAAACAGCCAAATGTACCGAAAATACAAAGTTCAGCCGCAACGTGCGCATCAAGGAAAATACAACCCAAAACAACAAACAAAGTTGTCCACCAAATAATAACATGAGGTGTTTTATACACAGGGTGAATTTTCTTCAACGAGGGCGGGAAAAAATTATCTCTTGTCATTGCATACAAAACTCTTGTTGTACCATATTGGAACACAAGTAAAACCGAAGTTAAACCTGCCAAAGCACCCAAAGAAATCCAGCCTGCAATCCAAGGTTGATGAATTAAAGCAATAACATGAGCCATTGGAGCAAGTAAATCAACTTCACCATACTGCGAAACAGGAATAATTCCTGTAAATACTATTGCAACAAGTCCGTACAAAATCGAACAAATGACAAGAGAGCCGATAATTCCGATTGGCAAAGTTCTTTGCGGATCTTTCGTTTCTTCGGCAGCAGTTGAAATCGCATCAAAGCCAAGATACGCAAAGAAAATAATAAACGTACTTAAAACAATTCCGTGAATACCTGAAGGAGCAAAAGGCACCCAATTTTCAGGTTTAACGTAAAACATTCCGACCACAACAAAAAGAATAATTACGGCAAGTTTTATCAAAACCATCAATGCCGCTGTTTTTGCAGATTCTTTCATTCCTCTGAATAAAATATATCCGAGGAAAAGAACAATAAATAAGGCTGGAACATTTATACAAAAAGGCATACCGAAGATTTTAGGAATTACATCATCAGGATTCAAGCCCATTTTTTGGCATTTTTCCAAAGCACTCGGAACATCATTAACAAGCCAAACTGGAGGATTTATCATCCAGCTTGGCAAATACTTTGAAAAACCTTGCAAGAATTGGAATAAATATTCCGTCCAGCTGACCGCCGTCGTGATATTTCCGATTGCATAAGAAAACACCAAAATCCAACCCATCATCCAACCTGCAAATTCGCCCATTGTAGCATAAGTGTATGTATATGCACTGCCTGCAACAGGAATCATAGATGCAAATTCAGCATAACAAAGTGCAGGACAAACACAAGCAAGTGCCGCTAAAACAATAGAAATTATGACCGACGGACCTGCACCGATTTGCCCGTGGCTTCCGCATACTGCCGACCCAATCATAACAAAAATTCCGCAGCCGATAATTGCACTTATACCGAGAATAATTAAGTCGAATGCACCTAAAGATTTATTAAAAGAAGTTTTTTTCGAGCGTGCTATAAGTACATCAGTATCTGCGGTTTTACAGATATTGGAAAAAAACGTTTTTATATTATTTTTAAACGATTGATTCATTTTCTTCCTTCTTTACAGAATTTTCTTGAGTTATTTCAGCCTGTCTGTTTTTGCGATAACCGTATATCAAATAAATTACAACACCGCCCAAAAGCCAAAGCGGAAACAACATTGCAGATGTTTCAAGCTGAGGAATAGCTTGTATCATCAAATACATACATATAACAATTCCGAGAAGCGGAAACCACGGACAAAAAGGAACTTTAAACGGTCTGATTTTATCAGGCTCCGATTTTCTCATAATTAAAACGCCGACAGATACCATTATAAAACAGGTCAATGTACCAAAAATACAAAGTTCTGCCGCAACATGTGCATCCATAAAAATACAACCTAACATAACACCAATAGTGGTAATCCACGTCGTTATATAAGGAGTGTTATATTTCGGGTGAATTTTTTGGAAAGACTTTGGCAAGAAATTATCTCTTGTCATAGCATATAAAATTCTTGTATTCCCATATTGGAAAACCAAAAGTGCAGAAGTCAATCCTGCTAATGCCCCCAATGAAATCCAACCTGCAATCCAAGGTTGATTAATCATTCTGACAGCGTGAGCTATCGGAGCAAGAATATCAACTTCCCCATATTTTTCAACAGGAATAATACCCGTAAAAGCAATGGCAACAAGTCCGTAAATAATTGAACATATAATCAGCGAACCGATTAATCCGATGGGCAAATTCTTTTGAGGATTTTTTGTTTCCTCTGCTGCCGTCGAAATCGTATCAAATCCTATATAAGCATAAAATATAATAAACGTACTTAAAATTATTCCGCCAAATCCCGCAGGTGCAAACGGTGTCCAGTTTTCGGGTTTAACATAGAACAAACTTACTCCTACGAAAATCAAAATAACAGCAAGTTTAATAACAACCATTAAAGCCGCTGTTTTTGTTGATTCTTTCATACCTTTCAAAATAATCAAGCCCAAAACCAATACTATAAATATTGCAGGTAAATTCATACTAAACGGCAATCCGAAAATATGCGGCAAAACCTCGTGAGGATCGACATTCAGCTGTTTGCATTTTTCTAAAGCACTCGGAATATCATTTATAAGCCAAATAGGCGGATTTGTTATACAAGAAGGCAAATAATCCTCAAAACCTCTTAAGAATTGGATTAAATATTCAGTCCAGCTGACCGCAATGGTAATATCACCGATTGCATATTCAAGCATCAAAATCCAACCCATAATCCAAGCTGCAAACTCGCCCATTGTCGCATAAGTGTATGTATATGCACTTCCTGAAACAGGTATCATAGAAGCAAATTCCGCATAACAAAGTGCAGGACAAATACACGCCGCTGCCGCAAGAATAATCGAAATTACAACAGACGGTCCTGCACCGATATTACCGTGGCTTCCGCAAACTGCAGGCCCTATCATAACAAAAATTCCACACCCGATTATCGCACTTATTCCAAGAATAATTAAATCAAACGCATTCAATGTTTTTTTGAAACCGTTATGTTTGGATTTTTCTACTAATTCTTCCGTATCAACAGTTTTCGTTATATTTGAAAAAAATGTTTTTATCTTATCAGAACTACAAAGCACTTTCTTCATCCTTCTTTTTTTCCGTAAATCTCTGTAATAATTTCTGTTCTTTCAATTCAGCTTCACGATTTTTTCTGTAACCGTAAACCGAATAAATCCAAACACCTGCCAAAAGCCATATCGGGAAAATCAAAGCAGCTCTTTCAAGCTGAGGCATCGATTTAAACAACAATGCCATACATATCAAAATCCCCAATATTGGAAATAAAGGACAAAATGGCACTTTAAAAGGTCTTTCAATGTTCGGGTAAATTTTTCTTGAAATAATAACACCTGCACAAACAAGCATAAAACAAAGCAAAGTTCCGCAAATGCAAAGCTGTGCCGCAACGCTCATATCAACAAAAAATCCGCAAATGATAACCGTAAGGGTCAAAAACCAAATAGCGAAATGAGGTGTTTTATATTTCGGATGTCTTAATCTCATAATTTTAGGCAAAAAGTTATCTCTTGCCATTGCATACAAAACTCTTGAGCAGGCATATTGCAACACCAATAAAACCGAAGTCAAACCTGCCAAGGCACCTAAAGAAATCCAGCCTGCAATCCAATCTTGATGAATAAGCCTTGTTATGTGAGCTATCGGAGCATGAATATTCACTGTCGGATACATTTCAACAGGAACAACGCCTGTAAATACAAGTGCAACGGCAACATAAACTAAAGTCGCAACGGCTAACGTACCTAAAATACCTATCGGAAGGTTTTTTTGAGGATTCTTGGTTTCTTCTGCTGTCGTAGCAAGTGCATCGAAACCTAAAAACGCAAAAAATATAATAAAAGTACCTAAAACTACTCCCTCAATTCCGTTTGGAACAAAAGGAACCCAATTTGACGGTTTAACGTAAAAAGCCCCAACCCCGACAAATAAAAAAATTACAGCCATTTTTATAATAACCATAAGAGTCGCTGTTTGTGTTGATTCTTTTGTTCCTTTTGTCAAAATTGAAGCCATAACAATCAAAATAAATATAGCGGGTAAATTTAACGCAATAGGAATTCCAAATATTTGAGGAATATTTACAGTCGGGTCAAGCCCTAAAGCCTGATATTTAGCAACAGCTGTATTGTAATCAAAAGTCAACCACAAGGGGGGTTGAATGAGCCATTCAGGCAAATAATCTTCAAATCCTTGTAAGAACTGAAACAAATATCCCGACCATGCCGCAGAAATTGTTATGTTGCTTATACCGTATTCCAAAATTATAACCCAGCCTGTTATCCAAGCAGCAAGTTCACCCATTGTTGCATAAGTATAAGTATAAGAACTTCCCGAATCAGGAATTGCAGATGCAAATTCCGCATAACATAATGCAGGAAAAACACATGCCAAAGCCGCTAAAACAATAGATATGATTAAAGACGGGCCTGCACCCACATGCTCTGCCGTACCGCAGGCAGCTTCGCCAATCATAACAAAAATTCCCGACCCGATAACCGCACTTATACCCAAAATCAAGATATCAAGCCAGCCAAGGGTTCTTTGCGTATTGTCCGCTTTAGAACGAGCTATTATCTTTTCGGGTGAACGTCTTTTGAATACGTTTTTCAAAAACCCTAAAGGATTTTCCGTCATTTTTATCCCTTATTTTTCAATAGCGGGAATCCTAAAGCCTCTCTTTGTTCTACATATAAATGTGCAACTGCAGATGCTAATTTTCTTATTCTGTTAATAAAATTCATACGTTCATCTTTTCCGATAACACCTCTTGCATCAAGAAGGTTAAAGGTATGAGAACATTTCAACACATAATCATAAGCAGGAAGTACAAGTTTTGCTTCCATACAAGCTTCAGCTTCTTCTTTAAAAGCATCAAAAAGCTTGAAAAGTCTGTCTGCATTTGAATATTCAAAATTATATTTTGATTGTTCTATTTCGTTCTGTAAGAAAATTTCACCGTATTTCAATTTGTTATTCCACATTACATCGTAAACGGAATTAACATTTTGAAGGTACATAGCAATTCTTTCAAGCCCGTAAGTAAGCTCTAAAGCAACGGGTTTTACTTCAACACCGCCGACTTGTTGGAAATACGTAAATTGAGTTATTTCCATACCGTCAAGCCATACTTCCCAGCCGACACCTGCTGCACCCAAAGTCGGTGATTCCCAGTTATCTTCTACAAATCTCACATCATGTTTTGACAAATCAATACCCATTGCCTCAAGGCTCTTTAAATAAACCTCTTGAGCATCTTCGGGAGATGGTTTGAGAATTACCTGAAATTGATAATAATGACCGAGTCTGTTCGGATTTTCGCCATATCTTGAATCCGTCGGACGGCGGCAAGGTTCTATCATTGCCGTATGCCAAGGTTCAGGTCCCAATGAACGCAAAAACGTTGCAGGGTTCATTGTACTTGCACCTTTTTCAATATCATACGGTTGTTGAATTATACACCCGTAATCCGACCAATATTTTGATAAATTAAAAACCAATTCTTGAAAAGTTAGTCCCAAAACTCAATTCCTTTATTGACTGTCAAATACAATTTTATTCCTAAAAGAAAAAAATATCAATATTTATATGAACAAGTTTAAAATTTCTTATTCAAAAATAACGCCGCATTCTCTCGGATTTCTTCCTTTGTCTTGTTTTTCGCCGTATTTTGCAATTACAAAACAAAAATCGTCATTATCTTTTTTATCATAAATTCTGCAAATAAAATCCTCACCGAAGTGAAAAATTTCGCATTTTAAAATATCATCTAAAAAAGCTTCTTTAAGAAATTTCGTTTTATATCCCGAAACGCTGTATTTATCAAAATACTCGGACGGCACTGTTTCCATAGCCATTCCGATATATGAAAGATTATTCACGTGGTGATTAAAATCCAAATCCCGAACAGTTACGGCATGTTCATGTTCGGCAATTTTTTCACCATCTGTTTTATAAATTACTTTTTCTCTTTCACCGAAAATTTTTTCATCACAAACCTCAAAAGGTTTCAAAATTTCTTTTGTTTTAACGGGACGTTTTGTATTCATATCAAGCAGATACCAGCAGCTGTCACCTTTTGCAATCTCTTTTCCTCTATGAAAAATTCTGAAATCCGCAAAAGTTTTTGAAATAGTTTTTTCGGAAATCCACATCTCAACAAAAAATTCCTCACTCCAGTAAGGCATACTTTCCAAAAATTCGATATGCAAATCCGAAATAACCCAAATCAAGCCGTTATCGCAAACATCAAAAGCCGCAAGATTATTTTTTGCACAATAGAGAGCAAATGTTTCTTGAAAATACTTTGCAGCGGCTATTTTGGTCAAATGATAGTTAATATCCATATCTCCACTGCCGACAAAATATTTTTTCACAAACTTTGACATTTTAAACACCTTTTAAATATATATTTTTTTCACAAGATTTACGAAAGTTTTTTCGTCCAAAGCCAAAAAAGCCTCAGCATTTTTGACATTCGGCATCAAAGCTCTATATTCACTCAATCCCATAGAAGCAGGCAAATAATTTCTCAAAGCCATTTGAGATTTATGAGCTTCAAGCATTTTAGCTTTAATTTCAGCCGTTTCCGAAATATCAATAAATCTGTTCGGAAGTGCCAAGGTTGACCAAACTTCGTAAAATACAATTTGAATTGTATCTTTATGAGGTTTATTTTTAAGCAATTTTTTAACCAAAATTGCAACTGATTTATGGTCTTTATGTGTATCAATCAAATTCGGGATAAAAATATAGTCATATCCGCTTATATCAAGAGTTTCAAGTTTATCATAGCCTGCAATAACATCTCTGTCTGGAATACCGATAACTTTTGCGGAATTAACACCTGCAATGTTCATGGCATTTAAAAATTCTTCTTCACGAACTTTTTTCGCTTCATCATAAGGCAATGATTTCAAGCCTTTTGCCCCGTCTGTCAAACAAATGACATCAAAATTTTTCGGATATTTGGCAAGCGTTCCGCCGACGCCTAAACTTTCATCATCGGCATGCGGTGCTATCACAAGTGCTTTATCGGTTTCATTGATTATTAACGGATATTGTTTTGTGTTGATTGAAAGATAAAATTTATATATTTCAGGCAACAATTTATTAAAAACTAACTGTTTCAAATTCATATTTTTCACCTCACAAAAATATTAGCCGAAATAAATTTTTTATTCAATTTAATTTGTTTATTTCCTGATTTTTTTATAATATAAATAGTACAAAATAATTTTCGGATTTTGAGGAGAAAAAATGGCAAAAATCAGTGTATGCATAAATTCTTTAAACAGTGAAAAAACGCTTGAAAATACATTAAAAGCCTTGTCAAAAGCATACGAAATAATATTATGCGATATGCACTCCGACGACAACTCCCCGAAAATCGCCGAAAAATACGGAGCAAAAGTTGTTTATCACGAAAGAGCAAATTATGCCGAAGTTGCAAGAAACTTCTGCATTTCTCACGCCACAGGCGATTGGATTTTGGTTGTTGATACAGATGAAGTTGTTCCGGAAAAATTATGGAACTTTTTAAACGATTTTGCCGACAAAGCCGACCGAGGCGAAAATGAATACACAACCGTCGCATTCCCTATCCAAGACTACGTTTTCAACAAACCTATGCATTGTATGTACAGAAAAAGCGTAAAACGTTTCTGGAAAAAAGGCTGTGCAGAATACACAACACAAGTTCATGGAATGGTTCACACTACAAACGGCAACGATTTCGCCATAAATCCCAAACACAAAGAACTCGCTCTGGAACACTATCACGTCGATTCCTTTGAATCTTATATTGAAAAAATTAACCGCTATACAACCCTCGAAATGGAAAAATTTAAAACAAGAAACAAAAAATTCTCGCTATCTATGATTTTTATCAGACCGCTTTTGGAATTTTGCAAAATTTATTTCCTCAAACAAGGCTTTAAAGACGGTCTTTTGGGCTTTATCATGGCGGGCATGCATACCTTCTACCAATTTTCAAGAAGTGCAAAAATGTATGAATACAACGTCATAAAAAAATTGTTCTGATTTATAAAACCAAAACAATGTTTTTATTGAATTTCTATTTTTTATTGTTGAGGAGCTTGTTGAGCTTTAGCCTTGCAAGAGTCTTCATAAGCCTTTAACTCTGCTCTTGCACCGTCAATTATGCTGTCGAAAGCCTCAACCATTTTAGGATCAAATTGAATTCCGCTCATTTTATGAATGACATCAATAGCTTCTTCAGGCGATTTAGGTGCTCTGTAAGCTCTTGATGAAACCATTGCATCGTAAGCATCTGCAATAGCAATAATTCTTGAACCTAAAGGAATAGATTCACCCTGCAATCCTGACGGATAACCTGCACCGTTGTAAAATTCATGGTGATATTTAATAATTTCAACAACATCTTTTAATTGCTTAATATCCTCAAGAATTCTAACTCCGTGCTTAACGTGATTTTTGATTTCTGTCCAATCATTTTCATCAAGTTTATCAATTTTGTAAATGATATTATCCGAAACACCTATCATACCAATATCATGGAGCATTGCAGCAAGTTCAATTTTATTTATAGTATCCTTATCAAGATTTAATACCTTTGCAATTTTTACGGCAAAGAACGTAACACGTCTGCTTCTGCCCATTGTAAACGAATCTTTTGCGTCCATTGCTTCAATAATAGCTTTTATTGTACCTGTAAACAAATCCTTTAAGTCATTTATCAAAGAAGCATTATCCAGCTTCAACTGCAAATATTCAAGCGTATTTGCAACGGTTAAAAGAAGTTCACTCGGCTCATAAGGCTTTTTGATATAACGATAAATCTTTGCATAGTTAATTGCATCAATCAAAATAACAGAATCAGTATAAGCTGTTACTAATAAACGCATTGTATCCGGATAGTTATCGTAAACCCTTTTCAAAAACTCAACACCGTCCATCTCGGGCATTTTGTGGTCTGAAATTACCAAATCGATATGGTTTTTGCTTAATATATCCAAAGCCTCAATAGGAGATGTAGTTTTTATTAATTCGTATTTTCCCCGCAAAGTTCTATACAACAAAGCAAGGTTATCGGGTTCATCATCTACTAATAATATTTTGTACATATCCATACTATATTACCTCGATATCATCTTTATTTTCTATAATTTGTTGTTGGTGAACAAAAACCAACGGCAATTTAATTGTAAATGTTGTTCCTTGTCCTTCTTCAGAATCTACAGTAATTGTACCTTTATGGTTTTTTATTACTTTATAACTGATTGATAAGCCCAACCCTGTTCCTTGTCCGACAGGTTTCGTCGTGAAGAAAGGATTAAAGATTTTATCTTTTGTTTCCTCAGACATACCTTTGCCGTTATCTTTGATTTCAATATAGGCAAATTTTGCGTCTTTACTTATCGTTACCCAAACTTCGCCTTTATTATCTTTTGCTTTATCCGCAACGGCAAATGCCGCATTGTCCAAAATATTCATAAATACTTGATTTAACTGACCGCCATAAGCCTCTATTTTCGGCACATCTTCGTGATAATCTTTGTGAACGGTTATGCCATGTTTGAATTTATTGTTCAAAATGTTCAAAGTAGAATCAATTTCTTTCGGTAAATCAACGTTTGTAATAGCTGATTCTTCCATTCTTGAGAAGTCTTTAAGGTTCAAAATAATATTTTTGGTTCTTTCCGTACCTTCGTGGCAACTCTTAATCAAGTCAGGCAAATCTTCTTTCAAGAAATCATATTCAACTTCTTTCAAAAGCTTGTCACATTCTGCCTTATGCTCCGGTGTTAAGTCACCTGAATATTCAATATATTTATCAATTATCATAAATAAATCATTTGAATAATTCTTCAAATGAGTCATATTGCCGTAAATGAAGTTAATCGGGTTATTAATTTCGTGCATAATACCCGCAACAAGTTCACCTAACGATTTCATTTTTTCAGAGTGAACCATCATTGCTTGGGTATTTTGAAGTTCTTTTATAGCTTCTTTTAACTGTTGAGTTCTTTCTTGAACTTTATGTTCCAAAGAACTATACAATTTTTGAATAGAATCCGCCATGCCGTTGTAGGAATCAATCAACTCGTTAAATTCAATAAAAGATGTTCTATCAATACGTTCCGTCAAATCACCGCTTGCAAAAGCACCCGTTGTTTGAATAAGTGCCTTTACAGGTTTTAGAATTTTCCTGTACAAACCGCCCGTCAGCCAAAGTCCGAGAAACAAACTTATAAATAATGCAAACAATATAGGCTTAAGTATATTTTTAACCTGTTCCATAAAAGTTTCATCGACTCTAAAACCGATATAGACATTAAATTTCGGAGTTTTTTGGACTTTGCACTCCGTATTTAACATTTTATTTTGAGATAATGATGAACGACTTATAGTATTGCCGTCGATTGCGGGGTTTATTATTGACGAATATAACAAATATGAATCAGAAGAATCCGTAACAACGCAATATGAAATCAAACGGCTTTTTATCATCGGTTGAATTGTTTCATCAAGAATAGACATATTGTTATTGTTAAGGTGGTTTACAATCGTTGCAACAATATTATTTGAAATTGCCTCTTTCAAATAATTTGTTCTGTCGTAAATGCTGTTATCAAGTTTTTGAACAACAGAAATAAATGCAAGGAAAATCACCAAAAGCACGGTTACGAGCATTACCGTAATACCGCCGAAGAATACGGTGCTTATTCTTTTTTCGCCACGTTTAATATATTTAACCTCACGGGCAATGGTATCTTTTATTCTTTTTCCCAAAGGTTGTTTTTTTTTCGATTTTGATTTTTTAAGTTGCTTTGCTGCCATATAACATAACTTCCCGTTGTTATTTGTTTTGAGCTTCAGTTTGTTTTCTCAAACAATACTGAGCCAATGCTACTCTGTTAATATTTGTAATTAATGAAAATTTACCCGAAACAGTAAACTTATCATTTTCCGCAGGTTTCACTCTGACAGGTTGGAAAGTTGCAGAAATTTCAAGATTATCCTCTAATTTCAAATCAATATTATAATCTTTATCACAATTCATTTCCGTATCAGTCAAAAGCCTCATACCGCCTGCCGAAATGTCGGTAATCTCTGCTCGGATATTTTTTGTTTCTGATTTTATTAAGATTTTTTTACTGATTTCGACCCTTGTATATTCACGGCGTTGAATTAAACCGTATTTTTCGGGCATTTTCAAGGTCAAAGTTTGTCCGTTTACGGAAACAAGATGTGTTTTGAAATACAAAACGCCGCTTCCTGAGACCGTAAAAAGCTCAACTTCTTCATTGTCTTTATAAATCTCATTCGTTTCTAATTCAACCGAAACAACATCTTCGGGAGTTATTTCAACAACCTTGCATCTTGTTGCATTTGTAACTTCCGAAGAAAGAATTATCAACTCTTGATTTTCAACAACCGTTTTTTGCATTTACTTATTTCCGATAATAATATTATACGACAAAATGCCGTAAATTTAAAACTATTTTTTCGGAAGAATTTCTGCAGTTATATACGGTTTTGAAAAATACTTGTTTGCGGTTGTAATAATATCCGAAACAGTTACGGAATCAACGAGAGCATTAAATCTGTCAAAAAAGAAATCACACCCTCTGCCGTTAATTTCGGTTGCTGCCGTAGAATTTGCTTTTTCCAAATTTGTTTCAAGAGAAAGAACAACTTGTCCTTTTAATTTATCTTTTGCATCTTGAAGTTCTTTATCGGAAACAAATTCTTTTTTGAGTTTTTCAACCTCATCAGAAATTGCAGAAACAGCTTCATTCACTCTGTCGGGAGCAGTTCCGATATATATTGTAAACACACCGTTTGCGGTATTTGCAGGAATCGAGCTGCCTATCGCATAAGCCAATCCCTTTTGAGCTCTGACTTCCGAGAACAATCTTGAGCTCATACCGTTGCCCAAAATAGCATTTATAACACTCAAAGTCGCTCTGTCTTTCAAATTGACAATTCCGTCGGTTTGCCAGCCCATAAAAATCCATGCGGATTCTTTACCCTTGTAGTCGATAACTGTTTTTGACTCCTCGACAGGCTTCAAAAGGTTTTTATAATCCGAATAATTTACGACTTTATTTTCGGGATTTGATTTAAAAATTTCCGAAAAATAATTAATCATTTCTTTATCGTTAACATCACCATTTACGGCAATGACCATGTTTTTAGGCTCGAAAAACGCTTTGTGATTGTTTTTTACATCATTAACGCTAATTGTCGGAATATTTTTTTCCAAATCCGCATACGAAACATAGAACGGCGAATTTTGCCAAATATTTTTATAGAGCAAATCCGTTCCGACAGAAGCCCCGTAATCTTTGCTTCTTGCAATTTCCGCCAACGAATTTGTTTTGATTTTTTCAAGTTCGGTTTTATCAAAGTTCGGCTCGTTTACTATTTGGTTTAAAAACTCCATTGCTAAAGGCAAATCCTGCTTTGTAAACTTCATCGACAGAGTGTAAGTTTCCGTATCAGATGACGGCGAAATCACGATGCCGTTTGCCTCTTTTATACTATTGAAAACCTCTTTCGAATATTTTTTTGTACCTGCAAGCATCATTTGTGTGGTAATTTTTGACAAACCTTTAATTTTATCGGTATAATCACCGCCTTTTACCTTGATACTTATTGCAATTATTTGGTTTTCCTTGTGTTTGTCAGATATCATGACAGCCTTATTATCAAGAAAATACTTATCGTGTTTTCCTATGGTATCGTGGCGATAACACTTATGGTGTTTTGGGTTAATATATTTATCAGGTGTAATATTTTTAACGGTTTCGGGGGATTTTTCCGAAAGAACCGTTTGAGAAATTTTATCACAATTTTGATTTTTAGGAAAAACAACTGATATGACTGTATGTTCAGGCTCAAGATATTTTTTTGCAGCTTTTTGAATATCTTTTGCCGTGATTTTATTCAAATTCTTCAAATAATTTTCATAAAACTTCGAGTCACCTGTAATTGTTGTTGAATAGCCGATTTCAGAAGCAAAATCCGAAACAGATTCTCTTGAATAAAGAGTTTCTCTTTCAAGCATTTTTTTAGCTTTATCAAGCTCTGATTGAGTTGGTGCGGAAGAACGATATTTCTCAACCACATTGAAAATTTCGGATTTCAATTTATCATAATTTTTTTCATCATAATTTGCGGTTATATAAAAGATAGAATCTTCGGCATAAGACGAATGACCTGCATAAATCGACTGGGCAAGCTGTTTTTGGTCTTTTATATCAGTATAAAGTGCTGAGGATTTTCCTCCGCCTAAAATCACAGACAGTAAATCCAAAGCATACGAATCCTTGTCGGAAATTTTGCTGTTACATTTGTACCCAATCATAAGATATGAAGAACTAACGTCCTCTTGGGATTTAACAATTTTTTGATTTTCGGGCTTTTTGTCCTGTTTATAATTTCTTTGTTTGGGTTTTTCGGTTTTGTAATCTCTTGCAAAATACTTTTTGACGAGCTGATAAGCCTTTTGCGTATCAACATCTCCGACAATGACAGTTACCATATTTTCGGGAACATAGTTCGTCTTATAAAAATCAATAATTTCATCACGAGGAATAGTCGAAATAATGTTTTTTGTACCTAAAACTTCTCGTTTATAGGGGTGAATTTTGTACAATTCACGGTTGAAATTATTGTATAAAACTCTTTGAGGATTATCGTTGCTGCGTTCAATTTCTCGAATAACAACAAGTCTTTCTTTGTCGAGTTCATTTTGGGGAATTGCAGGATTTAAAAGCATGTCAGCCTGCAATTTTACAGCCGTTTCAAAATCCTTTGACGGGATTTTTATATAAAAATGAGTGTAGTCTTTACTTGTCGCAGCATTGGTTTCAGCACCTTTTGATTCTGCTAATTTGTCAAATTCATTTGACGGGAAGTTTTTTGAACCTTTAAAAAACAAATGCTCCAAAAAATGTGCCGTTCCGTTGTTTTTGTCGGTTTCATCAATAGAACCCGTCCGAACCCAAGTATCAATAATCACAATCGGGTTTGTATGAATTTCTTTTATGATAACCGATTGACCGTCGGGCAGTTTCATTTGGGAAATATTTTCCGCAAAAACGGTTGTTGCAGTAATTAACAAAACAAAAAATATATACAAAAATTTTTTCATCTGAAACACCTCAAATAATTATAAATTTTACGCCCGAATACCGTTTAATAACTTGCCTTACAAGATATTAGACACCTCGGCATAATATTTAGTATTTTACCATTTTTAGAAAATAAAAAAAACTTGTAACAAAAAAGACTTGAAAAAATTTTTTCAGCGGACATAATAAATTATATGGCACGGTAGCTCAGCTGGTCAGAGCGTACGGCTCATACCCGTGAGGTCGACAGTTCGATCCTGTCCCGTGCTATTTTTTGGGATTTAATGTTAAATTTGCCGTTGTAAAAATTCGTTTTTATGACGGTTTTTTTTATGGAGTTTTATGTACAATTTGAAAGTTAAAAATCATGTCGTTGCTGTACCTGTGGAGGTTAAAGTCTATTTTGAAAATCGAAAAATCATGTCATTTTGAGCAAAGTGTGGCAATCTGTCAGGGTTTTATAAGTCGGAAATAAATTGATTATCAAAATTCAAACCGGACGAAATTGGTCTTTTGTTGGACATTAAAAATAAAAATTACTGTCATTCTGAACTTGTTTCAGAATCTTTTCCACGTTATATTTGAAATTAAACAAATATCTTAATAAAAACCAAAAGTCCCTTTTGAAATTTTGCTACGAAAAAGTGCCGAAAAATTAGAAAAAAATTTTTTCAAAATTCCTGTGGCATGAAAAATTTTAATTGATTTTGTAACGACATAGGTCATTCTTAGAAAGATAAAATTGAGATAGACTTTTATTTATCAAAAAATGATAAGTTTTTGTTTAAAATCTGTAAAAAAGAATACTCTAAAAATAAATATGCCGAACTAAAAAACGATGTATAATATTTTTCAGACTTTTAAAACAAAAAATATAAAAATGTAAAAACAGTATATATTGTAGAAAAATTAACTATATTTTATCATTAGCAACAAACAAGTTTATCGAGTTTTGATTGGGTGTCTTGCATAATATTTTTCATATAGTTTTTCATATATTCCCAATCGGGTTTATTGTTTAAATCAACGGGAAGATAAAAAGAAAAATCTGTTTTTATATGTCTGTTCAATTCATCAACAAAAGCTTTATAATGTGTTCTACTTTCTTTGAAAATCATAGTACTAATAAAATTTTTCACTTCATTTGGCATATCCCATTGTGGTATTAGAACTACGACATTTTGACTCGTATAAAAATCTTTAGGTTGAACAAAACAGGAACCTAGATATTCTCCACCCAATGACAATGTCATATTTCCTGCTTGATATGGTTTTAAACCGAATATTTTATCGACAGAAACAGTTATTCCATTATTCGTATTTGCTCTACCTACAAAATTAACACTTGGATTATCAACTGTCATTTTTGATTTATCTAGTTTTGTTCCCATATCAATTATAAATAAGTCCTTGTCATATAAATGAAATTTTTTCCAGTTATTAATATCAATTTTATTTTTATTTGTATCAATACTCTTTAACTTACTAATATTTTGTTGTGATTTTTCCATAATGTATTTCATGTAAGATTCCATGTATTCCCAATCAGGTTCCCCATTTTTACTTGGTAATTTAATTTTTAGTTTTTCTGCAATATCTCGTCTAAATTTATTTGCATAATCGTATCCCATAGTTAAAGCTTTTATTTTAAAAATTGTAGCAATAAAACGCATTATATTGTTGGTTACGTTTTTGAATTTTGGATACATTCCTTGCACATGGGAATATCCAATAAAATCATTTGGTTGATAAAATATGGAATTTGCATCAGTGGTATCTGAAAATGTAATTATTCCACCTTTTTCTGTTGGCAAAAGTGAAACATATCCACCTACTCCATTATTGTATGATGAGTTTACAATTACAGGAATACTCCCCTCTTTCATAAACAAGTTACTATTTGTCATATTATAATGATTTGTAGGGTGTATATCAAATAATTCCTCTATCTTATATTCGTTCCATGTATTTGTTTCAATTTTATACATCTGCATTTCCTTTATCTAAAGAAATATTTATTTGGTTATTCTTTTCTTCAATACTACTTGAGTACATAGCTAAATTAAGTAGTTTTTCACCAAATCCTTTTACATCAATACCATTTTTAAACATTAAATAATCCATTGCGGTTTTTCGGAAGTCTTCTTCAAATATTTCAAAAGGGGTTTCTGGCATTTGATATGATAAATGCTCGCTTGGTTTTATCCATTGAGCAGTATTATATTTTTCATCTCTAAATTTACGAATACTATCTATCCAATAATCTTCTTTTTCCTGCCATCTGTTTTTTACATCATGACGACCTTGGTTTTTAACTGTTTCAAGACCATCATCTTTCATATAACAACCGAAAATTTCTTCATTGTTTTGAGGTTCACCGGCTTTAAAAACAAAAATACTTGTTGTAACACCTACTCCGAAGAACAATGGCTCAGGAAGTTTGATAATCATTTTTAATCTATGATTTTCTAAAATTTTTTTTACTATTTTTTGTGATACTTTTTCAAGTTTTTTGTCAGGTAATATAAAAGCACAATCAGTACCCTTTTTTATATTGTCTAAAACATTTTTAACTATTTCTATACAACCATATTTATTTTCATAAGGAGGATTCATAAGTACCTTTGTAATGGGTTTTGACTTAATCCATTCGCATGCTTCTTTACTTCGAGTATCCAAATGTTCTAAATTTGTTTTACCGTCTTTATGAATAAGCATATTTGCACAAGCTAAAGCATAAATTTCTCTATCAAATTCTATACCATATAATTGTTTGGCTTTTATATCCTTAGCTTTTCTCGTATTTACTCCTCCTGCTTCATCTATCATGTTACTCATTGACTTAACAAGAAAAGCTCCGCTTCCACATGTAAAATCTCCAACATTATCGTGTTGAGATACATTTATCAAACGATACATAAAGGATGTTATATGGTCAGGCGTAAAAATTTGTCCTGCATCAGTTTTCTTTTTATAACGGTTAAATTCATTAAAGAAAATCCCCATTACATCTTCACCACGCCATTTGTTACTATTTAAACAATCGGAGATTTCACTAACCCATTTTATAAAATTATCAATAGCTTCTTGATTTTCTGTAGAATTCATTTTAATCTCATCATTTACTTGCCATAATAATTCTATTTTTTGATTTTCTTTTTGACTGTCTTTTAACTCTTTTTTAAGTGTTGATTTTATACAAGTTTTAAATGTATCATAATCCATACCGGCTATCAATGGTGCTTGAAATCTTTTTGCTACTAACGCACAAGCAGTAAATATCATACGGTGGTAAAGATTTTTTATACCAAATTCACTATGTAAACAGTTGTTAATACGAGCAGTTAATGTATAAATGCGTTCTTTATCAATACATTCTTCCGTAAAATATTTAAAATAATATTCTTTTTCTTGAAGTTCATTAGGAACATCTATTGGATCATTATTCTTAAATCCTGTTGTTTTATAACCGTTATGAAGTAATCCTATAACATGAGTGTAACCTGCATCCATAACTATTTGGCAGTTTTGTTTTATTTCGTCTATCCATTTTTTCTTGCCAATGTCTTCATTACTGTTTTTAGTTTCAAGGATAATTGCAATAGCACCTTTGTCTTTAGGTAAATACCAACCATCAGGTTTCTTGTCTTTACCTTTTCCTTTTATGCTTAATTGATTGAAGGTTGTTATTTGTCCAACTCCACATTTTACATTTTTAGTCTTATTAAAACCTAATATTTTGCCAGCAGCTTCTCTAACTTCATCTTCTGTCAGATATTCGCTCATTATTTACCATCCTTTAAAATTTCATCAAACTTTCCTGCCATAAATAGTGGAATATTATACAATCCATTATTTATTTCAAAATCAGCAAGGCTTGTCCTTATACTGATTTCAGGTTCAAATTTTTCTCTATAAACTTTTAGAGATTTTGGCTTTCTTTCCAATTTATAAGATTTTTAATAGCATATCTTTTCATAATTTTTTCCTATACAAACTTAACATCTTTTTTATTTGGATAGAATAAAATCCAAAAAAATCATACAAAAAAACGACATTTTTTCGACCGACTTTTCAATATTTACTCTCACTTTTCAGACCACTCGTTAATTAATTTATGATAAATTTTGAAATATTTTGAATAGCATCGGATTGAAGTTTTCCCTTTCTATACGCACACCGACTCTTACAAGAGATTAAACTGCAAGTATTTTTACATCTTATATAAAAATTCTCGGCATTATGCTATAATTTTGTTATGGCTGATTTAAAACAAAACGTAAAAACAATAACTTCTAAAGACGAAAAGCAGGCAATAGTCCTGCTTACAGAGATGATTGACAATTCTGACACAGATTTGTTTAAAGAACTTGTCAAACAATCGGAATACCTTTTCCCTTTTATAATCGACAATGTTTGCGAACGTTTTGAAAAATCAATTAAAGCTTCTAATTACAAAAATTTATTGAATTTTTTCGATTGCTATTCGCCGTTTTATGACCGAATTTTCGCAATGGCGGTAAAGGTTTTCGGAGATAGTGAAACCAAAGGCAAAATGCTTGATTTTCTCAAAAACGGCTCAACCGCTCAAAAAACTTATGCGGCAAGATATTTTGAAAAAGAAAAAAATTATTTTTCGGCAAAAAACTTAATCGACAATGCTTTTTCCGATGATGAATATTTGGCTGATGCCTGTGCGGCGGCTTTAGGTGCCTTGAACGAGCAAAAATCCTACGATATCGCACTTGAAAAACTCCAAAGTTCAGACGACTTTGAAGCCTTGAAAGGTCTTAATTTCTTCGTCAGCTACATAAAAAATCCGCCGATGGAAGATATTTTTGAAGCTTTGAATAAATCGGGCATGCCCGAAAACTTTGCGGGAAAAATCGCTTATATCAAGCCGTTACCGCAGCTTGTTCAAGAAGATTTAAAAAATTCATTGACGGTAACAGACAATATTTTGACGGGATTTGGCGAAATTTTACCACTATCGGAAGTTTTCAATTTCGAGCTGTACGATACAATCGGAATGCTTTCGGAAACGGTCGAAAATGAATATTCTTCTCAAATTGCATCAGTTTTACTGCGAGCTAAACAAAAATTTGACATGCTTTCATCAAACGAGGAATACATTTTTGACGAAGATAAAAATACAAAAGAAGAAATTTTTGCAATAAATAAACTGTTAAACTCTTTCGGCAAAGGTTTTTGGAAAAAATGCGAAAAAGATTTGCTTGGTGAATTGGAACAAGATATAAAAAGAATTCATTCGGCACTTGAAATAATAAGAGAAAACGAAATAAAAGAAGCTGTTCCAAATATCATTGATATGCTTTACGAAAACGAGGATGAAACGATAATCTGCGAAGGTGTCACCACCTTGAAAGCATTAGACGGAATATCTTTCCTTGATAAAGATGATATTTTGTCAAAATTTGAAAACGAAAACCTCAAAATCATCACAGCAGAATGCTTCAAATAAAAACAGGTATTAAAAATCAAAAAATTTGTAACACCCGTAATTATTAGTAAAATCTCAACTATATCAAAAGTTTTAATAATTCATTTCCCAGCCTTCATTACGAATTTTTGCACCGCAATACCAACCGTCGTTTGAACAACTGTTATCAATTTCAGCTTTTGAAATTTCTGCCCATTTACCTGTTGTTTCATCGTATTCAGTCACAGATTTTGTCCCATATAAAATTAATTCATTAGTAAACGGCAAAAGGTTCATTCCGTAAAAATCTCTGCCTAATTGATTTGGTCCTTTATGACCGTTTACATCAACATGAAAAGAAAGACAATTCTTTTTTTCAGCTATACAATTAGGAATAACCTGTATTGAAACAACAGTTCCATCGGACAAAATAAACTTATAAGAACCTGTATCATCATCTCTATGAAACCAAGGTGTACCTGAAAAATGCGATAACATATCAGGAGAAAAACAGCCCTGATTTGCTGCATATCCGCAAACTTTAACGACATTCAAATACGGCAAAATATATTTCTCCGCAACATACCCCGGAGACTCTGTTTCTTTTTCAAAATCCCATGTTGCAACTTCACCGTTTTCTGCTTGTGATAACCTTATCGCATTTGCCAATGTAGAATAAGATTTTTGCAAGCCTGTAACATAATCCTTCTTATTTACGGAATTAATTACCGCAGGTACCGTCATTGCAGCAATAACCCCGATAACAACCAATGTTATCAATACTTCCGCCAAAGTGAAACCATAATTTCTGCCTGTTTTTTCCATTTTTCATTCCTTTTTTAATCAGTAAATAATAGTTATTGACTATGATTTCTATATTATTAGACATTAGAATATATTTGTCAAGTTGTATATGATGTTTAGTAATCATGAATAAGAACACAGACACAGAAAAAAGATTTGGTGCAAAATTAGCTTATATAAGAAAATCAAAAAAGCTATCTCAAATGAAACTTGCCGAAATTGTTGATATGAATTTTAATTATATCGGACAAATTGAACGAGGCGAAGCAAATGTAACCATCAAAACTATGATTACATTAGCCAATGCCTTGGATGTTGAAGTTATGGATTTGTTTAATTTTACCTTCTAAATTGCTTTTTCTGCCGCATTTAAAACCTCAAAATAAAACATTATTGTTAAGTTTTATTAAGAAAAACATAAAAAGTATATACAAAATAGACAATTTTTATTTCAAGTAAGTTTTAATATAGGAGTAGAGAAGATTAATTATTAAAAGGAGAAAATATATTATGGCAAGAGTTCTTATTTCAATGCCCGAAGAATTTTTATCAAAGATTGACGGAGTTGCTGAAGGCGAAAATCGTTCAAGAAGCGAACTTATCAGAGAAGCATTGAGAACTTATATTAATAAACAAAGAGTCAGAACAAATGCTCTCGCTCAAAAACATGCCGAAATGCTCGAAGAATTGCTCGGCTAAAATATATTTTGCCTTTTGCTTTAAATCAGCAAAAGGCTTTTTTAATTCAATATAACTTTTTTGTTTTTAAACTCAAATATTCAAGCTATATTTGCCTTTTGACGATATATTAAGTTTTGTTAATTTTAGTATATCAAAAAAGGCAATTTTTTATTATTGCAATACTTTATATAAGAGTAGAGAGAATGAGGTAAACAAAATGGCAGCAGAATTAACTATGGATCACTTATTTGAAGGCGTTGAAATCAAAGGTAACGACCCCAGAATGAGATTCAGAAATTCTCAAGACCCTATCTACGTTGCTTACCAATACGTTGATAATCAACCTCTTTCTAAATTGGCTCAATCTTTCGTTAAAGAACAAGTTAACGGCGTTATCAAATTCATTTCTAAACTCGGTAAATAATCATTTTCAATATTTAAAAAACCGCTCTTTTTTAGGGCGGTTTTTTTTATTCAAAATTATCAAAAATTTATTCTTCTTCCTTATAAGTGCTTGATTTACAATAATAATTTATCGGACAGAACGGACACATCGGCTTTGTCGGTCTGCATACGTTTTGACCCAATGTAACAAACTCCGTATTCAAGGAAATCCAATATTTTTCAGGAATAATTTCTCTGAGTTTCATCTCTGTTTCTTCGGGAGTTTGTGTTTCAACAAGTCCCAAACGATTGAAAATTCTATGAACATGCACATCTACGCAAATTGCAGGTTTATTAAAACCTTTTGCCAAAACGAGATTTGCAGTTTTTCTTCCGACTCCGTCGAACTTCAACAATTCGTCAATAGAATCGGGAACTTTGCCGTCATATTCTTCAACTAATTTTTTTGAAAGTGCAATAATCTGTTTTGCCTTATTATTATAAAATCCGACAGGATAAATGGCTTCTGCAAGTTCTTCCTCGCTTACATTCATCATTTCTTGCGGAGTTTTTGCAAGCTGAAGCATTTTCATCGTTGCAGGATATGTCGTGATATCATTCGTTCTGAGCGACAAAATGCAAGCTATCAAAACGATATAAGGGTCGTTTTGCAACTCCATAAATCTCACAAATTTGCTTCTTTTTATCTTAGCAAATTTAAGACTTTCAAAAATCTCATCGATAATTTCGTTTAATTCTAATTCTTCTTTCATAGTAATATTATTTTTACCATAAATAAATTTTTTCTTCAAAATTTATTTAAAATTTCTCATCAACTCAAACACACTGTTTTTCAAGGTTAAAAAATCAGCTTCAAGAATTTTCGGACGAGCAACAAAAATCACCGACAAAGCACTTTCAAATTTTTCGGCATGCCCGCATTTCAAAGCCTCAAGATAAATTTCTCTCAAGCGGCGTTTGATTTTGTTACGTTTGACGGCTCTTTTATGTATTTTTTTGCCGACAACAAACCCTGCTTTAAGAGGAATAGCCTCATTGTCTTTATCTTTGCCACGGTAAACGGTTACAAATTCATTGCTTTTGCAATTTCTTAACTTGAAAGTGGCAGTAAACGCTGTATTTTTTTTAAGCCTGAATTTCTTTTTAAGCATAACTGTTACAATAAATCAGAGGCTGTCTTGATGACAGCCTCTTTTTAAAAACTAAGCTCTTTCTTTAGCAGTGATTGCTAATTGATGACGACCTTTTGCACGTCTTCTGTTGAGGACTTCTCTGCCGCCGTCAGTTGCCATTCTTGCTCTGAAACCGCTTACATTTTGTCTTTTTCTTTTTGTTCCTTCAAGCGTACGTTTCATTTTATTTCTCCTTGCAAATTCTTTTCTTAGTTATATTATGATAAACAAGACATATCCGATTGTCAATCAGAAAAATTTTTGAGGTAAATTATGGAATACAAAATTGGTTTTTTAGGTGCCGGAAAAATGGCAACCGCAATAATAAAAGGTATTATCGACTCTAATTTCTGCGAAAGCAAAAATATTTTCGTATCCGATATTAACGAAGCTGCACTCACAAAAATGCAAAATGATTTGCACATCACTCCGATGAAATCAAATAATGATGTCGTCGAAAATGCTGACATCGTTTTTTGTGCGGTAAAACCTTTCGTTTTGAAAGATGTTCTTGCAGGAATTAAATCATCTTTGAAAGAAAATCAACTCCTCGTATCAATCGCAGCAGGCGTTTCGACAAAAACTATCGAAGAATTTACAGGAAATTTACCCGTTATCCGTGTTATGCCAAACACTCCTGCTTTCGTGAAAGCGGGCATGAGTGCTGTTTGCAAAGGAACTTACGCAAAAGATGAACATGCCGATTTAATTTGCAAAATCTTCAACAGCCTTGGTGTTGCGGTAAAAGAAGATGAAAAGAACATTGATGTTATTACGGCAATAAGCGGCTCAGGTCCTGCTTATTTCTACTATTTTATCAACGAATTTGCAAAAGCAGGAGAAAAATTCGGTCTGAACAAAGAAACAGCATTAACTCTTGCCGCTCAAACAGCATTAGGTTCAGCTAAAATGGCTATGGAAACAGGAATTTCCCTCGAACAGCTTATAATCAACGTAACAACCCCCGGCGGCTGTACGGAAGTCGGCAACAACATTCTTGCAGAATGCAAAACCAACGAAATTATCGAAAAAGTTGTCAAAGGCACTATGGATAAAGCAGCTGCACTCGGTTAATTTTTCAAAAAATCTTAAAAAAGGCTTAATCTAAACGGTTAAGCCTTTTTTGTTTTACTCTGACTTTGAGCAATAATCAAATAAACTGCTGCCAAAATCGCAACAATACCAAGTAAAATCTTAAATGTAACCTGTTCATGGAAAAATACCACACAGAAAATCATTGCACTGACAGGCTCTAAAGCACTTATAATAGCTGACAAAGTCGGGCCTATCAATTTTATTGACAACGTCAAAGTTTCAATCGAAACAATAGTCGGCAAAACAGCTAACATCAATACATCAAAAACCTGTATCGGTGCTGTTATCGGCTGTAAATCTCTGCAAAAATTCAAGTTGTAAACAAATACGGAAAGCCCGAAAAGCATTACATAAAACGTTAATTTTGATGCGTTAATATGCTTCAAAACGTCGTTTTTCTTGACCAAAACCATATAAACAGCATAAGAAAGTGCCGAGATAAAAACAAGAATTAATCCTGTCAAATTCAAATCCTGACCGTCTTTACCTTTATAGAAAAGAAAAATTCCAAGCAAAACAAGCAATATAGAAAAAATTGTCGTTTTCGGAAGTTTCTCCTTATAGCCCAAAGCCATTATCAACGCAACGAAAACAGGATATACAAATAATATTACAGAAGCAATTCCGCCGTCGATATAAGAATAACTTTTAAACAAAGTCAACGACGAAAAGGCAAACATCAACCCTGCAAAAAGCATTGGGAAAATCTCCTTCAATGCAGGTTTTAACGAAATTTTCTTTACTAAAGACGTCCAAAGTCCGAAAAGCACAACGGCGGTAAAATATCTGTAAAACAACACGGAATTTGCCTCAAATCCTTGAGAATACAGATGCAAAGCAAACAAAGGGTTTGTACCGTAACATACCGCCCCGACTGCGCCGTAAAATATTCCTGCTGCCTTTCGTTTCATTAATTCGCCTCTTTCAACAAGATTATAATATAAAATTTTCTCATAAAAGCGTTAATTTTATAACATTAAAAAATTTATACTTCCGAATTACTAATCTTACCGAGCAAAATATTTTAAGAATATTTTATTCTTGTTTTGAACGGAGAGAAAAGTGTTAAATTTTACAGACTACAAAAAAATCAAAAAAGACGAATTGATAAAATTAACGCAAAATGACGATTACAAAGCAATGGCAGAGCTTGTCAAAAGAGAACAGGACAAAATTTATCTGACATTTTATTATTTATGCCCCGATTGTGACGATTTGGCGGATTTAACACAAGAAGCACTATTAAGAATGTGCCGAGGCATAAAAGGCTTAAAAAACATAAAATACTTCAAAGCATGGCTTAACAAAATTGTTTCAAACCTTTTTTACGACAGACTCAGGAAAAAGCAAAAAGCTCCGGAATGCATCTCTGCAGACGAACAAGGTGGAAGCAACATGGTTTTACAAATCAGCGACCCATGCCCGTGTCCTGACGAGAAAAGTCTGCACAAAGAAGTCGGAGAAATAATAAGAGAAACTATTACAAAACTTCCCGAACATTTCAGGCTTGTAACCGTACTTCGAGAAATCGGAGGATTGAGTTATGACGAAATTTCCAAAGTAACGGGGATTGAAATCGGAACGGTAAAATCACGAATTAACAGAGCAAGACACAGACTAAAAGACTGTCTTGAACCATATTTAAACGGTCATTGAAAGGAAAAACAGATAATGAAAACTTATATTTGTCAGGATATATTAAATCTTCTGCCGCTTTATATTGAGGGAAAAACCTCTGAAGAAACATCTTATTCAATAGAAAAACACTTGAACGACTGCGATGATTGTTTCAACAAATATTTGGCATTAAAAGAAATTTCGCAAAGGATAAAAGCCGCCTTTGCAAGTGTTTCGCAAAATAATTTTTCTAATGAAAAAGTTTTTTTTAAAGATAATTTATCAGCATTTGTCGATAATGAACTCGATAAAGAAGATTATTATGACTTCAATCAACAAACCGCAAACAATATCGATGACCGAAAAGAACTCGAATCAATGCTTTTATTTGAAGAAAAATTTCAACAAAGCCTTGAGCAAAATAAAAAAACTTTAAATAAAGATTTATCAAAAGATGTCGTGAATGAAATTAAAAAAAATTCACCTGACTACCTTTATGAACTTTACCTGAAAGCCGCATCAATCACTGTTTTTCTATTGATAACAACTGTTTTGACAGGGTATTTTTCTATTCCCGATAATTTTCATAAAATCAGCGGAATAAAAAATATTTTTTCAGCTGTTTTAAAATAATTTTATTTTTTCAAAGCAAAAACTCAAATTTTTCCACAAGAGTAACTTATTTTAAATTTTCAGAAATTTTCTTGAAAAACTTCAATACCTCAGGAGTATGGTTTTGCGACAAACCGCCGATAGGGCGAGTATCTTTGGCTTTTTCCTTTTGTGCATATAATTTTAATATATTAATTTCCGAAGGAGATAAAAACCTGCCATATCCGAGAGTTGCAACACCTCGGCTAACAAATAAATGTTTATTATTTTCGACAATATAGCCAAATCGATACCGATTTCCATAGTTTGACGGAACAATGCATGAACCGATAAAAGGGAAAACAATTTCACCGCCATGAGTATGACCGCTTAAAGTTAAACTTACAAAATTCGGCATTTGGACAAATGTGTCGGGATTGTGAGATAAAACTATTGTCGGAAGCGTTTTGTCACAATTTGCAAGAACTTTTGACGGATTAACTTTATAATGCCAAAAATCTTTTAAACCAAATACAACTATTTTTTGATTGTTTACTTCAACGGTTTTATATTGATTATCCAAAATAGGAATATTTGCATCTTTATATATTTTTCGGACTATTTTTATCGGCTCATAATCATGATTGCCCATTACGGCAAAAACTCCATATTCAGCCTTAAAACCTTTTAAAACATTTGCTATTTCTTTTGGAGAATAATCGGATAATGAAACAGATTTAGCATCTAAATCACCACAAATTATAATTATATCAGGCTTTTGAGAATTAATGTTTTTTACTATTCTCTTTAATTTTTTCATATCAACATGCTTTGTACCGAGATGAATATCCGTAACAAGAGCAATTTTAAATCCGTTCAAATCCTTGTGCCAATTTGGAATATATAATTTTTTTGTATTTGTCAAAAGAATATTCGGCTCTATATAAAAAGTATCAAAAGCCAATATTGAAGCCAAAACCAGCAATACTAAAATGCAAATAAATATTCTCGAAAAAATTTTAACCATAAAAAAATGATAACAAATTTGAAAATAAAAAACAAATATCTCAACAGAATAAAACGGATATCATCAATTAAATATCATTATCATTGGTTGTTCAAAATTATTTCACTAAAAAAGGGGATATTGAAAATCCCCTTTTAAAAACAAATTAATTATTTACTTTTTCAGCAATTTTTCTTGCAACTTTTATACCGCCAAGTGCTGCGGCTGTTCCAACAGCCATTGTTCCGACCGTTATTGCGGCAAATTCAAGTTGTTCTTTCTTATTCGCTTCGTGTTGTTCGGGAGTCATATAACGGCAAGAGCCGATTTTGTTTCCGTCCGAATCATAGACATTAAATGTTGTTCCGTCTTCTGCAAGTTCAACATAATCGCCGTTTTGAGCAGAAACTTCTTCAAATTTGTCGCCTGTTTTCAAACTTATATTATTTCCTGACGGTGAAGAACCAAGGTTGAAAGCATTTTTTGCATCATAAGTAAATTTAGTTTCCGTTCGAGGAACAATTGAAGTACCACCGTTCGGATTTACAACAACTTGCGATACAATTTCGTTATGAACTTCTTGGTCATAAAAAGTCAACACGCCATCTTCAGAAATAGAAGCCTTTTCGTAGCATCTGTCACCGTTGGTCATTTCGCCTTCACAATCAACTTTACCGCCGACGTTTGCATAAATTGTCGATGTTCTCGACTCTGTCTGCATAGCTTCATCAACAGCCATTTCAATATCGGTTTTTTCTGTGTTTACCTCTGCTTGTTGTGATACGGAAGTCGAATTATCCACAGGCTGCATATTTTCTGCTTTAGCAGGGACAGTTGCCGCTTTTGAACCTGCAATCACACTTGCGGCAAGCATAACGCCGAGTGCAACATTTTTCAAAGCCATTCCTGCTTTAGAAGAACAATGTTCTTTCGCTTGAGGTCTTATATCTTCTCTCGGATTGGATTTTTTTACTTTTTTAGTTTCGGGCAAATTCATATTAGAATTTACTCCGTTTAAATTAACATTGTGCATGTTCTCTCGCCTTTTCACTCTAAAATATAATTCTTATATCGGCATAAAAAACGACTTAAACAGGTATTTTACGAAAAAGTTTAACATATATTTACATTTTATCTCGTACATTATATGTCCAAAGGAAAAGAGGCACTTTAAAAGTACCTCTTTTTTTGTGTTTTTTAATAACGTGTTATGCTTTGATTTTTTTGAGTGTCCAAGCGATGTTTTCTGCCAAATTTTTCATATTTGAAACAGCTTCTTCATCATTTTCAACTTCGCCTTTTTCTCTGCCAAAACCGATGTTCCAGTAAGTTGAACCGCAGATTATCATCTCATTCATCAAAAACATGTGATGTAATGTCGATTGAATTGCAACTCCTCCGCCTCGACGTTGAGCCACAACTCCTGCTCCGATTTTGTGCTTCAAAGCACCTATCGCACTTGCAACAAGCCCAAATCTGTCAATAAATGCTTTCAACTCAGGTGTCATATCAGAATAATATGACGGTGTACCTAAAATGATAACGTCTGCATCTATTGCTTTTCCGACAATTTCATTGAAAATATCGTCATTACAAACGCATTTTCCGTTTTTCATTTTCTTGCAAGCCCAACATGCCCGACATCCGTGAATATTTTTTCCGCCGACTTGAATTAATTCGGTTTCAATTCCTTCTGCTTTAAGTCCGTCGAGGACAGTATTCAAGAGAAATTCCGTATTACCGTCTTTTCTCGGACTTCCGTTTATTGCAACTGCTTTCATCGTTTTCTCCTTACTTTAAAAGTGAATGACCTGTCATTTCAGCAGGTTGTTTAACACCTAAAAGTTCAAGAACTGTCGGAGCTACATCACAAAGTGCAGCATCTTTTTCAGCCTTGAGTTCGTGGCTGTCGTTAATCAAGAATAACGGAACAACATTTGTTGTGTGAGCTGTGAAAGGCTTATGTGTATTGGGGTCTTCCATACATTCAGCATTACCGTGGTCTGCCGTCAAAAGCATTTTAACTCCGCATTCTTTAGCCTTTGCAACGATTTTGCCAACGCAAGTATCAACTGTTTCGCAAGCCTTAACTGCTGCCTCAAAAACTCCCGTATGACCTACCATATCAGGGTTTGCAAAGTTTACGAGAATAAATCCGTATTGGTCATCTTCCAATGCACCTAAAACTTTTTCGCAAACTTCATTAGCACTCATTTCAGGCTGCAAATCATAAGTTGCAACTTTCGGAGAATTTACCAAAACTCTTGTTTCAAGTTTATTTGCTTTTTCAACACCGCCGTTGAAGAAGAAAGTAACGTGTGCATATTTTTCGGTTTCTGCTGTTCTGAATTGTTTAATACCGTTTTCGTCAAGCACATCGCCTAAAATATTGGTCAATCTGTGAGGCGGGAAAGCTACCGGCAAATCAAATGTTTCATCATATTTTGTAAACATTACATAATTGAGATTTTTGCGAACGGCTTTTCTTTCAAATCCGTTAAAGTCAGCAAAATTGATAGCTCTCGTTATTTCTCTTGCTCTGTCGGGACGGAAGTTGAAGAATACTATTGAATCATTGTCATTAATTCTTGAAGTTGCCGCATCATTAGTAACAACAGGAACTACAAATTCATCGGTTACATCTTTTGCATAAGATGCATCAACTGCCGCAAGTGCGTTTTCAGCCTTTTCTCCTTCGCCTAAAAGCAAGCAATCATAAGCTTTTTGAACTCTATCCCAACGGTTATCTCTGTCCATTGCGTAATAACGGCCGCTAACCGTTGCAATTTGCGGAAGATTACATTCTTTTAATTTATTTTCAATTCTTTCAAGGAAAGTTTTTGCACTTTTCGGAGGAGTATCTCTGCCGTCTAAAAATGCGTGAACATAAACTTTTTTAAGACCTTCTCTTGCAGCAAGTTCAATAAGAGCTTCAAGGTGTTCCATAGCACTGTGAACTCCGCCTGATGAAACAAGTCCCATAAAGTGGATTGAAGAATCATTCTTTTTAGCGTGTTCAACGGCATTCAAAAGTGCTTCGTTTTTAAAGAAAGAACCGTCTTTTACTGCATTATTAATTCTTGATAATTCTTGATAAACAACTCTGCCTGCACCCAAATTCAAGTGACCGACTTCCGAATTACCCATTTGACCGTCAGGAAGTCCTACAAATTCGCCGCTTGCATTGATTGTAATATTCGGAACGGACTTTTTAAGCTCGTCGAGATTAGGTGTTTTTGCTGTTTTTGTTGCGTCTTTCGAGCAGTCTTTATTGATGCCGAAGCCGTCCATTATGCATAAAAGAACTCTATTTGTCATAATTTTTCCTCTTTTGTTTGTACTTACATCTGAATTGTATCACGTTAAGAAGATTTCTCAACGGTCAAACAGAGTTTTTTATTAACTATATATTATTATTTTATTTGTCCTGTTTAATAATATTTAGCAAATAATAAGAAGTTGAAAAATTTTTCAACAAACAATATAATAGTTAAATGAACAAAAATACAGATACAATAACATATAAATTAGGTACAAAAATCAGAATAGAGAGAATAAAGCGAGGATTGACACAAGAAGAACTCGCTGAAAAAGCAGGTATTGCAATAAATTCCGTCGGCGGAATTGAAAGAGGCGAACAATCTCCAACCGTTGAAACAGTTGATTTAATTGCAAAAGCTCTTGATATGGAAATAAGCAAACTGTTTATTTTCACATTTTAACCAAAGTAAAAACCATTTCGGAAGATGATGCTTTGTTTATTTTTTAAGATAAACAAAATTTCGTTATAAATATACCCAAGCGGCTAATTATATAGAAAGTTTAGGGAATATATATTTATAATATCTTTTTCATACTTCCGACTATTCTTAATTCCGGACAATGAGCGGACCGCTCTTTTTTTTACTTTATTACAAAATGCAACTGTTTTTTTTAAATATAGCTTTTCACCTGTTCAAAAACCTTATTTATATTAAAATAAATTATAAATTAATAAAATATAATTCATAAAATTCAGGGGCAAGAAAACCTTTCTTTGTAGGACACCGACCGACACTTTAAATATCGGCTTCGGGTTGGTATCCGAATAGAAAGGGGGTCATTATGGATAAATTCAATCTGACTTTATTGTTAATCTTTTTGATTTTATACATAACAAAAAACGGCTCTTACCTTAACAGATAAGAACCGTATCGACTTCTACAGGGTTTTCGGTAGCTTGAGCAACTACCAGCCCCGTTACTTACATTATAACAAAATTTAGCAAGGTTTTCAATATAAATAATTCAGATATACATAAAAAACAACTTTTCACCTGTTCAAAAACCTTATTTTATATTAAAATAGCAGAGTATAATAATTGCAGGTTAGAACAGTTATGAGTGACAAGATAATAAAGTCATATTTGTGTCAAGGCAAGGAAGTTAATCTGGTTTTCAGTCAAAGACAAAATGCATATATCATTCAGATTGAAAAGAAAACGATAAAACTTTTTCCGCCGCAAACACCAATAAAAGTTATGGAAAAGTTCGCTATGCAAGAACTTATCAAAATAACAGATAACAAATAAATTCGGGAGTTTTTATGTTCGATAAAATTTTTCAACAATATGGAACCTTAAAGAATATAATATTTTTTATTATCACAATTCTTTTTATAATCCTGATTTGCAAAAACGTGGATATAGCATTACTGTTTTTTGCATCGTTTGTAATTTCCTGTTCGTTAAATCCGCTTGCTGACAAACTTGTTGAAAAAACGGAAATGAACAGAACAACAGCTGCTCTGATTGTTTTGGGTGGTGGGGCATTACTTTGTCTATTGGTTCTTGTTCCGACAATTTTTCTTGCAACGTCTGAAATATCCTCATTTGCCGATAAATTTCCGAAATATGTTGATGAATTTGACGAATTTATTACAACTTCGCCGCTGCTTGCACAAGCAGGCATTCACGAACTTGACGGAGATGCAATAGCCTCGGGGCTTTCCGCATCATCTGCCGATATTTTGAAAAACCTTGTTGATGTCGGCAAAAATATCGGTTCGGGATTTGTTTATTTTGTAATCTCTATTATGCTGATTTTCTATTTTATTTCGGATAGAGAAGTTATAAGAAAAACTTTTTTGAGAATGTTTCCATCTGAAATAAGAAAAAATGCAGGTAATATATTAGATATAATTTCGCAAAAAATCGGCGGTTACATTACGGCATTGGTTGTAACTATGATGAGTGTCGGTGTCGTAATGGTTATAGGTTTGTGTTTGTTAAAAGTGCCTTATGCATTGCTTTTGGGCTTGATAACGGCAGTATTTGATATTATTCCTGTCGTCGGTCCGACTATTGCTTTTATTATTTGTATAATTACAACATATCAAGTCGGTGCATCTGCCGTTATATCGGTTATTGCTGTATTTGCAGTTGCCCAGCTTGTTGAGAACCAATTTGTCAGACCGTATATTTTTGGCAAAATGTTAAATCTTCACCCGATTTTGATATATTTATTTTTATTCATTGCAGCAAAATATATGGGAATTACAGGTGTTATTTTTGCCCCTGCGGTTGCGGCAACGGTATGCGTTTTGATAGAAGAACTTTATATGAAAAAACTTGATTAGTTTTTTGCATTAAATATGCTAAAATAGTAACGGTGAATAAAATGAGCGAACAAGAAGAAATTATTAAAGAAATGCAAGAAATAGCCAAACAAATGGTTATTGACGATATAGAAGAAAATCCTGACAGTGAAAAAGAAGGTTTTGACTGCGATTGCTGTGGTAAATACAAAATGCTTGCAGGTTCGGTCGGATATGGCGAATACAGGCTTTGCAACGATTGTGTTTTGCTTGCGGAAATAAGTTTTAAACTCGGAAAAATCAAAGATATTAAAGAATTAATTGATGCAAATGCCGACAACAGACTTGAGGGCATGTGTAATTTCTTAAAGCAGGAAGAAGCAAGGGAAAACAACTGATTTGGCAGAAAAAGAAACATATCTTCAATATAATTTGAAAGACGGACATTTGATAAGGTGGCCCGACCATTGTTTTCCGCTGACTTTTTATATTGCACCTTTTCGCTGGTATAGAGGAAAAGGCGAAGAACATAAATATTACGGAATGGTTCAGCAAGCTTTGAGAGCTTGGGAAACAGCATCAAAAGGCAAATGCAGATTTCAACTTGTAAATAATTTGAACGATTCACAAATAAACCTTGAATGGAAAAGAGTTGACAGAAAATCACTCGGATATTGCCTTTTCAATTTCGATGAACAGGCAAGACTCTATTCTGCGGAAGTTCAAATCGGGCTGTCCGACGGAATTTTGCACGCTCAATATATGGACGAAAATGAAGTTTATCACACAATATTGCACGAAATCGGGCATGCTTTGGGGTTAGGACACTCGCCTTATACCTCAGATATTATGTACACTCCGCACCAATACGGAAATGTTGTTTTATCAAGACGTGATATAAATTCGATAAGATGGCTTTATAATTTACCGCTTGCAGCAACGGCAAAAGACTTGTCGTCGAAATTAAAGATGAATGAAAACGATATTGATGTTTTGATTTATCACATGATTCATAAAGACGGCAAAGGCGGAGAAATAACAGCAGTCGGAAGCCAAAAAGATTTGATGTCGGAACAGGCAAAACTTGCGGAATTAAAGAAATATCAGGTTTTAGGGCTTCAAAATGTAAGAATTTCAACAAATACTCATGAATTTTTACGCCAGCAGCAACAGCAATTCATGAGAAATAATATGAAAAATAAAGATAAAAAAGATTAAAAAATCGGTGAAAAAAATAAAGTTTATGAGATAATGGAAATGAAACCGATTGGATAATTACGTACGAATGCAAACGTCGTATGAGGAAAGTCCGAGCATTCAAGGGCATATCGCCGGATAACGTCCGGAGCAGGTGACTGCGTGGAAAGTGCCACAGAAAAGTAAACAACCCGAAAGGGTTCAGGTGCAACAGTAGTGTAAAAGACTACTCGGAATATCGAGAGGTATTCTTGCGGTAAACCCCGATAGAATGCAAGTTCGACAGAGAGGTTAAGGTGACCCGCCGTCTTTCGACAGAACGCTTGAGGCGATAAGTAATTAGCGTCCCAGACAGATGATTATCTAAAACAGAACTCGGCTTACGGATCGGTTTCATTTTTTATGCGCTCGTAGCTCAACGGATAGAGTACGACTCTCCGAAGGTCGGGATTTGAGTTCGATTCTCAACGGGCGTACCATTTTTATACATATTTTTAATTAGCAAGTAAAAAGGGAAGACTATTACATCTTCCCTTTTCAAAAATGTCTTTTTGCCATGAAATATTTCACTTTACTGTCAACTTATGCAAAATGAATAATCAAAAACTATTTTGCACCTAATTGTTTTACAACTGCATCAGAAATATCAGTTGCACCATAAAGTGCAGCAGGAACTACAAGTGTATATCCGCCTGATTTTGCAACATTTTTAACCGCTAAATCAAATTTGTTGAATATGTCTTTACCTTTAGCTTCTTGTTGTTTTCTCATATTCATTGCTTTTGCCTGCAATTCTTTATTATACTTTTCTTCCTTTGCAGCTCGTTGAGCTTCCGGAGTTTTTTCAATATCTTTTCTTGCATCAAGTACAAATTTTTGAATTGAAAGTTCTTCTTTTCTAAGCCATTCCGTTGCTTGTTGAGCAGCAGGGTATTTACTCATAACATATTCAACATTAACTGTCGCATACTTTTCAGCCGCCATTGAAGGCATTGCAAGTACAGACAACAAACCGATGCTCATTAATAATTTCTTCATAAAAATCTCCCGTTAAATAACATCAAAATACTCAATAATTTTGACATCAAACCTTAAAATTGTCAATTAAACTATCAGTAGAAACAGGTACTAAAAATTATGCAAAAAATGACCTTGAAAAGGTAAAACAAATACATATAATGTTTTATAAACAGCATTAAAAAACATGATTAAATTTTGTAAACATGGATGTTCTATAAAAATTTTTTTGTATTAAACTCATGTTATTCAAAGTCAAAAGAAAGAATTTATGTCAAACAAACACATATATAAAAATATATTTATGTTAGCGGTAATAATTTTTTCCTACATCGGCTTGATATTATACATATCAAATGAAGAAACCGTAGTAGATTCAAAAAATTTACCCGAACATGCGGCAATAGATGCAGAAATGCTTCATCAATCAATGCCTGTCCAAAATGCAGATTTTAGAGAAATTCAAATAAACAAAAACATAATTAACCTTGATTAACCAAGGTTAATTTTTTTGATTTTCAAGAAAATAAAACTTGACCGTACATATTGAAATAAGATAATAATAATAAGAATGTCAGAACATTTGAAAAAGGAGAACAAAGTGGCAATTCAAATAACAAAAGAAGTACAGGAAATGTGCTGTGTTTGCAAAGGTGCAAAACACGAACCTGCTCCGATTCCGCAAGAAGGCGAATGGACAAAGGTTAAAAAAATCGAACAAATTTCAGGTTTAACACATGGTTGCGGATGCTGTGCACCTCAACAAGGTACTTGCAAACTCACATTAAACGTAAAAGACGGTATTATTCAAGAAGCATTGATTGAAACACTCGGTTGCTCAGGTATGACTCACTCGGCAGCAATGGCAGGCGAAATTCTTCCGGGTAAAACAATCCTTGAAGCATTAAATACAGACTTGGTTTGTGACGCAATCAACGTAGCAATGAGAGAATTATTCTTGCAAATCGTTTACGGCAGAACACAAACAGCTTTCTCAGAAAACGGATTACCGATTGGTGCAGGTCTTGAAGATTTAGGAAAAGGACTTCGTTCACAAGTCGGAACAATACATTCGACAAAAGAAAAAGGTGTCAGATACCTTGAACTCGCTGAAGGTTATATACTTGAATTAGGCTTAGACGCTAACAATGAAGTTATCGGCTACAAGTTCATTCACCTCGGCAAATTTACAGCTGCCCTCAAGAAAGGTGTTGATTACAAAACAGCATTTGAAAGCAACATCGGAACATACGGCAGATTTGCTGACGCAGTTAAAGTTATAGACCCCAGAAAAGAATAAGAGGACTGAAAAATGGTAGAATTTGAAGGAAAAGACAGACGTGAGGCAACAATCGCTGCCGCACTTAAGGAATATGGAATTGCTTCATTAGACGAAGCAAAAGCTCTCTGCGATGCAAAAGGTATCAACGTTGATGAAATCGTTAAAGGCATTCAACCTATCGCATTTGAAAATGCTGTATGGGCATACACATTGGGTTGTGCAATCGCATTGAAAAAAGGTATCACAAAAGCAGCAGACGCAGCAGAAGCAATCGGATTGGGTTTGCAAGCATTTGCAGTTCCCGGTTCGGTCGGTGACGTTAGAAAAGTTGGTATCGGTCACGGTAACTTGGCAGCAATGCTTTTGAGAGAAGAAACAAAATGTTTCTGTTTCTTAGCAGGTCACGAATCATTCGCAGCAGCAGAAGGTGCTATCGGTATTGCAAGAAACGCTAACAAAGTAAGAAAAGAACCTTTAAGAGTTATCTTAAACGGTCTTGGCAAAGATGCAGCTTATATCATTTCAAGAATCAACGGTTTCACATCAGTTGAAACAGAATATGATTACAAAACTTGCGAATTAAAAGTTGTAAAAGAAACAGCATTTTCAGAAGGCGAAAGAGCAAAAGTTAAATGCTACGGTGCTGACGATGTATCAGAAGGTGTTGCAATTATGATTAAAGAAGGCGTTGACGTATCTATTACAGGTAACTCAACTAACCCGACTCGTTTCCAACACCCTGTTGCAGGTACTTACAAAAAATGGTGCTGGGAAAACGGAAGAAAATACTTCTCGGTAGCATCAGGCGGTGGTACAGGCAGAACACTTCACCCTGATAACGTAGCAGCAGGACCTGCTTCATACGGTATGACTGATACTATGGGCAGAATGCACGGTGATGCTCAATTTGCAGGTTCATCATCAGTTCCTGCTCACGTAGAAATGATGGGGGTTATCGGTATGGGCAACAACCCGATGGTTGGTGCAACTGTTGCAGTTGCTGTTGCTGTTGAAAACGCTCAAAAATAGTTTTCAAAACCGAAAAATTTCCAAAAAGCTCTCTTGAAAAAGAGAGCTTTTTATTTGTAAAACAAATTGCAAAATGTTATAATATCTGTGATATGATTATGCATTCAAAGAAAAAATCGAAAAAAAAGTTTTTTTTCACAGCATTAATCGTTGTGATTGTTTTATTCGCAGGGATAAATAAAATTTGCCACAGTTTTTCATCAGCAGAAGAAGATGCCCGTATTTGTGTTGAAAACGGTGAATATCATAAAGCTGCAAAATTATACCAAAAAGCTGTTTTTTATAAAAAAACAGCCAATTTATTTAAAACGAAAAATGAAAAATACAGCGAACAAAACGATTTATTACAAGAAATAGTTGATTGTTATTCCGAAAGCGGCGATATAAAAAGGGCATTAGGAGCATACAACAGATTATATTCAAACTTGTCCAAATCTGTTTCAGACGAAGCCTCAAGAAAATACATAAAACTGCAAATAGCTTGTTGTTATGCCGATTTAGGCTACTTTAACAAAGCTGTTCCGATATTTGAACAGCTCGTAAAATGGTATCCGCAATATTTAGCACAAGCATATATCAACACAAGAAATTTTGAAAAAGCGAAAAATGTCTTGTTTTCAGACGATGTTCAAACGAAACTGCAAAACGGAGATGACGTAGATACAGCATTTTTGAACTATATTTTGCTTGAATATTACAAAGAAACAGGTCAATTTGACAAAGCACAAAACGATTATGCTCCCGAAGCTCCGAGTTTTGAATCAGAGATGATGAAAGACATACATTTTGCGGATTTATATTATCAAACAGGAAACTATCAAAAATCGGCAGAATATTATGAAAAATTGATATATAACCCTGAATTTTCACAAAAAATTCAAAACAAAATGAAAATCAAATATGCGTTGACACTTGCAAAAACAGGTGATTTTACAAAAGCAGAAAATTTGATTAATGAGATTTTTGAAACATTAAAAGAAAGCTATGAATTAAGTCCTGAAATAATTTGCACTAAATACTATTCTGCCAAAATTTTACCAAAAGAAAATTCAGAAACGTTAAAAGAAGCACAAAATCTGTTTACGCAACTTCGATTGACAAAAAACAGCAGATTTTACGGAAACATTGAAGAATTTTGTAAAGTGAACACTCAATACTAAAATCACATGCCCGTATTTTTAACGAATTTTGGTGTAATTTCTTTCCAAGCAAGGGCAGAGGGGTGTTTATCGGGCAAAGAATATTTATCTTCGGATAAATTGATATAATCGTTTACATCATAGACAGGAATACCGATTTTTTCGACAGCAGACCAGTCGAAAGACATTCTTGGATCAGTTTGATACTTCAAAATAATAAACTTTGAATTTGGCCATTTTTTCTTAATTATATGATTTATCACGCTGATATATTCAACAAATCTGTTAAAATAGTCTGTTTTGAAATAGGGGCTTGAGGATTTATAAGAATTTAAGATAGCAGAAATTTTTCGATAGATAAAAAAGCAAGAGAAAGGGTTGTAAGAAACGAGTTTGTCGCCCGTTTTTTTATACACTAAATTAGCATTATTATCCGTTGCAAGAAACCATTTAGCATTCATTCTTCTTATATGGTCGTCATAATAAACAAAAACTACATATTCAGGAGCTTTGAGATTGGAAAAATTATAATTTTCCAAAAGAAAAAGCATGTGCTGAATACCACGTCCCGGAGCAGCAAAATTATAAACCGGTCTGTTTGTAGCTTCGGCAATTTTAGCACCAAACGTATCATTCAAATCCAAGTATGCACCGTATGCAAATGAGCAGCCGAAAAGGAATACGGGAGATAAAGGCGAAGCGGTATTAACAGGAAGTCTATACTGACTGTTCTCAGACACATTCAAATAGAAATCCTTATCAAAATCTTTAAGTTTAAAATTGTATTTAAAATTCTGTGAGGGGGTTACAAAGTTATATTGATTTAAAAATTTTTGTTGCTTTCTTACTTCAGAAAAATGGTCAACACAATAAGCCAAAAAATCAAAAGAAAGAACAATAAAAAAAACACCCGCCGCAATAAAAGATAAAAATGGTATTTTTTTCAAAATATATTCCTCAGCTCTGATTTCTATTCTTCGTCAGATTCACCGATTTTAAGTTTAACCTGCTGACCTACTTTCAAATATAATTCTTCGCCTTTTTCCACATAAGAAACCGGAGAATCCTTGTAAACCTTCTTAAAACCGCTGACAATTCTGTTTGTATCATCTTCAGGATTAGCCACACCTTTAACAAAAGACACCCCTTGTGACAATAACGGAATATGGAAAGCCATACTTGCTGCAGTAGTAATACCTGTTTGAGCGAGGCTCGAAGCAGAACTTTTATCGAAAGGTTTGTAATATTTTACACAAATAGCCAAATTTTTTCCTGCAAATTCATAAACACCATCAGGCGTTGCATAATGAGTCGGGGTAAATTCAAAATAGCCTTTTCTTTTTCCGACTTGACCGTTAACAACCATTGTGACATTTCCGTAAAAAACAGTACCTGCCCTATAAAGTTTCATATTATCAACGGTAAAATCCTCCTGCGTTTTAACAGTAAATGTTTTAGCCGGATTTTCAGTTGAAAAATCACTCAAAGCAACACCGATAACAGTTTCCGCAGAAACACCCATTGCGGTAAAAAGCATTATAACTGCTGTTAATATAAATTTTTTCATAAAGACTCCTTATTTAATTCATTATTAATTATAATCTATAACTTTTGTTTTTTCAAATCAAACAAGAGTCGGAAGTTTTTCGGTTTTGTAAAATATTTGAGAAGATGTTCTGAATTTTTCAGGATTTGCACTCACAAAGAACTCAGGATTGTAAAATTTTTCATCGGCAAGATTGTTATTATTTTTCAAATCATCTGCAATATATTGAGTAAAATATTCGGCAGGGTCGATAAAAATATCTTTTCCTGCTATTTCTGCCAAAAGAGTCTTTAAATAAGGATAATGTGTGCAGCCCAAAATAATTTTATCAACATTTTCTTTTAAAAGAACATCGAGATTTTCTTTGATAATATCAAAATTTTCAGGAAGATTTTGAGCGTGATTTTCAACAATTTCAACCCATTTTCCCGGGCAGCCGTGCTCTATAACTTCAAGATTAGAATTGTATTTCGTCAAATATTTTTTATATGCATGAGAATTTGCGGTTGCTTCCGTTGAAAGCGTTCCTATTTTTTTAACGGACATTTCGGAAATAACCTTGCACGCAGTTTGAATAACAGGATAAAGTGTAAAATCGAAATCATTTACCAAAGAATCATAAGCAGTCGCAGAGGTGGTATTGCAAGCCATTACAACGGCTTTTACATCTTTTTCCCTGAAAAAATTCATTATTCTGTGAGTTATAATAATCAATTCGTCTTTTGTTTTAGTTCCGTACGGAATATTCGCCGTATCACCAAAATAAATATAATTTTCATTCGGCAAAAGCTTGTACAGTTTTGAAAAAACCGTCAATCCGCCTATTCCGGAATCATATACACCTATGGGTCTGTTATCCATTATTTCTTTCCTGTATTGTTTAAATAGTTTATAACGCCTTCCGTAATTGCTTCGGCAAATTTTGTTTGACGTTCTTTCGTCTGCATTAATCTTCTTTCTTCGGCATTTGAAATAAATCCGAGTTCAACAAGAATTGCAGGCATTTCAGTATGTCTGATTACATAAAATCTTGACTTATAAACACCACGGTTTGTTTCAGTAACTTTTTGCATAATAGATTTGTGAACCTGCTTTGCAAAATCCAAACTGTCATCTTTATAGTAATGTGTTTCAATACCGTGTGCCGATTCGTTTTCGCAGGCATTGATGTGAATACTTACAAAAACATCAGGCTTTTTGGTATTGGAATAAGTTACTCTGTCACTCAATGAAACAAAAGTATCATCATCTCTTGTCATATAAACGATTGCTCCTTGTTTTCTCAACATTTGAGCAGTTAATTCTGCAATTTGAAGTGTAATTGTTTTTTCAAGAACATTATTTCGAGTAGCTCCGGGGTCGCTTCCGCCGTGACCTGCGTCAATTACAACCGTTTTTGTATTCAAATTTTTCTTAGCCGGCTGAATTTTAACAGGACTTTTTACGGTTAAAACAAGTTTTGTAGCCTTTAAATTTTCAAGACAGTCAACAATTGTTCCATCATTAATCGGTATCGTCACAGTAACACCGATAGCACCCAATCTATCCGCAAGAATATTTTTATTATTGCCTGCTTTTAACTTTTTAGAAAGATTTGCAATGCTCTCGACATTAACATTATACAAATCCAATTCAAGAGAATTATCATTTCTTTTCAACGAATGAACTATCGGCTCAGAAAAACTAAATGTAAATTTATCGCTTTGATAACGGTATTCCTGCCTTGATTGCACCATTGCAGTCACAAGCTCGGAAGCATTTGAAAATAATTTTATCCCGTCCATTCTATCTTCACGAACAAGTAAAATATTTTGCAAATCGTTAGCATAAATAAGCTTATATTTTTTCGGATAAGGTGTTGTCAAAACGAGTCTGATTTTAGTAGGCTCAAATTGACCGATTTTTACCGATTCATTTTCACTGATTTTAAGTTCTTTGTTTCGTATATCCGTGGCACAAACAGCATTTGGCAAATCAAATACCACTCTCGACGGATTAGACAAATAAAAAGGTTTTTCGGAATTAACAACCCCTGTACCCGCAATTAGCAATGCTCCTTGTTTAACAACGGCATTAGAAACAAAATACCTTGATAATAATTTTGACTCTTGCAAAGGCGGATTAATTCTGACAGGTTCAATTTTGGGAACGACAGGTTGAACATTTGCTCCGCTCGTTGAACTTTTAGGCATTGCAGGCGATAACACTATTGGTGTTGTCACTTCTTGAGGCACAATTTCATTAATTCTAACTTTTTCGAAATAGTCATAAGCACTTGACTTAACTTCTCTGTAAATCGGAGTCAAATAGTCTTGTGTCAGTTTATAATCTTGAAGTTTGATAACAATACTGCCGCCAACCAAAATTACTTTAACATTTTCAGGGTGAAGCTGCGGAGTGTATGTCATAACTAATCGAACAGTGTTTGGATTTGTTGAAAATTGAGAAATTTTCAAACTCGACAATTTACCGTTCTTGAAAGCGTATGACGTTTGTTTTTTCGTTAAAACCGCATTTTCTATATCCAAAAACATTCTTGACGGATTTGAGAGAAAACCTTTTTTAACTTTTATCTCTTGAGAAGCGGCATTGGTTGCAACAAAAATCACACTGTCAGAGCTGTCAAACGTTATGTCATTAACCTTTACAACATCAGCAAAAACATTTTGTATTGCAATAAATATAAATATAAATAATGTAAGTAAAATTTTTCTTATCATATTTTGATAATACTAAATTTTTGAAAATTTTCAATTTTGTTAAATTCTGAAACACAAAATATAAACGCAACAAAATTCAAGCAATAAAAAAGCCCGCTGCTGCGAGCCTTTAAACAGTAACAAAATCTTTTTAACCTTTCATATTGAAAGTAGGTCTTTCTTGACCTTTTCTCATCGTTGCACCTAAAGAATAAGCCATACGATTGTATTTAGCGATTTCTTCCTGAACGTTTCCGCTAAATACGTTGTCAGCTTTATCAAAGTAGTCAACGACAGGTTCCCAAAGATTGCTTACAGCTTTTGTAGCAGTGTCTTTGACCTGTTGCAAAGTTCTTGTCGGCACTTTGACATTAAGACCAAACGGTTTATTAAACAGATTTGTATTATTTTCTAACATTCACAAGTCCTTTGCTTTACATGTTTTATATCGGTACTTTCTATAAAAACTTTAGCATATAGTAAAGAAATATTAAGCACCAAAAAGAGGATTTTTTATTAAAAAGTTCTCATATATTTGTTATAATGAACACAAGATGCAAATCAACATTTTAGAAAAAACGAATAATCAGACAAAATACGTCATAAAAGAATGCATAAAAACAGCCGAAATATGCGGTATAAAACTTTATCTTGTCGGCGGAATTGTCAGAGATATTTTACTTTCAAAGGATTTGAAAGACATTGATATTACGGTTGAAGGCTCGGTTAAAGAGTTTGCGGCTGCATTAGCAGAGCATTCGGAGATTCAGTCCGTTAAATTTTCGGAAACTTTGCCGACTGCAAAAGTAGTTTTTTCAAACGGAGCAGAAGCCGACATTGCCTCAACAAGACAAGAGATTTATAAAAATTTCGGAGATTTGCCGATTGTAACCCAAACAGGCTGTAATCTCAAAGATGACGTAAAAAGACGTGATTTTACGGTCAATGCAGTTGCCGTTTCTTTAAATAACGAAAATTTATTTGAAATCGTGGACTACCTTGGCGGAGTGGAAGATTTAGCAAACAAAAAGCTAAAAATTTTGCACGAAAAGTCTTTTTACGACGACCCGTCAAGAATAATTCGAGGAGCAAAATTTGCACAAAGATTAAATTTTTCCCTTGAGGAAAAAACTCTTGAACTCCAAAACCGATACCTTGAAAAACCTTTGAGAAATATCCCTTTATTTCGGGTAAAAACAGAGCTTTTCGAGCTTTTTTCATTAGATGACCCGACAGTTTTTGATAATTTTATAAAGAATAAATTATATCGAATTTTAGTTGATAACTGCAATTTTTCATCAAGCGGAAAAACACTGAAAACACTTGCAGAAAAATACGGTTTGAAGAAAAAAGAATTGCCACTGTTATATTTTTCGGCACTTTTTACAAATGAAAATCCGCCTGAAAAACTCAATCTTTCAATCCAAGAAATAAAAATAATAAAAGATACTAAAACGCTTTTCAATGAAGAAACAACCGCTTTTTCGGACAAATATTCAATATATAAATTTTTCAAAGGGAAAGAAGATATCTCTATAATTTTATTTGCAGCGGAACGAAACAAAAAAATTGCAGACACATATTTTTCAATAAAAAATATAAAACCGATAATCAGCGGTAAAGACTTGCAGCAACTCGGTTTACAGCAAGGGAAAATTTATTCCGAAATTATCAGTGAACTCACCAAGGAAAAAATAAATAATAATTTGCAAAATTTTGATGAAGAAATGAATTTTGTGAGAAAATATTTGCAGGAAAAGGGCATTTAGCAATGGACAACTTAAATCAATACGACAAAGAAACTTTTGAAATTTTCAAAGAAGAATGTACTGCAATCATTAATGATTTCAAGGTTATATTATCCGATTCAAAGAAATATTCCAACGAAGAATACATTACAAAATTAATGCGTGATGCCCATTCTATAAAGGGTTCTGCAAGCATTACGGGGCTTGATGAAATTCAGAAAAAAGCTCACAAAATTGAAGATTTGCTCGGAGAAATGAAAAAAAATCTTGCAAAAAAAGAGCATACAATTCTTCTTAATGAAGTCAAAATGCTGCTTTTCGAAATAGAAAACAGTATTAAAAATTCTGATTTTCACAAAGCTGATAAAAAGCTGACACAAGAAGAAATTTTTGCAGAAATAAATAAAAATCTTAATTTGTTGAAAACCGACATAAGCTATACTGACAAGCTCATAGAGCTTATAAACGAAGTTGACAAATCAAAGACTTCGGTCAAAAACATTGCAGATATAAGCCTCTCGGCACTTCAAAAAATCAAAACGGCAGGCGAGATTAAAGACAAAAATTTAATAAATATTTTATCGGGAGCCTTCAAAATCCTAAAGAAAGTAGTCATTGACAATAATGAAGATTACTATGATGAGCTGTTTTTGCTGAAACAAAGACTGTCTGTTGCGGAACAAATGATTGACGTAACCAACATCAAAAAAGCACCAATCGAAGAAGTAAAGCAAGAACCGCAAAAATCAAAATTTTCTATTACAAATGTTTTTGAAAACTTTTCGGAAAGTTCAATCAGAACGTTAAGAATAGATTCTTCCAAACTTGATACGTTATACGAAAAAGTTTGTTTGCTCGGACAAATTTCAGTAATTTTAAACCAAAAAGCCGACAAAATAAAATATATTGCAGAAAAATTTTCAGAAAATATTTTTGAATTTGAAAAAATCAATTCAGACTTGATAAATTTAACCGATAAAGAGCATTCAAACTTAACCCTTGAGAACCTGACAGCTGAAATACAAAAAATGTCAGCAAATATCTCCGATTGTCAAAAATTAATGAAAGAATATGAGATACTGAATTCTTCCGCCAACGACAAAGAAGAAGCTTACAAAAATAACCTTCTTGAGATACATTCCATTATAAAAAATGTCAGAAATTTGCCAATCGGTGTTATTTTGCACATGTTTCCGAGAATGGTCAGAGATTTGGCAGAAAAAGAGAACAAAGAAGTTGAAATGGATATAACAGGCGGCGAAATTTTGGTCGATAAGAAAATTCTCGATACAATAAAAATGCCTATTTTACACCTTTTGAGAAATGCTGTTGACCATGGCATAGAGCTTCCCGAAGAAAGAGAAAAAAACGGAAAACCTCGGGCAGGAAAAATTTCCGTAAATGTATCTTCAAACAATGAAAAAATTAAAATCAGCGTTAAAGACGACGGCTGCGGTATTAATTTTACAAAAATAAAAGCAAAATTATTAAAAGAAAATCTCTCTAAAGATATAACACAACTTAACAAACACGACTTTTTGAAATTTTTATTTATCCCCGGATTTTCAACCGAAGATAAAGTCACGGAAATTTCGGGCAGAGGCATGGGACTGGATATTGTTAATTCTAAAATCACTGAAATGAACGGAAATGTGCATATTTCAACAACTAAAAAGAACGGAACCGAAATAATCATAGAACTTCCAGTCGAAATAACACCGTTTTGTTATTCCGAAAAAGCAGCACCAAAGAAAAAGAAAAACGATTTCAATGTAATATTGGTTGACGATTCTCAAACAACGAAGCTGTTTTTCAAAAAATTATTAGAAGATGAAGGCTATAAAGTCACAGCATTTGAAAACGGAAAAGACACCTTAAAAGAATTAAAAAGCAAAAAATACGACCTTTTAATCAGCGACGTTGAAATGCCGGTTATGAACGGTGCTGAATTAACCTCGAAAATAAGAAAAAATAAGCAGCTTAAAAACCTTCCAATCTTAATAATATCAATGCTTCCCGAATATAAAATCAAAAATCTTTTCAAAGATATCGATGTCGATGCCGTCATAAATAAATCGGATTTTAACAAATCGGTTTTCATTAATACCGTAAAATATCTTCTCGACGAAAATTAGAAATAAAAAGCCTGAAAGCAAAAAAAATACACCCTCTAAAAAGAGAATGTATTTCAATTTGTATGAAAAAACTTTATACACGTCTTTTTCTTGCTGCTTCAGACTTACGTTTTCTCTTGATACTCGGTTTTTCGTATCTTTCACGTTTTTTGATTTCAGACAAAATACCTGCTTTTTGTACTTTTTTCTTAAATCTCTTTAAAGCAACTTCGATATTTTCGTTTTCGCCTACTCTGATTTCGGGCATGGAATTTTCACCACCTTCATTGTTAATTTATATAGCAAATTTAATTTAACATGAATAAATTTTAATTTCAATAGGAAAAATTAAAAAAAATGAAAAAATTTTATAAAAAAATGAAAAAATTCACAAAAAAATTGTAAAAAAATAAAAATTTAGACTAAAAAATAGCCAATTGAGTATGTTTTTTTGAAAAAAATGTAATATTTTAAATAAAGAAAAATATTTTACTTGAATTTTTGTTTGAAGTAAAATTATCATAAAAGAGTATAAGTTATAGGGGATACAAATGAAAAATAAAAAACTTTTATTTTGGGCAATAATTCTCTTGGTTATCGGCTGTATTTTCGTCATAAAAACAAAACCGACGAAGTTGGGCTTGGACTTGGTTGGAGGTTCAAGACTTGTTCTTGAAGCTCAAACAACAAGTACAATACCTAAAATTACGCCTGATATGATGGACAGTTTAAAGTTTTCTATTGAAAACAGAGTAAACGCAATGGGTGTTGCAGAAACTGTAGTACAAAAAGAGGGTGACAACAGATTAATCATCGAAATTCCTGACGTATCAGATCCGCAAAAAGCTAAAGAATTTTTGGGCGATACGGCAGAATTGGAATTCAAAAGACCGATTAAAACCTTTGACGGAACTGAAGCCTGGGAAGCAACAGGTTTGACAGGTAAAGACCTTAGAAAAGCATTGGTTTCCACTAATTCTCAAAACGGAGAATGGGTTGTAAGTCTTGAATTTAACGACAAAGGTACAAAGAAATTCGCAGAACTTACAAAGCAATTAGTCGGACAACCGATGGCAATTTTCTTTAACGGAGAATTAAAATCAGCTCCTGTTATTCAAGAAGCAATTATCGGCGGCAAAGCTCAAATTTCAGGCGGTGAAGGCGGATTTCCTTACGAAGAAGCAAAAACGATGGTTGATTTGTTAAACGCAGGTGCATTGCCTGTTCCTGCCAAAATCATTCAAGAAAATACCGTCGGCCCAACCTTAGGTGCAGACAGTATTGCAAACAGTCAATTTGCAGGACTTGTGGGCTTATGTTTCGTTATGATATTTATGGTTGCATATTACAGAGTCCCGGGTATCATTGCTGACGTAGCATTGATTATCTACTCATTGATAGTATTTTCGATATTTAAACTCATACCTGTTACATTAACTCTTGCAGGTATTGCCGGTTTCATCTTGAGTATCGGTATGGCAGTTGACGCAAACATTCTTATCTTCGAACGTACTAAAGAAGAATTGAGAGCAGGAAGAACGTTGTTTACGGCAATCAATCTTGGTTTCGACAGAGCGTTCACAAGTATTTTTGACTCAAACATGTCAACAATTATTACCTGCACAATTTTGTATGTATTAGGTACAAATGTTGTTAAAGGATTTGCTTTAACCTTGGCAATAGGTACATTAGTCAGCATGTTTTCGGCGATTACGGTTACCAAAAACTTCATGCACTTATTGTTTGGTACAGGTCATTTAAAACACCCGAGCTGGTTCGGACTTCATGAAAGTGAAATCAACACTGCTTATGAAGCTGATGAAACAAAACGTGAAAATGCCAAGTTCGGTATTTTAGATTAGGATAAGGAGAAAAAAATGTTCTCACATGCAAAAAATATTATAGATATAGTTAAATACAGATGGGTATTCGCAGTAATTTCATTATTGCTTTTAATCCCTTCAATTTCGGCAATGGCATATTTGACGGTTAAAACAGGCAGCCCGCTTTTAGTTGGTATCGACTTTACGGGCGGTACAATTATCCAATATACCGTTGATAAAAAATTAAACAACGATGATATTGCAAAAATAAGAGAAAATTTGGAAAAAGCAGGAATTGAAAACCCTGTTATCCAAAATCTTTCATCAACTTCTACCGATAAAACAAAATCAACAACAGAATACATTTCTGTAAAAACAGCTTTTGACGGAGATAAAGACAGCTCAAAAACGACTCTTGTTACTGAAAAAATCAAATCTCTTTACCCGAATGCGGAACTCGTAACCGTAAGTTCGGTCGGACCGACATTAGGTAATGAGTTAATGAAAAATTCAGCCATAGCAGTATTGCTTGCAATCATTGGTATTTGTGCTTATTTAACATTAAGATTTCACATTGAATATGCATTAATCGCAATTTTCACCTTGGTTCACGACGTTTTATTCGTAATCGGTGTGTTTGCACTTCTTGGAATTTTCTACGGAGTTCACATTGATGCATTATTTATTACGGCTGTTTTGACGGTTTTAGGTTTCTCTGTTCACGATACAATCGTTGTTTTCGACAGAGTTCGTGAAAATTTAAAATTCGCATCAAAATCAATGACTTACAATGAAATTGTTGATGCCAGTGTCAACCAAACATTAGCAAGAAGTATCAATACTTCATTAACAACCTTGATAACATTACTTGCTTTGTACTTCTTTGGCGGAGTTACAACAAAAGATTTCGTATTAGCAATGATTTTAGGTATTGCAGTCGGAACTTATTCAAGTATCTTCGTTGCAAGCGTACTTTTGGTATTCTACAACAATTACAAAGTAGCACACAAAGGTAAAGCATAAGTAATGACAGAAGAAAATATTTCATTATCACAATTTGTTAGAGAGAGTCGGGAAAATCTCGGACTCTCTCTGCATTTATTAGCAGTTCGCTCTAATTTAACCGAAGAACAGGTTTCTGACATCGAATCAGGAAAAGATTTATTTTTATCATCGACAGTAAGGCAAAAACTTGCTAAAGGTTTAAAAATAAATCCTGCCGAAATAAAAAAATACGAAAAGAATGTTCAAATAAACTATGGAACATCAAAATCAAAAGAAGATGAAATAAGAGGCAGAATGAACGCAGGAGAAACAAACGGACTTTTATGCCCCGTTTGTGGTGCAGAATTAACAGTAAGAACCGTAAAAAGATATGACCTTGAGGACAATTTGATTTTACATCACAAAGCAATTTGCACCAAATGTCCTTTCCAAATTATTTAAAAATTTTTCCGCAAAAAAACACCTTTTTCCCAAAGGTGTTTTTTGCAGATTAAAAAGTTATTTCAAAACGCTTGTTGCCGATTGTTGTTTTTTAGAATAAACATTTACGGAAATATTTATCAAAATGTAATTCGGATTTTTATCATAAGGTTTGATTTCAATTTCAGAAACATTTATAAAATAAGGATATACAGTTAAATCACGCAAAAATCCTTGAAGCTGGGTATATGTACCGACTGCAAAAATTCGGATTTTACAAACGTTATACAACATAGGGAAACGAGAATAAATCTGGTCTTCACCGGGATTTATGATATATTGAACCGTTCTTAACATCATATTATTCATTTTGATGTAATCGATAATATCATCAAACATACCGCCAAAAGATGAAAGAGAATCTTCGGGGGCATTTCTCTGTTCAAAAACAGGTTTCAATTTATTTTGTTTGTCAAGCATTTTTTGCTTAGCTTTTTTAAAACCGTCAAGTTTTTTTGAAGATTCTTTTAATTTTTCAGTTTGTTTTTTATGCTCAATTTTTGTTGTTTGAACTTTTTGTATAGAAACGACAATCTGTCTTATACCAATAATTGCAAACAAAATAATAATGAGAATGCTGATAATTATTTCTTTATATTCTTGTATAAATTTTCCATCTATATTCATTAAAATGTATTCCTATATTATGGTGCAGCAGGAGCAGGAAGTCCCGCAGGTGCATTAGGCACAGCAGGAGGCGGATTACCATTGTCAGGTGGTGCAGGCTGCTGCGGTGCTTGTTGAGCAGGGAACAGATTATTCATAAGTCCTTTATTGTCATTTTGCTCTTGAGGCGGTTGGTTTTCTCCACCCTCACCCTGTTCTGGTTGTTGTCCGTTTTGAACAGGCGTTGCATTTTCTATAATGAACGAATAAACACTTCTTGTTGCATTTTCATCACTGTATGCAAGCTGTAATTGTGACATTTTGATATCAGGGTATCTGTTTTTCAAACCTTTCATATAAGCATATATTGACTCACTTGAATTAGAATTACCTTCAATTCTGACCCAACCGTCAGTATTACATGCAAATGAAGTCAAATAAACATCAGAGGGTATTTCTGCCCCCAGACCAAAAACCAAATCAATATCTTTTTGATTTCTATCGCTCATATCTTTAGTTAAATTATAAATGTCATTCACATCACCTGAAATCTCCGTGGCTGTAATTTGAGAACGAACATCTATAAATTCTTCCGACATAATATTAATTTCTTTGTACAACTTTTTATCATAGAGCATAATCAAGAAACTTATTAAAAGCAAAATACAAAGAACTGCAACACCTGCTATTGCACCAATGTTAAGTAAAGCCTTTCTTGCAATTTCATAATCCTGCCCCATAATGTGCAAAGTAATAACCGTTGATTCTTCATCATCTGTTCCTAAAAGGAAGTTAAATTTCAACGGATAAGCATCATAAGTATAAGCTGCAGCACCAACGGCTTCCAAAGAAATCACAGGTAAATATTTAGGCAAAATAGACGTTGATATTTCCATAAACGATTTATCAGCATACATATTTCTGTCCAAATATTTAATATTACCTTCAAAATTTATCTTGTGACATAAAATTTCGGCACTTACTTCGTTTGTTTCACTGACAATCAATAAATCCTGAGCCGGATAATTTTCAAGTGCATTACTTGCCGCAGAAGATATTGCAACATAAACTTCATCACTTGAAAATGATTTAATCGCAAGAGGTTCTTCATAATAATCAACAAGTTTTTTGCCCTGCATGCAGAAAATCGAATAGCTGTTTGACGAAATTAATAAAATATTAATCGTATCATTATTCGCAAATTCTTCTTCAAGAACTCGGCTGTAAATAATACCTTTAATCATAGATGAGTTAGCTGTTTCGACAGCAACTAATTTAACACCTAATTCTTCAAAAATATCTTTAATATTTTGAATAGTATTTTCTTGAACAGCACCGTAAACAACGTATCGTTTTTCCGTGTCTTTGTTGACAGTTACCGTATTCCAGCTGACAACAGGCTCATGTCTTTTAAACAAATACATTTCTTCAACTTCTGAAGAAATTGCACTTGTAATTTGCTCATCAGGTAAAACAAGCGGCAAACTTACAAAGGAGAAATGTACATTCGGTAAATTCAAAATAACATAACAATTTTTAGGATTTACACCTATTTCCTTAAATAATTCCTGAACAACCGAAGCAAAATCATCATAATTAATAATTTCACGAATAGCATTGTTATACTTCAACTCTTTGCAAGCATATTTTGTAATCATTCGTTGATCTTTGTCAATACAAATCATTTCAATAATATTTGACGCCGATACCGAAATACCTATTGTTGTTACTGAACTCAATCCGAGAGCTGTAAGTATATTCTTCATACGATTATTTACTACCTTAATTGTACATTTAAGTTATTTAATTTTATTTTACAATATTTTCTTTTTTTTAAATACATTGTAACATAATGTTATTATTAATAAAAATATACATCAAAAAGAGGAAAATTACCATAGAAACTTCAGATTTTATTTACGGGAAAAACAATGTAATTGAACTGCTTCAGGCAGGCGAAAGACGAATAAACAAAATCATGCTTCTAAAAACAGGGCATGGAGATAAAAGGGTCGATAAAATTATTCAACTTGCAAAGGATAATTCAATACCTTTTTCGTTTGTTCCAAAAGAAAAATTTAAAAACTATGAAGAATATTCACACCAAGGAGTAATAGCCTTTGCTTCACCTATTGAATATAAAGAGTTGGAAACTTTCATAGAAGAAACGAAAGAAGGTTATAAAAAGGTTATAATACTTGATGAAGTCGAAGATCCGCACAATGTCGGCTCTATTGTCAGAACAGCAGTTTGTGCGGGATATGATGCGGTAATTTTACCAAAACGCCGTTCATCATTAATCAACGCAACGGTTGAAAAAGCATCGGCAGGTGCAATTAATCACATAGATATTATCACTGTAAACAGTATTCAAAACACAATTGATACCCTAAAGGATAACGACTTTTGGATAATTGCAACAGTCACAGATGCCGAGGATAATTATTTTGACATTGATTATACAGATATGAATTTTGCATTAATCATGGGCAACGAAAAATCAGGGATTTCGAGAACACTTGTTAAAAATTCCGATTTTCGGGTAAGAATACCTATAGAGAAAAATTTTGATTCACTAAATGTCGCCAACGCAGCATCCATAATCATGTATGAATCTGTCAGACAAGTTATTCAAAAAGGAAAAAACAAAAAGCATGTCAACCAAAAAGATTAAACCAATTGAAAATTTTGATACGGAACAAGATGAAAATATAGAAAACGAAGAATTTACGGACAAAGACGAAAGCGAAGTCGTGGTTGAAGAACCGCACAGTGCAGAAACATTAACAACCGCTGTAACAGACGATTCGGTAAAAATTTATCTTCAACAAATAGGAAAAATTCCTCTTTTAAACTCAGAGCAGGAATTATCAGTTGCAAAGCGAATAAAGGACGGCAAAGCCAGAGATAAAGAAAAAGCCGTAACAGAACTTGTTAATGCTAATCTTCGTCTTGTTGTGAGCATTGCCAAAAAATACATAGGCAGAGGTTTATCTTTTCTTGATTTAATTCAAGAAGGCAATATGGGCTTGATGCGTGCAGCCGAAAAATTCGACTACACAAGAGGCTACAAATTCTCAACATATTCAACATGGTGGATTCAGCAAGCCATAACAAGAGCAATCGCTGATAAATCAAGACTTATCAGACTTCCTGTCCACATGATTGAAACTCTCGGCAAAATCAAAAAAATATCAACAGAAATGACTATTCAAAACGGTTATGCCCCCGGAAAAGAAGAACTTGCATATAAAGTCGGCATGCCTTTAGCGAAATTAACACAATTAATAGAATCGGCTCAAAGTACAGTCAGCATTGAAGCTCCTGCAAATCAGAAAGAAGATAACGCAAAAATTGCAGATTTTATAGTCGATGAATCGACTCTCTCGCCTGATACTCACGTCACTCAAGAAAATATGTTTGGCGATATTGAAAAAATGCTCGGCAAATTAAGCCCAAAAGAACGTGACATAATTGTTCTCCGCTACGGACTCGGCAAAGACGGCGAAAAGAAAACACTCGAAGAAATCGGCTCTCAGTACAATGTTTCTCGTGAACGTATTCGACAAATTGAAAATCGAGCTATCAGCAAATTGAGAAAACTTTGCCGTGATAAAAAACGGGAAAATGCCCTTAAAAACTATATTTAAAACTGTATTTAAAACAAAAACTCCCGCAAAACGGGAGTTTTTAATTGTTTTTAAGCCTTGGATTTTTGAGATTTTATGATTAACCAACCAAACCTGAATCATCACATTCAGATGCTTTAACCATAATGGCATGTTCTACGGGATTTTCTTTTTTAATAGAATTGTCAAAACCGTATTCATCATATCCGAATTCGTCTTTTGCTCTTTTTGATTGATTTTCATCAACGAGTTTTTTTGCGAGTTCCGCAATTTCATATACGAGTTCGTATCTGTTTTCGCAATTATCATTTAAGTCCCAAGCTATTTTTATAATTTGATTCATCTTATATTTCTCCTGAATTAAAATCATAATACTATGATTATGCTTTGATTTCAATAATTTTTTTGAACTATCTTCAAAATTGTTTTCTTAAAAATAGAGAACAATCAGATTTGACACTCAAAATTATATTAACGGAATTAAAACCGCAAACTCTGTGCCGTCAGAGCCTGTTCTTATTAATTTAACATCTCCGTATTGTTCCTGCATAAGTTTTTTGCAAATGCAAAGTCCAAGCCCGTTTCCGTCAATTTTCGTGGTAAAGCCCTCATCAAAAATTTTGAGAACTATATCTTCCGGAATACCCTTGCCCGAATCTTGAATAAGAAGAGGTATTCTATTATTTTCCTTTTCACCTATTTTGAGAGTAATTCTGCCATTTTTATCCGTTGCATCAATCGCATTGTACAAAATATTTAAAATTACGCTTTGAAGTTTTGCCTCATCTGTATGAACACGATATTCATCACCGACAAAACTTTCTATCGAAATATTTTTATCTTTTGCTTTTGGTACAGCAAGTTTTACGACATCTGAAACTATTGATGACAGCTGCTTTTCAACCAAAATCGGTCTTGAGAAAGATCTAATTTCACTTATTAAATTTGAAACAGCAAAAGCCGATTGTTTAATACTGTTTATCGCATTTTTAACTGATTTCGCAGCTTCTTCATCGAATTGAACATTTTCAAGGCGTTTTTCCAAAATTTTTGTATATAAATCAATTACCGAAACATTATTTTTAATCTCGTGGGCGGTAAACTTTGCCTTTTCAGAAATCTGCTTATATTCATTCATAAGCGTTTCAGTTTCGGAATAATTTTCTTTTTCCGCTTGAGTAAAGACCATTTCCTGATTTACATTATCCAAACAGTTTACAACCTTGTTAATTGCATTATTCATTGTTTTTTGTTCACGTCTGTCGGGAGCATAAGTCGTTAAATAACTTACCAAATCGACCGTTGCATTTTCAAACATCGTATTTGCGATATCAGATATTTCTCGAGAATTCAAAATCAAGCAAATCTGCGACATATCATTATTTGAAATAGTCCAATCCCAAATCAAAACAGCCGAATATCTCGGGGCTAAAATCAAAATAAATTCTGTATCTTCCCAAATGTGTTTTTTCTCGATATTAACAATTTTTCCGCTTGTTAAATTATCGCAATAAGAATACATTTTGACATCAGAAAATTCTAAACGCTTTATAATCGAAGCTATTCCGTCAGTTCCGGACAATCGCATCAAAACAAGACCTTCTTGCGACGGTTGCTCAAGCAAAGGTTCAAGAAGCGAACGAATAATGCCTTTTATCGTTTGTCTGCCGTATTCTTTATCCGACCCTGTTAAAACCAAATCTTTAAGAACATTTTTAGTATTTGAAAATTTAGCCATTTCATCACCTGTTTTTTAAATGATTATCTCAATTATAACATATTTTGCAATTATAAACCTTGTGTTAAGAAATTTTTTCAACTTCTTTAACAATTTTTGCCTTTTTGGGTTTAAATCCGAAAAACACACTCAAAATAAGACAGGTCAAAGCCGCCGCAATAACTTTCGAGTAATTCAAATCAAGGTTAAAGCCTATTTTCACATGCAAAATATATGTAAAACAAACCATGGACATAAATATTGCAGGCAAAAGCGTAATCGGGTAGAAGCGATTTTTTCTTCTCAAATAAACACTTATTGCCCAAAGAGTTATCATTCCGAGAGTTTGGTTAGCCCAAGCAAAATACATCCACAACACAGTTATATCAACCATTGTAAATGCAATTCCGACAACCAAAACCGCCAAACTCAAAAGCAATCTGTTGAACATTTTTGTTTGATTATATTTTAGCAAATTTGCGATAGTCAACCTTGCAGAGCGAAAAGCCGTATCTCCAGACGTTATCGACAAAATAACAACCGATAAAACCGTGAGTTTTGAACCTATCGGACCTAACAAAGCTCGTGAAATTTCCGCAACAACACCGCCTTGACCGAGCTTCTGCACAGCTGCCAAAAGACTTTGGCTATTATCATAGAAAGCAATTCCCAAAGTTGCCCAGACAAGGGCTATAAAACCTTCAAAAATCATAGCTCCGTAAAAAATTTTTCTGCCGTCTTTTTCATTTGTTATACATCTTGCCATAATCGGCGACTGAGTTGAATGAAATCCGCTGATAGCACCGCATGCAATCGTTATAAACATCAACGGGAAAATCGGTGTTTTATCAGGGTGCATATTTTGAAATCCCATATTATGATACCAATCTCCGCTCATACCAAACAAACTTGCAAGCAAAGCCATCGTCATCGTAACAAGCAATATTGCAAAAAACGGATAACATTTCCCGATAATTTTATCCACAGGCAAAAGCGTTGCAATAAAATAATACGCAAAAATTATAACCGCAAAAATTATATATTCGGAATGAAAAATATCAGCAAGCATTTTGGCAGGATTAAGTGCAAAAACCGCTCCGACAAGAATTAAAATCACAATCAAAAATAAAGAAAATAAAAGTTTTATCCTCTTATTAAGCACCTTTTCGATTAAAAAATCCATTGTGCAGCCTTTATAACGCAGCGAAAACATGCCCGTCAAATAATCATGCACTCCGCCTGCAAAAATCGAACCGAACACAATCCAAAGCAGACAAGCAGGGCCGTAAACAGCACCCAAAACAGCTCCGAAAACAGGTCCTAATCCTGCAATATTCAGAAATTGAATTAAAAATATTTTCCAAACGGGCATGGGGACATAGTCAATCCCGTCGTTATACTTTACAGCAGGGGTTTTTCGTGTTTCAGAAGCACCAAAAACCTTTTCGACAATTCTTCCATAAACGAGGTAGCCTAAAACCAAAAGGCATACCGATAATATAAACAATTTCATTTCTTCACCCAAATAAATCTCAATATAATATATTTATAATTATAGTTTGAACATAAAAAATACAGTATTTTTTTATATAAAATGCAAAAAAATTATACAAAAAGATATTTTTCTTTAAAAAAATAAGATTTTTACAAAAAAGCACCTGAAAATTAAAAAAGGAGAAGTCTAATGAAAAACTTCTCCATCGGGGTTGATTTAGAGCTTCTTAGTTAAAAGAAACTCCTTTTTCTGCGATTGCAATAGGTGTTGTCAATTTAGTTGCAACAGCTATTGTTCTCGGAAAATAATTTTGAAGAACTTGCGTTCTCATAGCCAAAACTTCAAGCGGAGCAGGAGTTTGACTGTTCATCGCATTTGTTTCGGCAACTGTTTCTTTTCTTCCTCTGTCATTTTGACCTTCAACACCAAAGATAAAGTAATCAATGTATTCTTCTTTGAATGACGGGAATGCCTTAACAAATGCAGCTTTTTCCATCATATATTCTTTTCTGAATTCAGGATTATCAGCTATCGGATTTTTAAGAAATTCTTTAGGTTGTTCACCTTTTGAGATTGCATCTTTAGCTTCTTTTTGGTATTCCTTAACTTCTTTCATCAAATATGCATCTTTGCTGTGTCCGAGTTCATGGTTTACAGCAAAACCATCGGTTGTACAGTTTAAAACACCAAAATAGCCCATAAATGCAGAATCTAAAGTGTTCTTTAACGGAACAATATGCTTAACGTCTTTAGACATATCAATAAGCGTATCCCCCGGTAAAGTCTTTAACAAATCTGAAATAACAGGTTCTTTTGTTTGTTCGGGTTTGAAGTTCATCAATTTTCCGAGTACAGAAAATACAGGTTTTTTGTAGAAAGGAATTGCGAAAGTTTTTTCGTTTAAAACTGTTTTTGTACCTTCAAATTCATCTGTTACAATAGTATTTTTGCCTTTTTGTTCGATAGTATAATGTCTGCCGTTAACCGATGAGTATGCAAGATTTTCATTTACTCTTTGATAAGTTCTGTCAACCGTTGATAAAACATTTCCGTTTTTATCTTTAATTTGGTTGAACATTCTGATATTGTCGCCTTTCGCATCTTTAGAATATCTGTAAGTAGTCGTTGTACCGTCTAAACTTGTCATATTTTTGCTGATATAAATTCCGCCGTCTTTTGTTTTGATAGCTGATGAAATAGTCTTTTTTCTTCCCAAAGCATCAACTTCTTCAACATTGTAAATTCCGGGTACGTCAGACATTTTGTAAGTTTCTCTTGCAACTGTTTTTCCTGTTACGGGGTCTTTTCTTTCAGTAACAAGTGCTTGATGAACAGGGAGTCCCGGTTGAACATCATAAGAAACACCTTTTGATACGGCATTATGTTCAAAATCATTAACCGTTTTCACTTGAATTGCAGTATTTGCAAGAGGAATTCTTGTAACTTCAGTTGAATCCAAAACGCCTTCATCGCTCCAGTTGTATTTTGTTAATTTTATATTTACTTGTCCCGATTTTGCATCAACTTCTTTATCAACATATTGACCATCTTCTGTCTTTACGAAAACATCAGATGTCGGTTGTTGTTTAGGTTGCATTTGAGGTTGATTTTGTTGTATATATTGCGTGTTTCTTCTCTCCTGAAACGGATTTGTTACGGCTGTTATGCTGCTTACTTGCATTTACTCTCTTGCCTTTCTTACTTCTTGTTTTTCTTTCACACTTACTTTTTACGCTTCAAAACTTACTTTGGGATTTTTTTGTTATTTTAAAGTGTAATTTTTACAATTCTTAATTAATTGTATCATTCACACTTCATATTGCAATAGTTAATTTAAAAAAATATGTAAAGATTTTATAAAGATAAAAAACAAAATAAAAGATTTATCGAAAATAAGGCTTTTGTTTGTGGTAATATGCATTTTGAGTGAACTACGGCGGAAAAAGTATGAAAAAAATCGAAATTTACGATACAACTTTGCGTGACGGAGCGCAATCCGAGGGAATAAATTTTTCGACTTCGGATAAATTAAAAACGGTTAAAATGCTTGATGAATTAGGAATTGATTTTATTGAAGCAGGCTGGCCTGGGGCTAATCCGAAAGATGTTGAAGTTTTTGCTGATTTAAAAAATATGCCGTTAAAGCACTCAAAAATAGCGGCTTTCGGCTGTACGAGAAAGCCGAATGTTAATCCGGAAGATGACAAAGTTCTTCAAATGCTTTTAACTGCCGAAACAGAAATTATCACAATTTTTGGCAAAACATGGGATTTTCACGTTGAGCATGCTTTATGTACAACTTTAGACGAAAACCTTGCAATGATTGAAGACAGTATTAAATATCTTATCAGCAAAGGTAAAAAAGTATTTTTTGATGCGGAACACTTTTTTGACGGCTGTAAAAACAATAAAGAATATGCTTTCAAATGTATCGAAACAGCTTTAAATGCAGGTTCGGAAAGAATTATTCTCTGCGACACAAACGGCGGTTGTATGAATTATGAAATAACCGAAATTGTTGATGAAGTCATAAAAAGCTTTCCGAATATGCAAATCGGCGTACATGTTCACAATGACGGAGATATGGCAGTTGCAAACTCACTTGCGGCAGTTGATTCGGGAGCTGTTCAAATTCAAGGAACGATAAACGGCTACGGCGAAAGATGCGGAAATGCAAACCTTTGCTCAATAATCCCGAACTTACAGCTTAAAAAAGGTTACGACGTAATCGGCGATAAAATCCGAAATTTAACCTTCATATCAAACAGCATTGCCGAAATTGCCAATGTTGCAGTGCCGTCAAATGCACCTTATGTCGGATTAAGTGCCTTTGCTCACAAAGCAGGTGTTCACGCAAGCGGTGTTCGTAAAAATTCTCAAACTTACGAACATATTTCACCCGATTTAGTCGGAAACAGACGAAAAATCTTGATTTCTGACCAAGCAGGAACCGCCTCATTAAAAGAAAAAATCAGAAATTTACGCATAGTCAAAGATTTACAAGACTCTGATTTACCCAAAATCATTGACAGAATTAAGAAACTTGAATGGAAAGGTTTCGCATTTGAAGGTGCGGAAGCCTCTTTTGAGCTTTTGATTTTAGACACATTAACAGGATTGCCCGATTTCTTCAAAATTTCAGGATTTAGAGTTATCGGAGATACTTTTATCGGCGAAAAGAAACACAATATAATCACCGAAGCATCTGTAAAAGTTCAAATTGATGAGCACAATATTCACACGGTTGCAGAGGGCGAGGGTCCCGTAAACGCACTCGACACGGCACTTCGTAAAGCACTTGTTGAATTTTATCCTGAAGTTTTAAAATACAAACTCTGCGATTTCAAAGTCCGTATTTTAGACAGCAAAGACGGAACGGCAGCGGTCGTAAGAGTTAACGTCGAAACGACAGACGGTATCAACAAATGGGATACGGTCGGAGTCAGCGAAGATATTATTGAAGCATCTTATATGGCAATTTCAGACAGTATGATGTACGGACTGATTTTGCACAACCCCGATTTTGTTTAAAAAAACAATCGGCTTAAACACCGACTGTTTTTAATCAAAATTCATGCCCGCAGCTCAACAATTACACGTCAAACAACGAATGGAGTTTTTCTTCTGTTTCTTCGTTTGAAATTTCTTGTCTTTCTGCATTTAATTCAAGAGCCTTGCCGTAGAATTTAGCGGCATTCACTCTATCGTCAGAAAGTTCGTAAGTTCTTGCGAGGTTGAAGTATGCCGTTGTATATTTTTCATCTTTTTCGACAGCTTTTTCAAAACAATCTTTAGCTTCTGCAATCATATTTTTATTTTCGAGATAAACAGCACCCAGATTATTGTAAGCAGGAGCATAATTTTCATCAGCGTCAATCGTATTTTTATAGGCAATCATTGCATCTTCAATAAAACCTTTTTTGTATAAAGAGGTTGCAAATTGATTGTTCACATGAACATCACGAGAATTTATTGAAAGAGCTTTTGAATAATTTTCAACAGCTTTATCATAATCTTCCTGCTCAAAATATAAATCACCCAAAGCCGAATATGTATCTTCGCAATCAGGCATAAGTGAAAGTGACTGCATATACATTCTTATTGCTTTTTCGGGCTTTTTACGGACATCGGAGTAAATAAGCGCAACCGCACGGCAAACCGTAGCAGTCCATTCCGGATCGGGGTTAAGATTAATTGCAATCAAATAATGATCTTCCGCCTCGTCAAATTGGCATGCCCGAAAATACGCAAATCCCAACGCATTATGGAAAAACGCATTTGTATTATCTTCATCAACCGCAAGTTTAAACGCATTGACAGCATTGATAAAATCATTTTTTTTCAAATACAAATGACCCAATTCATAATAGATATAGGCTTTGTCACCGTCTGTAAACAAGGCTTTTGAATATGATTGAATAGCTTCGTCAACTCTGTCCTGATAATACGTTTGCAAAATCGTAGCCGTTTTTAAAAGCGCTTCTCTATCGTAAGAATTGCTTTTCAAAACCTTTTTGTAGGATTTTAAAGCCGAAGAAATATTTTCTTTTTCAACATTGATGTCGCCGATAAGTTTGTTAAATATTTCAAAACGTCCTGTTTTAATGCTTCCTTTTCTGAAAATCTTTTCGGCATTTATTTTAAAACCCAATAAATTCAAGGTTTTACCAAATGCAAGATATTTGTTGACATTGAAATTTTCTCTGATTTTAGTCAAACTCATTTTGATACAACCGTAATCAAATAAGCCTGATATCATGCCCGCCGTCAAATAATAACCGCTGCAAAACGCATTCGATAAAGAAAATTTACCCAAAAATAAACTTTCGGCATAAAAAAGACCTAAATTCAATTTCGCCCTTGAGGATAAAATCGGAGAGAGTTGAACAGCTTTTTTAAACTCGTATTCAGCCTCTTTGGTTTTTCCCGCAAGTTTCAAAAAATATCCGTAATACAACCTTGCATCAACACTTTTAGGGTAAATAGCAAGTGCCGAACGACATTTATCAAGTGCCGAAGTAAGGCTGATTTGACCGCTTTCCCATAAAAGCAATGCAAGTCTGTAATAACTTTCCGCAATGCTCGGATTGTTTCTCAAAGTTTTTGAATAATATTCAATAGCCTTATCCAAATCGTTTTTATTGTTCTTGATAAGCCAGCGTTCATGAGCCTCTCTGGCATATTCAAACGTCATTTCGGAAGTTTCGCTTTTGTTCATATTTCCCCGTTTTTAAACTCAAATACATTATATTTATATCAATTTTTCATTTTGCAAAATACCTATATTTATATGATTTTTACTGATTCAAATTTTCGATATAGATAAAAATTAACATAACTTAATAAAATGGCAAAAGGCACGCAATTTCATGGTCTTACATGACTTTATAAAGATACGAACGCAAAAAATAAGGATAAAAAGATGTCTATAGCAAATGCATTATTAAATAATTTATCGATGAGTTTAAGAAATGCACAGGCTCAAAAAGCACAAAAAGCAGAAGAAACCGAAGAAACTCAAAAGGCGGAAAAAGCACAAAAACAGCCGTCATTTGGAGGTTTGTCAGGTGTCAGTGTTAATTTGGAAAGAAATGCAGATGCTGATACATTAATTCATAATACAAAAGAAATTTATAAAAATTCACTTAAAGCATCAGCAATGTTGTATTTAGTAGGATTTGCAATCGGTTTTTGCCCCGGATTGTTATTTGCAGCATCATTAGCATTCCTTTTCTCAGGAAAAGGTTTGGATTTCAAATCACATTTGGTTAATTCACTTTCACAAAATGCAGATGTAATGGCAAAATTCCAAACTCAAAATCAAAATCAACAACAAAATAATACGGTAGAAGTTCAAGCAGAAGTTGCAGATGCTCCGGCAGAAGCACCTAAAGCACCCGAAAAAGCAGCACAAGCTCCTGAAAAAGCTCCGCAGCTTGCACTTGAAACTCGTCAACAACCGCAATTAGCATTGGATTATCAACCGAGATTAGCTCTCGAAATGCACGATGATAATAAAGCAACTGATCCTATCAAGGCTCAAAAAGAAGAACAATTATCACCGTTAGATCTTGCTCAATTAAAATATGCCAAAGCACTTGATAACCAAGACAAAGCTGCTGCAGCTCTTGAAAGAAGAGAAAAAGCTCAACAGGTTGCAGTTGAAAAATACGAAGAAGCTCAAGCAAGATTAGAAAAAGCTCAAGTTGAATACGATAAAGCAAATGCTCAAATGAAAGCTCAAATGACTGAAAAAATGACAAAATATCAACAAGCAGTTGTTACGAGATTTACAAACGCAAACTTGGCAAAAGAAAGAACTGATGTTGCAAAAGCAAAATTGGATCAAGCTCAAGTAAACGCAGCTATCGCTCAAAAAGAATTTGAAGATATGCAAGCTGAAGACATAGTTGACGTAAACATCTAAAAAAAATATTTTCTCTCTATCTCTCTCTATTAAAAAAAATTGTGTGTGTTCCGACGTGATAAAGTTATCACGTCTTTTCTTTTGTTAAAATCTATAAATTATTTTTTATAAATTAAAAAATAAAGTACAATAATATCGTTATGAAAAAGTTTTTAACCATATTATTAATATTAACCTGCACGGCAGGACAGTGTTTTGCCGTAGAAGCGGACGATTCGATAGATGCAATTATCGAAAAAACTTACGGTGTTGATTCGACTTTACCCAAATTACCGAGAACATCACCAAAATCAGTAAAGTCAGATGTGATTTTTCAAACAGGAAATCAAAGCACCCCGACAACCGTAAAAGCTCCTGCAACGACGACAACAACATCAACTTCTGCAAAACAGCAGGAGCAGATAAAATCCTTCGATTCTATCCCCAAAATTCCGCAAAAAATAAATGTCCGAACATCAAAAGTCGGAAGATGGAAAAAGTTTAACGTAAAATTCAACAATAATATTTCTGACGGTTCAAGAGCAGGAGCAAAAGTATCTTTCACGACAAAAGCCCCTGTTGTAACGAAGAAATTCATTTTGCCGACAGGAACAATAATCCACGGAACAGTTGTAAATTCACACTCTCCTCAAATGCTCGGAAACGGCGGATTACTTTCAATAAAAGCAGACTACATTCAATATAACGGAAGAACTTCATATTGTGAGGGAAATATAGTTTCCGTAAATCACAAACTCGTACTTTTCAACAATATAAAAGGAAATAACGGATACGTTCGAGGGGTTAAAAAGGTTGTAAAACCTGCAAAAACTTTCTACAACAAATCAGTTAAAGTAAGCAAAAAACTATGGAACTCCCCCGGATTTATACTCGCACCGATAACATATTTACCCGGAGCAGTATTTTTAGCAGGTGATGTAATCGTTTCACCGATTGGCGGACTTTTCCACAAAGGCGACAGAGTATATATTCCGAAAGGTACTGATGCTGTTATAAAACTTACGGCACCTGCATACATAGAATATTAATTTGAAAATTTCACATTTTTCTACGATAATAAAAATAAGGAAAAACTCGTGGGATTAAGACTAAAAATAATAACTTTTATAATACTTATTCTTGTTGCACTCGGCGGTGCAGGCGGTTTTTACTACGCACATGCAGCAGGTTTTGACAATAAAAAGCAATACAAACTTGCTGATAATTTTTATGCGAAAAAACAATATCAAGATGCCTATGCATCATTTTTGAAAATTAAATATTTTTCGAAATATCATAAAGCAGCACTTTTAAAACAAGCACTTGCTGCTGAAAAACTTGATGATTGGAATATTGCCGAAAACAAATACGCAGCCTTTTGCAGCAGATACAAAGGTTCAACTTTTTACGAAAGAGCAAGATATTCTCTCGGCAAAGCCTATTTCAAAAACAAAAAATACGACAAAGCAAAATCAGTATTCAAACAAGTTTTGGAACAATCGGAAATTGATGATTACAAACTTGCAAGCTGTTATTTTTTAGGCAAGATTGAATTTTCAAAAAATCAAATTACTAATGCGAAAAAATATTTTTCACACTATTTGAAAAAAGCTCCGACCGGAACATACGCACTTACAATTGCTTACGATATGAAGGATATGGTTTTGTCGATTGATGAAGCTGTTTTGATATCAAAAATTTTCCTCGCAAACCAACTGTACGATGAGGCAATCGTCGTTTTGAAAGACAAACCCGTTGAAAAATGCTGGACATATTTGGCAATAGCTTATTACTACAAAAATGACATCAAAAAATTCAACCAACTCACAAACGACGGTTATGCAAAAAATGCAGGCTTTATAAGTGCCGAAGATATGGAAAACTTCACGGCATTTTATCTCACGATGAAAAAAGATGATAAAAAAGAAATCGAGAAACTTTTGGCAACCACTGCAAACAAAGTTATTCCTGATTATTTGCTATACAAAAAAGCATCATTTTTACCGGAAAAAGACAAAACCGCCATTTACAAACAAATTGTTCAAAAATACCCGAAAAGTAAATATATTCCGACTTGTTTAGCAAATATTTTCTTCGATTTTGCAAATAACGGGAAAATATATTCCGCAATAAAAGTCGGTGAAATATATTCGGACAAATTTTCCAACAACGACGATGCTCCGAGAATACTATTCTGGACAGGAAAATATTTTCTGAAAGCAAAACGCTATGACGATGCAAAAAAATATTTCAACAAAGTTTGCGAAAAATATCAAGGCTCATATTACGCATTTAGAGCTGCATCTTATTTAGAAAACAATCCGAAATTTTCTTGGAAATTCACAAAGAAATTTTTACCAAACGAACAGGAAATAAAATTCCCAATGTCCGAGATGAAGTCCAAAGATACGGAATTTATTAATTTATTCCTTGAATTAGGTGATACAACCGTTTGGGAAGAAATTCCTTTTGAAAATTCAGCACTTTTAGCTTGGAACGAATACAAAAAAGGCAACAAAGCAAAATCGACCTATCTTGCCGATAAATATATCAAAAAATCCGATAAAAAACTCAACTATGACAATCCTGTTTGGAAATTGGCATTCCCGATTTATTATTCGGACGAAATTAATGCAAATTGCAAAGCAAACAACCTTGATGCATTTTTGATATTGTCTTTAATCAGAGAAGAAAGTCATTTTACACCCACAGCAAGAAGTTCATCAAATGCTATCGGGCTTATGCAGCTTCTTGTCCCGACAGCAAGCTACATTGCGGATAAAATCAAAGCTGATGCACCATCTGATTACAAACTTCAGCAACCTGATTACAATATTATGCTCGGCACAAATTATTTTTCACACGTTGTTGAACTTACGGGAAGTGAAATTTATGCAGTCGGCGGCTACAACGGCGGTCCAAACGCTATGAACAAATGGAAAGAAAAAATAAAAACAGACGATATTGACGAATTTGTCGAAAGCATTCCGTATGCAGAATCGAAAAATTACATCAAAAAAGTATTCCGCAGCAGATATAACTACGCAAATATTTACGATGCAAAATAAATCAAATTTATTCCGCTGTTAAAGCCCATCTTTCAAGAATTTCGGTAGAAATATTTTCCGTAAATCTTGACGGCTTCGACAAAACCATGCCCGTCGCTCTATCAAACATATCTGTCGGATAGCTTATGAAAAGGTGTGTTTTAGCACGAGTTACGGCAACGTAGAATAATCTCAATTCTTCGTCCAATTCTTCCGAGGAATTAAACGAATATATTGACGGAAATCTGCCGTCAACAGCACCGATTACAAACACGGCTTTATATTCCGTACCTTTTGCACCGTGAATGGTCGATAAAGTAAGACATTCATCTCGAACAGCACCTTCTTCGGCATCTGTCACTGACATCTCGGGCGGCTCAAGTGCTAAATCGGACAAAAAAGACTCTAAATCATTATACTTTGCCGACAAATACAAAATATGCTCTAAATCCTTTTCCCGCTTATCTGCATCATCATAATGCGAAGTCATCACCGGTTCATAATATTCAATAACCTTTTCCGTAACATCTTTCGGATTTAAAATATTTTTTCTTGCTGAATTAATTAACTCAAAAAGCCCTTGCAAATCCGCTCTCTGTGACGGCTTTACGGGAAGATTTTCGACGGGCATGGTTTCTGTTGCAAGAACAGGCAAAAGTTTGTTGACCGCAGCCGTTCCAATTCCGTTTTGCAAAAGCAAAATTCTCGTCAAAGAAATTTCATCATAAGGATTTAAAATAACTCTTAAATAAGCCGTAATGTCTTTAACATGAGCTGTTTCAGTAAATTTCAAACCGCCGATTTTTCTATACGGGATTTTTTGCTTTATCAACTCTGTTTCAACATCATACATCATCGAAGCACTTCTTGCCAAAACAGCGATATCATCAAGCGGAACACCTTCTTCATTGCAAAATTCCAAAATTCTCTGAACAACAAACTCACCCTCGCTTCGAGTATCCTCACAGCATATCAAGGCTGGTTTTTCATCATATTTTATCGTAGAAAAAAGTTCTTTTGAATATTTTTCTTTTGCTTTTTTAAGAATTTCATTAGCCAAATCAAGAATATTTTGCGAACTTCTGTAATTCTGCTCTAAAGTAACAATTTTACAGCTCTCATAAGTATTAGGAAAATTCAAAATGTTCTTGAAATTTGCACCTCGAAAAGAATAAATACTTTGAGAATCATCACCAACAGCCGTAACATTATTGTGATTTGAGGCAATCAGTTTAACAATCTGTGCCTGAATACTGTTCGTATCTTGATATTCATCAATCAAAACATATTTATACTTATTGGAAATCTTGTTTCTGACCGAATCATTAGACATCAAAAGAGCCTTTAAATATAAAAGTAAATCATCATAATCCAACATTGAACGCTCTTTTTTATAATCATTATAGGCATTGGCAATCTGAATTATTTTCTCCGTGCAATGCTCAAATTGTTTAAATTCTGTTTTGATAATTTCTTCAATATTAATATCTTTATTTATGGTTTTGGAATAAATGTCCAGAATTGTCGATTTTTTAGGAAATCGTTTTTCCTTTTTATCAACGATTTTGCTGCGAATGTGATTTATAATATCTTCAGCATCGCTTCGGTCAAGCACGGTGAAATTATTCTTCAAATCTGCAAATTGTGCATATCGGCGTAAAATATAGTTTGCAAAGGAATGAAAAGTTCCGCTCGTAATTTTTTTCAACCCTGTTGATAAAACCGACTCAGCTCTTGAAATCATTTCTTTAGCTGCACGTCTTGTAAACGTCAAAAGCAAAATATTATCGGGAGAAACACCGTCTTCTATAAGTCTTGCAACCTTATAGGTCAAAGTCCTCGTTTTGCCTGAACCTGCACCTGCTATTATCAAAAGCGGACCGTCTTTATGCAAAACAGCTTCCAACTGTGCCTCGTTTAACTCTTTTTCATAATCAATTTTATAAAGTTTGACGTCAGATTTTATCTTTTTTAAAGTATATTTTTTTACCGTAACTTCTTGCATACAAAAATTATATCATGCAAAAATCATCAAAAACTATTTGGAAAACTAATAAATTTTAGTTTTTGGTCTTAGAAATTTTTTTATCTTTCGGAATCCAGAACCCAAAGGAACAAACACCGTCTTCGTCACTTTGGGCAAAAACTTCTCCGTTATGAGAAACAATAATTTCTTTAGCCAAATAAAGTCCTAAACCCGTACCACTTTTGTGTTTTTTAGCAGTTTCAACAGATTTAAATTTCTCGTAAATTTCAGCCAATTCTTCCGGCTGTATATATTGTCCGTCATTAATAACTTTAAAATACAATTTGTCTTTTTCTGATTTTAATTCAATTTTTATTTCAGAATTTTTATACCCATGATAAATTGCATTCGATATCAAATTCAAAATAACTCTTTTTATATGAAATCTATCTGCATTTATCATTACAGACTCAGTTTCATCTTTATTTATAACAGTTAAAGTTTGTTTTTTTTCTTCTGCTAATTTTTTTATTGACTCTGCAATAGCTACAGCCAGCTCATTAACATCAAATGTTTCATAATTAACTTTCAAATTACCGCAATCAGAGGTATATGTAGTCAAAATATTTGAAATTAAATCACTCATATAAGTACAAGATTTACGAACTTCTTCAATTATTTCTTTCTGCTTGTCATTCAATTTGCCAAAATAATCCTTTAAAAGTAAATCAATAATTCTTAATTGAGCATTCGTCGGAGTTTTCAAATCGTGAGTTAAGGTTGCAACGTAAGTGTTTTTTCTTTCCTCAATTTGTTTTTCTATATCAATGTTTTTCAAGAATACGATAATTCTTTCGACTCTATTATTCTTACCGATAACAGGTGCTTTCGTAATTCTAAACCAAATCGGCTCGCCTGCTTCAACTTCAATTTTATCTTCAAGACGAAGCGTTTTTCGATTTTCTATAATCCATTTATCCTGCTCTAAATGGTCATTTATATACAATTCATAAGAGGATTTCCCTATAATTTCATTCAGGGAACGCTTAAACAATTCCGAAAGTGCTTGGTTTGCAAGAAGAATTTTCCCGTTCGTATCTTTTAAATAAAGAACTATCGGTGCATTTTCAAGCAATGTTTTTAACTGCTCGTGCTGAACAAGCAGGTTTTCTTCCATTTTATTTGTTTCTTTGATGTTCATTATCACAAGAACCAAACTCATAATAATAACAAAAGATGTAATTATAATCGCATCTTTAATTTCAATAACAACATTGGCAAGCAGCATCGGTGAAATCAAAGCATAAAACAATATTAAAGAAGATATGGCTATTATAATGTTCTTAACTTTGTTCAATTGCGATAATGTCCTTTCAAAACCTCTATTTAGTTATATAATATTTTCCTTTCAATGAATATTAATCAGTTGGGTAATTTACAAAATAAAAAAAATTGTTCTATTAGCGAAAAACATAGCCTTTTCGGGCATGCCCGCTTGGAGTAAAAAATGTAAAACCAAAGAAAAAGCCCCTTTTCGGGGCAAAGTACTTTTAGAGAGAGATAGAGAGAAAATTTTAAATCTTTTTTAAATACCTTCGTGTCGGTATATCATCTTTACAAATATTCATTAAAAATTGAAACATTTCAAAATTTAATATTCAAAATCACTTAACAAATCCTAATTATTACTCATGACAAGTTTAAATGTGGCCAATTTTTTTATTGAAAGCATCTTGTGCTCAATTTTTTGATTATGCGATATATTCATAATCCTTACAATTCGTTGGATTTCATTTCTGTTTTTAAAATTCGATACATCATATACATTCTTTTCGGGGTCTGCAATAACGCCTACAAGTGTCATCAATTGTGTTTCATTCATTTTTTAATTTCCTCTAATACTCTATTTACTTACTGTGTGTGTTTCTAAAAATACTTTTTCTCTGTGTTTCTTACATTACCGTTTGGCTTCAAACTTGGACTTTATTTTGTTTTCCGATTAACTCCTTTCGATTTCTTTTGAATGTAGAAATTAATTAATCGGATTGAAATATCGGTTGTGACTTACTGTTGTAATATACTTCGATTTTCGTTCTCTCGATTGATTAATCTCTACTCTTATATAAAGTATATAACCTTTATATAATTGCCTTTTTGATTAACTTTATGTTAAGATATGTTACAAAAGAAATATAAAAGAGTCCGAAAAGCGGATAGATAGGAGCTTTGATGATTATTGACGAAATTAAAAATTTTTCTAAATATATGAATTTGAATGAAAAATTCAAAACAGTTGAGAAGTTTTTGCAAGAAAACGACCTTGAGGAGATGGAAGTTGGAAGCTATGAAATTCAGGGGCGGGATATTTATGTAAATATTGACGAATACACGACAAAAGAATCATCAATTCCCGAAGCACACAGAAATTATATAGATATTCAAATGGTTTTATGCGGGCATGAAAAAATCGGATATGCCTCGGTGACCGACGGCAAAACAGAGATTGAATACGATGCAAATAGAGATATAGAATTTTTGAAAGCTGATTGTGAGTTTTTGAAAGCGGATTCAAGCAGATTTTTCATATTTTATCCGCAAGACTTGCATCAACCTTGCATTACAGACGGGAAAAGCTCTCAAATCAAAAAAGCAGTTTTTAAAGTTAAAATATAAACGTGTCATTGAGAGAGGCGGATTTTGCGTAGAGTGATGAGGCACCACAAAACACGTCATTGCGAGAGGCTTTACCCCGTGATAACGCATTTATTTATTATGTCATTGCGAGGGAAACGTGCAAATACTCTCAAATAAAAGCAGATTAGCTAAACTGAAAGGCAACTTGTTGCCCGTGGCAATCCAGAAAAATACTTACGAGATTAATGGGTACAAAATAAAAACTATATTTACAAAATACAAACAAACGCAACATTTCTTTGACCGCAAAGAAACACAAAGAAACTCTCTCGCTGATTTCCGCTCGTTATTTGTTTGTAATTTCTCGTTTGCTAAAATTTCAAAACTCGGACTTTGTCCTCAAACATTGAAATTTTTTAACACAAACTTCGAAAACAACAAATACTCGCTCCAATATGCTCGATTTGTTTTTTTATAAATTATCTGTAAAACCACTGGATCACCACGTCGTTTCACTCCTCGTGATGACGAATTATAAAAACATGTCATTGCGAGAAAATCGTTAGATTTTTGTGGCAATCCATAAAAAACTTTCAAAATAAAAACAGATTAACTAAACTGAAAGGCAACTTGTTGCCCGTGACTATCTAAAAAAAATGTTTATAAAAATAAGATTCTAAAGCAAATTTATAATTTTATCTGACTTTAGAATCTCATTTAAGAATGCAATTTATTTTAATAACTATTAAACCTCGGAGTTATCGACATCTATGTCTTCATCTGCATTATCTTCTGAAATATCTTCCGAATTATCTTCAGAATTATCAAAAGCTCGTTTTAATTCTTCCAAAGCATAAGCAACTTTTAAATCTCTTAAAAATTTCATATGCGCTCCTAATCCGGCAAGAGCTACACCACACTCAACTATCGTACGAACTCCACTTGCGTTAGCATGTTTTTCCTCACATTCATCAACTGCTTTTTGAACAGCTTCCTCAAGCTCCGATTTTGTATAAGTTTCTTCTGCCTGTTCAGAAACAGATGTCGAATTGTCAACCATTTCAGGTTCAACTGCTTTAGCAGGCACAGTTACAGCCTTCGCCCCTGCAATTACACTTGCAGCAAGCATAACTCCAAGAGCTGCGTTCTTTAATGCCTGACCCGTTTTCGATGAACAATGTTCTTTAAGTTGTGGCTTTGCTTCTTCTTGCGGCTTTGATTCTTGTGTTTGTTTTGAATTTGATACATTTGTGTTTAAATTAACACTGTTCATTTGAATGTTGTTCATAATTTTTTACCTTTTTTAACCTTTCTCTATCTACTCACAAATTATATATCGGATAGGGGGGGGGGGGGGGGGGGGGGGGGGGGGGG
>CAKVIE010000010.1 GCA_934754505.1 uncultured Candidatus Melainabacteria bacterium
ACAAACTTTCCCTCATTAAGAGGGATTTTTTTTGCGTGGAACTATAAAGAATTTTTCGTGATGAGGAACTATAAAAAAGTGTCATTGCGAGAGGCTTTGCCTCGTGGCAATCCAAAAAATAAATTAAATTTTGAATATTTTATTATTAAAATATCTATTTTTATAAATATTTACTTTCTTTTGTACCCATTCTTTTTCTTTTCTTTCCGATGAGACTCTGCCGCAGCAAAAACATCCAGTGAATGTTTTTGCAAGAGGGAAAAAGAACGTGTACCCCAGCGAATTTGCGTAGGCTGAAGCGAAGCGGAACGCCGAAGTAGCAAAAATAAAAGTGAACGGAAACGATAGTGAAGTGAACGACTTATTTTTGTGGAGCAAATTCAAGAGAAGAAAAAGAAAAGAATACGGCTCCTGCGGAGTGCTTCAACTCACTTCGTTCGTTTTCACTGGATCATCACGTCGTTTCACTACTCGTGATGACGAATTATAAAAACATGTCATTGCGAGAAATAAAAATTTTCTCACATTGCAACAAACATAAAAATCCTTTTCAGCCCGAACGTTTCCCTTGAGGAAATATCGTTTTTTTGATATAAAAAAAGTATGGCTATAAATTATGAAACAGATACAATAAGTGCAATCGCAACACCTTTCGGAACGGGAGCTATCGGAATTGTCAGAATGTCAGGTCCGCTTTCCTTCCAAATTTGCGAAAAGATTTTCACAAAAAAATTAACACCGCTGAAAATTAACTACGGCAACATTGTTGATGAAGGTGAAATGATTGACGAAGTTATTGTTCTTCCCTACAAGGCTCCTATGGGCTACACGGGCGAAGATGCTATCGAAATTCAATGCCACGGCGGAATAAATATCATTAGAAAAATTCTTCACCTCACATATAAATACGGTGCAAGACCTGCCGAAAAAGGTGAATTCACAAAAAGAGCTTTCCTCAACGGTAAAATGGATTTATCGAAAGCAGAAGCCGTTGCAGATGTTATTCACGCTAAAACAACTAAATTTGCCGTTAAAAGTGCTGCAAATTTATCGGGTAAATTATCTCAAAAAATCTCCGAAATTCACGGACAATTATTCGATTTACTCTCCAAAATTATTGCTGCCGTTGATTTTCCCGAAGATGTTCAAGAGCCTGAATACTCATATCTTGAAAAAAAATTAACCGAAACAATCAAAGAAATAGAAAAAGTTTCAGCATTTTCAAAAAGTTCGGACGTATTAAGACAAGGTGTCAAAGCCGCTATTGTCGGCAGACCAAATGTTGGCAAATCCTCGCTTTTTAACGTTCTCTTAAACTTCGAAAGAGCAATCGTAACAGACACGGCAGGTACTACAAGAGATGCCATTCGAGAAATGCTCGATATTGACGGAATTCCAGTTACAATTATCGACACCGCAGGTATTCGTGACGAAAATGATGCCGATAAAATCGAAAAAATCGGGATTGATTTCAGCAAAAAATGTATTGATGAAAGTGATGTAATTCTTTTCCTTTTCGACTCTCAATACGGAATAACTCCAGAAGACCAAGAAATTTACGATTTAACAGAAGGAAAACCCGTTCTCAAAATCGCTTCAAAATCAGATTTAACCGACAAAAAATATGACGATTGTATCAGTGTTTCTTCCGTAACAGGCGAAAACACCGACTATCTCAAAGATTGTATTAAAAATTTGATTTGTAAAAACTTAGAAGAAGAAACAGAATTTATCACAAACGAAAGACAAGCCCACTGCCTTAATGAAGCCCTTAAATCCTGCAAAGCAGCTTTAGATGGCGTTAAAGCTCAAGAACTTCAAGACTTGATTTCAATAGACGTCAAATCTGCCTTGCTTCAACTTGGCGAAATTCGTGGTGAAGTTGTAACAGATGACATTTTAAACAACATTTTCGATCATTTCTGTATCGGAAAATAAATCAACCACCGTTGTTCTCACGCTTTGTCAATCAAGCAAAACTACTGATTACAAGGCTTCTTGACTTGAGCCGACATTCGGAATAAATGTTTTAACATTTCCGTCTGCCTTGAAATCTTTCGGTTTCAATGTCATATCAATTCTATCAGCCTCAATAGAACGACCTTGTTGAGTAATCTTTGAACGACCTAAAAATACAACTTTATTCATTTTTTGAGTTTTAGGGTCGGGAAACACCGATGCTTTTGGACCTTCCGCAACATAATCCTGATAATGAATTATCGCATGCCCGCTTGCCGTAATGACATTCGATTTTTGGTCAATTTGTTGAAAATCCGACCAAACTTTTATTTGAGTCTGCTCATCATTTATATCGGAAAAAACTTTTCCCGACGCCATAGTAACTTCTGTATCGGCATAGTGAACGAACTTATTAGCGACAACTGAAGATTTTTCTTTCTTAACATTTGCATGCCCGATTAACGTCAATCTCTTTAAATCATTATTTTTATCCAAATCAACTTGAGCATAATCAGCAAAAGCCTGAGCATCTTCATAAAAAATGATAACTCCGCCTTTAGCTTTCATAACGTTGCGTTTATTGTCGTATTCTTGAGAATCGGCTGTAACAATAACTTTCGGTTCTTGATTTTTCAAGATTGTCGATTGAGTTCTTTCTTCCGCCTTAAAAACTTTATTGAGCAAAGATACTTCGAGAATTCTTGCTTTCACTTCGTGTTTTTTATCGTCTTTGACTTGGTAAGAATATGCATTGTCGAAAAATTTAACTTTTTCAACCTTGCCTGCATCGGCGTCAATCAAAACTTCAGCTTTAGGGCTGACAACATTGATATCATCATATTTTACCTTAACATTGCCCTTTAAGTCGATTTTATGCTCTGCATCTTTGTAATGCTGGGTCTGAGATTCAACGGTTAAATCCGCTGCATAAATCATTCCCGTGCATGCCACAGATATTATTAATGAAAGCATCAACTTTTTCATATCTTCATATTTCCTTTATCGTAAATTTCTGTTTTTGTTCGTCCTAAAACCTGCAAATCGTTAAATTCCGAATTCAATACAGCTTTTTCACCGTAAACTATAACTTTGTTCGGAAGCTCCATTCTGACATTACCGTTTGCAAGAACGTCGGTACCTTTTCCGGCCCAAGACATTTGGTTCGCAGAAACATTTGAGCCGTCTTTATACACAATCAGAGAATCTTCATACAAAATTATTTCACGTTTTACCTGATTGTACGTTCCCCTTGCAGACTTGAAACTTGCAACAACTTCATTATCTTTATAAAAATTACCGACAATATCAGATAAAACCGCTACCTGATTTGTATTGTCGTAATAGCCTTGTTCCGCAAACATTTCCCAAGTTTTCACACCCTCTTTTGTTTCCGTAACAAGCAAATTTTGAATGGTAACTTCCTGCTTACCGAGAGATTCATCAGCAAGTCTTTTCTTAAATCCCTGCGTTATCACTCCCGCCGAAATAAAAGCCCATAAACAAGCCCCTGCTACTATCAGCACTAATACTAAAAAGCCTATATTTCGTTTGTCTTTTAATTTAAACATATTTATATTTTACCATAAAATATATCAATCATCTTATTATCTTTTATAAAAAATTCCTTTTTCCTTAGGAGCCTTTTCTTTATTATATTTTTTATTTTTTCCGTGTTCAATCTCGGCAGGTGCATTTATTATAAGCAAAATCTCATTGGGACCTGCCATCTTTAAATTATTTCTTGCTATTGTTTCCAAACTCTTTGCCGAATTAAAACTCTTTAATTCATACTTTAAATTCTTATTTCTCTTAAATGCAAAGTTATAAGCCTTATTAACGTATTTCAATTTTGCGAAAGTATCAATATTTCTAAAAATATTAACAATCATTCCGAATCCTGCTTGAAGAATAAAAAGCAGTAAAACAAGGGTCAAAGCCGAATATGCAACTGTTTTTCCGTTTTCGCCTTTCTTCTCCATAATCGAAAAATCCTTTAGTCTTTGTCCTCTTGAACCGAATCATTTGCAACAACACGGTTTCTGCCGCCGACCTTTGCTTCATACAAGGCTTTATCCGCACCTTGATAAAATTCTTCGGGAGTTTGTTCTTTTTTATATTTATTTACACCGATACTTGCCGTAACATTCAAAGTCGGAATGCCTTTAACTTTTGCATCTCTTATATCAATATCCGTTTTTTCAATATTGGCTCTCAAACGTTCCGCAACCATCTTCGTTTGTTCAAACGTAGTCATCGGAAGCAGAATAAAGAATTCTTCACCGCCGTATCTGCAGGCAATATCATATTCTCTTATAGTTTTCATAATAATTTCGGCAACACCTTTCAAAACGCAGTCGCCCGCAGCATGCCCGTAAGTATCGTTAACTCGTTTAAAGAAATCAATATCGAGCATAATACAGCACAAATCCGTATTTTTTCTGCTGCTTTGAGATGTTTCCTGTTTCAAACGTATTTCAAACTGACGTCTGTTGTTCAAACCTGTCAATGCGTCTAATGTAGCGTGTTTCAAGACTTCCGAATATACATTTGCTCTTTGGATTGTAATTGAAGATTGTTTTGTCAATTCTACAAGGTAATCAATTTCATTTGCGGACAATTTACCGATTGTACTGTACGCAACAATTGCCCCTAAGGTTTCTTTTTCACCTGTTATCGGGAAAATACCAATTCTTCTGTCGCTTGAAACCATAACTTTACCGTTGTCTTCAGCCTTTTCAAGCATTGCAAAAATTTCCTCGTTATTACAATTTGCAGGCCATAACAACTTGTATTGATTATTGTTATCCTTATCTTTCAAGAAAATATAAATCAAATGAGAAGAAATAAATCTATCAACCATTTCACCGATTTGAGGAATGATATAATCCAATTCGTATTGATTTTCAATAATTTTGGCAATATTTTTCATTGCATCATAAAAATTCAATCCTGTTGCCATGTGTTCTCTAATAACGTAGGTATATATTGCAGTCGAAATTTGATACATTATAACCTGAAACATTTTAAAGAATGTTTTGTCGATAACAATATCATCTGCGAGTTTATCATATTCAATTTCAATAATACCCAAGACTCTGTCAGGAGCAAGAATAGGGAAATATACGAGATTTATGTCATTAGAGCCTTTTTCCTTAATTTCATCGATTTCTTTATCTTCCAAATCATAGGAATATAATTGTCCGTTAAGAATAAATTTATCTCGTTCTTTTCCAAAAGTTCCAAAGACAGCCGAAACAATTTTTTGTCTGCTCGGCTCTTCAATAAAAATCCAATCTTTCACAAAATCTCTGAACAAGCCGGTATTATAATCGAGTGTCAAAAAATCCATTCTCAACACACCGAAGTTGTCCTTTACCAACTTTTCAAAACTGTCGGTTATTTCTTGTGCACTCTGTGAAGTCATTATCACTTCGGTTGAATTTAGCATTAATTCTGTATAGTTAATCGGCATATTTATAATTCCTCAAAATATTTCTTCATCGGACAATGTTTTAATTTTTTCGTCAATAATTTATCGGCGTCATCTTTTAGTATAACCTTTCCGTCACGATATGCAAGCTCTGAATTATCGGTTGCGGATTCTTCCGTTCTGTTATTCAAAAAATCCTTTTCGCCGGCACTAATCAGCTTCAACCTCACATCGCCCAAAACCTCGTAAATATACTTTAATTGTGCAGGATCTGCACCTCGGTCAGCCAACATGCCCGCTTTCTCAAGTTCGGATAACGCTTCTTTATAAAACTTTAAGGAACGTAACAATAATGCATAATTGTAATGTGCCTCAAAGTTATAAGGCTTTAACTCTATTGCCTGACAATATTCCAAACCTGCTTCTTTCACATTACCCAAAAGTTGGTTAGTCAAAGCAGAATTGTATAAAGTATCGTAGTCTTTCGGCAAAAGTTTCTTTGCACCCACATAAGACTCTTTTGCTTTTTTCAAATACTGAACAGATGCGAGTGAATTTTCACCCATATAAACAGACTTACTTCTGTAAGCAACTCCCATATTGTAAAAAGCCAAACCTCTATTAGCTTTTACGCTCTTTAAATTATTATAAATAAACGGGATATAAAGCAAAAACGGCTTTGTTTCAATAATTTTTCCATATTCTTGAACAGCTCTGTCATATTCCGAAAGCTGTTCTGCCAAAATAATTCCGTAATCCATTCTGCAAGACATATAATCGGGTTTATATTTCAAAGCCTCGTCATAAGCCGCTGCCGCCGCATAATAATTTTCGTAAACGACATACAAATTTCCCAAATTACATCTTGCCTTTGAATGTTCCGGATAATATTCAAGCCCTTTTAAATAATAATTTACGGCCTTTTGGTATTTCAGCTGCTTATAGGCTTTATCACCCTTATAAACATAATAATATCCCCAAATTTTCTTATATTGTTTTTCATACCAATTCGGGAACAGAAAAAAGGAAGCAACAAGAAGTATCGTAAATACGACCAAAATTACTTTTACCGTTGTATTTTTCAGTACATTATTTAAAATACTCACTTTGCTTCCTCGTTTTTAAGGTTTTTTCATTGCCGATTATGTATCAATGTTCGTTGCATAAACTGCATTTGCTTCGATAAAGTCACGTCTGGGTTCAACTTTATCACCCATCAATACGTCGAATAATGCATCACATAAAACAGCATCTTCCAAATTAACTTTCAACAAAGTTCTTGTTGTCGGATCCATTGTTGTTTCCCACAACTGTTGAGGCATCATTTCGCCTAAACCTTTAAATCGTTGTAAGGTCATGCCTTTTTGTCCTCTTTCGTTGATTATTTTTTGCATTTGAGAGAACGATTTGATTACGATTTCTTCCGTTTCCGTTTCCAAATACAATTCTTTTTCTTCTTCTATTAAGAAGTTTCTGATTTCAGGATACGACTTTTTAATCTTTTGGTATTCGTTAGACTTAATAAGTGCAGGTGTAATGCTGATAATATCTTCCGCACCCGTATCGAGCTTGATAATTGTTTTACCGTCGCCCAAATCAACCAAAGTTGTCTTGTAATTTTTAGCTTCGTCAATACCGTAATTTTCACCGTGGTCAACAAGATAATGCTGCAAGTATGCATTTATTTCCTGCATTTTTTCGGGATTTTCAAAATCTTCAACCGAAATTCCCGAACGGACAAGCCCTCTGACAGCAACGGCAGGAATATTTGCCATTATCGGGCTGTGGAAGGAATTATAATATCCCGACATATCACCCGAAAGTACAACCAATGCATCATCTGCACAAGTGTTTGTTTTTGCTTTGTTTGACAAAGACAAACCTTTAACACCTCTTTCTCTTATCATTTTATCCAAAGCTCTGTCATCATAGAGATATTCAGATGTTTTTCCGATAGTAATTTTATACAACGGAGGTTGAGCGATATAGACATAACCGTTTTCGATAAGCGGTCTTGCATATCTGAAGAAGAACGTCAAGAGCAATGTTCTGATGTGAGCACCATCGACATCAGCATCGGTCATGAAAATAATTTTGTGATAACGAAGTTTTTCAATATCAACATCAGACTCATTTCTGCTGATATTAACACCGATTGCCTGAATTAACGATTGAATTTCATTATTTGCATAAATTTTATCCAATCTTGCACGTTCTACATTTAAAATTTTACCTCTTAACGGCAAAATTGCTTGGAACATTCTGTTTCTGCCTTGTTTTGCAGAACCGCCTGCAGAATCACCCTCAACGATAAACAATTCGCACTTTTCAGCTTCACGAGAAGAACAATCCGCTAATTTTCCCGGTAATGTTGAATTTTCAAGAACAGTCTTTCTTCTTGTTAATTCTCTTGCCTTTCTTGCAGCTTCTCTTGCTCTTTGAGCTTGTAAAGTTTTTTCGATAATTGTCTTAGCAAATTTCGGGTTAAATTCAAGCCATTCTTGGAATTTTTCACGGACAACATCGTTTACAATCGGAGTAACTTCCGCATTTCCGAGTTTTTCTTTCGTTTGACCTTCAAATTGAGGGTTTGAAAGTTTCACACTGACAATAGCCGTTAAACCTTCTCTGACATCATCACCCGATAAGTTTTGGTCAGAATCTTTTAAAATATTATTTTTTCTTGCATAATCGTTCAAAACACGAGTAATAGCATTTCTAAAACCAGTCAAGTGAGTTCCGCCGCTATGAGTATTAATGTTATTTGCAAAACTCAAAACAGATTCGGCATAAGAATCCGTATATTGAAGTGCTATTTCAACGTTTGTACCGTCCACTGTTTTATCAATATATACGGGCGGATTGAACATAACTTCTTTATTTTTGTTCAAAAATTCAACGTAACTTCCGATACCGCCTTCGTAGTGATATACTTGTTCTTCGGCATTTTCTGCTTTTGCATCTTTGAAAATAATTTTCAAACCTTTATTCAAAAATGCCATTTCTCTTAATCTGTTTGAAATAACATCTCTGTCAAATTCCGTTGTTTCCGTAAAGATTTCAGGGTCAGGCCAGAAAGTAGTTTTTGTACCTGTTTTATCCGTTTCTTTAATTTTTTCAACAGGAGTAACAGGTTCACCTCTCAAATATTCTTGTCTGTGAACAAAGCCGCCTCTTGAAACTTCAACAACCATTTTTTCCGAAAGGGCATTAACAACAGAAGCACCAACGCCGTGCAAACCGCCTGATACCTTGTATCCGCCGTCGCCGAATTTTCCGCCTGCGTGAAGAACCGTATGGACAATTTCAAGTGCCGATTTTCCCGTTTCGGGCTTAACGTCAACAGGAATGCCTCTGCCGTCATCTTCTACGGTAACACTTTCGTCCTTGTTTATTGTTACTCTGATAACTTTACAATATCCTGCAAGTGATTCGTCGATTGAGTTATCAACGATTTCATATATACAATGATGCAAACCTCTTTGGCTGGTTGAACCGATATACATGCCCGGTCTTAGTCTTACCGCCTCAAGCCCTTCAAGGACTCTGATATTACTCGCATCATAAGAGTTCGTTTGTGATGTCATGTTAAATATCCCCAATATCTTTTCTATGACAATATTTTAATATAAAATTAAAAATATTGCCAAAAAAAGATACTTCTTAACACTTTTCAAACAAACACGCTATTTTTCGATGTTTTTACTGTAACATTCAACTTCATATTGATTAGCTTCGCAGCCAAATTCAATCAAAATCGGTCTGTTTGTGTAATCTAAAGGCGGTTTAGGCACAATAGTCGCATTTTGCATCATTTCATAAACTTTATCGTTAAGTTCGGGTACTGCAGACTTTTTAGCCAAATGACGTTTGTTGACCCAGCCTTCCTCGTTAATTTCAAAAGAAATAACGCAGCGACCCGACTTTGTTATGCCTGCAGGATTAAAATCTTTTAACATCTCTTTTCTTACTGATGTTAAATATTCATCATTCATTGCGGGCTGAGCTTTGTATGTTCTGATTTTTGACGCTAAAAAAACCGCCAAACCCACCGCCAAAAGCAAGAAAATAATAAATGCTAACGGATTTTCTTTCTTCTCGCCATAATCATCATTATCAACGTATTGAGAAGAATTTTTCACAAATTTATCGTTTCCGCATTCGCAAAATTCCGGACGATAATCCTCGTATATTTTGCCGCAATCTTTGCATTTATAATCCATTATCTGTCACCTGACGGCTTGTAAATTTCTCTGCCTGCCGAAACATACTTTTGTAAAACTTCTCTGCCTGCTTCAGCTTCAATTTCGCCGTAAACTTCAATGTTTCTGTTTGCAAATTCTTGAATCCAATTAGGTTTAAAACCTTCGTCAAAACCTGTAATTCTTTCAACGTCAGCTGAATTTACAGAGAAAAATACTCTTTTAATTCCTGACCACATAATCGCTCCTGCACACATAATGCAAGGTTCTGCAGTCACATAAATGTCTAAATCAAACGGTGCTAAATCGTAAGTTTGCAAAACTTCATGTGCTTTTTTGATTGTATTCACTTCCGCATGCCACAAACAGCATTTTTCTAAAGCTACCGTGTTTGACATCTTTGCAATCAATTTTCCGCTTTTATCATATATTGCTGCCAAAAAAGGTCCGTAACCCTTTTCGGTGTTCTTTAAATTTTCTTCTTGCAATTCAAGCAAAATTTTCTTTGCTTTTGCTAATTCTTCATCTGTTAATTTCGTTTTTCCATAAACATATTCTGCTGTTTGTAACATCTAACTTGCTCCATCATATTCACAACATCTCTATTTTACATAATAAATTTTTATTTTACAATCTTTTTAAATTTCTCAACCTTGTTTTTATGTTACAAAATATTAAAAAAGAAACAAAACAAAAACTGTTTTAGTGTAGTCTTTACACTTATATAAAATAGATTTCAGATTGGAATGTTTCGAATGGGTTTAATGAGAAAAAAGCAAAAAAATAAAAAACCTTTCTATTTAAAAACATATTCCTCAGCTTGGTTTAAACTTTGTATTTTTTGTATCAACAAAAAAATTAACTTTTTCCATAAAAAATAAAAACAAAATTAATCTGATATCGCAATTTTGAAAACAAAAGCAAAAAAAATGGCAATCATTGATTGCCTGCATCCTAATGGTTTCATTTTGTGTTTATGTATTTAGGAGTTTGTGTGTGTTCGGGATTGTAATGTTGGTTATGACTGTTATTTATGTTTCGTTAGGTTTAGCTGAATAGACATCCTAAACCCTACAATAATATCCTATAACAATTAGTAAAATATGTCAAGCCTATAAAGTGTATTGAATACACTTTATGAACAAAACGCAGAACCTATGCGGTCAATATGCGTTTACAATTCTTAACTAAAAGGTCTTTTGAGGTTGGCATGACTATAAAATCCCAAGGATTTATGACATCAAACGGTCTTTTTTGGCATGCAATTTTTTCAAAGTCAGCAATTTTTCCTGATTTTTGGAAATCTTTCATAACGCTTTTAAAAGCCGAGGCATTACCGCCCTGTTTACAGACTTCCACTGCATAATCAAACAATTCCCGTCCGCCTCTTGAGAAAAGAGCTTGGATATAGTCCCATTTTACGCCAGAAACTTGGATTTTAACACCGATTTTATGCATTTCTTTTTGCAAAAACTTATATTTTTCCTCAAGATTTTTGGAGCTGTCTTTTTCAACGAATTGGAACGGAGTGTGTGATTTCGGGACGAAAGACGAAAAGCCGAAAGATATCTCAAATCCTTTATTTTCAGTTTTTAATTCTTTAGCAAAATCAACGAGTGCTTGAATATCTTCTTGAGTTTCTGTCGGAAGTCCAATCATTCCGTAGATTTTAACGCCTTTAAAACCGTTTTCTCTTAATTTTTTGACAGTCTTTTTGAAAATTTCGTTTGTAATATTTTTATTAATAACCTTGCGAAGTCGGTCGCTTCCTGCTTCAAGAGCGAGGGTTGCATGTTTTTGACCGCAAGCGACGAGAGTTTTGGCAAAGATATCAGAAACGCCGTCTGCACGGAGTGAAGAAACTGAAAGTTCCAAGTCGGGATATTGTTCTTTTTTTTGCAAAACAAACTCACACAATTTGTCTATTTGAGGGTGAGCACCGACAGCCGCACCCAAAAAAGCGATTTTATTGGTATAAGGAAGTGCCTGTTCTATTTTTTCCGTAATTATATCGTAACTGCACGGTCTGAACGGGGCGTTTATGTGGGCAGTATTGCAGAAACAGCATCTTTGCGTACAGCCTCTTGCAATTTCAATTACAAAAGTATTTTTGAAATAAGAATTTTCGGTCAAAATGGGGGTTGTTACACAAATACCCGAAAGAGAGTCGGTTGATTTTTCAACGGTATATGGCTCACCGTCCAAAGTCAGCATGCCCTTATTTTCGTCAAAACGGGTTAATGAAGGAACATAAACTCCTTTTATTTTCGCCAATTCTTTCAAAATTTCCCTTTTAGGCTTTCCTCTATTTGCACGAATTGTATCGGTAATCAAACTTGTTTTATTTTCAGCATCACCTGCTTCAATATAGTCAAAAATTTCGGCAAAAGGTTCGGGATTAGCCGTCACAACAGGTCCTCCTGCACTTATCAAAGGATATGAATCATCTCTGTCTTTAGAGCTGAACGGTATTTTATATTTCTCAAGAATTCTGAAGATAGCCAAAAAATCCAGTTCAAATGAAAAGGAAAAGCTGAAAACATCGAGGTTTCTAACGTCGATTTTAGTTGTTTTCGTATCGGTAAAAATCCTTTCGACATTAATATTTTCATCTCTGTCCAAATGTTCAAAAACGGTTAAAAATCCGAGAGCTGCCATTCCAAAATTATAAATCCCCGGAAAAGCAATCCACATATTAAGATTTTCCTTGTTGAAAGGAGTCGGGTTATATAAATATTGTTCACTCATCTGGATTTTTTCCTTTACCGTTTATAACTTTTACATACAACTCATCAAATAACGTCAAAATTGTTGCTGCAATTGCAGGTGCTAAAATAACACCCCATACACCCAAAAACTTTGCCGCAACCAAAAACGAAAACAAAACAACCAACGGGTGAAGTTGCATAAATTTTCCAAACACCACAGGACGAACCAACTGGTTTGAAATCCATTGTGCCGTCAAATAAACAAATATTGTCGGAATTATCCATATCCAGCCGTTTGCAGTCGCAGATGCAACACCTAAAATCGCCGCCAACGTCGGACCGACAATCGGAATTATATCTAAAATTCCTGCAATTATTCCAAGCAAAAACGCATATTTGACATTACACAACAAAAGTCCAATCACCGTGAAAAACGCAACCGTTGACATTGACAAAAATTGTGCAAAAACATATCCGCCGACTTTTGTTTCAATATTTGTTATTATCTCCGCCGCTCTCGATTTCATCTTCGGCGGAAATAACTTCAACAAACTTTTATTAATACCTCTTTTTTCCCAAACAAGATAAAAAATAATCATCAAAAGCGAACAAATTACGGTTATTCCGTCAATAATTCCCATTGTTATTATATAAGATTTGTCTAAAATACTTGAAGCAAGCATGCCCGAATCAATGGCAGTTGCATCGTTTGGCAAAAGATTACCCAAATTATACCCCATAACAGAGGTCGTTTTGAGCCATAAAATTGCATTTCGGAGCATATCGGGGAGTAAATCAAACAAAGATTTGAATTCTCTCACCGCAATCACAACGACAGGCAGCAAAACAAGCAGAGAAAGAAGTGTTGAAACAAGTAAAACAATCGTTGTCGCCATTGTTCTCGACATCTTTTGCTCCATTTTGTCCACAATAGGATTGAGCGAACAAGCAATAACAAATGCACCAAAAAATAAAATAACAAGTTCCTTTATCTGAACCATCGCCCAAATCACAAACAATACAAGGATTGTGAACATTATATATTTCAAATTAACATTTTTTCTTGTAAACATTTTCCCCTCAATTTTTAGCCAATAATCAATTATAGCGGTCTTTTCAATTATTGCCGAAATTATAACAAAAAAAACGGACGAGTAAAATACCCGTCCGTTTTAATCTCAATTAATCCTATTGAAATTAGAATATAACTACTAATTCTTCATCAGGATTTAATGCTGAATTGTTTGAAGCTTTCGGATAAACGAGGTAAACAAGTTCATCTGATACTTCATACAAAATACCGAATGTACCGCTTACTGCAGTTTTACCGAATTCATAAATTCCTTTGCCGACAGCGAGAATGCCGTTACCTGCACTCTTAACACCTGAACCCGGGTGCAAGCAAAGTGATTCTGCGAACAAATCAGATGTATCATCACCCAATTCTTCTACTCTGTTTGCTGCGATGTTAAGTGCTTGAGCACCTGAACGTCCGACAACACCTGCAACACGTCCTGTTCCTGAGAACGGGAAGCCGCATAATCTTGCCAAAATGTTCGGGTTCTTCATAGCTGATGCTGTTGCTTCCGAAACTGTTTTCGGGAATTCAACAGAAGTTTTCTTGTAAGCAATTTTTTCAAACTTAACTTTTACATATCCGGGGTGTTTCAAACCGGGGCGTTTAACTTCTGTTATTCTGCCTGTTACTGTTGAACCTTCGGGGAATGTTTCGCCTGCAATAGTAACTTCTTTTGTTGTTTTTGCAGTGAATAATTCGTCAACGTTTGAATGTTTTGCACTTACTCTGCTGTTCAATTTCATTGAAAGTACAGTCGGTGCATAATTTTTGATTACCGAAGGTGCGTTAGGATCTGTTGCAAGCTTCTTGTAGTAAGCTAAATCACATCTTAATGCACTGATTAAGTATGCAACTTGTTGTTTTGAAAGGTATTCGTCTTCAATAACTTTCTTCGGATCAGGTGTTTGTTCCAACAATTTTGAACCGATAACTTCTTTTGTTGCTTTTACTGACCAAAGCGGAATGTATTGAATTTCTTGGTTTTGGAATTCAACTTTGTTGATGTCTTTAATATTTACGTCAACAATTTGTGCGATTGTAGCAAAAACTTCTGCTTTTGTTACAGGTTGGTCAGGTTTGAATGTACCATCAGGGTAACCAATCATAAGGTTAGTATCGAGAGCTTTGTCAATCCAGCTTTTTGCCCAATAGTTGTTTTTGATGTCTTTGTATGCGTTCTTTTTAACAACTTTTCTGTCGGCAGCAAAACTTTCCGAAAGAATTACAGCCAATTCTGAACGCAATACGGGCATTTTGGGGTTCCACAAACCGTCTGTCGAATTGTTTTTCAAAACATTCAACAAATCTTTTGCCCAAGAATCAACCAAAACATTGTCTTTTCCGACAACTCCGAGTTGATGTTCGCCTTTTGCAACTTCACCGCCTACTACGTAGTTAGCTTTTGTTGTTGCATAAGATTGTGCTTGTGAGCCGAACAATGTCGGGTGTGCGTATGATTGAACTTCAGTATCAGCTGCATTTGCCGCCAATGATACAGCACTTGTTACAACCATAGCTGTTAAGATTTTCTTAAAGTTTTTCATTTCGTATAATCTCCTGAAAACTAATTTATTCCTCTAAATCTTATTATCCGACGAATTTCCGTTTTAGTCAATACATGTTTACAATTTCAATTCCGATTAGTCTGTTTTCTCGAAAAAACCATCACATTTGATTTTTCCTGTCAAAAACTTCTCATTCCGAAATCATACGTTTGTATGATTTTTTGTTTTAAAAATTTTCATTTTTATATTATAATTTTTTCAAACGGAGTTAATTAAAATGAAAAAATTTATTAAAGTATCTTATTTAGCAATTTTTTTATTTTTAGGATTTTGGTTTTGTCAAAATCTCGATTTCGATTCCGTTTTTTCAAACACCGTGGACACTTTCAAGTTTGAATTGTCACCCGAAAATCTTTCGCAAGGCATAGATGCATTAAATAATGCCTTTTCAAAAAAAAGCACTTAAAACATGGGCAGAATTAAACAATTATCGGTCAACTTAATAAATCAAATTGCAGCCGGCGAGGTAATTGAACGCCCTGCTTCCGTTGTCAAAGAAACCGTTGAAAATTCAATAGACGCAGGCAGTTCAAAGATAGAAATTTCTGTTTCCAACGAATGCCGAAACATCAGAATTGCCGACAACGGCTCAGGTATTCACCCCGATGATGTTTATGCAGCTTTTGCAAAACACGCAACAAGTAAAATCTCCGACGAAAACGACCTTTGGAACATTCAAACTCTCGGTTTTCGAGGAGAAGCTCTCGCAAGTATTTCATCAATCGCAAAGATAACCTGCACCTCAAGAACAAAAGATTTCGACTACGGAGTCAGAATTACTGCTGAAAATTCAGAAGTAAAAAAATCCGAAACAGGCTGTGCCTTGGGAACTGTAATGGAAATTGAGGATATTTTTTACTCCCAGCCTGCAAGACTTAAATTTTTAAAAAGCGACAAAACTGAATTTTCCTACATTCAGGAAACAGTAACGCAAGAAGCCCTCGCCAAGCCCGAAATAGCTTTTACGTTAATTCACAACGGCTCGGAAGTCATCAAAACCAAACCAAATTCAACTTTGCTCGAAAGAATTGAGGATATTTATTCTTCGGACGTTACCGATAATCTTCGTGAACTCGACAAATCCGACAAAAAATATGATTTTCATATCACGGGATACGTTTCAAATCCCTCATACACACGTTCAAGCAAAAAAACAATAAGAGTTTACGTAAATTCTCGTCCCGTCAAATGCCCGATTATCTTAAAAGCAATAGATACGGCTTACAGAAATCTTTTGCCGTCGAACAAATACCCTTTTGTAGTATTGAATTTCGATATAAATCCGCATGACATCGACGTTAACGCTCACCCGACAAAACGTGAAATCCGCTGGCGTGACCCGAATTTAGTTTTCAACTTCGTCGTTTCTGCCGTCGAAAAAGCTCTCGCTTCAACAAATAACAATTTTCAGCAAGATTATTCTTTTTCAAATAACGTAATTCCCTTTGCAAATGACACCGGCATTTCGGAAGAGAAAGATGATTCTTACTACATTTCGGATTCAAAAATAAATACTTTCCCGACAACCGAACCCGAAAAAATCAAACCTGTTTCGGCTGCAGAACAAGCACCTTTGACTCCGACATTTTTCCAAACCGTTCAGGAAAACACACAAAATTACACAATAATCGGCCAGCTCAAAAACACCTACATTCTCATCGAAACCCCTCAAGGGCTTGAGCTTGTCGATCAACACATTGCAGATGAGAGATTTTTGTTTGAAAAATTGAAATCACAAAAAGAACTCGCATCTCAAATGCTTTTAATCAGTGATATCATTGAAATTGACCCCGAAGAAACAGAAATTTTGCAAGCGGCAAAAGAACATTTGAACAAATTCGGTTTTGAAATTGAATTTCTTTCGCCGACCCAAATAAAATTCAAACGGGTACCGCAAATTTTGTCCAAAGTGAAACCGCAAGAAATTGTCACGGAGCTTTTGCACAACATCAACGGCTCTCTCGACACCGCAGAGGAAAAAATTCTCGTAACAACGTCTTGCAAAGCTGCCGTCAAGGCAGGCGAAAAATTGTCACTTTGGCAGGCGGAAGAACTCATTAAACGCTGGAAATCAACAAAAAATCCCGAAGTTTGTCCGCACGGACGCCCAATCAGCCATATAATTTCATATTCTGATATCGCTAAATTTTTTGACCGACAAAACAAATATTAATTTTTGCGAAAACATGATATTTTCGACGATTTATGCTAACATTAAAATTATTAAAAAGAATTTTGAAAGTTTATGATAAATTTTATCGGGCAATGCGTTCTAAATTTAATAATTGCAGTTAAATACATGCTTGAGGGCAGAGTAAGATTTTCTGCCGTGGTTTCAAATGCAGCCGCAATCGGCTATGATTCGCTTCCGATAGCTTTATCAATCGTTTTTATCGCAGCGGTGGTAATCTCGCTCCAAATTTCAAAACAATTTCTTATGTCAGGCGGTGAAAGCTATGTTGGCGGATTTATGGCAATAGCTTTAATCAGAGAACTCGCCCCGGGGTTTGCTGCCCTCGCTATTTCGGCAAGAGCAGGTACTGCCGTAAGTGCCGAAATCGCAAATATGAAAGTCACCTCTCAAGTTGATGCAATGAAAACTTTGAAAGTAAATCCTATCGGATACTATTTCGCACCAAGAATTTTGGCGGCAGCATTAACTGTCCCGTCAATCGTTATTTTAGCAGAATTGTTTGGAATTATCGGCGGAATGGTCGTTTCCTACATAACAATCGGTCTTCACCCTGCAAGATATATGAACTCCGTTTGGCTTTGGATAAATTTGAGAGATATCTATATAAGCATTTTGAAAGGCTTCATCTTTGGCATAATTATCTCAACCGTTTGTGCAACTCAAGGCTACAACACGGAAGGCGGAGCTAAAAATGTCGGCATTTCTACAACTGAAGCCGCTATAAAAGCGACGGTGATTTTACTCACCGCCGACTTGATAATTGCTCTTTTATTTTACTTCTAAAAATTAACCTCTCGTGATGTTTGCCAATCTCTTGAATTCATCAGGTCTTTGAGATTTTTGAAGAGCATCTTCCATTGTGATTTTGCCTGCTTTATACAAATTCTTCAACGCAGTTTCAAGCGTTTGCATACCATATTGTGCACCTGTTTGAATTGCAGAATAAATTTGAGCAGTTTTACCTTCTCTGATAAGGTTTGATATCGCCGAGTTTACAACCATGATTTCCTGAGCCATAACTCTGCCTTTTTTGATACCTTCTTCATTTACTTTTGGCAGCAATGTCTGCGAAAATACTGCAACAAGTGAGCTTGAAAGCTGAATTTTAACTTGTTGTTGTTGAGCTTCGGGGAATACATCGATAATACGGTCAATCGTTTGTGATGCTGATGACGTGTGCAAAGTTCCCATTACCAAGTGACCTGTTTCTGCTGCTGTCATTGCAAGCTGAATTGTTTCAAGGTCACGCATTTCGCCGACAAGTATGATATCAGGATCTTCACGCAAAGCCGAACGTAATGCATTCGCAAATGAACGGGTATCTTGACCCAATTCTCTTTGGTGAACAATACTCTTTTTTGATGTATGAACAAATTCTGTCGGGTCTTCAATAATCAAAATGTGTTCTGCTCTTGTTTCATTAATATGGTCAATCATTGATGCCAAAGTCGTTGATTTACCTGAACCTGTCGGTCCTGTTACCAATATCAGCCCCCTCGGACGTTCAGTGATTTTTTGAACAATCGGCGGTAATCCTAACTCTTCAAACTTCGGTGCGACACTGTTAATTGTACGGAATGCTGCTGCATAACTACCCTTATCCTTATAAATGTTTACACGAAATCTGCCAAGTCCGTGGATACCATACGACATATCAAGTTCCCAAACTTGCTCCAATGTTCTTCTTTGTTCATTACTCAAAATCGGAAAAAGTAAACTCTCTACATCGTCTGACGACAATGGAGGATATTCCGTTCTCACCAAATTACCACTTATTCTCAAAACAGGCGGTAAATTCGCCGAAATGTGCAAGTCACTTGCTTTTTCTCGTACCGTTAATTCCAATAATTCTTCAATAAGCATTCGTGTGTGTCCTATTAACTAAAATCTTTCACTTATATATTTATTAAAACATGAAATATCAATTATTTGCGCATTTTATTAACAATTTTTCTTTCTGTTTTAATCTTTGACTTGCTTTCTCTAAACCATACCGCATTTATCGGGTTTCCAAGTTTGTACTTTCTGCAATATTCCTTTAAAGTCATCTTGATTTCCGGTGCGAGAATATACAAAGTTATTATATTCGGGATTGACGGGAATATCATCATCGCATCAACTATGTTTATAACACTCTTTACGTTAAGCTCCGAACCTACGATAATTACAATACAATATAAAACATGGAAAAATATTGAACGTTTTACACCTTCGCCAAAAACATAATTCCAGCATTTTTGTCCGTAATATGCCCAAGTTATCAACGTTGATAATGCAAATAACATTACAACAACTGTCAATATTTTAGGGAAAAACGGTAATACTTGTGCGAAAGCATCGGATACCATTTCAATACCCGTGATTTTACCGGGTTCACATACATAAGTTCCTGTAACGGTAACGATAAATGCTGTCAATAAGCACATCATCGCACAAATTAAAGGTTCTGTTAATGAAACAAATCCCGGAATTACAGGCTCTTTCGTTTTTGCAGCCGCATAAACAATCGGTGCTGAACCGATACCTGCTTCGTTAGTTTGAACAGAACGTCTTAAACCGATAATAATCGTTCCGAAAATACCGCCTGCAACCGCCTGCGGGAAAAATGCCTCTCTGAAAATTATTCCTAAAGCATGCGGAATGTGTTGGTAATTAACAACAACAATCGTCAATGCTCCGACTACATACAAAAGACACATAAACGGTACAACTTTTTCCGTAACCTTTGATATGCTCTTAATTCCGCCGATTGTTATCAATCCGACAACAATAGCCGTCACAATACCCATTACCCAAGCATGGTGATATAAAAATCCGCTTTCACCGCCTGTCATCTGTATTGCAAGCTGTGTTGTCTGGTTAATTTGGATTAAATTTCCACCCGTAAAAGCAGCTCCGATAAAAACTACCGCAAACATTACCGCTAAAGGCTGTCCGAGCCATCTTAATTTCTTTTTCGTCAAACCGTGTGCAATATAATGCATAGGTCCACCGGATACCGAACCGTCTATATTAAAAGTTCTGTATATCAATGCCGCCGAAGATTCTGCAAACTTTAACGACATGCCGAAGATTGCCCCGATTAAAATCCAAAATGCAGCCCCCGGTCCGCCAATCGAAATTGCTATCGCAACACCTGCAATACTGCCCATGCCGATTGTTCCCGATAACGCCGTCGCTAATGATTGAAACGCAGAAACTTCTCCGTCGCCCTCCGCCTGTTTTACAGAGTCTTTTATCAATTTTAACGAATGTGTGAAACCCCATATAGGCAAAAATCTGAAATAAAACGTGAAAAATATTCCCGCAAATAATATCCATAAGATAATTATAGGAACATTTGCCCCGAAAATATTCACTTCCGTAAATATTATATCCGCAATCATATCAGTGTATTTACCGATATAATTTTCTACAAAATAATCTATGCTCATATCTGATGCTGCTGCTCGTCCTGCTGTCATCATAAGCATTGCCAAGGTTGTTAAAAATCTTACCATTCTTTTTCTTTCAAAATTTTACTTACACTAAAATTTCACTTCTCTATAATAACCTAAACATGCTGATTTCTGAAATTTTTATTTCAAAAAAACAAGATGAAAAAATAATGTTTTTCAATTTTCACTACAAATTTTTCATTAAAATAAAAAAACTTATCCCGTTTTTTTAATTATATTAACCTTTTTTCTTAAAAACAGCTGGAACACACTCAAACAGACAAAAAAATTTCTTTAAATTTTATATTTACAAAAATTCACATTACAAAAAAAAAGCTAAAGATTTTAAAAAAATATTCGACATAAACAGTATATGTAAGAAATTACAGGGATTTGTTATGACATCAGGAATAAGCGAAATAAATTCACAAACAGCAATAGCATCTGCACAATACATTTCAACGTCGTTCAACGTGATGACAGCTCTTAAAGAATCCACCATTACAAAACTCAAGAGCTACAATATTGAAGCGACTGAAAAAATGACGGAAGAAGAAGCTCAAAAAATTATCGACGAAAAAGAAGCCGAAAAAGCTCAACAAACTCAAGCTACTCAAAATTCCGAAACGTATTACGACAAACAAATCATCACCGATGCAAAGAGTTTGGCAGAGGATATCGGTGTTTTCACAGGTGAAGACACTGATGTTTTAACGCTTATGGAGAATATTGCAACAAGATTAAAAGAGCTTGAATCGACCGTCGGCGATAATAAAAACCTAAAAAGCATTGTTGATGAATATTCAAACAGATACGACTATATTTATGCTCAATATATGAACAAAAAATCAACTTTGTCCTCTCAAATCGTATCATCAATGGATATTATGGGTTTGAACGGAATTTCGTCAATGACAACTTCCGCTTAATCCGCATAAATTATTTTTTTCCAACAAAAAAACGTGCGATTGTTTTCTTTCGCACGCTTTTTGTTTTCTTAAATCGAATTATTTTATCAAGGCTTGAACTTCCTTGAATTTTGGGTGTTTAGAAGTTCTCAAAAGTTGGAAAAGCATATTTTCGAGAGTCAAAACTTTTGCCCCGTCAGCTTGCAAATATTCAAGTGCAGATGCTTTTTCAGACTCATCTCTGCTTTTGCAGGCATTTTTCAAGACAAAAACCTCAAATCCGTTTTCCAAAAGCTCAAGAGCCGTCTGCAAAACACAAATATGCGTTTCTATTCCGAATAAAATCACCTGCTTTTTACCGAATGACTTGATTTTATCCAAAGCTCCGTCCTCTTTTAATAAAGAAAATGCAGCTTTTTCAATCTTAACATCACTGTCATCAAGAACTTCATTAATCGAAGTGATAGTATTTCCAAGTCCTTTCGGGTATTGTTCGCTCACAACAATCGGCAAGCCCAAAGCTTTTCCGCCTGAAATCGCCTTGCGGGCATTTTCTGCTTCTTTATCGGCAGAAGTTGCTTTTACAAGTTTTTCCTGAAAATCTATCATTAATATCAAAGAATTTTTTTCATCTAACATATTATTCACCGATTTTTTCGATATCTTTTCCGTCTTTAGTAAATTCAGCAAGAGCCTTTGTTGCTACTTTTACGGTATTAATCGTCGCATTACCGCCGATACAACCGCCTTCACAGCACATAACTTCAACCAAATTGCCCTCATCGCATTTTCCGTCTTTTGCGAATTTTTTCAATTTTTTAATTGCATCTTTATCTAAACCGTTGATATAGCAAGGTTTTATGCAATCTTCGCAATTAGAAGCCTTTTTAACTGCCGCAGCAACTCCGCCTGAAACGCCGAAAGTTCTTGCTTGTTTTGAGCTTTCAACATCAAACGGTGTTTCTTCACAGCTTAAAGTATCTATATTTCTTCCGACGAGATATGCACCGAGTTCTTCAAAGTTCATAACATAATCAACATTCGGATTGTCTTGAACTTCCGCACGTTTTGCAACGCAAGGGCTTACGAAAACGATTTTTGCATTCGGATATTTTTTTCTGACAATTTCTGCCGTGTAATAAAGCGGCGTTTTTGTATCTGAAACGTAGTGCTTAATTTCGGGCAAATGTTTTTTAACGAATTGGTTATAACCTGCACAACAAGATGTAGTCATAAATTCTTCGCCATTTTCCATTCTTTCCGCAAATTCTTTAGCCTCATTTTTCGTTGTTACATCAGCACCTTCTGCAACTTCATAAACATCTGTAAATCCGCCTTCCAAAAGTGCTGTCTTAAATTGGTAAATTGTTCCGGGGAGTTGACCTATGATAGACGGTGCAAGCATTGCAATAACTTCATGTTTTGCTTTGATATGTTTCATAATATCAATCAACTGGCTCTTTTCGTGAACTGCTGCAAACGGACATCTTGCAACACATTTACCGCAGCTTATACATTTTTCAAAGTCAATTTTTGCCAAACCTAACTCGTTTTTCGCAATAGCTCCGACAGGACAAGCATCTTCGCAAGGAACTTTAATCTGTGCAATAGCTCCGTAAGGACATACAGAAATACACATCTTGCAACGCTTGCATTTTGTTGTATCGATTTGTGAACGACCATTTACAATGCTTACTGCTCCAAATTTACAAGTGGCTTCGCAAGGTCTTGCAACACAACCTTGGCACAAGTCTGTTACGAAAATTCTTCCGCCGGCACAGCCTTTACAAGCATCGTCCAATACCGTCAAAACATTTTCTTCCGGAATTTCTCTTTTCAAAGATTTTTCGGCATATTCCATTAACAAAGTTCTTTCGTCATCGTCTTCAATAGAAAATCCCAAACCTGCGATTGCTCTATCTCTTAAAACCGCTCTTTCCTTGTGGATACAACATCTGTAAGGAACTTCCGAACCTTTCGGACGCATATCATAAGGTATCATTTGAGTATTTTTCTCAAATGAATCCGAGAAAAACGCTTGAACTATTCTTATTAAAATTTCCTTCTTCAAATGTACTGATTGATAAATATTATTACTCATGTTTCAACTTCCTGTTAATTACTTCTAACACTTTATCTACCGTTGCTTCCGCAACAACCTCGTCATCTACCTTTGCATAAGGTGCTTTTGAATATTTGCCTTCCGTTGAACAAAGATTCAAACATACACAGCTCGAAACTTCTACACTGTCGGCATACTTTTTCGCAACAATTTCATCTAATTCCTGCAGTTTTGATGCACCCATTACAAAACATGTCGTTCCCAAACATAATTTTACTTGAATTTTCTCCATCATTTAACACCTTTACAAATATTTTACCGTAACTTTTTTTATGTATTTATTTTCCAAAACCTCCGCCATCCGTTTAATTATATTTTTTCTTATCTCTATTTCTATCGGAAGGTTCGGGTCATAATGTGCCTGATTTAATTTTGCACCGACCATGAATATTATACAATCCGTATTTAACAAAAACTTTACAAGTTCACCTGCCGCATCTTCCGAATTTTCTCCTGTTTCTAAATATTCACAAGCCTTCGTAAGTGTCAAAATGCCCTCTGTCACTAAATCGATTCCGTCCATATACGAAATTGACGGCAATTTTCCGCATTTTAAACTTATTTTCGTTCGTATAGGAATGTTAAGTTCTCTTGAAATCAAATTGGCTGTCGTTCCGCCACAAATTGCCTTTTTGCCCTTGAAAGACTCAAACATCTTCGCATAAAAATTGTCTTTTTCCTGATAATAAGGAGGTCCCGTAAAAACTACCGCCTGCCTCGGTTCTCTGTAATACAAGCATACCGCCGAAATATCATCTTTCGCCTTTCTGTCGGGTTCAAGTCTTTCTGCCTGACAAACTATGTACTTCGTCAATTCTCGGCTCGAAATATCAGGATTTTCTTTTAATTTTTCTTTTAGCAAAGAAATCAAGCCCTCTCTGCCCAAACCGAGTTTCAGTTTTTCAGACCCCATTGCAGCTTGAGTTACTCCGTCGGAACAAAAAATCAACCTGTCGCCAAGCTCCGCTTTTATCTTATAAATATGCATGTGTCTTGAGGTGAAAGTTTTTGAAGTTATAACCTGATATTCAGGCTCTAAAATCTCGCCGTTTCTTATCCAGACATATTGAGGATTGCCCTCTTCTACAATTTTAACGTTTCCGTCATCGTCGCTGTCTATCGCTGAAAACGTTGCATAGCTTATCTTTCTGACCTGACATACCGGTAAAGAATTCAAAACAATTTCACACGCCTTGCGAATATCAGATTCAGCCTCGATGAATTTCAAAAGCATTGTTGCGGTCATTGTCGCCAAAATGTTTGCCTTTACTCCGCTTCCAAGTCCGTCCGACAAAACTGCTATCAATCTGCCCGAATATCTTTTTGACAAAAAGTAGTCCCCGAAAGTGTTTTGATTGTATTTTTTCGTTTGTGAACAATCAATGTCTATAAACATCAGTTGTCCTCATCATCATTACTGTCAGGCTCATAATCTTCTGCTATCGAATTGAGCAAAAGTTCGGTTTCGACCATGTGTTCACCAAGCAGACAAGCTATATTTTGAACCGTAGCAATGTTCTTGCTGATAACCTCTCTTGCTCTGTGTGCAATTTTTTCTCTGTCTGTTTCAGACTTCGTAACGTCTGTTATTACCGCTCCGATAATTTCGTCTTTTTCTATCGTGAAAACATTGATATCATACAATTTATGCTTAATCGGATAATGCTCTTTGTGAATATCTTCGCCTCGATTGAACACATTTCTGAAAATATCCGAAAACGAAATAATTCTATCCAATGCAGCACCGGTCAAACCGTCTTTTCTGTCTGCAAAAACCTCGTACATATCTCCGCAAAACATCTTCATAAAAGCATCGTTCGCTTCAAGAATGTTCAAATCTTTATCAACCATAACAATCGCAGACGGCATTGCCCGAAGCATTGCAGCCGCTTTTCTCATTGCAATTTTTCTCATATAAGAAACACACATTGACGGCTCTGCATCACCCGACAACAAGGCTTTTGCCAAATCTCGGCAGGTAGGATATCCGCAGCCGCCGCAATTTAATTCGTCCTCCTCTGAATGTTTACCGATTCTTTTCATCGCAGAAATTATCTGTTCGTAAGTATATTCCTGCTCCAAAATCGGCTTTTTTTCATATTCAATCGGAACGACAACATCTGCTTCTTTCGGTATTTCATTTCTCAAATTGACACGGGTTAAAACATCTGAAACTATATTTATACCTGACTTTTTGGTATCGGAACAAGGTCCGTTTATACAACCGCCGGAACATGCAAGTGCCTCTATAAAAATTTTGCCGTTTATATTTTTTTCATCAAAATTCTCTAACGATTTGCCAAAATTCTCCAAAGAACTTATATTAATCAATTTGACATCACTGCTTATACCTGTTTGCTTAATTGTTTCATTCATTCCGCCGTCTAACGGGTACAAAGCTCCCTCATGTGAATTTCCACCGACAAAAATATCATCTTCTTTCGGCTCTATTTCACTGACGTTTATAAATTCGTCATTTATCCAAAAATTCAATTCCTCAAACGTCAAAGCAACATCTATCAAATCCTTGTGTCTGTCCGATTCGTTTTTCTTGCCGATACAAGGTCCGATAAAAACTACCGAAATGTCTTTTCCATACTGCTTTTTCAACATTTGAGAATGAGTAAGTGCAGGTGATGCAATTTGAACTATGTTTTTTGAAAATTCAGAATGATATTTTCTTATAAAATCAACTATTACAGGACAAGCACTCGAAATGTACAAGCCTTTTTCGGATTTTTCAAGAATTTTTGCCGTTTCAATAGAAACTTCTTCCGCCCCTAAAGCCGTTTCGCTAACACCTTTGAAACCTAATTTTTTTAGCAAAGCAACCATAACAGGTGTCGTAAAATCGTATATTCCGCTCCAGCTCGGAGCTAATGAAACATAAACATCTTTTCCCGCAATCATAAGGGTTTTGACTTTTTCAATATCCGTTCTGACTCTTTTTGCCTCGGACGGACAAACCTTTACACAATGCCCGCAAGCAATACATTTTTCGGCAATTACGGAAGCACTGCCGTTTTGAATTTTTATTGCTTTCACAGGACATTCTCTGACGCATTTATAGCAGTCATGACACTCATTTTTCAACGTATATACGGGATATAAACTGTTCATTCTCCAAATAATCCGTTCATTATTTCTTCAATTTTTTCGGGAGTTACTTCGTTATAATTCTTTTCATCAATAGTGATGTTCGGTCCTTTGGCACACTTGTTTTCACATCTTGCTCCGGTTAATTCCACCTTCGCCCGCAAATTATGTGTGTCCAAATATTTCTGTATATATTCTAAATTTTCGTTGTTACCCCTTGCAAAACAAGAGCTGCCCATGCAAATCTTTATTGTATGTTCCATTTTCTAAATATCTTTTGTAAATTGTAAAAAATTACCTATCAAATTTTCATTCCATACCTGAATGTCATCAGGCAATTTTAATACTGTCGGGGTGAAATTCCAAATGTATTTTATCCCCGAATTTACCAAATAATCCGCCGTTTCCTGTGCAAATTTTCTCGGTACGGTTAAAACAGCTATCTCTACTCCCAGCCTTTTCGCTAAATCAGGGAGTTTCGATACGTGAAAAACTTGTTTCCCGTTTACCGTCAAATTAATCTTCAACGGGTCGTTGTCAAACAATGCAAGAATATTAAAGCCGTAAAATCCGAAATCATCATACTTCGTCAAAGCAAAACCTAAATTTCCTGCTCCGACAACAAAGGCATCTTTCGTCTTTTCAAATCCTAATGCGTTTTCAATACTCCGCTTCATTTCGTCTATTTTATATCCGACCTTCGTCTTCCCTGCCTTGCCAAGAATTTTCATATCTTTTCTGACTTGAGAATCGTCTATCTTCAATAATTCCGCTATCTGCGGACTCGATACCGTATCTTTGCCCTGTTCTTCCATATCGGTTACTATGCAATGATACTGCGTTAAACGGTGTATAACTTTGTCTGACAAATTTTTATCCATTTTTTCGCCTTTTTAAAAAAGTGAGCCCGTTTTTTCAAACGGACTCACAAGTTTTTTGTTTTTTACACTTCGCCGTTGAAAGCCTTGATGTAAATTTCTTTGATGTCGCTCATCAAAGGATATACAGGGTTTGCACCGGTACATTGATCGTCGAATGCCAATTCTACCATTTCGTCTAATTTTTCGTAGAAGTCAGCTTCTGTCTTTCCGTTCTTTTCAAGGAATTCTCTGATTGAGTTCGGAAGTTCAATATCTTTCATCAATCTATCTATTGCATCGATTAACAATTGAGTTTTTTCTTCGTTAGTTGAACCGCCCAATTTCAATTCATCTGCAATTTGTGCATATCTTTCAATAGCACAAGGATATTTGTATTGCGGGAATGTTGCTTGTTTTTTCGGACAATCTGTTGCGTTGTATTTGATGATTTGTCTGATTAACAATGCGTTTGCAACACCGTGCGGTACGTGGAACATAGCACCCAATTTGTGAGCCATTGAGTGGCATAATCCTAAGAATGCGTTTGCAAATGCCATACCTGCGATTGTTGCTGCATAGTGCATTTTTTCTCTTGCGATAGGATCGTTTGCACCTTCGTGATATGAACGGCTCAAATACTTGAATACCAACTTACAAGCTTCTAATGCGTTTGAATTTGTGAAGTTTGTAGCCATACAAGATACATATGCTTCAACTGCGTGAACAAGTGCATCGATACCTGATGCTGATGTCAATCCTTTCGGCATTCCATCTACGAAGTTCGGGTCGATGATTGCCATTGAAGGAGTCAATGCGTAATCTGCAATTGCATATTTAACACCTGATTTATCATCTGTGATGATTGAGAACGGTGTTACTTCAGAACCTGTACCTGATGTTGTTGGAATTGCTACCATCATTGCTTTCTTACCTAATTCAGGTAATTGGCAAATTCTCTTTCTGATATCCATAAATCTCATTGAAATATCAGTAAAGTCTGTATCAGGTTGTTCATACTTTAACCACAAAATCTTTGCTGCGTCCATCGGTGAACCGCCGCCAAGTGCGATGATTACATCAGGTTCGAAAGGCTTCATGATTGCAAATGCTTCTTCAATTGTTGTCAATGTCGGATCGGGTTTAACATCAAAGAAGATTTCGTGATCAATTCCGATATCATCAAGAACTTTTGTAATTTGTTCTGCTGCACCTGAACTGAATAAGAATCTGTCTGTTACGATGAAGGCTTTCTTTCTGCCTGTCAATTCACGCAAAGCTAAATCAGTAGCACCACGCTTGAAGTAAACTTTTTGAGGAACCTTGAACCAAAGCATATTTTCTCTCCTTTCCGCTACCGTCTTGTAATTTAACAAATTCTTTACTCCGACGTTGCCTGATACCGAGTTTCCGCCCCATGAACCGCAACCTAATGTTAATGACGGTTCCAAACGGAAGTTGTACAAATCACCAATACCGCCTTGGCTTGAAGGTTGGTTAATTAACAATCTGCAAGTCGGCATTTTCTTTGCGTATGCGTTGATTCTGTCTTTCTTTCTTTCATCTGTATAAAGAACTGATGTGTGGCCTGCACCGCCCCTTGATACGAGGTAGTATGCCTTTTCTGCCGCATCTTCAAAATTTGATGCTCTATACATTGCCAATACAGGTGACAATTTTTCTCTTGAGAAAGGATCTTCCCAATTTACTTCAGGTCTTTGTGCAATAAGAACTTTTGCATTATTAGGAACTTCAAATCCTGCCATTTCTGCAATTCTGTGTGCAGGTTGACCTACGATTTCTGCATTTGCTGTTCCTCTCTTAGGATCGATAATCGGCCAATCTATTAATTTTTGCATTTCTGCATCATTCAATAAATATGCACCTCTGCGTTCAAATTCTTTTTTAACTTCGTCATAAATGCTGTCAACAATGATAACTGATTGTTCTGATGCACAAATCATACCGTTATCAAATGTTTTTGACATCAAAATTGATGATACTGCCATTTGAATGTTTGCTGTTTCATCGATTACGGCAGGAGTGTTTCCGGGACCTACACCTAATGCAGGGTTGCCTGATGAGTAAGCTGCTGTTACCATTCCGGGGCCGCCTGTTGCCAAAATACATGCAATGTGTTTGTGTTTCATCAATTGTCCTGATAATTCGATTGAAGGAACATCAATCCAACCGATGATATCTTTCGGTGCACCTGCTTCAACTGCTGCATCAAGAACGATTTTTGCTGCTGCAATTGTGCATTCTTTTGCTCTCGGGTGCGGTGAGAAGATAATTCCGTTTCTTGTCTTTAATGCGATTAAAGATTTGAAAATTGCTGTTGATGTCGGGTTTGTTGTAGGTACAATACCTGCCAAAACTCCCAAAGGTTCTGCAACAATTTTTGTTCCGTTTGCTTTGTCTTCTTCAATTACACCACAAGTTTTAATATTTTTATGTTTGTTGTAAATGTATTCTGATGCGAAGTGGTTCTTGATGATTTTATCTTCTACAATACCCATGCCCGTTTCTTTAACAGCCATTTGAGCCAAAGGAATACGAGCTTTGTTTGCAGCTGTTGCTGCTGCTTTGAAAATTTTATCAACTTGTTCTTGTGTATATCTTGCGAAAATTCTTTGAGCTTCATTAACTCTGTTAATGAGGTCATCGAGTGCTTCCGGAGTATCAACAAGATTTGATTTTGTTTCTATTTCTACTTTTTCTTGTTTTTTAGGCATATCATGCATCTCCTTTATTAGTGATATATTTCCCTATTAATTTTTATATCATCAGCATGGTCGTTTGTCAACAATTCCATGTACCACATTTACATTAGTGCATAAAATCACCAATATCAAACGGTGTAATGACGTGATTTTGTTCACTATTCAAAATTACTTTAACAATTCTTCGACAGCGTTTTTAACTTGTTGAACGGAAATATTTTTCATACATTTGTGGTCATTAGGGCATTTTCCGCTCAATCCGCACGGCATACACGGTAAATCAGACTTCAAAAGGATATTATTTGTTCCGAGAGCATACCATTTTTCAAACGGCATTGGACCGTAAAGCCCGATGACAGGGGTATGAACAGATGATGCCATGTGAAGATTTCCCGAATCGTTTCCTATCAAAAAATTCACTTTCGCAGTCAGAGCGAGGCTTTCTTTCAAATTCAATTTTCCGCAAAGATTTATCGGTTCAATTTCGAGTTTTTCATCAATCAAACTCAACATTTTATCGTAAGTTTGAGAATCAAAATCCGTCCCGATAAAAAACACCTGCACGTGTTTTTCGTTAATCAAAAACCTTGTTATTTCGGCGAAATTTTCAATCGGCCAAAGTTTGCCCTTGTTCGTTGCGGTTGCGTGAACAATCACTCTTTTCAAGCCTTTGTCGGCTTTTCCCTTTAAAATTTCATCAATTTTCTTTTCGGCTTCGGGATTAAGTCCGTTTTCAAAATTCTCGTCCTTAATTTCCACACCGTCAGCTCTCAAAACATCAAGAAAGCATTGTGATTCGTGTTTTTTCTTATCGTAAGGCACTCTTTTTGTCAGCAAAAAGCCTCTGCCCTCTGTATCAAAGCCGACTCGTTCCTTTATTCCGCCTGCAAAAGCCAAAAAAGCACTCGAAAGGGAGCGTTTCAGCACATAAGCCTTGTCGTACTTATTTTTTCGCAAAAGTTTAACATAATACCAAAAAGATTTTTTTTCGCCTGCCCCGTTTTCATATTTGTGTTTTTTGGTTGTATCAAAATAAATAAAATTATCTACATAGGGGCAATCTTCAATGATTTCACCTGATTTCGGTGCAACAAGCATATCAATTTGTGCATCGGGATTTGCAAGTCTTAAATTCTTCAAAAAGGGTAAAGTCAAAATCGTATCCCCGATAAATCGGTATCTTACAACCAAAATTTTTTTATTTGACATTGACAATATCCTCTATATCCGCATAAGAACCTAATTTCAGGGCATAAGCCTTAATATCCGTCTTAAATTTTCCAATCAATTCTTTAATTTTAACGGCATCTTTTTCCGTGGTAATAATCTTGCTGACATTGCTTTTTTCAGCTGTTTCCAAAATTAATTTCATATCCTCGTCAGTGTATGAATGGTGGTCGGGGAAAGTCATTTCAGTTTGCATATAATAATCTTTTTTTACAAACTCAAAAAATTCTTTCGGCTGACCTATTGCACAAAATGCCAAAACCGTTGCCCCTGCGTACAAACTGTCATTATTTTTAATATTATATGCACCGACGGGAATCATTTTGCACATAAAAACAGGCTTTTTAAACTTATATTTAATTTCATCGCAATATTTCAAAGCCTCATCATCACTTGCCGATTTGTTCGTTACAACAACGACATCAGCCCTTTTAATGCCCGACAAATCTTCTCTCAGCGGACCTGCCGGAAGAAGGTATTCATTGCCGAATTTATTTGTTTTATCGACGAGAACAATATTTATATGACGGCCGAGTTTTCTATGTTGAAAAGCATCGTCTGCAATTAAAACATCACAATTTAAGTCTTTTATCGCTTTTTCTGCCGCTTTTGCACGGGAAGAACATGTCAAAACAGCGACAGACGGACAATTTGAAGCAATCCAAAACGGTTCATCGCCAGCCTGTTTTGCATCGTAATAAATTTTTTGTCCGTCAGAGATAACGTTTACCTCTTTATTTGAAAGACTTCCGCCATAACCTCTCGATAAAACCGCAACTTTTTTCAATTTTTTAACGTAAAAATTTGCAAGTTCTGCCGTAAAAGGAGTTTTGCCGACTCCGCCCGTTGTTAAATTTCCGACAGCTATCGTTAAAACTTTCGGGTTATAAATTTTTATCAAATTTTTGTCGTATAAAAAATTTCTGACCGAAGTTATCATATCGTATGGAATTGAAAGCAGCCACAAAAAGAAAATAACGGTTTTCTCCCATATTGTAGGATTTTTTTTATAATGAAGTTTTGAAATATAAAGTTTCATTATCCGCTATCACCTTAAAACATCAGTCTGAATAACAAAAATCTTTTATTAAGTTTTTCCGAGAAGGTTTTAACATTCGCAGTCGTAGCTTCAACCTCTTTCAAAGATTGCTTAATATTATCACGTTCATCTTCGGTAACGTAATTTACCGTATCCAAAGTTATCGTAAGTTTATCAAGTGCCGTATTGAGTTTTGTAACCGATTTATTAATTTGTGCCTTTAATTCCTCGTCTTTGGTCATATCATTGACATAACCCGAAATTTCGGAAACGTTCTTCGCCGTCACTCTAATATCGGCTATCAAGGCTTGTGTATCTTCGCTTTCAAGTAAACAATTTACATTGCTCGAAAGTCTGTTTACGTTTTTAACCGTAGTATGGAGCGTTTTTGTGAACTCTTTATCACCCGTTATGCTTATTACCGTATCGGCAATTTTATTCATTTTTGAAGTTAAATCATTAACTTCTGCCGACAAAATCAACATTTCATCTTTTGAAACATCAACTAAAGACGAAACTTTATCAATAGCAACAGTCGCATTAGCCGTAAGTGCATCGGCATTTTTAATCGTCTGTTTAATATCAGCCATAACATCTTCCGACAAAATTGCAGACAACTTTTCGTTCGTTTCCGCAAGCGCTGATGCAGAACGATATTGTAACTGCATAAAATCAGAAACTCTCATCGGCTCAATTATCGTATATGGCGACTTCGTTTCGGGTTTCGATATCTTAATATTTTTTACGGGCGAAATTAATAATTTGGATTTGTCACCTTCTAAAGCAACTTTTGCCTTAACAATTTCAGGTAAAATCAATCCGGGCATATCAATAACATAAGAAACTTTTACCGCTTTCTCCGTTGTAATATCTTTTGCTATAAAATTCGGAAGTGATTTCGTTTCAACAAGTTCCGCCTTTTTAACAACACCTACGTCCTGCTTTTCATCAGACAAAACCATCTCTGCCTTGTCACCTGCATGAACCATATTATTTTGATTTGAAAAAGGAATATAAATCGTTTGCATTTCGGGCGGAGTAACTTCTAAAAACTGTTCCCCGATAATCCCTGTTTGTTGAATAGAAATGCTTGATGCCGAAGGGATTTTGATATTCGGCTCCGTGATAACAAATTTGAGTTCAACATAACTGTTGTCACTGCTTATTTTCGGGGTAAGGCTCTCAACCTGCCCGATTCTGACTCCCATCATTTGAACACCCGAACCTGCACGAAGTCCGTTTATGTCCTTAAAAGCGACTGTAATTCTTTCTCCTGCCGATAAAGAACGCCCCTTTACCCACAAAACGGTAAAGACTAATATCAATATTGCCGCTAATGTCAGCACTCCGACTTTAAAACTTGATGAAAATCTCATTTTATATCCTTTTTTTCATAATGTACCATATTTTTTAAAAATCCGAAACATTTATTTGCATAGGACCTTCGGGAGAAGCGTCCATAAACTGCTTCGTATAAGGTGTTGCACCGCTTTCAAGCTCTTGAGGCGTTCCCTCAAAAACTATTTTTCCGTGATACAACATAATTACTCTGTCAGCACACCTTTTTATGGTCGAAAGCTGGTGCGTGACAACGATTGCCGTTGATTTGGTTTCATTTCTCAAACGAACAATATAATCTTCTATAATCGTTGATGCAACAGGGTCAAGTCCTGCCGTCGGTTCATCATACAAAATCAACTTCGGCTCGGTCATAATCGCCCTTGCAAAACTTACCCTCTTTTGCATACCGCCTGAAAGTTCATAGGGGAATTTTTGCTCGATATTGTTCAATCCTACTGTTTTCAACTTTTGAGCAACCATCTGTTTTAACTGTTCTTGGGTATATTTTCCTCGAAATTCTTTTCTTTCCTGCAAAGCAAATGTAATATTGTCAAAAACATTCAAAGAATCAAACAATGCCGAATACTGGAAAACCATTGCAACTTCCCCCGGAGTATCAAATTTGATTTCACCCGAAGTCGGCTCGATAAGACCCGTTATCAACTTCAAAACCGTACTTTTACCCGAACCGCTGAAACCCACTATTGCAAGGATTTCACCGTCTTTAACCTCGAAAGAAATATCATCAAGTATTGTTTTATCTTCAAATTTTTTTGTCAGATGTTCAATTTTTACAGCCATAATTCACCTTAAAAATAAAAAATTAATGCAAAAATGTAGTCTATCACAACAATTCCGATAAACGACCAAACAACTGCCTTTGTCGTTGCAATACCAACACTTTTAGCACCACCTTCGGCATCATATCCGCAGCTTGAACTTATATGAGCTATCGCTGCTCCAAAACACGATGCTTTCAACAGCATTATACCGATATCTCTATTGAAAAGACCTAATTTTACTGAATTTATAAAGCATAATCCCGTAACCTCAGGACTTGTCAAAGACGAAACAAATCCGCCGCAAAAAATTCCTATTGTCGAAGCTATTGTTGTGATTAAAGGCATCATCAATGCCCCTGCAATAACTCTCGGAACAAAAAGGTATTTTATCGGAGGGACATGAAGAACTTTCATTGCAGAAACCTGATCGGTAACTTTCATCGTTGCAATTTCCGAAGCCATTGATGAACCTATCATTGAAATTATTGCAAACCCTGTCATAATCGTTCCCATTTCACGAACGGTTACAATCGCCAAAAGTCCGCCGATAAAATTCGCCCCGCCCTGCTTTACCATCTCGGGAGCAACCTGAACGGCAAGAATTACAGAGGTCATTGCAACAATCGTCAAAGTTATCGGCAGAGAATCTATTGCAAATTTTGAACTCTGCTCTATTATGTGGCTTCTTGAAAACTGCCCTGTCAAAATATATTTCATAACCTCAAAAAAACGCAAAGACATTCTTCCGAAAGTTTCAAAAAAATCAAAAGCCTGAGCTTTCACGATTTTTGCAAAACGAAAGGTCGCAGATTGAGTTATAAAATATTCTATTCTTTTCATTATTATAATTTTACATTAAATTTTACAATTTTCAAACCCGTCATATAAATGGCATTTTACCATATCTTTTTCAAAATAAATATATTCGGGATTTTTAACAGCACAGCAGCTTTGAGCCTCGGGACATCTTGTGTGGAATTTGCAGCCTGCAGGCGGATTTTTAGGTGACGGCAAATCTCCCGTCAAAAGTTCTTTTTTCTTCTTCTCCGCAGAAATAACAGGTACGGAATTTAAAAGAGCCTTTGTATAAGGGTGTTTCGGTGTTTCAAAAAGCGTTTTACCCTCTCCGATTTCAACCACCTCTCCTAAATACATAACTGCCGTTCGTCCGCATAAATACCTTACAACACTCAAATCGTGTGATATAAATAAAATCGTTAAATTTAATTCTTTTCTCAAATCTTTCAATAAATTAATAATTTGAGCCCGAATACTTACGTCTAAAGCACTTACGGGTTCATCGGCAACGATAAATTCAGGATTTAAAATTATCGAGGAAGCAATAGAAATTCTTTGCCTTTGACCGCCTGAAAACTCGTGCGGATAGTATGTTAAAGAACTTTTTGCAATACCTGTCAAATCACAAACTTTTTCAATCTCCGATTTTATAAAATTTTTGTCCTTTATTCCGTATATCAAAAACGGTTCTTTTAAAATATCATAAATCGTCATTCTCGGATTTAAGCTGGCATAAGGGTTTTGAAAAATCATTTTAACAGCTTTTCGATAATCCTTGAGATTTTTGTTTTCAAGAATATTTTGACCTTTAAATAAAACCTGACCGTCGAAATTTTCCTCTAAACGCAATAAACATTTGCCTAAAGAAGATTTACCGCAGCCCGATTCTCCGACAAGCCCGAGAATTTCACCTTTGTAAATATCAAGAGAAACATTGTTTACCGCATAAATATACTCCTTCGTTTTTGATGAAAAAGCATTTTTAACGGGGTATTTAAGATTTAAGTTTTTTATCTCGAAAAGTTTTTCCATAAATCAATTATACAATAATTGCGAAAAATTTTTATCACCAATGTTGTACTTTTTTGGCTAAAAATATTTTAATAATAGTGACTTATAAAAAGTATTATATTATAATCAGACAAAAAGGAGAAAAACATGTCAGGATATTTTTTAATAGCAGAAAATATAATTTTTAAAAACAATAAATTAACCTGCATCAACATTCACAACGAATTAGCAGCAATAGCAATGCCTGCGGAATTCAAGTTTGATATGGCAGTTATTTGCGGACCGCAATGGACAGCAGGCGAACATAAATTAACAATCAAAGTCAGAGCAAACGGCGGAGAAGAAATTCTTCTCTCTGAATCAACCGTAAATATTTTGAACGAAGATTTCGTTTATAACGCAATAGCAAATGACGTAAAATTCAGAATGGATTATGATGTTCAAAATTTAACATTTACAGTATTTGATAATGACCAAGAAGTTGTTTCAAGAAAATACCCTGTAATAGCAATGTTATATCCGCAGCAAATGGTTCAACAACAAGCTCAACAAAACCAACAGGCAGAACAAAAAAACGAAGAAAATGCGGAAGAAAATAATTCAAACGAAAACAACGAAGAAAAAAATGCTGAATAGCTGATTCCCATAAATTTTCAAAGTGCAGATAACAAAATATCTGCACTTTTTAACAAAACACACCAATTCTTTACAAAACAAATAAAATAAACTAAAATTAACATATTATGAAATACGTCAGCTGTTTACTTTTAGAAAGCGGAATGGCATTCAGCACCACCGCAGTTAAGCCTTGTAATCCGGGGAGCGAAATCTACTGGGTCAGAGAATATCATGGCGAGCCGTTTGACGTTGATAAATTTATTGAAACAAGAAATCATTATGTCGAAATGATGAAAAGGGGCGAAATCCCTCATCAGTGCGTCGGCTGTTCACAATTACAAGAGAAAGAATGGCCCGAAGAAATCGGCATTGATTACATCGCCATTGCAAGCGAAACAAAATGCAGCTGCAACTGCTATTATTGCCGTTTTTCGCAGGACAAAAAGAAATGGAACAGCCACAAAGGCTACGACGTAATGCCTATTTTAAGAGCATTAAACGACAGAAAACTTTTAAGAGAGACCACCTTTGACATTGTGGGCGGTGAATGTACCGAATACCCCAAGGAAGAACTTGAAGAATTTATAAAATTTGCAGTGGAAAACCGCTGCTGGCTTCATTTCTTCACATCAGGAATTTTTTACTCCGAAAGTATTGCCTACGCAATGAACAAATCCCGTGCAAATATTGTCGTTTCGGTTGATTCAGGCACAAGAGAAACTTACGAAAAAATAAAAAGAGTAAAAGCCTATGACCAAGTTTGGGAAAACATGGCAAGATATGCAAGAGAAAGTATTAAAGACAAATTCTGCCGAAAAGGCTATGTCATTTTAAAATATATTATTATTCCGGGAGTAAACGATTCTTTGGAAGAATTGAGATGTTTTGCCGAAAAAGCAAAAGCCGCAGGCTGCGAATGGGTTTGGGTTTCCGTTGAATACAACTGGTGGAACGAAAATAAAGATAATCCAATGCCTGAAAATTTATGGGAAGTTCTCGATTATTTTGAAAGCTGTAAAAAAGATTTCGAAATAGAATATGTTGAAAATGCTATTTATCTTTGGAGAAAAAGAATGGCTCAAGATAAAAACTTCACAGGTCAAAACCCCTGCTGTGATATGAACGCATGCTGATTTTTCAGGAAAATTCTAAAAAATTTTCCAAATTAAAAGCTAAAAAAATTGTATAATTATTTTAGCTACACTAAAGCAAATTTTTATATAAATTCTATTTTCGCAAAAAAGAACAAAAATGGAAGAAACAAAAATAGATTTGAGATAGATATTTTCAAAAAAAGACCTCGGCGAATGAGGTCTTTTTATTCTTTATGGTGCCGAAGGCCGGACTCGAACCGGCACACAGTGTGAGCTGCGTCAGATTTTGAGTCTGATGCGTCTACCAATTTCGCCACTTCGGCTTACTTCTTAATTCTATAACAAGAAAAATTTTTTTTCAATACTATTTTTCTTATTATTTTATTTTTATTCCTTTTATTGCAATGAATCAATATTCTGGAATTGGTTTTCTCTTGAAATTACAACTTTTCCCGATCTTACAAGCTCTTTAATTCCAATCGGTCTTAATAATTCAATTAATGAACGAATTTGTCTTTCATCACCCAATGCCTGCAATGTATATGAACGATGCGTTACATCAATAATCTTCGCATTGAAAATTTCTGCTATACGCAAAATCTCTGAACGCTGCTCGTTTTTCGCATTGACTTTACACATTATAAATTCTCTTTCAATAGAATCATTAAAATGCAAGTCCATAACCTTGATAACAGGAATTAATCTGTTCAACTGCTTCGTAATCTGTTCGATAACCTTATCGTCACCGTTTGTCACAATTGTTACTCTTGAATAATCCGTATCAAGTGTCGGTGCTACCGTTAAACTTTCAATGTTATATCCTCTGCCGCTGAATAAATCACTTATTCTCGAAAGCACTCCGGCTTCGTTTCTTACAAGAACTGAAATTGTATGTATCATAATCCTTTACCTTTTTTAGTTATTGTCGTCATTTGAAACCAAAACATGGTTCAACGGTTCGCCCGCAAGTACCCACGGATATACCATTTCAAACGGTTCTACTCTGAAATCTATTACAACAGGTCGTCTTGCCTCTATTGCTTTTTTCAAAACAGGTTCGATTTCTTCTTCTTTTTCTACTCTGAAACCTAATGCTCCATAAGCTTCGGCTACTTTTACATAATCAGGTGAAGAAATTTTTGTTTGCGAATAATGTTCATGAAAAATTCTTTCCTGCCATTGACGAACCATGCCAAGCCAGCCGTTATTTATAACCGCAATGATTACAGGAATGTTATAATCAACACACGTTGCAAGCTCTTGAATGTTCATTTGGAAACTTCCGTCACCTGCAACATCAATAACAACCTTGTCTTTCAAAGCAACATTAGCTCCGATTGCAGCAGGGAAGCCAAATCCCATTGTTCCCAATCCGCCTGATGTGACAAGACGTCTTGTTTTTTGGAATTTATAAAGTTGTGCCGTCCACATTTGATGCTGTCCGACTTCCGTCGTAATAATCGGGTCATAATCCTTTGTTACTTCATAAATCTTTTTAATTACGGTTACAGGATTTAATACCGAAGTTCCGGCCGCAAGTTGTGCTTTTACCTGTTTCCTTTCCGCAATTTTTTCAAGCCATTTTGACTTTTCTTTTGCATTAATATCATATTGCTGTTCGTCAAATTCCTTCAACATTGCAGTCAAAACATTCTTTGCATCACCAACAATAGGAATATCAACTCGAACACTCTTTGAAATTGAACAAGGATCGATATCAATATGAACAATTTCCGCCTCGGGTGCAAATTTCTTCAAGTTACCCGTAATTCTATCGCTAAATCTCGTTCCAACCGCAAATAAAACATCGCAATCATTAACAGACAAGTTTGCGGCATATTCACCGTGCATACCCATCATTCCCAATGATAACGGGCTGTCCGTATTAAATGTACCTATTCCCATCAAAGTTGTTGTTACGGGAACATTCAATTTTTGTGCAAGTTCTGCCAAAACTTCTTCCGCTCCGGAATGTAAAACACCGCCACCTGAAATAATTACGGGCTTTTTAGCTTTGCATAATAATTGCAAAGCTCTCGACATTTGTTTCGGGTGTCCTTCATAAGTCGGATTGTACCCGGGAAGTTTAACCTTTTCGGGCCATTCAAATTCTGCTTTTGCTGTCAAAATGTTTTTCGGCAAATCGATTACAACAGGACCGGGTTTTCCCGTCGTTGCAATATGGAAAGCCTCTTTTATAACATGTGCAAGCTGTTTAACATCTTTTACAAGGTAATTGTGTTTGCAGCAAGAACGTGTAATTCCAACGATATCAGCTTCTTGGAATGCATCGTTTCCGATTAAATTCAAGCTGACCTGTCCCGTGAAAACAATAATCGGATAAGCATCATAATAAGCATTTGCAATACCTGTAATAGCATTACATGCTCCGGGACCTGATGTTACAAATGCAACACCCGGACGTCCCGAAACTCTTGCATAACCCTCTGCTGCGTGAATTGCAGCTTGTTCGTGTCTTACAAGATAATGCTTAATATCTTTACAGTCATAGAGTGCATCGTACAAATTTAATATCGATCCTCCGGGATAACCGAAAACTTCATCTACCCCTTCTTTTTTCAAGCACTCTAATAAAATTTGAGCACCTGTCATTAATTTTGTCTTTTCATCTGTAACTGTCATTATTGTTCTCCGATTTTATCAGTTTTACTTAAATTATATGTTTGCTTGTTTTCTCAAGTCTTCGGCTTTGTCCGTATGTTCCCAAGGAACATCAATATCCGTACGTCCCATATGTCCGTATGCTGCCAATAATTGATAGAATTTTCCGCCGTTTTTCTTCGGTAAATTTCTCAAATCAAATTGGTTAATAATCGCATAAGGTCTTAAGTCGAAGTTTTTATCAATTAATTTCATTATTTCATCGTCGGAAATTTTACCTGTTCCAAAAGTATCAACCATTATTGATACAGGTTTGGCAACACCGATTGCAAATCCGAGTTCGATTTCACATTTATCAGCCAATCCTGCTGCAACAATGTTCTTCGCAACATATCTTGCTGCATAAGCTGCCGAACGGTCAACTTTTGTAGGATCTTTTCCGCTGAACGCTCCGCCGCCGTGTCTTGAATATCCGCCGTATGTATCAACTATGATTTTTCTTCCCGTTAATCCTGCATCGCCTTGAGGTCCGCCGATTACAAATCTTCCTGACGGATTTACGAAAATCTTTGTATCTGCGTCAAGTTTCAATGTTTCGTTTGTAAATACCGCATTGATAACGTGTTCAACAATATCTTTTCTGATGATTTCTTGAACTTTTTCGTTATCGGTTTCGCCGTTGATTTCGGGGTCGTGTTGAGTTGAAATAACAACCGTTTCAATTCTTACAGGTTTGTCATTTTCATATTCAACCGTAACCTGTGATTTTCCGTCCGGTCTTAAATAATCCAAAATTCCTTGTTTTCTAACATCAGCAAGCTTTTTTGAAAGTTTATGAGCCAAACTTATCGGAAGCGGCATAAGTTCCGGCGTTTCGTTACAAGCAAATCCGAACATAATACCTTGGTCACCTGCACCGATATTTTCGGTTTCGGTTTTCGATGTATTTGCATTGTTATCTCTTGATTCATAAGCCTTGTTTACACCGCTTGCAATATCAACCGACTGTTCATCAACACTCGTTAATACCGCACAGGTATTTGCATCAAAACCGCCTGATTCTTTTCCTATATATCCGATATTTTTTATAGTTTCTCTAACTACATGCGGAATATCAACATAACAATCTGCCGTAATTTCACCGCAAACTAAAGCCATGCCCGTTGTTACCGTTGTTTCTGCCGCAACTCTTGAATGATTATCTTTCATCAGGAAATTGTCTAAAATAGCATCCGAAATTTGGTCGCAAACTTTGTCAGGATGTCCTTCCGTTACTGATTCGGAAGTAAATAAATATCTTTTTGAACTCATTGTTCTTTCCTATCTTTTTTTCTCGCTAAAACAAACCCGCCGGCACTATTTCCCTTTGCGGATTAACAGGCCGTCGAGATTTGCAATAGTCTTTTAACTAAAAAATTCCTTAACCTCTCAAGTTGAGTTTTTTCAAAAGTTCTCTGTATCCTTCAAGATCTTTTTCTTTAAGATATGAAAGAAGGCTCTTTCTGTGACCTACCATCATAAGCAAACCACGTCTGCCGCCAAAATCCTTTTTGTTAGCTTTTAAGTGTTCTGTAAGTTGGTTAATCTTTTCCGTAAGAAGTGCTATTTGAACTTCTGTTGAACCTGTATCGTGTTCGTCTTTACCGAAATTTTTTACGATATCTTTTTTGTTTTTTAAATTAATTGACATGTTTTTTCCTTTGTTTCTTAATCGTGTTCGATTATTGTTATCATATATGCTGAAAATTTCTTTTCAAGATTTTTATATCTTTTTGTTAAAATCAACACTTACGACGTACTAAAATTATACTTAAAAAGATATTTTTTGCAAATATTTTTTAAAATTTTCGGCTCTTTTCTCATGTTGGGCATGCCTTTTGGACGATTACGGATTGATTTTCTTTACTTCTTTTTCATCAATAGTTCCTGAAATTAATTTATAATCATCATTAAACCGCTTCCAAACGTGAGTATATTTGCATTTACCCTCAAAATCTTTATCCTTGAATTTTACCTTGATTTCCACCCATAATGTCGTTTTGACAACATCAGAAGTAACTTCATCAAAAGTCTGCAAATAAAGATTCAGCGAATGAATTTGGTTCAACTGCATTCTTTCTTCCGAAAGATAATCCTCTTTTGTCAAAATATTTTTTCTGATTTTGAATACAAAAGAATCATCGAGTAATTCATCTATTGATTTTCTATCACCTGTTATTAATGCAGTTTTGAGTAAAAGTTCTTTTTTTATTATTTTTTCTTCTATTCCAATTTGTACACACATAGTATCTAAATTATAACATAAAATAATAAAATTAATTGAACAGATATTTTTTCGTTGTAAAATAAAGACAAACGGAGAAAAAAAATGGAAGAATTAAGAGTAAGAATAGCACCGTCACCGAGCGGAAATTTGCATATCGGTACGGCAAGAACAGCACTTTTTAACTATTTGTATGCAAAGAAAAATAACGGTAAATTTATATTAAGAATTGAAGATACCGATGCGGAAAGAACAAGCCAAGCTTATATCGATAACATCTTCGACAGCTTGAAAGCATTGGGTCTTAACTGGGACGAAGGTCCTGATGTAGGCGGTCCTTACGGTCCTTACACTCAATCGGAAAGATTTGACATCTACCCGAAATATGTTCAAGAACTTTTGGACAAAGGTTTTGCTTATGAATGTTTCTGCACACCTGAAGAACTCGAAGCAGAAAAAGAAGAAGCTACAAAAAATAAAAAAGCTTACGTTTATTCAAAAAAATGCGAACACCTTTCGGAAGAAGAAAAAGCTAAATTAAGAGCAGAAGGCAGAAAACCTGCAATTCGTTTTTCTGTTGAAAAAGCTCAAAAAGCCTTCCACGACACACCGATTGTTCACTTCAACGACCTTGTAAAAGGTGATTTACACCAAGATACAAGTTTAATCGGCGATTTCGTTATTATGAAGTCAAACGGTTCACCGACATACAACTTTGCAGTTGTTATTGATGATATGTTGATGAAAATCAACACCGTAATCAGAGGTGAAGACCACATTTCAAATACCTTCAAACAAATCTTGATTTATGAAGCATTGGGTGCAAAAGTTCCTGACTTCGGTCATTTAGGAATGATTTTGGCTCCCGATAGAAGCAAACTTTCAAAAAGACACGGTGCAACTGCCGTCAGCGAATTCGTTGAAAAAGGCTACTTAACAGAAGCTCTTATCAACTTTGTAGCACTTTTAGGCTGGTCACCGTCAGATGGTGAAGAAATTAAATCAGTTGATGAAATTGCACAAGATTTCAGAATTCACGAAGTTTCTTCCTCTAACTCAATTTTTGAATATGACAAATTGAATTGGATGAACGGTCAATATATCAAGAAAATGGACATCAAAGTTCTCGCTGAAAAAATTAAACCGTATTTAGCAAAATATGATTTGACCGAATTATCGGAAGAAAATTATCTCAAGATGATTGAAATAACAAGAGAACCTTTGACCTTGTTATCAGACATAACAGATGATGTTCCTTACTTCTTCGGCGAATATCCCGAAATCGACCCTGAGGCTCAAACTTCAATCTTGGATACGGAAGTTTCTCAAGAAGTTTTGAAAGAAGTTATGGCAAGAATTGACGGTTGGGATTTCAACAATCTTCACCAAATTCTTGAAGATTTCAGAGGTTACTTCAAAGAAAAAGGCATCAAACCGAAAGTTACAATGTGGGCAATAAGAGTTGCTGTCACAGGAAGAACTCGTGGTGCCGATATGTGCGGTATTATGGAAATCCTCGGCAAAGATAAAGTTAAAAAGAGAATTCAAAAAGTTATTAAATAATTTATTTCTCGAAAACTTCATTAAAAAAAATAAGGCACTCGCAAGGTGTCTTATTTTTTTTTGCAAAATCCGTATTCATAAATTTCCCAAAACACAAAAATATTTTTCTAAAATTTTCAATAAGGAAAATCCGTTTTTGGCACAGCCGTATTTTATAATAAAAATATAAAGATTAAGTTGCTCAACAGCCATTTTAAATTCCTTATGATTTTACTGTTTACGGTGATTAACGAAATGTTAATCACCTTTTTTATAACTGATATTTAAGAAAAAACGCAATAAAAAAGGAGCCGTTAAGCTCCTTTTTTAATTTTCGGTTTTGACCGCACCTTGGATTAGTATCTGTAATGAGCAAATGCTTTGTTAGCTTCTGCCATTTTGTGCGTGTCTTCTCTTTTCTTACAAGCTGCACCTTGTCCGTTTGCTGCATCTGTGAGTTCAGCTGTCAATTTTTCTACCATTGATTTGCCGCTTCTCTTTTTAGCAGCTTCGATTAACCATGTTGAACCGAGTGCCATTCCTCTTTCGGGATTAACATCAAGAGGTACTTGATATGTAGAACCACCGATTCTTCTTGCTTTTACTTCAAGAAGCGGAGTTGCGTTTGTTAATGCCTTTTGGAATACTTCTAATGAGTCTTGCTTAGTCTTTTCTTGAATTTTATCAAGTGTTGAGTAGAAAATCTTTTCTGCTATTGACTTCTTGCCTCTTCTCATCAAACGATTGATGAATCTCGATATATCAACATTATTATATACTGCATCAGGTGCCGGTATTCTTTTTTCCGGTTTACTTCTTCTTGACATATTTACCTCTATTTCTTAGCTTTTGCTTTTTTAGCACCGTATTTAGAACGGCTTTGTTCTCTGTTTGCAACACCTGCGGTGTCTAATGTACCTCTGATAATGTGGTATCTTACACCGGGCAAGTCCTTAACTCTGCCGCCTCTTATAAGAACTACACTGTGTTCTTGTAAGTTGTGACCGATTCCTGGGATATATGATGTTACTTCATATCCGTTTGTAAGTCTTACACGAGCTACCTTTCTCAATGCTGAGTTAGGTTTTTTCGGTGTTGTTGTATATACTCTGGTGCAAACGCCTCTTTTTTGGGGGCAATTTTCCAAAGCCGGTGATTTGGTTTTATCTGTCAATTTTTGACGTTCTTTGCGAACTAATTGTGCAATAGTCGGCATATTTTCTCCTTTTGTTATAAATTTCGCTCGTTAATCAGCACATTCCGAGCTGTCCCGCATGGGGATATATATCTATTTAACTTTAGACATAACTCGTTGTCAACATGATTTCTGATTTTATTTTAACTTTTTACAGCTTTTTTCTATTACTGGTTATTTTTCTTGATTACACTATCGAGTGCCGTTTCAAGTGTTTTGATTTTATTTTCGAGTGCCTGAATTTTACTGTCCTTTTCTGCTTCGGAAATACAATTTTTTTCTCGTTCTTTTTTATAAGCCTTTAAGGTTTCTCTTTCTGCCATGTCAAAAATCATATACAAAATAATCGTTTCAAAAACCGTAAACAAACATATCGCAGCCGCAAACACCGCATAATTCGTCTGATATTCCCCTCCGTTAAACGGGCATGTGTAGTTGAAACATTCGGGCATGAAATTACCGACCGCAAAGTAAATTATTGCAGCCAAACAGATTTGCATCGCCAATATCGTTAAATGTTTTTTCATTTTTGACTCCTTAATTTGTTTAAAACTTTTTGTAAATCTTCATCTTGAGGAATTTCAAGCTCAATTCTGCCGTTTTTCAAAGTATCAAAAGACAATTTATAAGCCTGAAGCACCTGTTCGGTTGTGTTGACGTGAATTTTTTCGCCGCCGTAAAGTGTATCATTAACAATGGCATGCCCGATATACGCCATGTGGACTCTGATTTGGTGAGTTCTTCCCGTTTCAAGTTTGAGTTCAATTAATGTGTAATGTTTAAATCTTTCTACGACCTTATAGTGTGTAACGGAAGGTTTTCCGCCTTTTATGACGGCAAATTTTTCGCATTTTGAAGGATTTCTTGCAATATCCGCATTAATTGTTCCTTCATCTGTGTCAAAGTTTCCCGAAACGACCGCCAAATATTTTCTTACGGCGGTTTTTGATTTAATTTGTCCGCACAAAAATTCGTGAGCTTTATCATTTTTAGCAACCATTAAAAGCCCCGAAGTATTTCTGTCCAAGCGGTGAACAATCCCCGGACGCATTTTTCCGTTCAAAGCAGAAAGCCCGTCATAGCCGTATTTATTCAAAAGAGCATTGACCAAAGTTCCTGTTTTTTCTTTGTTTGTCGGGTGCGTAAGCATGTTTTTAGGTTTATTAACAACCAAAATATCCTCATCTTCATATCTTATGTCGAGAGGAATATTTTCGGGTTCAATCAAAACTTCATCAAGAGAAAGGCTTTTGACCTCAATTTTATCATTTTCTTTTACCGCATAAGACGGTTTGACTTTCTCGCCGTTAACTTTGATTTCAGAGGATTTGATGAGATTTTGAATACTGCTTCTCGACAAATCGGGCATTTTTTCTGACAAAAAAACGTCAATTCTCTTTGTTTCATCGTCGATTTCGGGATAAATTATCAAACTCATAATTATTTCTCCGAAGTTTCGGGCTTCTTTTCCATTATGCTGAAAGCCAATAAAATCGCACCTGCCGTGATGAAAATATCATATAAATTGAATACCGGAAAATTAAAAAGATTTACCTTAAAAAAGTCGGTTACGTAGCCGTAAACGTATCTTTCACAAGCATTTCCGAGAATACCGGTGCAAAAAAACGAAAGGAATACAAATCTTCTTTTTGAGATAACAAATCTCTTTGCAAAAACATATACTATACAACAAAGAATAATAAATGCCGCAAAAATCACAAGAAAATCAACATGCCCCGAAAGCAAATTAAAAGCCGCACCATCGTTTTTAACCGTCAACAGCGAGAAAAATTTATCCGTATCCGTCAAATATTTTCCCGTTAAATTTTCAAGAATAATTTTTTTCAAGAAAATAGCAGCAGCATAAATCACGCCGATATTAATTATGAAAAATATCAGACGTTTAAAATTCATTATTTTTCTTCCTTCACGTGTTCTGAAACGGTATCATCATTGACGTTCAGTTTTTTTGATTTTGGCGTTTCGATTTTTTGCGGTTTTGTGTTCAAAACGTTTACACGTCTTATAACATAAGCTGTTCCGACAAGTTTTACAGTGATTTTTGTGCCGTTTAACTCGGGTTCGGTAATCCCGATTGAAGCAACCGCATATTCGTTGTATTTGTCTTTATTCGCTATTAAAATTCTTTCTAAAACACCGTCATTTTTAACTGTTTTATAAGATTCTTTTTTCAAACCTTGGGTCGGAAAAGTAATCGGTTCATTTGACAAAGCTGCCATAACGATATGCGTTTTCATAGGCTGAAAAGTCAATGACGAAGTGTATTCCGAACCTGCTTTAACCTGCAGAGGAATATTCAGCGAAAAATAAACATTTTTGGCTTCACCGTACAAAAGCGAACATTTTTCGTCCATAACAGTTGCCGAAGAAATTTTCCATTTTCTGCCGTCACGGGTTAAATAATAATAAATATCCGCAGACGAAATTATCAAACCTTGGTCGCTTTCACCGTTTTTTAAAGTTTCACCCTCGCTGTTTTCCGTAACCAAAGCGATTGCGTAGTTGTCAAAGACTGCAACATTTTTGATTTCGGTATTTACACTTGTATATTTATAATTGTCAAAAGCCGTTCTTACAGCCTTGAAATAAACATCTTTATCAAAACCGTCATTGTTTATGAAATTATCGTCATAAAGTTCTTTTAATTTTTTCAAATCTTGTTTTTCGGTATAAGTATCGATTTTTTTGAAAACATTTGCAATTTCTTTTTTTGAATCTGCGGTAAAAAACTTACCAAAGCCAATAGAGGTAAGTTTTTCGTTTATAGAATATTCATCAATTTCTTCATTTGCGAAAACGGACTGTGAAGCTGCCGAAACAGCAATTACAGCAAGCAAAATCAGTGAACAAATTTTATTTTTTAATTTCATTGGTTTCCTTTCCGTAAACGACGGTTAAAATCAAATCGGTCAAAACGAGCATGAATGTTATAACATAGAGCCAAAAAATTATATCCATATTATAAACAATTTTGTGAATCATGCCGAAAATATAGCCGATTAAAACAAGCGACATAAAGCGTTTGCTTTTTCCGTGAACGTCTTTTGATTTAATGGTTTTCCATAAAGCGAACGGCCAGCTTGCACCGAAACAGATAATCATGCCCGCTTCAAAAACGCTCATTGATTTCATTTGTAAAGATGCCGCTAAAATATTTGTTAAAGTGTCCATTGAAATACCCTCTTAATTAAATCATATCACTAATTATTTTGAGGGCAAAATGTTATCATTTTCGATAATTTGCATAATGTCGTCGGGAGAAATGTCGTCCATACAGGGCGAATATTCACCGTTGCGGAGTTTGCAAAATCTTTTTTGACAAGGAATACAGCCGAGTTTGGTTGATTTTACGGAATGATGTTTTTCTCCGACCAAACCTGTTCTCGGGATTGCCATTGCCCCGTACAAAGCTATACAAATCGGCTTGCCCGTTGCACTTGCGATGTGGAGCGGACCTGTGTCTGCACCAATCATGTATTCCGAAAACGAAAACAGTGCAGCACTTTCGAGAATATTAAACCTGCCTGCAAGGTTAAAAATTTGAGGATTAATATTTTCAAAAGACGATAAAAGTTCTCTATCTTCGTTTGTACCTGTCAAAATAACCGCAACATCGTATTTTTCAACCAATTTCAATGCAAGTTCTTTGAATTTTTCAATTCTCCATTTTTTACCTTCTCGGACAGGGCCTGCCTGAGTTGTCATGACAATGAATTTTTTATCGGTTGGAATAGCACATTTTACGGCATTTTTCACCTCGTCGGGAATATATAATTTAAGTTCGTTTTTAAATTCCAAACCTTTTACTGCATTTGCAGCCGTTTCATAAAAATTAAATACGGCATGCTTTTCGAGGTCTTTGTCGTAATTAGAAACTTTTTTCGGCTTTGCAAAAAGTGCCAAAAGTCTTAATTTCAAAGACGGTTGAAGATTTATGATTAAATCGTATTTTTCCTCTTTTAATGTCGGAATGAGCTTGAAAACATTTTGATAAGAAACTTTTTCGATAGTTATAATTTTAGAAATATCTTTATCCGCAGAAATCATCTTTGCGGGGATTTCCGTTGTGAGATAATGTATTTCGCAATCGGGATAAGTTCGTTTAATACTTCTGTAAGTTTCCGAAGTGTGCAAAACATCGCCAATCGCACCACATCTGATAATCAATATTTTTTTAGGGTTTTCAATCATTTTCAGCTCTTTCAAATTTCTTTTTCTTGCTGTTATAAGCATACACCAAAATTTTATTATTGTGAAAAACAAGTTTTACTGCATTGTTTTTATCCGTCCGCAAAATTTTTGCATTATGTTTTTTGAGCAAATCCATAGTATTTTTTGACGGGTGTCCGTAAATATTCATGCCCGTTGAAATTATTGCGTATTTCGGAGAAATTTCGGATAAAATTTTATCGTTCAAAGTCTTGTCGGCACCGTGATGAGGGGCTTTGATTGCAAAAACGTTTTTCGGTAAAACATCAAGCATTTTCTCAAGTGACTTTGTGGTTGTATCGGCAGCGAAGATGACACTTCCCGACGGTGTTTCCAAAACATTTACGATTGATGAAGCATTATCGTCTTTTGAATTTATGTAAAAACATGAAATTTTACAATCGCCCTCGTCTAAAATCACTTCTTTATCAAGCGGAACAACCGTTTCGATGTTTAAAGATTTGCTTTTGTTAATTATTTTTTTAGCTAAATTGTTCTCCGAATTTTTATCTTTCAAAAAGATTTTTTTGATTTTAACATTTTCGAGTAAAGGAAGTGTACCGCCTGCGTGGTCAGAGTCGAAATGCGACAAAACAAGCAAATCAATCGTATTTATATTTTCGTCCTCAAAGTATTTAACGAGAACCCTTTCAGCAGGAGTTATGAAGTTTTTATAACCAGTTTTGCCCGTGTCAATAAGAACATACTTGCCTGATTTCGTCTTAATCAAAGCAGAATCTGCATTTTCAACACTAAAGAAAATCACATAAGGCGAGTTATCTTTTTTTGCAAAATAACAAATCAAAAGTGATAACACAGTTATTGCAAGTAAAGACACTATTAGTTTCTTGTTTTTCTTGAATGCAAAAAACGCAGCCGCAAGTAATAAAATCAAAAAGTACAAAATTATCTCAATCGGAGCAGGAGAAGCAACTTTTACAATTGAAAACGGCAGTGACGAAAAGAAATCCGCAACTCCGACAATTACGGACAAAAACGGATTTAAAACAAAATCAAAAGCCTTAATAACCTCAAATGAAAAGATTTTTATCTCTGCAAGAAAGCAACTTACAAATCCGACAAAACTCACTACGGATAAGACAGGAACAACAAAAATATTTGCAAAAACCGAATAGGGCGAAAACGAGTTAAAATAAAACATTTGAATAGGTGAGGCGAATAATTGTGCAATAACAGGCACAAACACAAAAGATGCCGCAACTGACCAAAACTTGCTTTTAATTTTATCCAAAACGAGCGGACAAAATATCATTAAACCCAAGGTTACCAAAAATGACAGCTGAAAGCCAATATTCGTAATCATTGTCGGAGAAACAGCCAGCATAAGAAAAGCGACAATAAAAATCAGCGAAACAGAATCGGATTTTCTGTCAATCAATTTTCCGAGCAAAATCAAAAGCAGCATCAATGATGCACGCAAAACAGGCGGACCGAACCCCGTCATACAGGTATAGCAAATCACAAAACCCATGCCCGCAAGAATAGAGAATTTATAATTAAGCCGCAGGAGCTGCGAAAGGAAGAACCACATACCGAAAATCATAGTAACATTCATGCCCGAAGCCGCAATAATATGGGTCAGACCCGATTTTTGAAAAGAGTCTTTCATCTCGGGAGTAGGATTTACGGCATCATCGCCGAAAACGATACCGCCTAAAAGTTCAAGCTCGGGAGATTTAATATTTTCGGAATGCTTGTTAATAATATTTGTTCTTATTTTATTTAAAGAAGCCAAAAACGCATAAGGAGTGTTTTTAGATTGCCCGAGAAGTTTGCAATCACTGTCATTTGCGAAAAGTCTTGAAAACACATTTTGATGTTTAAGATAAGTCGCATAGCAGAATTCGGAAGGGTTTGAAGCACGACGAGGCTTGGAAAGCTGCCCCGAAAGTGAAAGTCTGTCACCGATTTCAATATCTTTGAATGATTTTTCAGTTTTAAAAAGCGTTACAATAACTTTGCCGTTGCCAACAGTTTCGGGTTGAGAAAATTTTTTGTATTTATCAACTTTAAAATAGAATTTTGTATATTCTTTAGAAGATGAAGTCGGCAGAGAAACAACCGTACCGCAAAGAGTTACACCGTTTGACGGAGCTAAATTCGCAACCTCATCAGAGGTTTTGAGCCGAAATAAGACATTTAAAAAACCGATAAAGAAAATCAAAAGGGAAATTACGGCAAATTTACCCGAAATAAAATTCTTTTTCAGCAAAACGCAAAGCAGAATAAATATTGCAAATGCGTATGGCAAAACGGCACTCGTCAAAAATGAAACAATTCCGAGAATATAAAATGTAACAAATAAAATCGTCTTAAATCTTTTGTTCACAAAATAAGTATCAAATAACTTCACAATTTTCGCAAGAAGAAATTTTTGTGGTAGAATAAGTTTGTATATACGAGGAACAAATGGAACATTTAGTAAAAACAATAGGAGGCTTAACCGTAAATTTAGACACATTAATAACAATGTGGGCTGTTATGGCGGTTTTGATAATATTGGCATTCGTTTCAACTCGAAAAATGTCAATTTTCCCGACAAAAATGCAAGCTGTTGCAGAATCAATCGTCGGAATGTTCGTAAACCTTACCGACTCGATGATAGGCGGAAAAGATGCCAAAAAACATGTGCCTTTGGCAGCATCTTTGTTTTTGTTCATTGTGACGGCAAACTTATGCGGACAGTTACCGTTAAGATTGTTTCATTTGTCAAAAGGCGAACTTGCTTCACCGACAAACGATATAAACTTGACGGCAGCAATGGCTGTAATCGTGCTTGTTTATTACGTTGCAGCAGGGATAAAGAAAAAGAAATTCAAATTCTTCCTGCATGAATTTTCATTTGTCGGAATAGTTATGGCACTTGTTGAATTGTTAGAAATGTTCACAAGACCGTTGAGCTTGGCAATCCGACTTTTTGCGAATATTTTTGCGGGAGAAGTTCTCGTATCGATAGCTTTAGGAGTAACAGCATATCTTTTGCCGTTACCGATAATGCTTTTTGAAATCTTGGTAGCCTTTATACAAGCAACAGTATTTATGATGCTGACAATCGCTTATATCGGCTCGGCAGCAGGCGAAAGCCACTAAAAAACAAACAAAGTATTTTATAATAAGGAGAAAAAATTATGGCAGCAGAATTAGCTCAATTAGGTGCAGGTATCGCAATCGGCTTCGGTGCAGTCGGAGCAGGTCTTGGTATTGGTATTGCTACAAAAGGTTTGATGGACGCAGTTTCAAGACAACCGGAAGTTGCAGGTAAAGCTTTCTTTTTCTTCCTCTTGGGTGCAGCTCTTTCAGAAGCTTGTGCACTTTACGGATTTGTAATTGCATTCCAATTGTTGGGCAAATAATAAAAGGTAAATTCAATGGAATTTAATGCAACGTTTCTAATATCAGCTGTAAGTTTCATAATATTTGTATTTATAATGAATGCAATATTTTATGAACCCGTAATTAACATTATCGAGAAAAGGAAAAAATTTATCGAAGATAATGAAACTCAAGCTGCAAATGCAGATACGGAAACAGAAAACATAAAAGAAACGAAGCAGAAAGAGCTTGCGAAAGTAAAATCCGAAGCAGCCGCAACAGTAACAAAAGGCTCTGAAGATTTGAAACAAAAACAAAAATCCGAAACAGACGATTTTGCAAAAGAGCAAAAAACAAAAATTGAAGAAGCAAAAAATCAGCTGTATTCGGAAGCTGAAGCAAGCAAACAGCAGTTGACTCAATCGGCGGAAGATATTTCAAGAATGATTTCCGAGAAGATTTTAGGAGGCAAAAATGCTTGATTTATCTTTGCAGAATATACTTCATTCAAATTTGATAAACTTTTTGATACTTATAGCAATACTTTATTTTGTATTGAAAAAGCCTGTGAAAAAAGCCGTAAATGAAACGACCGAAAACACACAAAAATCAGTTCAAAACTCGATTGATAAAAAAGAGAAAGCGTTATCAAATTTAGATGAAACAAAAGCGGATTATGCAAAGACACCGTCCGAGATTGCCGAAATAAGAGAAATAGCAGATTCTACTTTGAAATCTCTTGAGAAAAAGACGGAAAAGGATATTGAAGACGCTAAAAAAATATTGGAAGAAAATTCCCAAAAGTCGGTAAAGAGTGAAGAAGCCAAAATCAGCTCAATATTGACAAAAGAAACGGCAGAAAAATCCTTAATTGAAGCAACAAAAGACATAAAAGCACAATTAAGCGGAAACGAGTCAATGCAAGATTTTCTAATTGAGCAGGCAATAGACGAATTGGAAAAAATCTGATGGCAGAAGTAAACATAAAAAATTCAAGAACAGCAAGAAAATATGCGGAAGCAATGTTTGAAACGTCAGAAACTCAAGGCAATACGGAAAGAGTTTTGACGGAGATTACTGATGCAAAAAAAGTTTTTGACGAAAATTCAGAATTAAAAAGATTTTTGACAAATCCGATAATAACTGCTGATGATAAGAAAGATGCCATAAAGCAAATTTTCGGAAACGATTATCTTGATATAACAATGAATTTTTTGTACTTACTTGCAGACAATTCAAGATTTGATATATTTGAAGAAATCGAATGCGAATTAAAGGAACTTGAAAAAGAAAAGAACAATCTTGTTACCGTGAAAGCCATAAGTGCAGTAGAGATAAAAGATTATTTAAAAGAGAAGTTGATAAACAAACTTCAAACTATTTTGTCGAAACGAGTAGAAGTCGAATACAGCGTAAATCCTTCGATAATAGGCGGATTAATTCTTGAAGTAAACGGCAAAACGATAGACAGCTCGGTAGAAACAAAATTAAAAAACATTAAAAAGCAACTTACATAGAGGAACAGATAATGGCAAGCATTAAACCTGAAGAAATAACGTCAATATTAAAGACAAAAATCGAGAAATACAACGTTGAAACAGACGTAAACAGTATAGGTTCGGTATTGTCGGTAGGTGACGGTATTGCGAGATTATACGGACTTCGTAATGCAATGTCGAGTGAACTTGTAGAATTTGATGATGAAAACAACACACTCGGAATGATTATGAACCTTGAGGAAGACAATGTCGGTGCAGTAATTTTAGGAGATTACACAGGCATAAAAGAGGGCATGACGGTCAGAACGACAGGAAGAATTGCCTCAATTCCGACGGGAAATGAGTTAATCGGAAGAATAATTGACCCGACAGGTAAACCGATTGACGGAAAGGGCGATATCAAGTGCGAAACGACGAGAGCGATTGATACGGTTGCTCCGGGTATTGTTGCGAGAAAGCCTGTAAATGAACCGTTACAAACAGGTTTAACGGCAATAGATGCATTAACTCCGATTGGCCGAGGTCAACGTGAACTTATTATCGGTGACAGACAAACAGGTAAAACAGCTATTGCAACAGATACAATTATTAACCAAAAAGGACAGGACGTAATTTGTATCTATGTTGCAATCGGACAAAAGACCTCAACGGTAGCACAACTTGCAAAAACACTTGAAAAGCACGGAGCGATGGATTATTCAATAATTGTTTCGGCAAGTGCAAATGAATCGGCACCGTTGCAATATATTGCACCGTTCGCAGGCTGTGCAATCGGTGAAGAATTTATGTATCAAGGCAAAGATGTTTTGATAATATATGACGATTTGACCAAGCACGCACAGGCATACAGAGCAATGAGTTTGCTTTTGAGAAGACCGCCCGGACGTGAAGCATACCCCGGAGATGTATTCTATTTACACTCAAGATTGCTTGAAAGAGCTTGTAAATTGAACGATGAACTCGGCGGCGGCAGTATTACTGCACTTCCGATTATCGAAACACAAGCAGGCGACGTATCGGCATACATTCCGACAAACGTAATTTCAATTACAGACGGACAAATTTTCCTTGAATCAAATTTGTTCAACGCAGGTATAAGACCGGCTATCAACGCAGGTATTTCGGTATCTCGTGTAGGCGGTGCCGCTCAAACAAAAGCTATTAAACAAGTTGCAGGTAATTTGAGATTAGGCTTGGCTCAATTCAGAGAATTAGAAGCGTTTGCACAATTTGCAAGTGATTTGGATAAAGCAACTCAAGACCAGTTGTTAAGAGGCAAAAAGTTGACAGAAGTCATCAAGCAGCCTCAATATCAACCTTTGAGTGTAGCGGAACAAGTTTCGATATTATTTGCGGCAAATGAGGGTTACCTTGATAATATTGAAAACAAGGATATTAATAAATTCAAGGCAGATTGGTTTAATTATTTCAATGCAAATTTGAAAGAATTGGCAGACAGATTAAATCAAAGATCAGCTTTAAGCGATGACGACAAAAAGCAATTAAAAGAACACCTTGATAAATTCAAAGTAAGTTTCTTCGGATAGGAAAATGAACCAAAAGAGCATAAAAGACAGAATATCGAGCATAAAAAGCACTCAAAAGATAACGAGGGCAATGAAAATGGTTGCCGCCGCAAAGGTTAAGAAGTGCGAAAATGCCGTAAAGGCATCAAGACCGTTCACCAAAGAAATGAACGAAATGCTTCATAAGCTTTTGAAAACGGTGCAGGCATATCCCGAAGATGAAACGAAGCCGAAAAAGCCGTCAGAAAATTGGCGTGTTTTGTTGGAAAAAAGAACGACAAAAAACATCGGTCTTTTGGTAATTTCATCGGACAAAGGTCTTGCGGGAGCTTATAATGCAAACGTTGTCAGATATGCTTTAAAGGAAATCAAACAACTTCAAGAGCAAGGCATTAATGCAAAATTATTTGTAATCGGTCAAAAGGGTCTAAACACTTTGAAACGAGAACAAAGAAATCTTGATTTTGAAATAATCAAAACCTATCCTGCATTTATCGAGGGCGGAAGCTCGGCACTCGGAACGGTTGTTGCGGAAGATATGGCAACGGAATTCGTCGAAGGCAACATTGACGAAATGAAAATCATAACAACAAGATTTAGAAATATGATGTCATATTCCGTTGAAGAATGGGAAATACTTCCGATGAAAGATAAAATTGACGATGCGGAAGAATATCATTCGGAAATGGAGTTTGAACCTGATTTGTCGGTAATGCTACGCAAAATCGTGCCGTTTTATATCGCAAACATAATCTATCAGGCACTTTTGGAAGCTACGGCAAGCGAACTCGCATCAAGAATGACCGCAATGTCAGCAGCTTGCAACAATGCAGATGAAATGATAAGAACTTTGTCTATTGATTATAACAAAGCTCGTCAAGCCGCAATTACACAGGAAATTACGGAAGTCGTCAGCGGTGCTGATGCACAAAAATAAATACGGGCATGCAGACAATGGGTTATAAAAAGCTGATAATTTATTCCGTAACTGGAATTTTAGCCTTCGTTTTTGTCTTGTATTTAGCGATTTTGGCTGCTTTTCCGATAAATTTCAACGGCGGAAAGTTCAAATCCGAAATTGAAAATGAATTTCATAAAAATACGGGTTTAACATTAGATATAGAAAAAATCTCGTTAAAACCGTCATTCAGTCCTGTTTTGAGTATTGATGCACATCACGTTTTAGTTTTATATCCTGAGGGTAAAGAACTTTTAAAAGTACGTGATATGTCAATGAAAATAGCTGTTTTACCTTTATTGGCGAAAAAAGTCAAAATAAATGCAATAACAGCCGAAAGACCGATTTTATCAACCGAAATCAACTCAAACGGCGAAACAACTTTAGATAAATATTTAAAAATCCGGTCTGCCAAAAAACAGAACAAAAGTGGTTTTGAATTTTCAAACACCATGCCCGAAGTCGTTTTTAACGATTACAAAATCAAAATTCACGACCGATTATACGGAGAACCGTTTGTATTAAACGGAAAGAAATTAAAACTCTCACAAAAAATAAGCAGCGACGGAATAAAATTAGCGACAAAAACCGTTTTAAGCCAAGGCGGAGTTAATTTTATTAATTTTGATACAGAACTTGAACTTCCGAAAGAAACGGGCGAAGTCCGACTGTTTCAAACCAATCCGTTCAGATATATCAGAAATTTTTCAATCAAATCCGACGTAAAGACAAAATTAAAAATAACAAAAAAAGACAACAAACCCGAATGTGTCGGAAGCATTCTCGTTTCGGGCTTATCACTTATTGTTGACAACCAAAAATCGGAAAATAATTTTATAGATTTAAAAATCAATAAAAACAAAGTTGACATAAAAGCCGTTGTAAGAACGTCAAAAACGGACGTTTTAACGGTTGCAGGCTATGCTGTCAAAAATCAGAAGATAAATTTAAGTGCAAAATCCGAACAAATACATCTGAAACCCTTTATTGAAACGGTTAAAGCCGTTCTAAACATTTTAAACATAAAAAACGATTTAGATGAATATAATATTTCAGGTACGGCAAAATTAGATTTCAACGTAAAAAGTGACTTCAAGAAAATGGAATCATCAGGTTTTGCAAAAATCGAAAATGCAGCAATAACGGGAAAAAAGATACCATGCAAAATCAACGGAATAAATGCCGAAATAAATTTTGACAACAATTTAATAGGAATAAGAAATTCCAAATTATACATAAACAACATGCCCGTAAAAATCAGCGGCAGCATCAATTCCAAAACAGAGGCGAATATAAATCTTGATGCGGAAAACATTGACGTTGAACAAATAACGGCACTTCTTCCGAGTGACGTCAGAGGTCAAATAAAGGCAAAAGGCAGAATAAGCGTAAAGGCAGTAGCAGAGGGTAAAATCAAGGATTTATCCGTAAAATTTTCAGGAGCAGGTAAAAACTTTACCGCAAAAGTTAAAAACGATTTTGAAATATATATGCCAAACGGAAGTTTGGGATATTCTGGCAAAATAAACTCTCAAAACGGGCAAAACGGCAGATTAATATTGCAAAACGCAGAAATTCGAGAGTTAAAAACATTAAATGAAAATATTTTAATCTCAAAAGCAGACATAATTTTGGACAAAAACACCCTCAAAACCGAAAAAACCACATTGATTTTTTCGGGACTTCCTATTGTTTTGTCAGGTGAAATCAAAGACTATGACAAAATTCCCGTTTATGATTTGACTCTTGACGGAAAAATTAAATCGGCTGAAATTTATGAGATTTTGCAGAAAAATAAAGATTTGAATAAATTCAAAGCAGCTGCAAAAGGTGCTGTTGAAAGCCATTTGAAGATTAACGGCAAGGATAAAAACGGCAAAATCACGGGATATTTCAACGCAGATAAAGAAAATTACATCTCATTTCTTGTTATAAAAGAGCTTTTAGGCGAAAAATCAACTGTCAATGTCGATGCAGATTTCACGGCAAACGACTTAAATATCAACGAAATAAAACTTTCCAAAAACGGAACGGATACAATAATCAAGATTTGCGGCAAGTTGAAAAACTTTGAAACTGCAGAAAAAATGAGAATAACAATTCCAAATTCACTGACCTTCTCAGATGCGGAATTTAAAAATTCCGAAATCACCGTAAAAGCGGATATAACAGCTGACGGCAAACTTTCTGCTCCCGAGCTTAAGGGTAAATTAGAACTCAAAACCATTGTTATTCCTCAATACAAAATGTCAGGTTACAACAATGAAATCACCTTAAACGGCAATGATATCAAACTCTACATGCCCGAACTCAAAATCGGACAATCGAAATTCAACGTAAGAGGTGATTTAAGTACAAATTTAGGAAAATCCTTTGTTATCAAGGATATCCATATCAAATCCGACTTGATTGATTTAGACGAATTAAATCAGGCCTTGTCACAAACCTCGACACACAGCGTTTACCCCGGAATTGAACTTCCGATTACAGCAAAAAACGGCACAGCAGAGATAAAAACCTTTAAGACAGGCGGATTTTCGGCGGATAACATAACCTGCGATATTGCAATAGAAAACAATGTTTTGAAAATGTCAAACATCAAAGGTACCGCATATAAAGGCACTTTGAACGGAAAAGCGGAATATAACTTCCTGCACACAACGACAAAAAGCGAACTTCACGGAGCGAATGCCGAATTAAGCCCGATTTTGAAGGTTGTAACGGGAAAAGTCGATAGCACGACGGGTAAAATCAAATACAATTTAAAAATTAATACAATCGGAACAAATCAATCACAGCAGCAAAGAACTGCAAAAGGCTATATCGATTTCAGCTCAAATAACGGCGTAATGGGCCCGTTATGCAGGTTTGAACATTTTCTCTATGCACAAAACTTAATCAGCCAAAGTATGTTAAAAACAACAATAAGATCGGTCAGAAACGCATTAAACCCCAAAAACACGGGCGTTTATACGAGTGCAAAAGGACTTATTGAAATCGCAAACGGCAATGCATATTTAAAACCCGTAACGATGTCAGGACCGAACATGAGCCTTTATATAACAGGCAGAATGAATATCGTTCACAATTATGCAGAAGTTAAGATTTACGGAAGAATTTCAGAGGAAATCGAAAGAACTTTGGGCGACTTATCCAAACCCGTTCCCGAAACGATTATGAGCGAATCATCTGAAACCTCGCTCGGCAACTTATTTTACAATGATTACAATACGAGAGCACCCGCTGCAATTCTCAAGGCAATTCCGTCGTTAAATCCATATTCGGGTTTGAGTTCAAGACCTTTTGAAGTCGTCATAACAGGTAATCCCGACAATGTAAAATCCGTAAAAAGCTTCAAATGGATAACCGAAACGACAGAAGCCCCCATTCCAAATAATATCTACGTTGAAAGCCGTTTGAACAACAAACCTCAAACAAATACAACCACAACAAATCCCGTTGGAGAAAAACTCGAACGACAAGATTATGTACCGAGAAATCAATACATTGATTCAAATAAACAACAAGACTCGCAAGATACGCCTGTTCAAAAGCAAAATCAAAGCTCAAATTCAACAGAATTACCTGATTTTATGAATAATTTACCTGACAACTTTAATTAATTTTCGGTTTTGTTTGAGATAATTAATATGTTCGTGAGATATTTTTTCGCCTAAAATCAAAATCGGAATCCCGGGTGGATATTCTGAAATCGTTTCCCCGCAAATATTTCCGAAGGCTTCTTCTACGGGAAGTTCAACTTTTTCTGCAAAAAATGCCTCTCTCGGCAAAAGCTCGCAATTAGGCAGAATTAACGGGCATGATGCTTCTTCGGCAGGGCAGGAATAATCAGTCGAAACAATTATCTTTAAAGCCTTTTCAAGCTGTTTTAATTTATGTTTTGCAGTGCCTATTCCCGTCAAAAGTAAACTTGCAAAACTGTTCGTAAGTTCATCTTCAATATCAAATTCATCAAACAAAATATCCGAAAGGTCAAACCCCGAAAGCCCTTTGACTTTCACAAGAAGTTTTGTCGGGTCGTTAAAATCACAAAATTCAATGTTTTTTTCGGACAAAAAAGTTTTTTTCAATTCGGAAATATCATAGAGCAGTTTATCAATTTTTTTCTTGCCTTTATCAGAAGTCAAAAAAGATATAACCGCCTCAATCGCAGCAAGCATAGGATAAGACGGAGATGTCGTATTTATAAGATTTAAAGAGTTTTGAATTTTCTCTTGACTGATTGTGCCTGCCGAAAGCAAGATAGCACAAGGGTTTGGTGCTCCGCAAGTTTTATGCAGAGATTCAACTGCAATATCCGCCCCGAGCTTAACGGCATTTTCCCCGAAAACTGTTGGTGCAAAAGACTTTAATGCACCATGAGCCTCATCAACAATTAATTTAACATTTTTCAAACGGCAAACTTCCGAAATCGCTTTAATATCAGATGTTACACCCTCATAAGTCGGAGAAGTTATAATAACTGCCTTAATGTCAGAATTTTTCTCAAGCTCTGACAAAATAACATCAGCCGAAACCGCATTAAAAATTGACCACTGCTGGTTAATTTCGGGCATGAACCAGACAGGCTCGGCACCTGTCAAAACAAGCCCGTGAAGAACGGATTTGTGGCAATTTCTCGCAATCAAAACCTTTTCATTCGGCTTCAAAACAGCAAGCATTGCTGCAATTATACCTGATGATGAACCGTTTACGAGATAAAAAAGTTCTTTAACACCCAATAATTCTGCCGATTTTTTCATTGATGAAAGAATGTCCTCGGTTGGGTTTGCGAGATTATCAAGGTCATTAATTTCAGACAAATCGTGTTTGAAAAATTTTCTACCTAAATATTTTGCAGCTTCATCACAAACACCTGCCGTTCTGTCGTGTGACGGCGTTGTGAATAAAATTCTTTTAGACTCTGCTATTTTTTTTATTTTTTTCCCTAACAAGTCAACCTCTTTTTAAACAATCAAAATAAATCAAATGCGGACGATATCTTATCAACTCGGTACAAAATCGAATTTTATTATAATAAAAACACACTCCGTTTTTCACGGTAATGAAAAAAATACCTTTTTTTATAAAGGTATTTTATCAAGTCATAAATTATTGTCAAAATAGCAAAAGGTCTAAATATCGTCCTCAAACCCCGGAGAGCGGACAGGAAGATTTGAATAGCTCGGATTGGAGAAAACCGATTTTTTGATATATTTATTTGTGTAATCACCTTTTTCGAGCAATTTTTTAAGCAAATTTTCTCTAACGACAAGCGGGTGAGAAACCTCGGAAACAGAGGGATTTTTATCACATAATTGAGTCCAGACCGAGGCCTCCATTGTCCACGCATAAGTTTCTTCATTCAGCGAGTCAAATTCATCTTGGTGCAAGGCTTCGTGTGCCAATAATGCCGCAAGTGCCGCAGCAGGTGCATCAGCGTGTTTATGATTTATATAAATGTTGAGTTTGCCTGCCTGACGCCAGCCAAGAGCATCAAAAGATTCATAATTTTTGTTGATTTCACTCAAGTTTCTAAATTTTATAACCATTGCACGGTGAGTCAAATTTTTACCTAAAATCGCATCGTGAGAGAATTTGCCGACAGTGTCTTTTAAAAGTTCGAGAGCTTCGATAATTCTATCTTCTTTGGTAACTTTTTTATATTTTTTTTGAAGTTCTTTTGAATCGTAAGAGAGAATTTCTTTCTCAATTTTTTCACCCTCTGCCTTTGCCTTTGCATCAAAGTCTTTTTGCATAGGTGCACCCATTTTGCCGAAAGCTCTTGTGACTTCTTTCGTCGGGACAAAACTTTTCGTTTGCGGAGCAGAAGCTTCTTTTAAGAAAGCTCCGTATTCTTCAATATTTCCGCTTGATTTCAGCTTGTTTTGCAAAATAACAAGTTTGTTTTTCGACCCTTGCAAAGTCGGGTTTTTCTCAAGCATTTGCGACCAAACGGCAATTTGAAGCTGTTCTGCCGCATCAATGTCACTGTCGGTTTTATCTTTGCTGATTAAAGCCTCTCTTGCCAATAACGGTGCTATTGCCGCTGACGGTGCTTCTTTAAATTCCGAATTAATACTTATTTGATATTTTTTGCCGACAAATTCACCGAAAGCATCACTATTTTTGCGACCTTCAATTTTTGAAAAATCAACAAATTTTATCACAATGGGTGACATTGTTTTATTGCTTCCGTGGATTGATTTGTAAGAAAAATCACCGGCTGTGCCTTTTAAAAGCTCACTTGCCTCGATTAATTTTTGTTCTTTCGTAATTTGTTTGTATTTTTGTTTAATTTCTTTAGTAACGATTTTTTGAGGCAAAACTGTTTTTTCAACACTTGTCGTGCCTGATGTCGTCATATTTGCAGGCGGATTGGTAACTCTTTCGCTTGCACCGTTGCTGAAAATAACTTCGTTTTGAGGGAAACTATCGTTTTTGTGCAAAGTAATATAATCTTTGTCTTGAGTATAATATTTTGCCTGCGGATAAACATACTCGTTTGAAAATGCCGTATTGGAACATATTATCGCCGTGCATAACGCTGTAAATAATATCTTTTTCACTTCGGTAACCTCCATATAAAATATTATTACCTATTTTTTTTATAAGGACAAATTTTCAACTATCAAATAAAAAAAGTTTACAAAAAAGTTTAATCAAATTTTATATGCTATAATATTTGAAAAACTTAATGTAAAGTGAGAAATTATGACACAAGGTTTTAATGATAATCTGTATCTTATAGATTTAAGTTATTTGAATACTCCTGCTGAAATCGTTTATGATTTAAGCTCAATTTTAGATACAGAACCGGCAAAAAATCAAAGAATTAAACTTAAACTCGGAAAAGTTGATTTTAATAAATCACAGCTTTTGAGTATAAAATCATTAATAGAAAGTATAAATTCAACTCTTGCAACAGTTGACGGAAAATCGGAAATAACAAGAGCATCAGCTATTTCAGCAGGTTTAGTTTTCCAAAATTCTGCCGATATGGTGCCTGAAACAATTTTAAGCAAAGCAGCTCAAGAACCTGCCGTAAATGTCGGCTATGAAACTGTTAAACCCGAATTGTTCCCTGATGTTTCACCCGTTAGAGAAGAACAAACCGAGGAAAATAATCAAGCTGAACAAACTTCCGAAACAGAAGAAAAACCAACTGAAGACAATTCATACGAAGAACTTCCCGAAAGTTCAAACAGCATTGAAATTAAACCTATGGAATTTGAAACTTCGGAAGAAAATCTCAACTTTGAAGATAAAAATGATGTTATCCAAATAGAAAATAAAGAAGAAATTCAAACCGAACAAACGGAAGTACAAACAGAAACTTCTGAAAACACTGAAAATCAACCCGTTGAAAATACGGAAGACAATAATTCATCAGAAAATGCAGCTCAAAATGTTGAAAATTCAAAAAATGTAGAAAATGCGGAAAACACTGAAAATTCTTCCGAAAATACAGAAGAAAATACAGAAGAAAAGGCAGATGAAAACAACACTGACGGAAATTCCGACGAACAGGCAGCAATAGGAATTCAGACCCTTGCAGACATTCCGCTTGATATTCCGACAGATAAAGAAATTCAAGACGAATTGAGTGTAATTTACAATACGGAAAGAAAACTTGAAGATATATTTGAGAACACGGGCTTAAACGAGGAAAAATTCAAATCCTTGAAAGACGCACCACAAGCCGAAGAAAGAGAATATACGCAATACGATTTTGAAATCGAAGCCTTCCCGACAAAATATTTAAAACAGACAATTTGTGCAGGACAATTCATTTCATTTGAAGGCAATCTTGTTATTATAGGAGATTGCCACGAAGGTTCAGAAATCACGGCAACAGGTGATATTACAGTCTGGGGTGAACTTTCGGGCAGTGCTTTTGCGGGCAAAAACGGAAACGAAAAATGCAGAATAAGAGCCTTGAAGATGAATGCAAGCCAACTCAGAATTTCAAATTGTTTCGTAAAAAGACCATCAGTTTTGAACAAACCAAACCAAAAGTACGAACCTGTTGTTCCTGAAGAAGCAAGAATTTCCAAAGGCGAAATAGTAGTATATAAGATTTATAAATAAAGGAGTTTTTCATGAAGAAAATATTGGTTACAGGCGGAGCCGGATTTATCGGTAATTGCTTTGTCAGACACATTTTAAACAAATACCCCGACTACAAAGTTATAAATCTTGATGCTTTAACCTATGCAGGAAATATCGAAAACCTTGACGATGTAAAGGATAACCCGAATTACACATTTGTTCACGGGAATATTTGCGACAAAAATCTTGTTGCAGACTTGATGGACGAAGTTGATACTATTGTAAACTTTGCGGCAGAAAGCCACGTTGACCGCTCGATTACGGGTCCCGAAATTTTTATCGATACCAATGTAAAAGGTACGTTAAATCTTTTGCAAAATGCTAAAAACAAAGGTATAGACAGATATTTGCAAGTTTCAACCGATGAAGTTTACGGCTCACTCGGCAAAACAGGCTACTTCTATGAAACAACGCCTATTTCACCAAACTCACCGTATTCAGCATCAAAAGCAAGTGCAGATATGCTTGTTAGAGCATACCACGAAACATACGGAATGCCGACTTTGAACACTCGTTGTTCAAACAACTACGGTCCGTATCAATACCCCGAAAAATTAATTCCTTACTTTATTTCGCTTTTATTAAAAGATGAAAAAGTTCCTGTTTACGGTGACGGATTGAATGTTCGTGACTGGTTATACGTTTATGACCACTGCGAAGCTATTGACGTCGTTCTTCATAAAGGTAAAGTCGGTGAAGTTTACAATATCGGCGGTCATAATGAAAAAACCAACATGGAAATTACAAAATTAATCCTCAACGCAATGGGCAAAGATGAAAGCTCGATAAAATACGTTCAAGACAGACTCGGTCACGACAGAAGATACGCAATCAGCAATGATAAAATTACATCGGAACTCGGCTGGAAACCGTCATTAACCTTTGAACAAGGTATAAAAATAACTATCGATTGGTACTTAAATCACCAAGATTGGATTCAATCAATCCTTGATAAACAGGCGGTTGCAAAATAATGAACAACGAAAAATTAGCAAGAGAAATCAAAAGATTATCAAACCAATTATTCGGCACTCATTATCCGTTGAATTCGACAAACTCTTTGGAAGATAACGTTTTAATGGATAAAAGTGTTGTTTTGATGAGTCACGTCAAAATCGGACGAGGCACATATTTAAGACGAGATGTTTTTGTCGATGATTATGTCGAAATCGGCAGATATTGTTCAATCGCAAACGACGTAATAATAGGACCGTCAGAGCATCCGATAACGAATTTTTCAACTCACCCGATAAGCTATGACGTTGAAAATTACCCAGGAAAAGAAACCAAAACTATTATCGGAAACGATGTTTGGCTCGGCACTCGCTGTATTATCAAAAAAGGTGTAACAATAGGTGACGGAGCTGTCGTTGCATCAGGTGCAATCGTTACGAAAAATGTTCCGCCATACGCAGTTGTTGCAGGTGTTCCGACAAAAATCATTAAATATCGTTTTGAACCCGAAACAATCGACGAGCTTCTTAAACTCCAATGGTGGAATTTCCCTATCGACAAACTTCAAAACCTTAGAAATTTGCCGATTGAAGAAGCATTGAAAAAACTTAAAGAAATTCAAACCGAATTGGATATTAGCGAATAATATCCAATTCTTTTAAAATTTTTATTTACAAAACACCTTTTGTCGAAAACACCTCATTTTGGTGCTTTTTGTCGATTTCAGTTGCTTGAGCAAGTGCATGAGCAAATGCTTTAAACGTACATTCTATAATATGATGAGTGTCTTCTCCGTCAAGCATATCAATGTGAACAACAGATTTCGTGCTTTGAGTAAAACTTCTGAAAAAATGTGCCAAAAGCACGGTTTCAAAATCCGAAGTCCTTTCATCTTTTAAAGGTACATTAACTTTGCAAAAAGTTCTTCCGCATAAGTCCAAAACGCAGCGAACAAGTGCTTCGTCCATAGGTAAACATTTCGCCCCGTAACGAACAATTCCCTTTTTATCGCCCAAAGCCTCTAAAAAAACTTCACCCAAAGTTATCGCAGTATCTTCAACAAGATGATGTGCATCACCGTCTAAAGACTTTGCTCTGACCGTTAAATCGTATCTCGAATGAGCTGAAAGCTGTTCCAACATGTGTTTGAAAAAGCGAAATTCCGTATCGATATCGTATTTTCCGTTTCCATCAAGATTTATTTCAACAAAAATTTCGGTTTCTTTGGTTTTTCTTTCTTTTTTAGCTGTTCTCATTTTAATATTTTTTCCTCTGTGTGCGTAAAATCTGTGACTGTTGTCAAAACTCTGTCTGCACCATTTTCCAACAATCGTGCTGACATTTCGGGACTTTTATCCTGCGGTGGCAAAACACCTATTGCCTTTACATTTGCGGATTTTCCGCACTTCATATCGTCGGAAGTATCACCGAAATAGAATATTTCATCAGTCGTTAAAATCTTATTTTTAATAATTTCAATCCCCAAAGTATCGGGTTTTTGCCTGTCTTTCGGCAAATCGTCCATAGTAATTATCGGATAGAAAAATTCCGCAACATTCTCTTTTTTCAAGGTATAAACCGCTTCAACTCTCGGTCTGCCTGTGAAAATTGCCAAATTGTATTTTTTTGAAAGCTCCTCGAAAAATTTTCTGTCTGCTAAAAAATCCTCTTGATTTATCAAACCGTTGCAGTCGTCAAAGTAAATTTTCTCAAAAACTTCAACGAGTTTCTGCCTTTCAACCGTTATTCCATCGGAATTTAACAAAAATTCCGTCAAATCCCAATCGTTATTCAAACCGCCTGAATTTTTAGCCTCGGAAATTCTATCGTAGCTCATTTCTTTGCCTGAAAAATATTCATAGGTTTTTTTTATGGTCGTTCGATAAGAATTTGAAACATCTGCTAAAACTCCGTCCATATCAAATATTAAGGTCGGTTTCGGCTGCAAAAGTTCAATGATTTTTTCAGCTTTTTCAACTTGAGGCATTGTAATTCTCAACAAACCGCTCATTGATTTATTTGAATATTTTCTGACTTTTATTCCGTTTTTAATCAAAGTCAAATAGACAAAATCCGCCTTTTCATCAGCATTTATAAGAATAAAATTTGCCTCTGACGGATAAACAGTTAAGCCGAGATTTTTAAACCCGTTTGTCAAAATTTCTTTTGATTTTTGAATTTCGGCTTTAACCCTTTCAAAATGTTCTAAATCCGAAAGTGCCGCTTCCGCAGCTATTGCCGCAAGTGAATTTACCGAATAAGGCGAAATCACGGTTTTTAAGAGCTTTATTCTTTCGGAATTTGTCACAATATAGCCTATTCTCAAACCTGCAAGAGCAAAATCCTTTGAAAACGATTTTACAACGGCAAGATTTTCATAATCTTTTACCCTTGAAATCATTGATTTACCTGAATATCCGCCGTATGTTTCGTCAAAAATCACCAATTTGTTTTGAGCTGCCTTTAAAATTCTTTCGGCAGTTTCTTCGGAAATACATTCTCCCGTAGGATTATTCGGGCTTGTTAAATGAACGACTTTAATTTTCGGATTAGTTTCAATTTCTTTCAAAAAATCTTCTGTCGGAAATTCCCAACGTTTTTTATAATCAAGTTCAACAACCTTTGCACCTGCTAAATTGGCATACAACTTCGGCATAGAAAACGACGGCGTTACGGTAAGCATTACATCGTCAGTATCACAATATGTCTGGATTAAAGCTCCCAAAGCCTCATCAGCTCCGTCGGTAACTTTGATTTCGTCTATTGAAACATTGAGATATTCGGCAATTTTTTGAGTAACAGCTCCGTAATGCGGATATCTTGAAATATCCTCTGTTGTAATGTTTTTAAGCCGTTCGATAACCTTTGGCGAACAGCCGAAAACATTTTCATTTGCATCAATTTTAAGTGCATAATGTGCCGCAAAAAGCGGTACTTCATAAGGTTCTATCTGTTTTATCGCTTTTTTGGGTTCAATCATTTTGCTACTTTACATAAAATTCTGCGTTGACGTTTGCTCTGACTTTGATTTTTCCGGGGGTAATGGTTGTTTCGGGAGCAGATTCGCTTGCACCGTCAGCACTCATTGCCATTGAAGCCTTTGCATAATTTCTGAAATTTGTTGTATTGTTCATTTGTGTGTAGCAGCTTGTATGCATTGATTTTATGCCTTTGATAATTTGATGTGATGAAGTTGCTGCCACTTGTGCATAAGTTTGAGCTTCTTGTGTTGCTTGATAAATTAACTCTTTACAAATGCTTCCGTCGTTTTCGTATGAAAATGACAATGAACCGACTCTGTCAGCACCTGCTTTTATTGCAGAATCAATCATTTTGCCGAGCAAATCCGTCGATTTTGTTCTAACCGTAATTGAATTAATTACAGTGTATCCTGTTAATTGTTTTTTGTTTCCTTTATAAACATAATTCGGGTTTGCAGTGTAATTTCCCGTTCTGATTTCGGTTGTATTTGCATTATTTTGCTTATAAGTTTGCAAAGCTTTTGTAATTTCTGCAATAACGGCCTTGTTTTCGGTCGAAGCAGTTTCTATCGTTTTTGCAGTCGTTTCTTTTGTGAAAGTTACTTCTGCAATATTAGGATAAACATCTTTTGTTTTTTCAGCACTTGAAGAAATATAGCCTCTTTCTTCGGTAATTTTTTCAACTGCGGCTGAATATACACTCGATTGAGATACAATCAATGCTGCCAATAATAAAAATAAAACCTTTTTCATTCCTGCTCCTCATTATTTTCTGATTTGACCGTTTCTTCGTTTGCTTTCATTTGTTCCTGCTGAATTTTTTCAACAAATTGTCTGATTTCTTCTTCGTCCATAGGCTTGTTGCAGCCGAAATGTAAAGACGGGATTTTTCCGTAAAAAGCAAACCATATCAAAAAACATATAGCCCAAAGCATTACACCATGAATTAATTGCATTTGAGGCATGTCAGTCACATAAGGCGTGAACAAATTCCAAATATGCATTGCGATAAACCCCGGAAATACAGTAAATCCGGTTATCAAACAACAAACTACGAAAAGTGCCGTTAAAAGCCCTCTAAATCCTCTTATTTCAATTACTCTGCCGTGTTTATTCATTTTTCCTCGATTAATTCGTTAAATCCGTTTTCATCTAATATTATAACACCTAAAGCCGAGGCTTTGTCAAATTTTGACCCCGGATTTTCTCCGCATAAAACATACAAAGTCTTTTTGCTGACTGATGATGAAACCTTTCCGCTCATTGACTTTATCAACTGCTCAAAATAACTTCTCGGTTTGGATAAAGTTCCCGTAATTACAAAAGTCATGCCTTTGAATTTATCCGAAATCTTATCACCGCCTGCATTTTGCGGTTTAACACCGTTTTTCTCCAATTTTTCAAGAAGATTTAAATTATCTTTATCCGAAAAATACTCAACAACACTGTCTGCAACCTTTTCGCCTACACCGTCAATCTGAATTAACTGTTCCTTTGTTGCAGATTTAACCTGTTCAAGGGTCGGAAATTCCGCCGTAATTAAATCTGCCGTTTCTTTTCCGACAAGTTTTATCGAAAGTGCTGTCAAAAACTTCTTTAATGGTCTTGTTTTACTTTCATTGATTGAAGTTATAAGGTTTTGTGCAGATTTTTCTTTAACCAAATTCAATTTCATTAAATCCGTTTCCGTTAAAGAATAAATATCCGCAATATCGGCAATAATGCCTTTATCCACAGCATCATCAACAATCGCTTCGCCAAAGCCGTCTATATCCATGCCCTCTTTGGAACACCAAAATTCGATTTTCCCCTTAATTTGAGCAGGACAAGTTTTGGAATTCGGACAATAAGTTCCGACCTCGTCCTCACGTTTTACAAGCGAAGCTCCGCAGCACGGACAGTTTTTCGGTTCGGGATAATAATTTTCATCAGAACCGCCTTGAACTTTTCTGATAACTTTCGGAATAATTTCTGCTGCTTTTTTAATAAGCACCCTGTCGCCGAGATTTATTCCAAGCCTTTTGATTTCGTCAAAATTGTGCAAACTTGCCCTTTTAACAATCGTTCCTGCAAGTTTTACAGGGGTCAAAATCGCAACAGGCGTAATCGCACCCGTTTTTCCCACGCTCAATTCAATATCAAGCAATTCCGTTTCGATTTCTTCAGGCGGAAACTTAAACGCAGTCGCCCATTTCGGTGCTCTTGCGGTATATCCGAGTTCAAATTCTTTTGCCGTATCGTTAATCTTAACCACAACTCCGTCGGTTGCATAATCCAGCTTCTGACGCTCAAATTCCCAAGATTTGCAATAATCTTCTATATCTTCAACCGTTTTGTTGAGTTTGACATTTTCGTTTACCGTAAAACCTTGTTCACGCAATAAATTCAAGATTTCAAAGTGTGTCTTTGGCGTATCTCCGTTCGGAAAAACTGCCGCATACGCAAAAAATCTCAAATCACGCTCACCCGTTATCAAGGGGTTATCCTGTCTTAACGACCCTGCTGCAGCATTTCTCGGATTTGCAAATTCCTTGCCATCATTTTCTCTCTGACGTTCGTTCAAACGCTCAAAAGAGCTGACGGGCATGTAAACTTCTCCTCGAACTTCAATATCGATAGGGTCTTTGAGCTTTTGAGGGATATCTTTTATCTGTTTAATATTTTCTGTAATAACTTCTCCGACTATTCCGTTGCCACGGGTTGCACCAACTGTTAAAACGCCCTTTTCATAAGACAAAGCACAGGCAAGCCCGTCGATTTTCAGTTCAGAAACCGTTTCTATCGTTTCGTTAGGGTATTCTTTTTCGATACGCTTAAACCAAGCTCGTAAATCTTCAAAATTATTAGAGTTATCAAGGCTGTAAAGTCTGTATTTATGGGTTATTTCCTTGAATTTATCGGAAGTTTGGGAGCCGACTTTTTGTGTCGGGCTGTCTGCCGTTGCATATTCGGGGTAAAGTTCCTCAAGTTTTTTGAGTTCTCTGAACAATTCATCATATTCAAAGTCGGAAATCGTCGGATTATCTTCCTCGTAATAAGCTTTGTTATGCTTATTTATCTCTGCTTTTAAGTCCGCTATGCGTTGTCTGAAAAGTTCCAAAATCTAACCCTCTTAAATCTTTTTTCTATAATATTTTACAATAAAATTGAAGCCGCACAAAATAATCTTGGATTTTACCGCAAAACTTATTTTTCAAATAAAGCCTGTTTGAATTTTTCAAAATTAAACAATTTTTCGGAAACTTTATCAAAAGTTGCGTGATATTCACCATATCTTAAATTATGGATTTTATTTTTTGCATCGGTTTCGCCCTTTATGCTCAAACGTTCCGTAATTTCAAATTCATCAGCAAGTTTCTCAACTTTCGGGTCATAAACTATCGGCAAAACTTTAATTCCGTACTTTAATCCCAAAAGACAAGCATGATAACGCATTGCAATCATTTCATCAAGATGAGAAAAAGCCGTCACAATCTCAAAGGTTGCCCTATTCGTCACCACATGAATATGCATATCTTGTTTAAACGTTCTCAAAATTTCCTCAAAACGCAGGCAAATATCCAAATCCAAAGATTTTTGCAAGGCATAAATAAAAATAATTTTATCGTTATACGTTTCATAAACGTACTTTGCCCATTCCTGCAAAAGCTCGTCAGTCAAGCCTTCCCACTTGCGGAGCTGAATTCCGACAGCGTGATGAGAATATTTTCTTTTAAGTTTTAAACTCCAAACGGGATCACTCACCAAGTCAGCCTTTATACCCCATTTTTGCATTTGATTTAAGCTTTTTTCATCTCTGACGGTTACATACTTGCATTTTTTCAAAGCAAAAGCCGTCACAGCACGCAAAACCTTATTGTTTATCGGACCTATTCCTTGAGCAAAAATAATTACTTTTTTCCCGAAAATCAAAGCCAAAAGGATTATAAATAAATAATATATCAAACTTTTTGCACTTGTTGCGTCTTGAAGCAAACTTCCGCCGCCTGAAATCAGAAAATCGGTTTTCATCATAGACAAAAATATTTCCGCAAGATTGAAAGAATTCACAGATTTTACGTCATAAGTTTTTTCGGTAAATTCAGGATTTTTAGAAAAAACCGTAATATCCTTAATTCCGGACTCTTTGAGATTATTTACCAAAACACTCAAAACAGCTTCATCACCGAAGTTATTAAATCCGTAATAGCCTGAAATCAATACTTTTGGTGGATTTTTACGCATTTTCTCTAATTGCATCTTCAACTTCTTTCGAGGACGGAATAGACTTTATCGCACCAATTCCACGGACTTGCAAACCTGACACGATTGCTGCAAATTTTGCCGCATCGAACGGTGATTTACCGCTTGCAACCTGTTGTAAAAACGCTCCGTTAAAAGCATCGCCTGCCCCTGTCGAATCGATTTTAACATTTGAATAGAACGGAACAAATACAGACTCCGTCGCATTTGCAACTACATATCCGCCCTTTTCCTTGGATTTCAAAACAACCGTTTTTATTCCTCTGTCCAAAATAGCTTCCGTCAATTTATCGCAAGAATCCATATCCCACAATTCAACTGAATCGGATTTAACATTCAAGAACAAGATGTCAATAAATTCTTCAACCTCAAAAAATGCATCTCTTGCTTCATCTTTTGAAGAAAGAAGCGGATCAAAATTCGGGTCATAAGCGACTAAAACATTGTTTTCTTTTGCAACCTGAAATAACTTCAAAACGGCTTCTTTTGCCGATAATGAAAGAGATTGAGTTATTCCTGTCGCATAAACAATTTTAGCGGATTTCACATATTCTTCATCGATATCTTTTGCGGAAAGCATTGTTGCAGCAGTTTTTTTGCGATAATACGCAAATTGTTTTTTGCCCGTATCCTGAACCGCAACGAAATAAACACCGTTGTGACCGTCTGCAATTTTGCATTGAGAAATGTCAATACCTTCTGATGCCCAACCGTCAAACAAAAAATCACGAAAAGCATCGTTTGCAATTTTAGAAATATATCCGACTTCCGCCCCCTGTCTTGCCGCAGCTATCGCCGTCGTAAGCGTATCTCCGCCGAAATATTTATTTAACGTATCTGCATAAGTCAAATTCTGTGTTGTCGATAATTCGACCAAACCCTCACCTATCGTTATAATATCTTTATTTTTCATATCTTCCTTGAATTTTTCGATTTTATACCATGTAAATTATCAAAAAACTCACTAAAGGTCAAATTTTGCAACAATCGGATTAAATTCAAAGAATTTTATTTAATAAAAAAGTGACAGCCGATAATTAAAAAATCATCAACCATCACGCTTTTAATATACTATTTATACTTTGTTTCTTTTTTCCATATCATACAAGCAATATGGCTGAGAGTGAAGTTTGCCGCTATAAGTCATCGAACGGTCGGAACATCCTCCACGACAAATTGCACCGTATTTACATTCGGCACAAATTCCGCCTAAATCGGATAATTCAAATCGTCTGTTATACTTAAATGCATTCGGATCATTCCAAATTTCTTTTAACGGTTTTTCTCTGATTGAGCCTTCTACATAAATATCATCTTGCATAGAGAGGCAGCCGGTAATTTTTCCATCGCTTCGAATACCCAAAGTATCAATTCCGCCGCCGCAGCCGTCCCATTTTTTCATACCCATTTCAGGCGTTAATTTAGAATAATAGCCTATACAATCGCCTTCCGTAATATCAATAATTCCTTTATAACGTTTTCTGTTTTCTGCAATAAATTTCGCAACGTGATAAAAATCTGTATCTTCAACCGCCCATTCTTTTGGCATTCTGCCTCTGATATTAGCTGTTTGAATTTGCCATACATCAACTTGATGTTCCAACAAAAGTTTTTTAATATCTTCTAACTCATTGATATTGCCCTTATGGATTGTTGAAACAACAGCAATCATTATATTTTCTTTTTTAAGTTTGTCAAAAACTTCCATTAAATGGTCAAAAACGCCTTCTTTTCCTCTTATATAATCATGCATTTTGGCAGTTGCACCATCAAGGCTGAAACCTAAATATTTAATACCAATTTCTTTTAAAAGAGAAATTGCATCATCATTTATCGCAAATCCGTTCGAAATAAAATTACAATCCATTCCAAAAGATTTTATTCTGCTTGCAAGAGCCGGCCAATCTTTTCTCATAAAAGGCTCGCCGCCGGAGAGAATAATTCTTTTACAACCCAAATCCGATAATTGTTCTATTAAATCAAAAGCCTCACCTGTTGAAAGTTCTTGCGGTCTTTTGTGAATATCAGCATTAGATGCACAATGTAAACAACTTATATTACAACTTAATGTAATTTCCCACACAACAGTATTTAATTTATACATATTTTCTCCTTTTTTTTATAATAACGTATTTTTTTTCAAAATATTGTTAATCTTTGTAAAAAAATTCTTTGAGATTATAAATAAAAGGACTATAATGACGTTATTGGATTTGTAGTATAAAAATTAAAGGAGTTCTAATGGGTATAAGCGATAATTTTAAGAAATTATTGAACGCTTCTGCTAAAGCCAAAAGGAACAATGTTCAAACCGAAATGAACAAAGTTGAGGTTGCTAAAGACACAAAATCATCTAATATAGAAGTTCAAAAATTTCAAAATTCTGTAACAAAAAGCATTAATTTGCAAGAAAAAAACAGTACAAAAGATATATCATTTAACAATTCAAAAACTTTTAACGGAGATATAACTGACGAGCAATTACAAGAAATGGCTGCAAGAAAGCTTATTTATGGAATTCCCAAACAACCGGATTCACCCAAAGCTACAATGCCATCAACAATACACAATGTAATTTACGGAATTCCAAACCAGCCTGAAGACCCTGAAACTCCGAAACCAACAATGTCTTCAACAATACACAATGTAATTTACGGAATTCCAAACCAGCCTGAAGACCCTGAAACTCCGAAACCGACAATGTCTTC